>JBHLPH010000005.1:0-110971 GCA_048939625.1 Promethearchaeota archaeon
GATGAAGCCTTCAAGTATCTGACTGACTTCTTTGAGGATCAGAAAGAGAAAGGAGTAATTCAACGCGAAGTAAACACGAATACATTAGCCCTCGGATTGATTGCGTTACAGGATGGGTTACAGGGTTATGAGTTGTTTGGAATGGCTCGCACTGAAACTGGAGAAGCTTGGTCAGAGATTTCTAATATTCTACTCCGTGGTGTGATGGCGAACGAACAGAGTGCAACCGAGTACAAAGATAATAAGTAACCGCTGACATTCTTTTCTAATACTTTTAGCGTTTCTGAGAAGGTGCCCCCTAAATGCAAGGTGAAATCCTGAAAAATTACATAAATGGTCGCTGGCAGGAATCCAAATCGAAGGAAACCCGCGAAGTCATCAATCCAATAAATGGTGAATTATTAGCAAAGGTGCCTATGTCGACTGCTGAAGAAACCCAAGAGGCCATCGCAGCTGCTAAAGCAGCATTTTGGAGATGGAGATCCACTCCAGCACAAACGCGTATACGGTACCTGTTCCAGTTCCGTGATGCTATAGAAGAGAATTTTGAAGAGCTATCTAAAACCATCACAATTGAACATGGCAAAATCCTTGATGAGGCGCGAGGGGAGTTTCGGCGAACAATTGAGAACGTAGAGGCGGCCGCAGCAATTCCACATTTACAGATGGGTTACAATTTCGAAGATATCGCGAGTGGGATTGATGAAGTGCTCATTAAACAACCGATGGGCGTCTTCTTCTGCGTGGCACCCTTTAACTTTCCCGGGATGGTGCCTAGCTGGTTCTGGCCATATGCGATTGCCTGCGGGAATACCTATATTGTCAAACCCTCTGAGGTCAAACCCATCAGCCAGACAAAGCAATTTGAGCTCATTGATGAGATTGGATTTCCAAAAGGCGTTTTAAACCTGGTCCATGGGGGTCCAGAGGTTGTTAATACCCTAATTGAAAGCCCAGATACGATAGGGATGTCGTTTGTGGGATCAACCAAGATTGGTCGACTCCTATACAAGAAATGCGGGGAACATGGAAAACGCGCACAGGTTCAGGCAGGAGCCAAGAATTTTCTGACAGTGATGCCAGATGCTGATATTGAAAGAACGGTTCCCAACCTCATGGGATCCTTTTTCGGGAACTCAGGCCAACGATGTCTTAGTGGTGCAGTATTGCTCGCAGTTGGAGAAGTTTATGAATCGCTCAAAGAAGCTGTTCTTGAAGCGACTAAACGCCTTGTTGTTGGTAATGGGCTGAATGAAGGGATTCAAATGGGTCCTGTGGCCACTGAAGCAGCATTGGAACGCGTTAAAAAATACATTGACATTGGAATCAAAGAAGGGGCGAAACTTATTCTTGATGGACGAAAAGCCAAGGTGCCCGAATATCCGCAGGGCTTTTTCATCGGACCTTCAATATTTGATCAAGTCAAACCAGATATGACAATTGCGAAAGAAGAAATCTTTGGGCCTGTGATGTCAATTATTCATGTGAAAGATCTTGATGAAGCCATCGATATTATCCACCAGAATCCTCACGGAAATGCCTCCTCAATCTTCACGTCGAGTGGCAAGTCAGCTCGAGAGTATCAATACCGAGTGCGAGCAGGTAATATTGGCATCAATATTGGTGTCGTAGCGCCAATTGCCTCATTTCCATTTTCAGGGATGAAAGATTCCTTCTTCGGTGATCTACACGGACAAGGTCGAGATGCCGTAAACTTCTTCACTGAAAATAAAGTCGTCATAATCCGATGGTTCTAACCAAGAAGAATACGAGGGAGCCTTATGGAATTGGGGACAACCAGTGCGATTCTCACCTTTGCCATTGAATTAACAGAAAAATCCAAAACCTATTATCATCAGGCTCAGGAAGCGACTGTGGAATCAAAATTCCATGAAGTCCTCCAATCGATGTTAAAGCGGCAATCAAAACTAGTTAAACGTCTTCAACGCTTTCGACGCGAATTGGTCACTGAAATGATTCTTGAACCAATTCATGGATTCATTCGCGAAGACTTTAATATCGAGCTCCAACTCGCGTCCGAACAATCGATTAGTGTAATTGTGTCAACGCTATTAGATAACGAACAGAATATGAGAAACTATCTTCGAATGGCCTCAGAGAAACTGGCATTTCTTCCCGAATTGAGCAACCAATTTCTGCTACTCACTGAAGATGTAGAAACCAATATCCAAGCCCTGAGAAGGTTCGCACAAACTTAGGAAAGAAAGAAGGAGAAGCGCGGGAAGACCGCGCTTTGAAGTAATTAGTGAATTCGTCGATTTTGTCGTCGAACGAAAAGAATAACACCCATACAGAGAAGGAGTCCCAAAGCAACTGCAGCGATGGGGAAGCCAGGTATGAATGTTGGTGCTGGCAGAATGTATATGATGATGTGATGCGTGTCAGAGTTGCCTGAAGGGTCGAATGCTGTGATGGATAGTATGTATGCCCCCGATTGGAGATGAATCAAATTGGTAATGCTAATACTCGTGGAGGATTCGACGGTGAAGCTGAAGTTAGTTACATCAGAAAGCTCCCAACTACCAATACCGTCAAGATCTCTGGCTTCGATTATGACCCCAGCAACCGGTACACCATAGTTAAATTCCCAATAGTCCTGATCTGTGATAATTTCAGGGTCAGTCGTGTCTTCCACTATGACTGCGAAGCTTGCGCTTTGAACGTGTCCCAAGGTGTCATTGACTGACACTTGGATTCCGTAGACCTTTACTGCGAGAGCAATAGTGTTCGTGATAAGACCCGAGGTATCGATGGCAAAAGTAGTGGTATCGTTGATCCACCAGGTGTCAAGTCCGGAGCGATCCGTGGCGTCTAAATTATAGCTCAGATCCTGTCCCAATTCAAGGGTTTGGTCTGTTGGTGTTTGCACCCATGCAGGTGGTGCTGCCGCTTCGATAGTGATTGTGATATTGGCGTTGATGCGATTATCGAGTGTGTCATTCGCCCATATTTGCAGCCGATAGATGTTCACAGCTAAGGGTGTGCTATTGGTGATTAAGCCTGTTCCGTCGATCGCGAAAGTCGATGTGTCATTCAACCAGTATTCATCGATGCCAGTGAAAGCCGAAGCTGTTGTATCGTAGCTAAAAGCCGGTCCGAACTCTTGAATTCGGTTACTTGGTTCAGTAACCCACCAAATATCGGGATCCGGCAGACGAAGCAACCAGAAATCCTCAAGACCACCGCCATAACTTGCGGTTTCACCTGCAACAATAAACCCGCCACCAGATACTTCAAGAATTATTAAACCAAAATCGGGTTGTGAACCACCGTAGGTATGATGCCAATAGAGATTGCCTGAAGCATCGGTGCGTACGACCCAAAGATCTCGCTCACCACTGCCAAAGCTAGTAGACCATCCGGCTAAGGCAAATTCGCCATTAGTCAGCTCAGCGATACCAGCAAGAACATCGTTATATGCGTAACTGAAGGTCTGGTTCCACAGGTGACTACCAAGTGCGTCAGTTCGCACAAACCAGGCATCACCATATGGCTCGAAACTGCGCGTAATTGATGTAAAGGCATAGCCTCCACCGCTGATCTCGATCAAACAGGCAGAAACTTCATTGCCAATCCAACCGTAGGTTTGATTCCAAAGATGGTTCCCAGAAGCATCCGTATGAATTAACCAGTTATCTTGTCCTCCTGCACCAAAGCTACTGGTTGTACAAAGTAGGGTGAATCCTCCACCACTAGCTTCAACCATCCAATCTCCCCAGTCATCTTGTGGCCCACCGTAGGTTTGATTCCAGAGCTCATTTCCGGAGGCATCTGTTCGAATCAACCACGCATCACGGTCTCCTGAGGTAAACTTAGTTGTTCCAGCAGCAATCGCGAAGCCACCAGTACTCGCTTCAACAAAAGCATAGACTATACTATCATCACCGGATCCACCAAAAGTAGTGTTCCAGAGATGATTGCCAGCAGCATCAACGCGAACCAACCAGATATCCTCAGCACCGGCACCATAGCTTTCCGTGTATCCGATTAGAGCGAAACCACCTGTGCTCACCTCTACAAGGTTACGGGCGACGTCCCAACCCGTTCCTCCGTAGGTTTGGTTCCAGAGCTCATTTCCATTAGCATCTGTGCGGATCAACCAGAAATCTCTAGCATTAATCGCGCCTGTATCCTTGGTTCCAAGTATCGCGTAGCCGCCAGCACCGACGTCAATTATTAGGGGACTTTCTTCCCGACCTGCTCCACCGAAGGTTTTGGTCCAGAGGGGATCGAGGGCGCCAGGAAGTGGGAGTGAGTTGATAGACGGGTTGTGAATTGGTGTTGTTTCTGATTTCGCTGAGAGTTCATTCGGGGGTATTTGCGAGTAAGTAATAAATTGACTCGCAAAAAGAACGATGAAAAGCATTAGAAGAGAGAGTCGATTTTTTTTCATTTTAGAGTCCATCCCTTAAGCTCCCGAGGGAGTATGGTCCCTTATACATGATGTATATTATATATTCATAGGATTGAAAGAAACGCTACTAAAAGCCCATTAAAACGGGGTTTTTACAGCATCAGTATACATGTCTTCAAAACCTGTCTTAACAAATAAAAGTACACACATCAGATATTTTGTAATGGTCGGTGGGTTGGGTTTGAAAGAAGAAGCGTTTCGGAAGTTTTTGAAACAGGGCGGACGAAAACCTCACACTGTTGATAATATCGTCAAAATCGTTCGGAGCTATGAGGCCTACCTTCAGAAATTTGCGGATGGCAAAGGTATTGAGGATGCTAGCCCCGAAGATGTTCAAGCGTACGTCGAATGGTTTGAAAGTGAAGAGGAAACCTCGGCCAAAGGCCAACTGTGGGGAATTCGATATTATTATCGGTTTATTGGTAATCGCTTACTAGCCCGACGAGTAGCGGAGTTGCGTGAGGAACGCACGGCTAAAACGCGGAAATCCTTTTTATTACGGGATTTTCGAGGGGTGGATTCTAAAGCTGTTGCACGACTTGAAGCGGTTGGGGTTCGTGATGTGAAACAAATGCGAGAGCATGGAGCGACACCGGTGAAACGTGCAGCACTCGCGAAAGAAACCGGTGTATCAGAAGGAACGATTTTAGAATTTGTTAAACTGTCGGATTTGGCAAGATTACCTGGCGTGAAAGCAATTCGCGCACGGTTATACTATGATGCGGGTATTGATACACTAGAGAAGATGGCAAAATGGGATCCTGAAGCGATGCGATTAATGTTGATTGAGTTTGTTGAAAAAACTGGATTCGAGGGGATTGCTCCACTCCCGAAAGAGGCCGCAACTTCTGTGAAAGTGGCAAGAGAGCTTCCTCAGCTCATTGAGTTTTAAGTCACCGCATCAAGGGTTTTTCTCTTCCGACGATACAAGACCATGGCAGTAATTGTAATTACGATTGCGAGGATTGCTATAGTGAAAAGCAGTAGATGGATGGGTTGTATCGGATTGTTGCTTCCAAGGAGATCTGTTATTGCTACCTTTCGGTAATGAATATCCCCATTAACAGTGAACGCACCGAACAGTGGGTCATTTTCCTGAAATCCAGCCACACCAGATTGGACTGCTGCTAATTCGGTATCCAAGTTGAATGCGGTGATGTGAGAGTAGTCCCGATTATACCACAAGTAGACATCACGCGTCACACAATCAAACACATTGCTATACTTTGTTGCATAGGTTCCATCCTGGTGCACCGCGTTCAGCACATCACGACAAGCTTCAACAGTGAGAGCACTTTCCGAAGAAATCCCTGTCAACATAGCCATTGCCGTGCTGTAACGCCAGCAATCATAGACATCACGCGATGGATCTGCAACATTGATGTTGGTTGAGACTAGACAGGAATTGGATCCGATTCGCGTAAAGGCAATTTCATGATCAGAACCCGCACTTACGACAAGGGCATCGCCAGTCGCATCAGCATAATGAAGTTGATAATTCATTGAGCTACCAATTGTATGGGTGAGAAACCAAGCTTCTACTTCATCGACTGTAGCACATTCCCACAAGACCTGAGCTAACAAGGCACAAGAAGGTGGCTCTCGCTCAGAATGGGCGTTAATAGTATAAGGTCCTAACCCGTTGCCATCCATACACAATCCTTGATCATTCATCCCACCTTGTGGATAGCCATCTGCAACATCACCATTCTCATCAAATCCAAAGAAGATAGCCCCATATACTGATTCATCGCCTGTATAGAGTCTAATAGTCTGAGCAGGAACAAACCAAGCGAAAATGCCCCACAGCCGATAATCCTCATTGTTCCCAAACAACACACGATTGCCAATTGTGGCAGTAAATATCGTACATGACTCACCAATGGGAATATCCAACGCCAGTAATGGCGGGTTGTCAGAGGTTATTGAAGAGATCCCTACACCGGAGAGTAGTAAACACAAAACAACAAGAGAAACCCCGGTTAGCCGAAGAGCTGAATAAAAGGAAGTAAATCGGATCACACTAATCCACTTCACTCAACTCCGCTTGGACCAAATTTAAAATCCTATGGTTTCCGGAACCTCAGGTAAAAGCTATCGCATTTATATGAAGGGCTCTGATACTGGCGGCTATACACAAGGAGGAAAAGAGCATGAATCTCAAAGATGAAACAGTGGCAGTTGTCGCCATCATCATTGGTGTCTTTTTGATCTTCGTAGGGATTGCAGCATATTCCCTACTCCCAGCGCCGACCAATTTCAATCTAGGATTGGGACTCGGAGTACTGGGTATTATTGTACTTATTGGTGGAATTGTGATTGCTGTAACCGCGCGTGATTCGAAAAGACCCAAGACTGTCAAGACCCGTGTCGAAGTGAAGGAAGATGAAGTGGCTTCTGGTCCAGAGGAATTTGTTCCTGAAGTGCTGCTTCCACAACCAGGTAAGAAGCAACTCCCAGTTAGCACAGTTGAAGGCATTGGTAAAGCCTATTCGGAACAACTCAAGAAAGGTGGAATACATTACGTGGAAGACCTCGCTCTTTCAAAACCTGAAATCGTTGTCGAATTAGCCGGAGTAAAATTCATTGTGGCTCAGAAATGGATTGCGATGGCACGACTTACCTGGCTCGATGATGTGTCCAATGAAGATGCCGAATGCATTGTGTTAGGAGCAAACATCACTAGCATCGAAGAGCTAGCTGTTGTGGATCCAGAGGATCTTTACAACAAAGTATCCACTGCAGAGAAGTTCGGTCGCGTCCAGGTTCCGAAAGGTTACAAGATTACCAAAGACAAGGTCAAAGTGTGGATTGAAAGTGCACAGAAAGAAATGCCAGAATAGGCAACCTTCTCACTTTCAAGAAAAACAAAAGCCTATCCTCCAGGGTAGAACATTTCACCTTATTAGAGTTCCAATTATTTACCGGGTTTGACGGCTTTGATACTCCAACTAAGTGGAAGCAGATCCCCGTCTAATCGCCATTCCCCGTCTTGGTGTTTCTTTGCAAAAGGTATTGGCTTCCATGGTAAATGAGGAAATTCGTAAACTTCTGAAATTACGAGCCCTGCTTGGATTATTGCATTGAGAATATCACTAACGGTATGAGTCCATTCGTAGCTTTTCGTATTTGTCAACTTCATATCCGTGTCAATATAGGTCCCTGGTTCATCATAACTGAGGGGTTCATCCGAATGCCAGTAAGAATACTTAATCTTAAGATCCGTGGGATGATCATTGTCAAAGACCCAGAAGAATGGATGCCCTTCAACAATTAGGAATGTGCCTCTAGGTTTCAGAAAGTGGGCAACCACTTCAGCCCATCCAGTGATATCAGCGAGCCAGCATAAGACACCGAAGCTAGTGAAGACGATGTCGTATTGTTTTTGATGAATCTTCGGGAGGTCATAGAGATTACTGCAGATAAACTGCGTGTCAGCACCAACACGTTTAGCAAGTTCCTGGGCAAGTTCGATGGCGGTGTCGCTGAAATCAACACCAGTTGCTGTTGCACCAAGCCGTGTCCAGCTGATGGTATCGAGTCCAAAATGGCATTGGAGATGAAGTAACGTTTTACCTGAGACATCGCCTAAGGCATCGAGTTCCACTTGATGCAAGCTGGATTTCCCCTCAAGAAATCCCTTGAGGTCATATTCCTCCGACTGGGCATGAATCGCTACTAATTCATCCCACCGCCGTTTATTCGTTTCATAATAGTCATCCATTATTATGCAGCCTCAATAGGATAAGAGCCTAATTTCATAATTCAGCCGGTATTAATGAGCGTAGAAGTTCCTCGACTAAATCAGCTAGTCCCATTTAATCCGTTCCTTCCCCAGTGTTCGAAGGAACATGGTGAGTTCACCAAGGTGATAGGTGTTGTGACGAATAAGGTATATGTATTTTTCACGAATTGAAGCAAACCAATGGAATCCATCTTGTTCCCGTAAGTCTTGGTCAGAAAAGTTTCTGAGCCTCTCTCGGATGTATTTCGCAATTTCATCCATGTAGATGAGCATATCGCCTTTCTCGACTTTTTCTGCGGCTTCTTTGTGCGATATGCTTTCCCACCAATTAATCTTCCCCAGCCGTGCTCCCCACTGCATCCCTTCATGAGTATCACGGGAATAGAACTCAGCTGTTTCAATTATATGATAAACACGAAGTGAATAAAACCACTCCTTGTCTGTTTCAACACCCTGAGCCCATTTTTTATCAGGAATTAGTTCAATAGCCTCGCGGGTCATCGTCCACATGCCCTCCAGTTGATGAGCGATTTCGTAGGCAATTGGACCCTTGAACTCATTTATAGTTAGTTTTGTCAAAGTAATTACCAAGAAACTTACTGGACTTCAAACGCTTTTAAATCTTAAAAAAAGAACATGACCGGTGAACCCAACGATGTCTAAAAGGCAACATCTTACTGCCATACTGATTCTCCCGTTCACCGTAAATGTGATTATTCCAGCATTACTCTTCCTATTATCAGTGTGGATCGGATGGCCGTGGTTGCTTCTTTATCCTGTGACCTGGATCACCTTCCTCGTGGGAAGTGTTCCCATTATTTTGGGACTCGTGACTCTATACAAAACCAATCGGACTTTCGCCCGTGTCGGAAAAGGCACCCTAGCTCCCTGGGCACCCACCCAGCATTTTGTTGTTGTAGGCCTATATCAATATGTACGGAATCCAATGATTTTAGGTGTGCTCTTTGTCTTGTTAGGCGAAGCCATCTTTTTGGGATCTCTATTTATTTTCTTCTGGTTTGCCTTATTCTGGGCAATGAATCATATCTGGTTTATTCGGTGGGAAGAACCAGACCTTGAACAACGCTTTGGTGACGAATATCGTACCTACAAAGCTAATGTGCCCCGATGGATACCTAGACGCTATCCGTGGCGCCAAAATTCAACTTCAGACAAATAACTTTGCGTGGACAAAATAGATTACCCACTCGATTCCTCAGCAACCCGAGTTGTGTCAGGGATAACTGCGGCCTTATCAATTCGTTCTTGGGTCTGAGCAGGAATTTCTGCGGGAATTGGCAACTCTGGAATCCCAGCCTCAGGAATCACCGGAACCTCATCAGAAACTTCTCCGAGTAATTCTTCGATCGACTCGTCTTTCGGAATCGGATAGGAAAAGCCCTTACGAATCAAAATTGCTCCTGTAAGAGCTACCATCGCTGCAATGAAAAACACAATTGGAAACCCAAAGATTGGCAGCAGTTGGCTGATTACAAAGATTAAGGGAATTGAGAGAAGAAACGCAATCGTCGGACGGAGACTATACATGCAATTTCGAATGCGGTTCGGAAAGACATCCAACATTACTCTTCCACTTAGCACCTCTGCCATTCGACCGAGAACGTCTGTTCCAACGAATACCACCCAAATCAAAACAACGGGAATAATCGAGACAATTGGTAAAACCATGAAAGGCAAAACAGTGAACGGAATAAACAAGGTGATGAACTGTGCTGCAGGTGTAGGTAAGGGGAAGATAGCCGTAATAGCTACAAGACCCATGAAGAAAGCGATACTGCCAAACTGAATAAACCGTAATCGAGGAATCCACTTCTTGGGGTCAAAGCGTTGAGAGACTATGCCACTCCGTTCCTGAGCAACCACCATAGGCGCAAACATTGATGTCCTGAAGGCAGACACTGCAATATCACTTAATAGGTACCCGAAATAGAGTGGAAACAGGAGGATCTCCCACCAGACAATGCCGATGGCCCACATGAGCATTTCACCGACCATGGTGAAGGTGACGAACCGTGAAGAGCCCATGAATCGAATGCCATCTTTGAGGAGTCTGCCATATTCGCGGAATCCTGCTCGCTCACTTTCCTTTTTCCTGGCGCCAGGAAAATCACGAATTAGGACAAGAGCTAGGAGAGCTAAGAAGACGAAGAAGACTGCTTGAAGTTGAAAGACCCAATAGCGCCCAAGAACAAAGGCTAGCAAGCTACCAGGGATTAAGACGAGAGTTGAAATCAGTTGGAAGACCATTCCCGCCCGTGACCAAAAAACGCCATATTGTTTCCGATCCTTGTCATTGGGCATCGCTACCCGGTAGTTGTTGTCAAACCAGGCGGGCATCGCGCCACTTTCTTGTGAAGCGCCTAATCCCATCAGAGCGTAGATGACTACAAAGACGAAGAAAGGCACATAGACAACGGCGACTGCGTAGGCGGTGAGCCAGAAGGCGATGGCATAGCAGATAAGTGCTGAGGCGAGGATCCAGCGTTGCCCAATGAGGTCCCCGAGTCCGCCAGTGGGATAATCTAAGACGACTTGTACGACGATCCGAATAATGACAAGAATACCCACCATCGCCATGCCTAATAGGAAGTCGCCACCCCCAAGTACGGTGGCAATGGATATCATCCAGAAAGTGGTTGAGAGTTGGAATGCAATGGACCAAGCGGAGCCTAATAGTAAGACCACTGAGGCAAGTCGCGTCGCTTTTGGTGACGCTTCAGTGAATCCGAGCATACGGCTATAACGGCCCATAGTTTTCCACCGGTTGAGGAGTATCCTGTTTCCATAGACTCACTTGTGTGAGCGTATTAAAGGGGGACTCACCCGATGAGGTCACCTTTTGTGACTATTAGAATATGGTGTTGTGTCCCAGCGATGGCTCGATGACTCAATTCAATTAAAGTGAGTTCACCGCGCGACAGGATATTCTCAGTTAGTGAGAACACTCTCTAATACTATGATATAAGGCTTTCTGTCAGGATGTGAAGTTTAATATCTAAACAACCCAGAAAAAGCCCAACGCCCTTCTAAAAGCCGAGTTATTAATGCTCAAGGTGAATCGATGATGACCGATAAGATTTCACAAGAAGAATGCGCCCGACAAGTACGGAAAGTCGGGAACCAGGTTGGATTACTCTTCTACCATTTCGCCAAGACATTGGTTGACGAGCTAGGCGAAGCTGCCGGTAAAAACCTCGTTTTGAAAGCAATACACAGCTACGGTTCAGAAAGAGGTCATGCAATTCGGGAAAAAGTCTTGGAAGCCAATCTCGAGTTAACAATGGAAAATTTCTCAAAGTTTTATGACCTCCCAACGAGTGGTTGGGAATATAGTGACGAAGGAACAACCTACTGTTGCTATGCTGAAGCGTGGATCGATCGTGGAGTCGAGAACCTTGGACGGTTATATTGCGAGGTGGACTTTGCGTTGTTAAAAGCCTACAATCCAGATCTACGAATGAAACGAGCTGGCAGCATTCTAGATGGAGATCCCTGTTGTAAAATGGAATTCGATTAAGACGGGAGCATTGAAGATGACAAATAACCCACAGGTTCTCGGGATTAGTGGAAGCCCCCGTCGGAATGGAAACACCGAAACCCTAGTCCAAGAAATTCTTTCAAGTGCCGAACAGGCTGGCGCATCTACTGCATTGGTGATATTAGATGAGTTAGATATTCAACCATGTAAGGGATGTTTTGCCTGTTCAAAGACCCACGAATGTATGCAGCAAGATGACATGAATAACGTCGCGAAAAAAATGCAACAGAGTGTGGTGTGGGTGTTAGGCACACCCATTTATTGGTGGGGTCCTTCAGCGCAATTCAAGGCATTCTTGGATCGTTGGGTCAGCATTTCTCGAGCGACTTTCCGCGGGAAAAAGGTCATTTTGGCCATTCCCATGGGAGGTGGTTCTGAGAGCTATGCTCAACATACGCTAGCTATGTTCGAAGACATTTTCAGTTATTTGAACATGAAACACATCGCTACGGTTCTTGCGCCTGGCTCGGATCGACGTGATGCAGTTCGAAATTCACCGCAGATACTTGAGCGCGCTAGACAGATCGGAAAAGATTTGGTCAATAGTTAATCATGATGTCAACGCGAGAGAAGTGCTTACTATGAAAGTATATTTTAATACGAATATCATGAATAGCCACTCACAGCGAGTTGGAGATTTGCAAGGATGCCTATAAAGTTCGAGTTAGGATGTGAGCCAAATGAGTTTAGCCAGTATTACGCAGAAGTGCTAGAAAAAGCTGAAAATCGAAAAATCGGATTGAGGCTTTTCAAACAGAATCCCGACCAACTCATCATCTGGCGAGAAGACGCTGTAATCGTCGGTCATGCCCTGTGGCACAAAGCATCGACGGACGAACATCGAAAAGGTGACTCCCGAAATCCTGATGATCAAGCGATGCTGCGAAAACTCTTTGGAGGAAAAATAGAGTTGGTAGAACTCCACGAAGTATGGCTAAAACAGACCCACCGCGGAAAGGGATACGGCTCGGAGTTCTTCAAATTCTTTGAAATACTCATGCGAACAAGGGGACACACCGAAATTGCATACTATGCTTATAATCCTGTAGCCCTAGCGATTTGTCGGAAACGGGGTTATCAAGAGGGATGTTGCCTAGAACAACCAGGGTTTGAGGGAAACGTCGAACGAACGTACGTCTTTCGAATCTCCCTTTGAGTGGAAATGGAACCCATTGTTGTTCAGTGTTATTAGTTCTTACGTTCAAATATTAGGAAACAAATAAAAGGGATAACTGCACCCAGCTCAGCTGCTGGGATCATTCTCATGAACACTATGGATACTGAAACAGCCTGGAACGTGACTGGAAAACTAGGAAAAGACCTGGTCATTGTGCTGGGAGCCCTCGCAAATAAGAAGCGGTTACGTGCATTATCCGCGTTACTCATTCGTCCTCGATTGTTTAGTGAGTTACGTGAAATCACGGATTTAGGAAAAACCGCGTTATCCCATCACCTGGCATTACTTGTGAAAGCAGATGTGATTAAGCAAACCGGACGAGGGCAGTATGAAATAACCCCCGATGGCCAGGCATTACTCACGGCGATTAGTTCCACGTATCTGGAATCTGACCGATACGAAACGCTGCAATCGACACGGACAAAGCGGTACATCGAGAAGATCTATGCGTTACGTAAAGAGAAGGAGATTGAAGATTTGTTTGTACAAGTAGTAGAGCTCGAACCCATGCGTGTAGCTAGCGTTCGAGCGTTTAGTGCATCACCAGAAGTTGATGCCTGGAAAATAATGCAAGCTTGGGCAGCACCTCAAGGATTGCTGGACGATTATAACAAACACCCAGTCTTTGGATTCAATAACCCGAATCCTTCTCCAGGACAAAAGGAGTATGGATACGAGTTCTGGATTCGAATGGGTTCCCTATTCAAGGGCGAAGGGGAAATAGAAGCCAAGGACTATGAGGGGGGCTTATTCGCTGTAACTACGTGTAAACCTTGGGAAGAAATGCAATCCGACTTTGGAAAGAAACATGGATATTTAGAATCTTGGAAGAAGCTCGTCGACTGGGTGATTCTCAGTGAGAAATACGAGAATGATGAATCACGTCAGTGTCTAGAAAAACCCCACGATCAAGATGTCCCCTTCAAGGAACTGGTGCTGGACCTATATCAACCGATAAAAGAAATTCAGTAGTCTTCTGGACGTGTTTGAAAGGAATGTGAAAAAGATGGATGAAAAAGACATTCGTATTGTAACACTTCCCCCGATGCGGGTAGCAAGTGTAGTCGTTATCAGCGAAACACCCGAAATCCAAGCTTGGGCAAAAATGAGAGCTTGGGCAGAAGAGAAAGGTCTGCTAGGAGATTTAGAAAAACACCCTGTCTTCGGGTTTAATGAACCGCCTCCACAACAAGGAAAACGCGAGTATGGCTATATGTTCTGGATTCGTGTGGGTGATGACATCGAGTCAGATGAAGTAGTCGAAGTAAAAGAAGTTGAAGGCGGCGTGTATGCTGTAACGACTTGTGTGTTGAAAGAGGAATTAGAATCTGAATTCTTCAAAGAACGAGGAATTCTCGAATCCTGGTGGCGCTTAGGGCAATGGGCAAAGGAACAGGGGTACAAATATCGAGCTCACCCCGGTCTTGAGAAACCTCATGATCCGGATGCAGGTGCCGATCTAGTTATGGACTTTTACTATCCGATTACAAAGTAGAGGATTTTCGCAGATGAGAAACGAGGTTAGAACGGAGGTATTTACAGGATGGTGAAAGTAGATTTGACACAGCTGCAGTTTCTTGAAGCGACTGAAAAGGATATTCCGGTAATGACTGAGGTGATGACACGCAGCTTTGATGATGATTCACAACGGTTCCGTGGAGAGCCTGAAGGTGGCCCTGATGGATACAATGATGGGCGGTTCTTTCAACAGTGGATGCAGACTGGAAAGTGCTGGAAAATTCAGCTAGGAGAACAAGTTATCGGTGTGTTCCTCATCTTCATGGATTACCCAGAGAAAGGGTCGAATGTTCTCGGAACGATTTTCCTTGATCCGGAGTTTCAGAATCAGGGCATTGGTTCATATGTGATGGATTATGTGCACCGGACTTTCGCAGCAAAGCGTTGGATCTTAGATACTCCGGAATGGCATACGCGAAATCATCACTTCTACGAGAAACTGGGTTACCGGAAAGTTGGTGAACAAGAAGAAGTACATGCGGGGTTCACGCTTCGGATTTATCAGAAGGACATGGAGCGGGCTGTTTCTGGTGGTGGGATACAGTGCTTCTTCAGATGCATCGCGATTTAATCGGTTCAATTGGTGGCTAGACTCCCTCATTATATAATAGGGCCTGATACTATTGGAGGGAGTCATTCTCTTTTTCCTGGGTGATTTGTAATGAGCGAGGTTGTCTCGAAATGTGGTATGAAATGTGCGAGATGTCCTTGGTCTCCTATCACGCTGTGTGTGGATCGAATTGCACTGATTGTCCCATGCGTGAGCAGTTTGATTGCCCTGGTTGTCCTGTAGTTGTAAGATAATTTCACTTCATTGCTTGCCGTAACGCGTGTAGCGCTGTTGTTTCGGCCTCATAGACTTCATGAAATCGAGCACCCAATTCTTCAAAGAGAGTGGTGAGTTCACGATGAGTAAGTGGGAGTTCTTCTGAGAATTCGCTTCGAATACTTTGAAGATCCTTACTGAGAGCAGCAAGGATGGTTGATTTTGTGTCCCCATGGACTTTGAAGGTGTTGTGCCAGTTAAGGGCTGTTTGTCTTGCGTGGAGGAGTTCTGGAATATCGTCGTTGAGGGCTGTTGTTCCGATTTCGTCCCACATGATTCCTATATCTGAAAATCTGTGCGCGATAGGTTTGAGGTTGGGTTTCTTCAGAATTTCGCTTGCTTCTTCTAGGAAATCTGCGTATGATGATCGGAGGGCTCCACCATCACTGTTGTGAAAGGCGATTTGGGCATGAATACGAGTAAGTGTGTCGAAGAGCTGCCAGGGTTCGCTGAAAAGTGTCAACCACCCGGTTTTTTCTGAGAAGTTACTAATGCTGTTTGCTATTGCGTGCCAGGCTTTTGTTCGGAGATGAGCTCCAGAAATGACGGTTTTGTCGTGGAGTAAACTTTTGACACAGTCAGTGATTCCCTGTCGAATTGCTTTCTTTAAATCAGGGGCGGATTTTGGCGGACTAAGGGAAAATGCTGCGTTTTTCCAGCCTTTGATAATGCTTCGGGAGTCAGTAAGTTGCTGGACACTGATAGTTACGGGTTGGTTGCTGTAATCGGAGAGATATACTTGTTTGGTGTCCTCGTTAATGCCATATACTGTTGCCAGATGTCCTGAAATCCACGGATAGGGGAGGGAATAGTAGGGGAGGAATAAGACGAACTCGTCATAGAGCAGTTGGGGAAACAGCTTTGGATTTGCGTGATATCTGTCACTAACTACTTGGCGAGAGTAGATACTCTGCCAAATAGATAATTGGACAATTATTGGATTACCTGCCATGAGGGAGTCGAAGAGAAATTGGTCAGCGCGTTCTCGACTTGCTGTTTCTTTGACAGTTAATTGAGCTCCGATGCGTTTTGCGATTTTTTGGATGAAGGTTTCTTCTTTTTTCTCAATATAGTTTTTCACATGATGGAAGCGGAGATAGAGTTTGTTTTTACGGGGACGGGTGGGATCAATGCCCATGAAGGCCCAGGTGGCATATTCAGCGCCTAACCCACCTCCAATTCCCATAAGCAGGGCTTCGGTATATGCCTCTTTGCTATGGGGCGCAACAATACCATGGTAGTCCAGAATATTACGAAGGGCACCAGCTACTCTTTCTGTTGCCCCAAAATGAGAATAATCCTCAATAAGTACCATTCTCTGGCTACTCCGTGGTTATTTGCTTTGATTTTGCCTTGATGAGCATCACGTGGTGAAATCCCTTCTCTTCAAGGTCCATGTGAATTTTCCAACCTGTGTGTTGCACAGTGTCTTGGAATTCTTGGCGAGTAGGGAGCCAGATGGTGAACCAGGATCCAACATAACCCTGGTATCGGAAGCGAATGGTGATTTCGCCTTTGCGGCGTCCTGCGGCGAGATTTCGCTTATGAAAGGAAAGGTGGAATGGATTCGTCGTTTTTGACACATCAGCATATGACAAGAGTATTCTAGCGTTAGGTGTACCAAGCTGGTATAGATTTTGGAGTAACTTAATGGTATTGACAGGATCTCCACAGATACCAAAATTATTGAACAGAAGCAAGAAGGTGGTAAACTTCTGCTTGAAGGAAGGTAAATTACAGGCTGATCCTAGCACGATTCTTTTCAATCCACGCTTTTTGCACACGTAGACAGCGCCTTCGGAAAAGTCCAATCCAACGACCTCTAATCCTTGGTTTTGGAGATGGAGCGCATGACGACCAGCACCACACCCAATATCGAGAATCGATGACTTAGCGTGTTCAAGAAGCGCTCGTTCGTTTGCTGACCAATCATCCCATGAGCCAAAATACCTCTGAGTATTTGCGCAGTCGATATAGCCATCGTTTCGTTCTATGGAATGGTATAATTGCTCATTGGATTCGAGTTGCTGTTTGAGAATCAAGCCAAACAGATCGGGTGTTTCGGTAATATAAACTGGCATTTAGTCACCTTCCAGCTGATGTAGACGATGGTGTGTTATCTATTACATAAGCCAAGTGATTAGAGGTTTATATTCACAAACCCCGTATGCTTTAATATCCAGCTATAAGTATGAGTCTCAGGACCAAAACTGTGCTGAGAATTGGGATGAAATGTTAATGATCGAAAATGAGCCTCATCAACGTATGTTTGATAGAACTCGTAAACTAACAGAAGCTGAAATTCAGTCCTTCATTGAGGATTCTGATGCTGTAAAGGCATGGAATCACCTCAATGCGTATCTCAGCTCAAATTATGAACTAAATAGAGAGATCTTGTATTACGGAGACAAATATGGGTGGCTGGTTCGATATCGGAAGACTAAACGGACACTTGTTTCCATCTTCCCTGAAAAACTAAGTTTCAGCTTTCTCATCGTTTTTGGGAAGCAGGAGATTGGTAAGTTCATTACCAGCCAATCCGAGTTCCAGCCGTCCATCGTTGAGGTATTTAAAAACACAAAGAAGCTACATGATGGAAAGTGGATATGGATTCGCGTCGTCGATGACTCGATTTTAGAAGACTTGAAGAAGCTTATTGCAATCAAGCGTAGCCCAAAGAAATAAGATAGATAGGTTATCAAAAAAATAAGATTTAGAGGCTAGAAGGAAGCCTTCTAGGCCTCTTCCTGGATGATGTAGTTATTTGTTCTGCTTATAGAGACCTTCAACGAAGGGTCCGAAGCCTTTCTTGCGGCCTTCGAAATCTTTCTTCTCTTCGCCTTGGTCTTTGCACCGTTCACACTTGAAGAACCATTCCAGTTTCTTTTTGGGATTGTCTGGCATGGTGTGTTTGACTTGGATTTTGTCTTTGTAGTTACCGAACTTTTCGATGTTTTCCCAGGGAATGAACCCTGCGAGCGCGCCGGCAGCCATGGATACTAATGTGACGTCAAAGAGACCGGATTTCGCAGCGTGAAAGGCGATGCCTTGATCAGTGACCGCGACAGAACCGGATTTCTTGTGGGCACCCATTCCTCGCTTGAGTACTTCAGCACGGGTAGTATATAGAATGGTTGCGCCGGCTGGGATGAGTTGCTGGAATCCAGGATCCAGTTGGTCTAAAGGAATGTAAAGATGTTCAGACATCGATATCCCCATGAGGCACGAACCGATGATGCTATTTAAAGCGTGAGTTAACAGGGTTGAAAGCTTTTCCGGGATTGCGCTTCGCTTAATGACCTAGCCGTATTTTCGGATAGCCGGGTTGCCATATTTTTGACGGAGTTTTCGATAAAGAAATGGTTCATAGATTCGGTTCGGATTGAGAGGTCCTGAAGATTCATCATTCGAATAGGTTGAACACTCATAAAGAAATGTGGGTTTTGCTAGCCATTTGAGACGTTCAAGGTTCCCAGCGATTACACTGCTTTTGTTGACCCAAATTACAATTGCTGTATCACAGTCTTCAATCATGTTTCGTTCTCGTTCACGGAGATCATCGCCATATTTGATATCAGACCAATCACCAGCATTATATCGTAGACTACGGGCATGACCAACGATTACATCTCGGTACTTTATTTTGTGAAGATAGTCTTGATAGAGGCGACAAGCGCCTTTCGCTTCGCCCACGATGATTGACATAGTGTGTTTGATGGCAGCATCAATTTGATGCTTTACCATCTGGGGAAGTTCAGGCCTCTCGAAGGCTTTGCTACCCATGAGGAGCAACTTCTTCCCTTTACCTAGCAGTATGCCTTCCAAGTCGATTCACCGTTCATGGAGCGTGAGTATTCGAAAAGTGAATTACTTTTAGTATTGTCTCTGTTTCGTTTTATACATTTAAGAAGACTCTTCGTGTAACTACAACAACTAAGAATAAGCTTTAGATAATTCTGGGACGATGTAGATGGACATCCACGTTAGGGGTGCACGTGAACACAACTTGAAAAACATCGATATTCAATTCGGTGATGGGCTTACGGTAGTTACCGGAGTTTCTGGGTCTGGAAAAACATCCTTGGTGTTTGACACAGTATACCATGAAGCCAATCGGCGATTCTTGGATGTTTTTTTGTACGGACGTGGAGGCCAACGGCTTAGCCCTGCGAACGTTGAGTCCATCACTGGTCTTGGTCCTGCTATTGCAGTTGGCCAGAATTTACTCAATCGCAATCCGGGATCCACTCTTGCCACCGCTTCAGGATTGCATCCATTTTTCCGATTACTCTATGCAAATTTTGGAATCCGCTATTGTTTACAGTGTGATGCACCGTTAGGAGTGCTAACTGAAGATGAAATAATTGAACAATTAACCATGTTATCTAAGAAAGAGTCACTGAAAGTGTATGCACCTCTATTGCAAAATGTCCTTGGAAGCCATAGAACACTCCTCGCTGCATTGGATGGAGAATTTGAGAAACACCAAATCATTGTAGATGGAACAGAATGGACCGGAAAACCATTAGATGCTTCAAAACCTCATTCCATTGAAATCGTTCTTGGATCAATCGATGCGAAATCATCAGTGAAAAAGATACGTGCGTTCACTCAGCAGGCAACTGCTTTGGGTTCTGGTGCAGTTCAGGTACAAGGACAGCAATTGTCATTAAATCTAACGACGATGCAAATTTGCAGTAGTTGTGGAGAAGGATTTCGAGAGCTACGACCTACCCATTTCAACCAACCGTGTCCATATTGCAAAAGGAAAGGGTGTGAACGATGTAAATGGACAGGTATGCATCCGCAGGCTGCTTCAGTTCGGTGGGAGGGTTTCCAATTACCCGAGTTGCTAGCACTTTCGGTCGAAGAAGCTTGTGAACTCTTTAAGAACATGCCGTTCCCCACGACCGCTAAGCGTTTACATTCGGAGATTCAGCGACGCTTGGATGCATTAGAACAAGTTGGATTAGGGTATGTCTCGCTGAACCGAGCATCACCCACTCTTTCACGTGGTGAATCCCAACGAGTACGTCTAGCGATATCATTGTCTAGTCGATTGGAAGATATCATCCATGTCTTGGATGAACCAACGATTGGGCAACATCCTGCAGATATTGCCCGGCTTCTTCCAGCATTTCGAGATTTAGCGGGTCCAGTGATTTTTGTTGAACATGAGCGAGTTGCTGCTGCGGCAGCTGATCATGCCATTGATTTAGGACCGGGGGCTGGAAAAAGTGGCGGAGAAATTGTCTTCAACGGGTCTCCTGCTGAATTGTGGCTCGCTGATACTGCAACAGGACAATACTTCAGTCTCCGCGAACGAGTCACAACTCCAAAGCTACGCCCTAAGCCGGACAGCTTCATTACAATCAAAAAAGCCAACAAACATAATCTGAAGAATATACAGATTTCAATTCCCTTGAAAAGACTTACCGTGATTTCAGGAGTATCCGGTTCTGGTAAAAGCACCCTTGTTGAGTATGTCTTAGTTCCCTCGCTTTCCAAAAAGGAAGCTATTGGATGTGAGGAAATTGAAGGACCAATCATCAAACCAGTCTTAGTGGATCAAAGCCCGATCGGTCGAAATCCACGCTCAAATCCAGCGACATATACAAAGCTAGCGGATATTATCCGTGATCTCTTTGCGGAAGCAACCGGCTTATCAAGGTCGCATTTTTCGTTTAATCGTCCTGAGGGCGCTTGTCCTGTCTGTAAGGGTATTGGTGCCAGTGAAGTGAAAATGCAATATCTCCCATCGATTTGGTTGCCTTGTGAGGGTTGTACTGGACAACGGTTTAGCCCCGAAGTGCTTTCTGCCCATGTTGAATTTAATGGTGAACAACTCAATATTGCGGATTTCTATGCCCTCCCAATTGCTGAAATCGATGAGAAACTCAGCAAATCGAGATACCTCACTCCTGCGAAACGGGAAGCCGCACAGCGTATTCTCGAAGCCCTCATGGATGTGGGGCTGGGATATTTAGAACTTGGTCAACCGTCTCCCACACTTTCAGGAGGAGAGGCCCAACGTATCAAACTCACTAAGTATCTAGGGCGAAACAGGCTAACGAACCAACTCCTTGTGCTTGATGAACCTTCTACTGGACTCCATCCCAAAGATCTCAACGGACTCTTGGCTGTATTAGATCGGTTGGTTCAACATGGAGCAACAATTGTCGTTGTTGAGCATAATACCGATTTCATGCGGGCTGCCGATTGGATTATTGACCTTGGACCAGGTGCCGGACCTCGGGGAGGTGAGGTTCTCTACGAGGGGGAACCAGCTCAGCTTGAATCAGTTGACTCCTCTTTGACTGGACAGACGTTGAAGACTGAGACTAAAGTACACCCACGAAAAACTGCCAAGAAAAAAGTTCGAGACCAAGTACCAGTAATTAAAATACGAAACGCACGGGTAAATAACTTGAAAGGAATTGATGTCGATATTCCAAAAGACTCTCTGACCGTGGTGACGGGAGTTTCAGGTTCTGGCAAATCGAGTTTGGTTCAAGATATCTTGCAAGCGGAAGCACGACGGAGATACTTAGAGACGCTTTCAATGTATGAACGCCAAGGCATCCGTGAAGGAGCTGAAGCAATTGTCGATTCAATTATGGGACTTGGTGTTACACTAACTGTTACTGCGCACCGAGCCCACCTTTGGAGTCAAATTCCCCAATTTACTCGACGAAATAGTGTGGGGGAGTTAACAGAAATTAGTGCTCATCTAGCCAACCTTTTTTCAGCTTTGGGAAAACGCCGATGCATGAAATGCGGTGCTGACATGCAACGTGATGACCAATGGCAATGCCCTGAATGTCACGTCACTGCTCAGATTGCGAAGCCCCAGCATTTTTCTTCAGCCCATTGGGTAAGCTCCTGTGAGAAGTGTGATGGGTTAGGAATTTTACGCCTCCCCCAGCCTGAGAAGCTCATTATAAATCCGGAGAAACCACTTTGCGCGGGGGCGATGTATTCACCTGGTTACTGGCCTAAGACCTACCTCTGTAAAGATCAGCCCATAATCTCCGAATTAGGGAAGCGATATGGATTTGACCCCTTCAAAACACCTTGGAACAAAATGTCAAAAGAGGCTCAAGATGTTTTCTTTTACGGAGATGGCGAAACCTATCATTTCACATACATCAGTAAATCCACCGGGCGCTGGAAAGGAAAAGAAAGACAAACCAAGTGGAAGTGGAAAGGATTCTACCAAGATGAGAGCTGGCTATTCCACTATGATATCCATGGAACATACACAAAGGAGGTTACCTGCCCCGAATGCCAAGGTGCAGGTTTGCACCCAGAATTTCTCGCGGTCACCCTTGAAGGAAAGAATATATTTGAACTCAGTGAACTCCCTCTAACTCAGCTGGAATCAATTCTTTCTCAACTTCCTCCGATTCCCGATGATATTCCGCTGGTTGAAACAAGCCTTGCAACCATTCATCGCCGTTTACGATTCTTGCGCCAAGTTGGAATAGGCTATCTGCATTTGAACCGGCCCATAGGTACATTATCAGTAGGTGAAGCCCAACGCATTCAACTAGCAAGTCTCTTAGGAAGTGACCTAACCTCGATAACGATTCTCGTCGATGAACCTTCAAGAGGTATGCATCCATCCGAGCTAGAAGCACTCCTTGAAGCCTTACAGGAACTCCGAGATGAAGGCAATACAATAATCGTTGTCGAACATGATCTCCTCCTTATTCGAGCTGCGGATCATGTGATTGATTTGGGACCAAAAGCTGGAGCACTTGGAGGAGAAGTTGTCGCAGAAGGAACTCCATCCGATATTATTCAAGCAAACACAATTACCGGAAAATGGTTACGTAGCGAAAATGTTCGGTCTGGCTCACTAGAAAAGGGTCTAATACAATGGATGGATACGAGTCGAAGATGGCTACCTCAAAATTGGATGACTGTGAAAGGTGCTTGTGAAAATAATTTGAAAGGCAGCGAAGTCAGATTTCCACTCAATGCATTTACAGGTGTCTGTGGTGTCTCTGGTTCTGGGAAAAGTACACTCCTCATTGATACTGTGGGTCGAGCACTCTTCAAACAACTCCATTCATCGTCCTTTGCGCGAGAGCCTCTTGAACCGGGTGCCCATGATTCCATAACAGGTCAGCCAAAGCGTTGTATTATTGTGGACCAGTCCCGGCGGGGTATTCGGAGCCCAGCAAGTTTCCTTAATCTATTAAAGCCTATGGCGAAGATTTTCATTGAAAGTGATGATGCTCAAGCCTTAGGACTAGGCGAAAAGGATCTTACAGGTGGCTGTTCAGCTTGTAAGGGAAGGGGAATGCTGAGACTTGACATGGGGTTTCTACCAAATGAACTAGTGGAATGTGAAACTTGCAGAGGTACTGGATATCGACCCGAAGCATGGAATGTACATGTTAGGGGAATTACTCTCCCTGAACTCAATCAACTGACACTAGACGAAATCTATGAACAGTTCAAGGATGAATCACAGATCGCGAATTCACTTAAACTAGCGAAAGAAGTAGGGTTAGGATATCTAGTGTGGAATCAGCGAAGCTATACATTATCAGGAGGAGAGATTCAACGACTCAAAATTGCCAAGGAGCTCCAAAAGAAAACCAAGGAACCAACTCTTTACATTCTGGATGAACCATCGGTTGGTCTTCACATGGAAGATGTCGCCCAACTGATTACCGTCTTGCATAGACTCGTTGATGCTGGACACACCGTGATCGTCGTAGAACATCACCCCCATATTCTAGCAGCATGTGATTGGATTGTTGAGCTGGGACCTGGAGGTGGCCCTGATGGAGGAAAAATTATCGCAGAAGGCCCCCCAGAGGCTGTAGCAGAATCTGATACGCCAACTGCCCCATATCTTCGAGAAATTCTGGAGGGAAAAGAATGACTTGGATACCGCTTCTCCTTGCAGATCCTTCGCCAAGTCTGCGCCTTCTGGTGCTTCGCGATTTATTACACCGTTCCAAATCAGATCCTGAAGTTGAAGAGTTACGAAAACTCCAACCCAATGATCCACGTGTGCAAGCTTTCCTCGCCCTGCAGGACAAGGATGGTTCTTTCAGACCTGGTGAAGGCGGTGGAGCTGTCTTGGGACGTATTCGAATGACCGCCCAAGCGCTGATGGGATTAGGATATTTCGGGATTGATTCTAAGCATCCAGCAATCAAACGTGGAGCAGAATTCCTCTTTTCCCAACAGCAAGCTGATGGCGCATTCCCACTAATCACACAGGGTGCCGTGCTTGATGGTGCTCGATCTGCTGACGTTAAATATCATGCAATACCCGTTCAGACAGCTTTACCACTATTAGGACTAGCATGGGCGGGATACGCCACTGATAGACGTGCAGAAGCCGCTTATGAATGGTTACTCCAAGAAGAACTCCCTGATGGTGGCTGGCCCTCTGGTCGGCATAGGGATAAACTCATTTTTGCTGCCGGTTATCGACGATTACCCCACTCAAAATTTGGATGTCGTACTAATACCACTGCTGCTGTGAGTGCTTTAGCGTTACATCCGTCGCGAAGAAGAAGTGAACCAGCTCGCCGCGGATTGGATAAACTTCTGGCGCAAGAACAGCGCCAAGCCCATACGCTAGGTTTTGAAGTCGCCCGTATTGTGGGCGCTGAACCCCCACGAGGTGGCTTTACGTATTTCAAACGATACGATGTAGGACAGATGCTTGATTTATCCTGGCGGATTGGAGCGAACCTCGACGATCCACGTGTTGCAGAAAACGTGAAATTTGTCAAAGATTTGCAGGGACCTTATGGTCTTTGGAAGTACGAACGTTATCCCGAATTATCTCACTGGGTCACATTTGACCTACTTCGCTCCTTAACAAGGCTAGACCAAGAAAGTGACTGGCTAAGTAAGGAACCCCGAACACCCTTCCAAACGTATCCGAAGAAACCTCGTCGATTTTAGGAAAAATTGAATCATACTGGAATTCGAATTGAGTTCATATATCTCATCAGTAGAAAAGGAGTGGACTAAGGACTCGTAGTGTCCAGGGTTTTGTGCAGAATTTCCTTCGTAAAGGCTTTTACGTTTTCTAAATCTTTGGTATCTGGGTGCATTTTTAATTCTAGTTGATATTCTTTCCATTCTTCATCGTCAACAATGATTTCTTTATGGATAAATACCTCAATCGGTCCAGAAGCGGCACCCATGCAGTGAAAATATCCTAGGAAATCAATTTCCTTTTGCTGACATGTACGTTCAAATGTGGGGACGCACCTACCTGCCCAATTTTCGAAAAGTGCTTTTCGCCTAGCAGTGTCTTCCGGTGTATAGGTTGCATGGGTGAAAAAGCCTGCAAGTTTGAACCTAGGATTATGAGGGAGCTTTTCTAAGAACCGTTTAAATGGACGCGCAAGATCTGTATCCTGACAGGCTGAACCAACAAAAATCAGGTCATATTTTTTTAGCTCATCAACTACGATTTTCTGGATCGGTTTAATTTCAGCTTCATTCTTGCTTGATGCCACTTCGTGTATTTTTTGAGCTATTTGCTTTGTATTCCCGGTTTCACTATAGTAGCCAACAAGAATTTTCATGAAGGCACATGCAAGTTGCACGTTAATAAATCCCCACAGTTTGGCTAGTCGTTGGGTCCTTGATCCCAATATGCTGCATCTACCCACCGACTAGCGAACTGATCGGCATCTTTAGGATAAGTAAAATCTAATTTTTCAGCAACCTCTTTGGCCATCCACCGAAACAGTTGCATCGTATTTGCGAGGGCCTGCCAGACATCCTCTTCATCATAATGTGCAAAAACTCCTCTTAATTCTGCGATAATCCGAGGATCTGCCCATCGTTCCATGAAGCGTCCGCGGAACCAAGTGTCGTAGCCGTGGAAGTGAACGAGGCGAGCATGCCATTCAATCATTGGTAAAAGGCACCGTCCCTTCATGAAGCAATCGAGACAAGCTTTCCCTTCCCATAGTTCACCACGTCGGATTTTCTTTGCGGCCCATACAGTATGATACCAGAAATCCTTGACGCGTTCAAGATATTCATGTTCTGTGGGAGGACCTGCTTTCGGTATTTTGATAGCCTTGTATTCCTTGAGAAAATTAGTCATTAGTTTGTCTTTGTCAATAAGTACTCGAATTCCCCGACCAATTACGTTTGCAGTCTCTTCAACAAGTTCGGGTGTAATCCCATTCTTTTTGGCTTTAAGCATTAGTTCAAATGGGTCAACCGCAAAATCCACGTCTAAGCCATTATTGTATAAAACCCGTCGTTCGTAGCTTTCGCCTGACCCTCCCGCAGTTGGTTCAATGAAGGTTATTACCGGATTACCAAATTTGTTTACCCAATCTTCTGAATCAATGAGTTTGCCAGGATCTGTAGAAAAGATTACGATATCGAGATCCGACCACTGATCCGCGGGTGCCATCTTTCGCGCTCGAGATCCAACAACCATGGCAAGACGGATATGGTCTTGAGTTTTTGCCCACTTGGTGAACTGTGTTTCGACATGTTTATAGAATTTTGTTGTTTCTTCCTTTGTTAAAATCATTTCATCACCTTCACATCAGAATCGATGTCAAAATATTTTCCCAACCTTTGTGTCTCGGCTTCTACCTCTTCGAGCTGCGATTTTGTGAGAGTTCTAAACGGTTCTGCGGTGATAGTAATTTTCTTTGCTGTGCGTTTCTGTTTCCAAGTTCCAATCGCCGTTCCGTCTTGCAGTATAACTGGGGCAATCCAAGCGGCTTTTTTGAATACAAGCTTATAGTGAGCTTTATCAACGATGTGGACTTTATTTTTGTGCCCGAGGAGAAAGACATCAAAGTGCGAGAGGAGCCGCAGTGGACGAGAATCAGTCGTCGTATTGATGAGAGCATCCAAGTCTGATTGGGGAATCCAATGTGATTTCCCATTTACCGTGATTTGGGCTAGTTGAGAGAGATTTCGTTCCCAAATTGCTTTAATTGGTGTCATTTTGAGACCCGACCATGCAGCGAAATCTTGTGGCGTGGCAGGCCCATAGCATTTGAGGAAGTATAGTAAGATCGTATTTTCCGCAGGTTCCTTCTCCAAAAACGGTTGTTTGTCAAGCCATTGTTCGGTGAGAACCAATGTTGCTTTACCTTCTAAATCTGGACCAAAGCAAACTTTGCCCTCATAAGCTAGAAGCTTTGTTACGATATAATAGCCAGTATCAACCCACGGTCGGGCTTCTGGACCCACTTCCTCGGCAACAATATTAGCCACTTCATCTCGAGTTGCTGGACCTGCTGCGAGAGCCTTTGTAACTGCGGATAGGATAGCTTCGAAATCGTGTTGTGATGGATCAAACTTAGCTACTTCACCAAACTCTCGAATCCCCCGTTTCGCGAGCCATTTTTTGTGTCTGGGAATTCGTGGTTCAATTATTGCTTTCAGGTAGGCTGGAAACTGGGATGTTGGGAGGTAATGAGCAGTTCCTCGCATACACCACGTTCGCACAAGGGTTTTTGTGGTCCAAAGAGCAGTGTTGACATCTTCAGGTTTTAGGTCTTGAATTCGTGACCAGAGTTGAAGGCTTGCGGCTTTTGGCATTTGCGCTTGGATGCCACACACCTGAGTGGCAACCAAGTCAATATCCTTCTTACTCGCTCTTTGGGTGAGAAATTGTTGATCCATTCGGAATCCATTCACCTGCGCCTGTGTGATTTCAATGGTCATTTTGGAACCTCAGAAAAGGCAATTCATAGACCGTAGACTTCTGGAATTCAAAGATTTTGTGTTATTCTACATCTTTATGAATGGAGCAACTTTTATTGTAGACGAAACGCTATTATGAAACCTATCAAAGGTTTTGTGAATAGCCATGCCCTCTTCACGGATTGCCTGTGTCCATTCAGATACTGATCGAGCCTCTAAAGCCTTTGACACATTGAAAGCAAAATATGATTTTGTATCCGTTGAGGATGCCGAAATAATTGTTGCACTTGGTGGTGATGGCTTCATGCTCCGATGTTTCCACCAATATGTGAATCAAGATGTCCACCTATACGGCATGAATCGGGGGACGATTGGATTTCTCCTCAACAAATACAAAGAAGAAGGCTTACTGGAACGCATCAAGGTAGCGAAAGAAGAACAGATCTATCCGTTGAAAATGGAAGCACAAACTGCAGATAAGAAGACGCATCATGCCATTGGATTCAACGAGGTTGCCATCATCCGTCAAGCGCAGCAATCGGCGCATATCCGGGTCTCGGTAAACGGAAAGGTGCGACTTGAAAGACTCATTTGCGATGGTATTCTTGTAGCTACGCCCGCAGGCAGTACAGCTTACAATCTGTCAGCAAGAGGTCCAATTATCCCGATTGGGTCGAATGTGCTGGCTTTAACACCGCTAAATCCTTTCCGCCCAAGGCGATGGACTGGAGCCCTTCTTCCTCAGACCGTCACTGTTGATTTCGAGATACTTGACTCCATCAACCGGCCTGTCTCAGTATCTGCGGATTTTGATGAAGTGAAATTCCCCCTTACTGTGCGGGTTCAAGAAGATCGCTCTCAGTTTGTTAAGGTCTTATTCGATGGTGGACATTCATTGGAAGAAAGGATAATCCAAGAACAATTCATTCAATGAGCCCAGATAGTGATTCTCTAAAACCGTATCATAAGCACAAAAGCTAATTATAGAAACTCAGTATATCTGAAGTCTACTCAGAGCATCTGAGGCGTTCATATGGCGAAACGTGCAGGACCGATGGACATCTATCCACTACTTCCCCAAACCAATTGTGGAGAATGTGGTGAAGCGAATTGCATGGCCTTTGCAACCAAAGCTGCTGAATATACACTTGGTATCAAAGCATGCACCCCATTGTATCGGGAACGCGAATACGCAGAAAAACGTGACAAACTTGAAGAACTCATGCGACCACCAGTGAAGGAAGTTCAAATTGGATCAGGAGAGAACAAGGTCCTGATTGGCGGAGAACTTGTTCTTTATCGTCACGACCTGCGTTACATGCATCCGACTGCGTTCTTTGTTGACATAGCAGATACAGCCTCAGCTGATGAGATGAAAAAGCGTGTTAAAGCCATTGAAGAATGGACATATTTGTATATAGGAATGAATCTCCGCTTGGATGGAATTGCCCTTCGATCGGTTTCTGGTGAGCCAAAGAAATTTGCTGAAGCAGCCAAACGTCTTGGTGAACTTACCAACTGGCCAATTATGCTATGTTCATTGAATCCGAAGGTTTTAGCCGCAGGCGCAGAACCTCTTCAGGGGCGGCATCCACTCTTATACGCAGCCACCAAAGACACGTGGCAGGAACTCGGTGAAATCGCTCTGAAGTATCAATGCCCGTTAGTCGCCTATGCACCGGGCGAATTATCTGAGCTGAAATCCATCGCTTCAACACTAGCCCAGATGGGCGTTGATGTTGTTCTCGATCCGGGTAATGAATTTGGAGCGGCATTAGGTGCAACGATTGATGATTTTACAATGCTCCGACGTGCAGCCACTCGTGAAAATGACCAAGGGGTTGGATTTCCGCTACTCGCTTCCCCCATCTCGGTTTGGGGCGATTACAAAGAAGGGGAAGCAGAAGAATTGGCAAAATGGCAAGAAACACTTGCTGGAGCCTCGATGATAATCCGATACGCAGATATCATAGTGGTGCACAGTCTCGATATGTGGGTCCAATTACCCCTAACATTTCTCCGCACAAACCTGTACACCGATCCAGTGAAGCCCGTTGCTGTTGAACCAGGACTTCGTGAGTTCGGGAATCCGGATGAAAATTCACCGGTCATGTACACATCCAATTTTGCCCTTACTTATTTCACGGTAGAGAGTGACATCAAACAAGCGGGGATCGATGCGTATCTCGTCGTGGTTGATACTGAAGGACTTAGCATCCAATCCGCGGTTGCAGGTCGAAAATTAACAGCGGATGTGATAGCTGAAGCCATCAAAGAATCAGGTGTCGAAAAGAAAGTTAAGCATCGCATCCTGATTAGCCCAGGAATGGCAGCGCGGCTTAGTGGTGAAACCGAAGAAGCCTCTAAATGGACAGTCAAGGTAGGTCCGAAGGATTCCAGTGGTATCAGTCAATACATTGGCGAAGAAGTCTGGAAAAAAGAATAACACTTCAAAATTCCACATCATTCTCCTAAATAATAAGGAAGAGTAAAAAGACAACTCTCGCCTCCCTTACAAAAGTAGTCGTGTATAAATATGGGAGTAGCAGAAAAGTGATCAACACTGGAACATGTACACCATTTCGAACACCGAAAGAGAGACCCATCTTCATATCGTCGGGTCGCTAGACGTTGGCTTCTCCTTGGAATCATTTTTACAAGATCTATGATGGCTGTTGAATTGATTGGTGGAATACTTACTGGAAGTCTCGCGTTGATCGGAGAACAGGAAAGTAGTGGTATTCGAGTCCAGGTTCAATAACAGGTTCTTCATTGAGCGAGTCTTCCATAGCAGATACCAATATTTTGATTCCTTCTTTGGCAAGGTATTTGAGGTCTTCCCGACTACGTGGAAAACTTGAACCTGCGAGGATGCCAGGTATCAAGTAGGTGAAAGTAGGCATGAAAGATTCATCTGTTTAGTTCGTGGTTTTTCGACTTACGAGGAATTCCGAGATTCCGTAACCATAACTTGGATCTCCTTTGAGGGTGAATTGGGAGACGATTTCGTAGATGTTGGTTTCATATCCGGGTTTAGCTTGGCGGGGAGGATAGACCATGGTTTGGAGTTTGGTGGAATCAAGCTGCCATTTTTTCTTTCCCTCATCGGTAAAGAAGACTGTGAACCCTTGGGGAGTTAGACCATTAGACTCGAAGTGATCGGTGAACTTGATGTCGGTTAGATGTTGGTTTCCGATAAGACTTGACAAGAATCCTGCAGTTTCGTATTTCTTCCCAATATGTAGTTTGATGAGGTTAATGGTACACCATGAAAATTGAGCGGCAATCCAGTTCCATTCATCGATGGCCGCATAATCACGGAGTCCCCAAGAGTGGTCGCGGTGACCGAAGCAACTGAGTTGGTATTCTTTGCCATTTGCGAGCCGGATGACTCCATCTACAAAACAACCTTGTTCATAATGTTCCTGTTCGATGACCCCTTTTTTAAAGGCCTGCTTTGAATCGTAGGCAAAGGGATCGAACCGTCCTGTAAATTCAAGATTTGCGACCCGTTTTCCATCATCGAAGGTGATTTTCCAGAGTTCATGAGGTTGAAGCAGTTCGAAGGCGAGCTTACCATCGCTAAGGACATCGAGTTTTCCGGATATCGGGAGCGTGTTAAGGTAAATATCAGTTTCACCATCTACTAGGAAGGCAACCAGATAGTCGCGTTTGGGGACATTGGGGTAAGCAGAGATGTAGAAGAAAGCTGCAAGTTTGACTTTTGGATCATAGAGTTGGAAGTAATAGGATTCTTTCCAATCAGGCGCAGTAGTAGGGTCATGGAACTGTTCGTTTGAGGGTTCTATGTCATAGACCATAGTGGGTTGCTCCGATTAGTCGAGGAGTTCGTAGAAGGAGGGATCTTTATCACATTCGTCTTTACTGCGGAAAAGTCGGGCCCAAGCGGGGTGGCCCATGGAGTTTAGCATGAGTTGAATGTAGTCACCGACAGTGTCTTCATCGAGACCCATTGTGATTTTGTCAGTGATGTTTCCCATATCAGTAAAAATGTAGAACCATTTCAGGAATACGGAAGAACCCGCTTTGAGCCGCTTCACATCATCCCATTCGGCGAATTCAAGATACAGTTCGGTTTGCACATCGGTGGCAAATTTTTCTAAATCGCTGAGAATCGAAAAAGAAGTCGTTTCGATTTTATCTCCATAACGGCTAAACAATGCAAATTGGGTAATATGGTCGGAGTAGTCCTCTGGTTTAGGAAATAGAGTAGCAAAGTCTGTGAAAATGAGTTCCTCCATATCCTTTACAACCAAAGCAACTGATAGATTGGGGATTGGAGATTTAGCTTGTGTGTCGTGCCATTCCCAAATAAGTCGTGAGCCATCGTAGAGGGGGGAAAATTCCCGAAAAATAAGGTATTCATTGTCTCCAAAAGCATATGGACCCATTTCGTGGATGCTAGCCCGACATTCACAATACGAGAGAAATTCAGCTAAATAGAGCTGAGCCATTGTTCGTTTCAGCTTCGCTCTTTGATCAGTGTCAATGGGTTGTAGTTCTTGTTTGACCATATCAAGGACATTGTCGGGAAGCACACATGCCGTATCTTTGTTTTCCGCGGCAAGAGGTTTGTCACTGTCGTAGTAGCTTGTTGCCATGCGATACCAAAAATCAATCATGAACTTGGCTTGTTTACGCCGTTCAGGTAATTCGTTTTTAGCTCCGCCAGCATCGAAAAGGTCTTGCATCCGGCCAAGTCCCCAGAGTCCGATAAATGCCCAGACTCCAAGGATATTTGGATAAGCAGCCAAAGTGCGGCAGCGCTTTCCAATCTCTTCGGGAGAGATATGGTTTGCGAGTTTTTTGAACATATTAAATTGGTAGTCGCGGTAAATCTGGGCACATGCTACACTATTATATGCTGTGACTGGAAAAAGTTTGGATTCAAGGGCTGTGCGTTGGGAGAGTAAGTAGGTGCTGGCATCACTTGCCCGGCGGAGGAGTGTGTTCGCTTCTTGGGTGCTGATATCACCTATCATGGCATCTCAACTCATGGAAAATAGGATGCCTGGATGTTGCATTTAAGGATTCTAGTGCGACCAGCATTAGCTAAAGCCGTTCATCGAGTTCGCGAAGTTGTTCCAGCATTTTCAGGCGGTCCGTAATATCACGGCAAATACCTCGGAATCCAAGAAGTTCGCTAGACTCATTGAAAATTGGGCGACCACGGGCTTCAAGAACCACATCGGATTCGTCTCTGTGGACCATCTGGATGACGATTGTACGAATTGGTCGTCGTCTTTCTTTGAGTTCAGCCCATGTATTTTGTGCTCGTTTCACATCTTCAGGACGTAGGAAGTCGCAGGGGGTTCGTCCAAGCACTTGTCCTGCAGAAAATCCGATGATGTCTTCGACAGCATTATTCGTGTAGACGAATTTCCCAGAAATATCCATTTCCCAAACCCAGTCTGAAAGGTCTTCAACAAGCGCTCGGTATCGTTCCTCTGATTCTTTTAGTGCAGCTTCCGCTTCTTTTCTTTCGGTGATATCTATATAAGCTGCTTGAACAGCTGGTTCGCCTTGGTACTCGATTCGATGAGCAAAAATTTCCACCCACACAATGGTCCCATCTTTTTTCATCAATCGATACTCGTATTGATTCGGAACGTCTTTGCCCATCAATCTGTTTTCAGCGCGGTTAATTACTAACTCACGGTCTGCGGGATGAATTAATTCTTGGATTTTCCTTGGTGTCATTGCAAGGAGTTCCTCGATAGTGTAGCCAAGCATATCTGAGAAGGCTTCGTTGGCAAAGAAAAAGCGGAGAGGAGGACCCCGGGAGATTAGAATTCCAAAGAGGGATTGTTCTACAAGGGTGCGGTATTTTTCTTCGGATTCTTTGATTGCTTGGTCAGCTCGGATGCGTTCTGTCACATCTGTGAGTGTTACCTGGATTGCTGGTTTTCCTTGGTAATCGATTATTTTCACCCAGATTTCTACCCACTGAATAGTTCCTTCAATTGACATCACACGTATTTCATATCGATCTTGTACCTTCTTTCCTGCAAAGCGATCCTGCATACGTTGTTGTATCCATGTAACATCTTCTGGATGAACACGATCCCAAAACGCGTTGGGTGGCATATCTAAGAGTTCATCTTGGGTGATATCGACCACCTCTTTCATTTGTGGGTTAGCAAACACAATATGATCGTCTTGAATGATAAGTATCCCTTGGAGGGATTGATCGACTAAGGCGCGATATTTAGCCTCTGATTCTTTCAATGCAGTTTCGCTATGTTTACGATCCGTGATGTCCTCCAGTGTTCCTTCATAACACTCAATTTTACCGCTCTTATCACGAATAGCTCGTGCAGAAAGGTTGACCCAGATTGTTGTTCCATCTTCCCGTTTGAATTCAGCTTCGATTCCTGTCACAACATCTTCAAGGGCTACGGCAGCTTCCCAGTGTTTCCGTTCTTCAGGATCAAGATAGAAGCTCGAGGCCTTTCGTTTTAAAAGTGGTTCTTTGGTATCAAAGCCTAACATTTCAGTTAAGGCGGGATTAGCATCCAGGATGGTGCCATCGGGAGTTGTTCGGAATAATCCAACTGGAACGCTATCGAAAAGGTGACGATATCGGGCTTCAGCTTCCTTCCGTTCACTGATGTCTCGAATGACTCCAAGAAACGCGGATGCTTTGCCTTCTGCATCTTTGAGAAGGGTAGCATTGAGTTCAGCAGGATAAGTGGTTCCATCTTTTCGCAATAAGTGATATTCAAGTGTCCCTGACGTTCCCTCTTCCAAGGTTTTTTCCATGTTTTTCATGGCGATTGGTATGTCATCTGGAGAAATCAACTCGAAGGCGTTCACACCGATTAAATCGGCTTCTGTTTTAACACCATACAATTGGAGCGCCTGTTGATTAACCATTGTGATTTTGCCTTCAAGATTCGTTACCGTGATAGCATCTGGTGATGTTTCAACTAGGGTTCGATATTTTTCCTCGCTTTCCTTTAAAGCGATTTCAGCTTGTTTTCTTTCAGAAATATCTCTTGCTGCACTTTGTATATGAAGGGGCGTGCCATCAGCATCAGTGACTAAAGCTGCATTGATTTCAACTGGGAACTCATCACCGGTTTTTTTCCTAAAAACCCTTTCATAAACAGGTACAAGATCGCCGGCAAGTAAAGCGCGTAACACCCGTTTACTGTCCTCATATTCGCCTTCTGCTACGATATTATTAACTGGCAGTCCAATGAGTTCATCCAAAGTATAGCCAAGCATCTCTGCGGCTCGTTGATTAGCTTCAAGAGTCTTCATATCAAGTGAGATGATAAATACTGCATCGTGAGTGTGCTCAAAAAGCGCACGATACCTGCGTTCTCTTTCTTTAAGGGCTTGTTCGGCTTGAATTCTTTCAGTGATATCCTCGAGAGAGCCTTCATAATATTGAATGGCACCGGATTCGTCTTTCTTAGCTCGGAAACTGTCATGAACCCAGATGCGTTTACCATCTAGCCGTTTGAATTGTACATCATGGCCAGTAATGATATCTTCAGTCCCAAGTTTTGCTTCATATTGTACGCGTTCCTGCCGGTCGACATAGAAATCAGAGGCGTTCATTTTCAGCAGGGTTTCCTTATCCTTTGCTCCAAGAAGCTCAATAAGGGCGGGATTCGCATCAATGATATCTCCTTCTATAGTTGTACGGTAGAGTCCAATGGGAAGTTCATCGAATAGACCTCGATATCGGGCTTCGGATTCTTGGAGTTTGATATCAGCTTCTTGCCGTTCAGTGATGTCAAGAAAGGTTGCTTGAACAGCTGGCTTTCCATTATATTCGGTAACAGATACAAACATTTCAAGCCAGCGTTCTTCTCCACCCTTTTTGATTGCTTTAAACTGATAATGAGAAGGAACAGATTTACCTTTAAGACGATCACGCATTCGACCCCAAACACGAGCTTGATAATCAGGGTGAACTCTGGCTTGAACTTCTTCTGGGGATAGGGATAGGATTTCATCAATTGTATAGCCACTAATGTCAGCAAAAGCTTGATTTGAAAAGACGACCTGCATGTCTTGAATGATGATGAGCCCTTGGAGTGAGTGGTCAACAAGGTCTTGGTAGGCTTGAGCAACCTGTTTTTGATCGGTTATCTCTGACACCATTGCTAGAATCGCTGGTTTTTCATTTATTGTTATGGCCTTTGGGAGTACCTGCAACCATTGTTCTTCCCCTTTCTTGTCTTTGATGCGAATATCGTAAAATTTGGTCTTGATTTCTCCTCCCTCAACAGATTTCAATCTGCGACCCGCTTCTAGTTTATCTGCATCTGCAACAAATTGAAGGAAGTCATCAGATGTCATTTTATGGAGATCTTGAAGGGAGTAATCGATGAGTTTAGCCAATTCGCTGTTGGCAAATAGGACTTTGTCTTCTTGAAAGACGATTATGCCAATAGGTGATTTTGTGGCTATTTCCTCATAGATTTTTAAATTAGAGTTTGTGGTTGAAGAGGGCTCATCCGAGGGCATTTACTTTCACCACTTATGAGCTTGGTGTAGAAAGTAGCAAGGTTTCGTAGATCTTTCGTTCCCCAAGCTTCGCTGAAGCCTGACGATACTCTATTGAAGATGCCATATATCTGCTTCGCTGATGTGAAATGTTGATGATTGATATTGAGATGGACTAAACAATAGAAAATCAATTAACTGATGTCAAATTGTCGTGATTGGTCGGGTTTGGAGAATCACAAATTGATCCTTCTGAAGTGTCCATTCGATGTCTTGTGGATGTCCCATATGTTCTTCGATTTGCATACCAAGTCTAGCCAAACTAATAATTTCAGAATCCGTGAGGGAGAAGATTTTACGTTGCTTCTTAGGAGTTTCGATCAACATTGTGCCTTGGGGGTGATCTCTAGGGTAGGGAGTACAGAGGAGGGCTTTTTCCCCGAGTTGGCGTTTGAGTATTTTCAAAGGGGTTTTTTGGAGAAGAAAAGAGTCGGGAATGACTTTTCCAGAAACGATGCTTTCTCCTATTCCCCATGTTGAGTCAATCATAAGTTGTTCGGAGTCATTGGTTGCAACATTTGCAGTGAACATTACACCAGAAATATCACCGATAATCATTTCTTGGACTATTACAGCCATTTGCATTTGATCGATTTTTATCCCCTTAGCTTGAAGATATAGAAGTGCCCTAGGAGAGTAAAGAGAGAGCCAAGTCATTTTCACTGCTTTAATAATACTAGGTAAGTCATGTACACAGAGAAAGGAATCAGCTTGGCCTGCGAAGGAGAAGTGTTCGCTATCTTCTGCGGTTGCTGAAGACCGAATTGCAAACCCAGTTGAGGATGGCTCGTGATGGGTGCGAAGAGAGCTAAATCCTCTACTGATTTCCTTTTCAACTGGTTTGGGAATATCGTATTCGCTAGCAATTTTTCTGAAGGTTTCTGCTGAATGTAAAAGTTCTTCGAAGTTATTTTGCTCGAGTTGCAGCTTCTTATAAGATTCAAGATGTTTGCATTCTGAGATAAATGCGATAAAGCCCTTTATTGGAATTACAAACCCGCGTGGTATTGGAATTCCATTTTGGTGAAGTCGGGCAAGGTTAGTAGCTTTTCCACCATAAAGAGAAGGTTGATTGCTGGGAAGCTGATGCAAGAAGGAGATCTGGTAGCCAGATTGCTGATTAAGTTTCTTTGGATGATATTCCACCAAGATACCCTCCTTAAGTAACTAAAATACCTCAGGATTCGGTTTCCGTGATTAGTAATAATAATCCAATCGTTCCGTTACTGGGCTCGATTCGAACCATTTGATTATTCAGATTACCATCAAAATTAATTTTTGTACCCATAAGTGCAGGAATTCCAAATTCCCGTGTCACTATAGCAAGATGAGATCCCAAAGCCCCTGATGTGCAAATAACTCCTTTTAATCGAGAGAGTACAGGAGCTAATGTGGTTGTTCCCGCATCTTCTACGAGCACAATCTTATCGCTGGTTACTCCAGAAGATTCCTCAGCTTTGAATTCTTTGAGTAATGAAAGAACATCTTCTATTGAACTAATTACTCGAAGTACGCCTTGAGCTGATTTCTGAAGAGTTAAAAGCCCTTCTCCAATTTGCTTCATAGTTACCACCTAAATTTAAAATCATAAGCAGGTTTTGAAACTAAAAGACTTACTGGTTAGTTAAGAGTAGTTGGGCTAATCTGATGCCTTCAAGAAAGTAGATTTTATGATTCGCTTGAATCAAAATCAACTTTCTTCTTTCGCTTTTGGAGTTTGGGTTTTAGTACAGGCTCTTCAAGCTGTAAACCTTTCATTCGAGCCATCAGTTTCTTTATTGTTGCTTCTCGTTCTTCAGGAGTCATGATTATCAATTGTTGGACTAATGCATCTTTGTCATCATCACTTATTACAGAGAACTGTTCAAGTCCTTCGCGGAGTACGGCAACCAATGATGCTTGTTCGACAGGACTTAACTGGCGTTCCTCAGATGTTTTCACAGGCAGATCTTCAGCTTCAGCTTTAACGTCACCCGTCTTGAGATAATCAAAGCGACCTTCCGCCATTTGCCGTTTCATATCTTCCATGAACCAAACTCGATCTTTCGCTGGAATCTTTTTCATCTGTTCAAAGAGCTGCTCTTTTTGCTTCTCGCCAAGACCTTCAAGGTGTTCAAGTTCGATTAAAATTGCATCATCTTCTGACCTTCGCTCTATAGGAAGTTCAGCCAGAGGGAGAACTATTGGTTGAATTTCAAGACTCGTTGCTTCATAAGAAGGTGTCATAATTGTAATCAATTGATTGTCACGGTCTTGAATTCGATGTATATCGCCTTTTGAAAGAGAAGGAGTGTGTCCACGGTCAATTGATTTACTCATCTTCCGCATTTTTCGGACAATCCAAGGAATTGAGTAAACCCTAGCATAAGCAAGCCAAATGAGTAGAGCAATGATTAAAACGACACCAATAATTGCTCCAGCTTGAATCGCGCTTCTCGCTACGGGACTTAGACTCACAATGAGAGTAGCCGATCTTTGTGATTGGGCATATTTCGGTGCCGCAGCTGACTCGATTGTAATTGGAGATGTTCCTTCAATTAATGCAGATAAACCAGATAGCGTATAGGTTCCATCTCCATTATTTACCATTGGTCGTAACTCTAGACCAAGGCTGGGAATAGTCACATAAAGCGTTGCATCAGAGATGATGATGTTATGATAAGTATCTCTAAACGTTACATGGAGGGTGAAGGTATCACCTGTAAAGATGGTTATTGTATCTGGTAATCCTGTGATTTCAGTAGGTACTTGTATTACATTTAATTGGAAATAGGGAGCAGTGGCGGTTTCGAAGTTATGACGAGAGAGTGATATGGAAATTCCGTACAACCCTGGAGTTACGTCTGTGAGATTGATTTGGGCTACATAGAGTTCATCGATAAATTGTAGCCTACCACTACCCAATTCCCAAGAATAAGAACCCGTAGCATTGAAAATTATATTTCCATCAGCATCTGTAAAATTGAAATAAAGCCATAGCATATCCCCACGCGGAACATCCCAAGCTGTTCCATCTAGTGGGATGATAATTTCCGCGTCATCTAATTCGGTATAAATTTCCTCAATAATCAATGTTGTTTGACGAGGTTGGATGTTTAATCCAATTGATGTGATTGCGAATTGATACCCTTCATGATCACAGCTGAGGGTCAGTTGGTACACACCGACGGCAAAAATATCACTTGGAAGAGAGGTATTATACCAACCAGAGATGCCTGTTGGTTGTAGTGTCCCAGAAAGATTACCCCAGTTATAATGGATTGTTGCTCCTATTATTGGCTGTAGATTATTGTCATAGAATTCAGCAAGCACGGTGAAACTATCACCCCATTCTACAAGGATGACAGGTGTATCTGATTCAAGGTAAGCAGGCATCACAATAAGAGCAACTGAAACGGTACGGAGTTGTTCGATAACGTTTGGATGACTTGCAGTGATATAGATTGTATATTGGCCTGCATCTAGCCCTGAAGAGTTGATTATTACGCGAAAAGTAAATCCACTCACATAAGGTATAGTCGCATTTCCTCCAGCCCAATTAAAGTAGACCGTCGCATTTGGTAATGCAGCACCATAAATGGTGCTGAAATTAGCAGATACTTGGAAAGAGTCACCTGCCACGATTGCTGAAGCGGGTCCTTGCACAGTTAGAGTAGAATCAATTGGGAGAATATTTAGTAAAATGATTCCAATGCTGGTTTGATAATTAGGAAGATTACTCGCTTCAATTGTTACGAGATATGTCCCAACACTCTGATTGGCAAGGAAAGAAATATTGTATATTCCACTCCCCATAAAAACCAAATTCTCCGGATTAAGTCCTGCCCAATAGTAAGTAACCTGTGTATTGTTCATTAAACGGTCATATATGTCAGTGACACGAACTGAGATATTTACCGCAGTTTGGTATTCAGTGGTCCACGGTGAACTAGAAAGCACTTCTACATGAAGTAGTAATGGATTAATGGTGAATTGAACATGTTGCTCAGCCGTATCATAGTAAGAGAGAGAATACCGTATTGTGAAATTCGCTAGACCGATATCCTCTGCAGAACTGTTAATTTGTAGTAAGTATGTGCCATCTGAAAAATTTTGAACAATTGACCAAGATGGCCAGCTCAACCATACCATTACTGACCCACCATACAATACGACGTCATTGTCGATATCGTGGTATGTCGCATTGAGGTAGAATAAATCGCCCCAATATACGAAGCTATCGAAATCTAATTCGAGCGTTGTTTGGATTGATCGGACATACCCACTAATTGGAAGAGAATGGTTTTGGTAATAGGGTACAACGTTAGACCATGTTACATTGACTAGGAATCGATACCAGGCGTTTACCTCGATGAAATTATGAGTGCGAATGGTTATGAGATATCCGTTTAGACCGTTATTGAGCATCGTGAGTGTGAAATTCAAACTTACTGCTGGATGCGAAGTACAGGCGAGTGTAATGTGAACATACCCGGAGACGTTATGAATTGCAGCGCTGGTTTCACTGTCATTGTAAAATATAATGAAAGTGAGGTTCTCGAGATAGGGAACAGGCTGTGGAGGAGCGAACGAGACGTAGGTGTTCCTACCCCGTAAATTGAATTGAACAGAAATCTGTTGTGATTCAAAATGGAGGGCATTCAAAGTAATTAGAATTGTATATGAGCCTGCATCTCGATTGGTGGTGTTCAGTTCAACGATATATGTTCCGTTTTGATAATCAAAAATCGTGTAATAACCAGAATCCCAATCTGCGGTGATAAAAGCCCCAAGAACATATCCTCCATGATCAGTATCAAGGTAATCTATAGTGATACTGAGATTTACTCCCCAAGGATGTGAAGAGACATATAATGGATCAGCAGCATTATCTGTTTGAATGTCTCGAAGAGTGATTCTAACTTGGAGGTTTTGACTTGCGTAATGCAACCAGGTTAGGGTGACTTGAGTTATATACAGACCATTTCCCCGGCAAGTAGTATTGAATTGGATGAGATATGTTCCATTACCAAAAGAGAAGATGGAGTAATAACTAGCGTTCCAATTAGTCGAAATCAATGCATTTGTGACATATCCCCCGTGATCAAGATCGAGATAATTGATTCGAACCGTGACATTATCACCCCAAGGATGCGAAGGAAAGACAGTGCTGTCAGCCTCAAAGTCGGTTTGGATATTGCGGAGAATAAGATCAACTTGGAGATTCTGGCTAATATAATGAATCAAAGAAACGTTGATGTCAATTGAATGACTTCCTACATCACGACAGGTAGTATTTATTTGAACAAGATAAGTGCCATTCTCAAGATCATAGATAGTGTAGTAGCCAGCATCCCAATTTAGAGCTAACAAAGCGCCTGAGATGTAAGTTCCGTGATCAAAATCAATGTATTCGATTTTTATTGTAACATTGTCCCCCCATGGATTTGAGGGAATGTATGCTGGATTAACAGTGTATCCTGTTTGGATATTGCGTAATGTGAGATCAACTTCAACCAGTTGACTAACATAATGCAATTTATCCAAAATAATTTCAATGGAGTGTGTACCAGTTATGCGACAAGTCGTGTTCAGTTCAATCAAGTAGGTTCCATTACCGAGATTATAGATGGTGTAATAGCTTGCATTCCAATCTACGGTAATTAGTGCGTTTAGCACAAAACTACTGTGATCTTGATCCAAATATTCAATGCGGATGGTGACGTTATCTCCCCACGGATGAGACCAGAAATAAGCAGGATCCACGCTTATGTCCGTTAGGATATTCCTAAGGGTCAAATCAATTTCCACTACTTGTGCAACATAATGACTTCGACTGAGCATAATCTGGATAACATGAACTCCAATTTCACGGCAGGTTGTGTTGATTACTAAAAGATAGGTTCCGTTGCCAAGCCAGTAGATGGTGTGAAAGCTTGCATTCCAATTCGTGTCAACCTCAGCGAAGGGAATGTATACTCCATGATCTAAATCTAGGTAATGGACACGAATTGTGAGGTTATCACCCCAAGGCTGTGATGGAATGAATAAGGGGTCAGCTTGATAATTGGTCTGAATACTTCGACTAACGAAGCTTTGGAGTGTCATGAAAGTCTGATAATGGGCTTTGCTTGCATAGATGTGGAGCGTATAGCTTCCTTCCAGTCGACTTTCAGTACGAATAGTAAGAATGTATACGCCTGATGAAGGATTGTAGAGATAACCCCAATAAAACGCGTCCCAATCACATGTGAAGGTAGCATCAGGAATTGGATTAAAGTTATCATCGGTATCATTGAAGGTTAGTGTAATTACGAGAGTGTCACCCCAAGGTACGGAGGTGCCAGGATCAACAGATGTTATGTAAAGGGCTGTTAATCGGTCTCGAACCTGGAATGAAATCGATACTTGGGCAGTATCATAATGAGTTTTTGCAAAGCCAAAATTAATCGAATAACTCTGAGATCCAGTGGCAACTTTACTTGTGTTGAGAGTGATTGTATAGGTTCCGTTGCCATAATCATAAATCCAGTAATCCACACCCAGAATATTATCGAGCCAACTAAATTCGATTGAAGCAGCACTTATTCCGATAAATCCATGATCCGTATCATTGAAAACTAATACAATTGTAACATTTTCTCCCCAAGGTACTGAACCAGACACAGCGGAGCCAGATGCGAAGGTTTTGATTGGGCGGATTGTTATTTCGAAGTATTGATTCTGAGTTGTATAGTTAGTTCGGCTGAAGTACACCGTGACATAGAAAGTGGCCTCTGTAACATTACCCCAGAAGTTTATTGCATATGTTCCATTGAGAAAGTTTTGGATTGAATACTTACCCGATGCATAACCCTCAACTATTACGGTTGCATCTGTGATGAAGATGGGAGTTCCTGTAACGATATCCGTGAAGTTGAAAACGACTACAAAGTCATCATCATAAGGAATTTCCGCGGTAGATCGGGGATGGTCTTTCGTCAACTGAGTAACTCGAGACTCAACGATAATTCGAATTTTGATGGTTTGAGCTGCATGCGCGCTTCGAGTAGCGTTCACATAAAGATCTGTTTGCCCTAAGCCCACAGTGGTCGAGTTGAGAATATAGTAATAGTAGCCATTCGTTGTCTCAGTGAGTGGGATTAAACTGGTGCCAATGAGAATCTGTACATTTGCCCCAGTAACACCAGTTGATGTACTTTCATTGATGTATCGGACAGTGATATTGAATAATTCATTCCAGTAGACATGCGCTGTGTAAACGTCCGTATCATTATCGAACTGAGTCCAACCGTCACTCGTTCCTGAAGGAGGATAATTAATCTGGGTTCTTTCGGCATCAAGATTTGTAGCAAAAGAAACAATTCTAATGATTATAGTGAAGTTTTGCCATTCATACTCCCAGCTATAAGAACCGACAACACGCATAGTTACAACATATTTGACTGCTTCAACATCTCCATATGACGAATCATACCAGATGAAGACTGTAGGGTCTACTCCATCGGGGACGAAATCTCCAGTTCCAATGAGGGTCCAGCTTGTCTCATCAGCAGGGTCTTCATAATAGGTGTAATTGACACGAACGTTATCCTTCCAAATTCCCGAGTCATTTCGAACATATGTACTAAAATATGGATCATAAAAACGCACTTGACTTGTATACCCTTGATCTCGGGTCGTTTCTGCTGTGTATTCATTAGGTCCAGTCAATTGAGTAGGTTTAATCATGACATACTCTAAATCATTGACTAGATTGATGGTTAGGGATAGGTGTGTGCCAGTATCATAAGTAGCATTCACATATCCATACCGGAAGAGTTCTACATAGACTTCTGCTGTCTGACTCGGACTGATTGAATCGGTATCAAAAAGCAGTGAATATGCGCCGTATCCATTTGGTGTCATTGATTCATATTGCACTTGGAAATTGCGATCAATATAGCGAAGGCGGGCTGAAGCGTCCGTGATAAAGTCTAAAGTGTCATTATTCTGCCAGGTAACATTAACAAGAACTGTATCATCCCATATTACTCGTTGTTGGTTGACCGGGGAGATTTTAGTTGCTCGACTTGGAATAACAACTGTAAATGCTTCTTTTCGCATACCGCACTGAGTGGCATTATGAAAAGCCACCGTTGCGAGCCATGCACTTCCGGCATCCATTTCCTGGATACTGGGTATTTTCCAACCAGAACTTGTCAATGTCTCATTTTGATCATGGAATGTTGGTGAGGTTTCAGATTTCCATAGAGTTTGGTTCGGGTAAAAGAAAGTGATATTCGCAAAGTTTCCTGTGGCTCCGAATGGACGTAATTGAGCCTTAAGGCGAATCCAGTCATTCGAAACAAAATATTCTCCTGAACTTACATTGGCCCAACCATTCACACCGTTTGAACTCTTTTGAAGGAATACTTGGAGAATATAATTGAGACTTATGGCATAAATCGAATATACTTGGTCAGATTGAACGACATCGTCATCTAATTTCACGAACCGACTAGAAGAATTATAGCTGTAGGCAGTTATCGATTGTCCTGTTTCATTTTTTACTTCACTTAAGCTCCACAAGGATTCAAGATAAACTCCAAAGGAATAGCCGGTATGTCCACTTGGAGGTTGATTGCTTGTGTAGTTTATTTCCCAAATTGGATTGGCATCTACTGGAGCAGAAAAGGTGGTTGTCGCTTGGGTTGAGGATTGGTGCTTGATATACATCGAATATGAATAGTCAAAGGTGATAGTGAAGGAGGAATTGAATTGGAAGTTTTGAGTTGTGGACCAGCAATCCACAAGAGGGGTTTCTTCACGACTAGCAGGATCTGCATAGATGGTTATACTTCCAGTTTGGGCACCAGTATCCGAAATGGATTCATCATTCAGTGTGAGTGAAACCTCACTCGGTTTACTTGGAGTTTTCAAGACATACTGAAAATTATCAAAGTAGATGTGCCCATCAACGGAACTCCATTTAGATCCACCTTCCTTTTTCACTGTTATTCGAAGAGTGGCCGTGCCATTAATTGGAGTGGTGGTCATTGAGTGATGGTCCCAACTCGTTGGATGATAACTACTAGTATTTTGTTGCCAGCTAGCAATGATCGAGGCTTGATATTCCAGAGTTACATTCACAAAGAGCCAGCTCTGTTGAGTAATATCATTAGAGAATTTGATATCAAACGAGAAGTTGAGGTTTGATGGAGAGATTGCTGACGTGTATTCAAATTCGCTTTCAAGATAGGCGATTGCGGTGGTTAATCGTGTCCACCAATAGCGCAGGGTAATATCCATACAATCTCCGGTGGTCCCTCCTGTATTATTATCGATACTGTCGATAATTCGGTTGGCGTCGTTGTAAGGAACCTTACCATTTTGGGTCAGTGTCCAATTCTGTACTTCTTGATCGATATCACTGCCAGCAATGTGAAAATCTTCATTATACTTATCAAAATCGCCGTTAGGAATTGGATCTTCCGTTCGGATGAGATTTGAAACACTTGTAACTAGTTGATATCCGCTATAACCCGGGTAAAACCAACTAGCATCATAATCGAAAGTTGTAGAGTTGATTCCATCAGTAAAACTTGCACTATCATTGCGAGCAAACTCAAAAACATTGATTGACCCCCCACTTCCAGTATATGGTGAATTAGGCGGAGCACTACCGTAGACAGGAGAAATTGGATTCTCTGAAAATGAACCAAAAGATATGAAGGCGAAAAACAAGATTGCTGTCAACAGACGTATTTTCATATTCCCCATATGTATCACCAACTAGTGAGAAGTAGCGTCTTCAGTCCCCGCTGCTAAGCCGCTTCTTCTAGGCTTAGGAACGGAATTTAAATAGATTTTGTGAAATGCACATCTAAGTGAACGAGCATCAATTTTTCGTAACATGAAAAATAATTATATGACAAACCCAGTTGGAGAACAGGATTTCAATTATGACAGTCAAGCGATTCAATCTTGTTGTTGTTGGGCATCTCACAATTGATCTCACGAAATTTGGTGACAAAGAACGGAAGGGGTTAGGTGGCCCACCAGCATATGCAATGGTAACCTCAGCCTTGGGCTTAAAAAATGTTGGAATTGTGTCTCGAATTGGGAAAGACTTTCCACAAGAATACTATGATACTCTAATCGATTCTGGATTGGATCTTGAGGGTATTATACGAAATGAAGAGACGACTCAATTTACTAACATATACGACCAAAATGGTGATCGAACTCAATTCGCAAGCCATGTAGCACCTCGTTTGACCAGTTCCGATATCCCTAAACCGTACTGGAACACTAATTGGATGCATTTCAGCCCAGTCATTGGAGAAGTCGATCCTGCCCTCATTTCAGAAGCAAGGGGACATGAGGTTAAGGTATCAGTGGATGCGCAAGGATTTGTCCGTACAGTAAAAAAGAAAGACAACACCATTCAGGGCTGTGACTGGAAAGGATTTTCAGAATATTCAAAGATGATTCAGATTCTTAAAGCAGATACGAATGAACTCTGTCAACTCGCCAAAAAGGTTCATTTCAAAGAAGCTGCCCATTCAATTCACCAAAGAGGAGTTCCTATCATCCTGATAACTCGAGGTTACAAGGGAGCCTACCTTTCGCAAAAAGATAGTCTAAATAAAATTCCAATAATCCCCGTGGAGCGAGTAATCGACCATACCGGGAGTGGCGATGTCTTTGCCCTCAGTTTTGTTAGAGAATATGAAAGTACCCAACGCCCTCTATGGTCTGCATATTTTGCAACAACAGCGGCATCCTTTAATCTAGAATCGCCAGGCCCAACGAATTTTCCTTCCTACAAGGAAGTTTTGCATCGACTCCGAGCATTTCTTACCCTGCCTGAAAACCGTGAGCAAACGGAACTACTGTTGAACGAACCAGGACCTGGTCACTGTCCCCTCTAAGATTCAATCTAGCGTCAATCGTAGTAACAAATTCGTAGAGTGTCCGTAAAGTTTATATCGGTATCCGATAGTATCGCTTTCCGATATTCCCTTCATCGACACATATTTGGTTGTTTAGGACATGCACCCCAAACTACATGAACACCCATCGGAATCTTCAAGCACCGTCAAATCTCTCGGGAAAGGGTATATGCGTGCGATTATACTTGCATTATTAGCAGAGCAGCCACGATATGGCTATGAAATACTCTACACGCTCGCAGAATCTAGTGATGGGTGGCGACCATCTCCAGGCACAATCTATCCAATTCTCCATGACCTACATGAGCGTGGATGGATTATGAAAAAAGAGAGTGCGCAAGAAGGTCGACGCCGCATCATTTACCGCATCGGAGCAAAAGGAAAGCGCCATCTTGAACATGACGCAATGGAGCACGCTCGCTTTGTAGCGATGATGCGCAATATTCTCATCAAACATGGTGGTCCACACTTTCCTGGACCCCCTGCGTTCAATGTGGATAAGGCATTACAACGATTACAAAATTTTAATTTGATTCTTGATGAGGCGCCATTGCTTCCTCAAGATATTGCATCGAACGATCCAGAAAGCCTTGTATTATTAAAGCGTCGACTTCGGTTGTTAAAAAACCACCAGATAAACATTGGGAAAGCAATTCAAAATGTCCAGAAGGAAATTCAAAACCGCGAGGAGAATTCCTCGCATCATATATCAGAAGTGGAGAAGTGACAACAATTAGTATTATCGAAGTGAAAGAACTAACGAAAGTCTTTGACGAGGAGCTAACGGCCGTCGATCATGTTTCATTCAGTGTAGAAGAGGGTGAAATCTTTGGTTTTCTCGGACCAAATGGTGCAGGAAAAACCACTACCCTTAACATGCTTGCCACGATCCTCCGACCAACAAGTGGAACAGCGGTTGTCAATGGATTTGATATTCACAAAGATCCAGACTCAGTTCGCCGGAGTATAGGCTTTGTTTTCCAAGATCCGACTTTAGATATCGAGTTGACTGGTCGAGAGAATCTCGATTTTCATGGTCGTCTATATGGGCTGACCAAAAAAGAACGACAGGACCGTATTAAAGAAATTCTTGAGGTTGTCCAATTAACAGATCGGGCAGATGCGTTTGTAAAGACGTATAGCGGTGGAATGAAGCGGCGACTTGAGATAGCTCGAGGATTATTGCATTACCCTAAGGTGTTATTTCTTGATGAACCAACTTTGGGATTAGACCCTCAAACACGTCGAGCAATTTGGGATTATATAATCAAACTCAACCAGGAAAATAACGTCACCATCATCCTAACCACCCATTATACTGAAGAAGCGGACCATTTGTGTAATCGAATTCAAATAATAGATTTTGGAAAAATCGTAGCAAACGATACTCCTGGAAACCTGAAGGAAACACTACAAGGCGATGTGGTGGGCCTCATCTTCAAAAAGGCTGAAGATGCCCAGTTGATGTTTCCTAAACTAAATAACCTTGATTGGGTGCAAAATGCGCTCCCAGTATCCAATAGTAGCAATAATGTGGGAATGAGCCAGTTTAGCCAATTAATGCGGCAGATGGTAGGAGGTACAGGAATGAATATGATGGGAGGCATAGGTGGCATGGGTGGAGGAGAAAAACCTCAGATGCATAAGGACCCAGAAAAGGTAGCTGAAATGAAGAAGAAGATGCAAAGTCACAGCGGCCCCTTGAAAAAGTTCCGTCAAATTAACTTGCTCGTTGATAATGCAAGCAAAAGGATTCCACAACTAGTAAAAATTGTGGATCAAGCAGGAGTCGAACTTGAATCCGTGCAAATGCATAAACCGACATTAGACGATGTTTTTCTTTCAGTAACTGGTCGAAGTATCCGAGATGAATCGGGTAGTATGATGCAAATGTTTCGTCGATTTCGAACGCTACGCCAAGCTCGAGGAGGGCGAACTCCCCATTAACGAGGTGATATGTGAAATGCAACCAATATCAGGACAAGCTATTTACGTAGTCTTACTTCGCGAACTTAAACGGTTCTGGCGAGCCAGAGCTCGAATTATAGCATCGATTGCTCAAAGCTTCTTTTTCCTCCTGATTCTAGGGTTTGGAATTGGAGGTTTGTTTGGAGGAGCAATGGGAGGTAGTTACCTTACTTATATCGCACCGGGAATTATTGCAATGTCATTACTGTTTGCTTCTGTCTTTTCAGGAGTTTCAGTGATCTTCGATCGACAATTTGGCTTCTTCAAGGAGATGCTGGTTGCCCCAGTGAGTCGAACAAGCATCATTACAGGAAAGATATTTGGTGGGGCAATCACCGCCGTCATCCAAGGCTTGCTAATCCTCGTAGTATCAGCAGTCTTAGGAGCCTTTCTTCTCGATTTACGGTTCGCCATTGGCATTTTAGCAGGAATCGGAGTTATGCTTCTCATTACTGCGGGATTTGTTGGGTTGGGTGTCGCCATAGGTTCAGCACTCACTGATTTCCATGCGTTCCAACTAATCAGCACCTTCATCATTTGGCCATTATTCATGCTCTCGGGAGTCTTCTTCCCCATTGACACTGCACCCATACCACTTCAAGTAGTCATGCTAGCCGATCCTCTATTCTATGGTGTAGAGCTCCTACGATTCTGTCTTGTAGGATATATAACGCCGATCCTTGGACCTTGGGGACCATTCATTGCGCTTGGTGTACTCGGAGGTTTCTCACTTTTGATGATAGCGATCGGAACCTACCTCTTCTCCCGAGCTGAAGCCTAAATTAGCCTTCGAATTCAGAAGCCAGCATATCATAGAGAAGGAGATCGTGATATGCTCCTTCGAAAAATGAAGCCTGACGGCGTCGACCGCCAGGCTTGAAACCTATTTTTTTATAGACCTGCTGTGCCGGAGTGTTGAGATCATGAGTGAACAGCACGATTCGGTGAAGGTTTAGCTGGTTAAAGGCGTATCTGAGAAGGAGTTGTAAAGCTTCGGTACCCTGACCTTTTCCACGGTGTTTGTTTTCAAAGATTACTATAAATAACTCTGCTTTGCGGTTTATTTTGGCGACATTAAAAAGTCCGCACATACCAATGAGCTTATTTGTTTTGGTAAGGTCAATGGCGAAGAAGTATTTGCTATGGCTTTTTCGACCATCCCAAGTGCTGCGAATCCATTGTTTTAAGTCATCAGAGGAAAGTGGGTTAACGTTGTCTAAGAATCGCCGAGCTTCGAGCGAATTGTACACTTGGGCGATGTTAGGAATGTCGTCTAGTTCCAGACTGCGAAGTCGAATGGTTTTACCGGTGAACATTGACTATTGTTCCTCCTGTAGTGGATAATGCGGGGGATGGTGCTCACGGAATTCGTCTTCAAGGATATCCATGAGGAGAGTGTTTTTGAAGCGACCATCTTGGAAAAGTGATTGGCGATGTGTTGCCGAGTGTTGGAATCCAACATTCTTGTACGCGTGGATGGCTCGGGGATTGTCTTCATTGACGATTAAGAAGGTGCTGTGTAAATTAAGGAAATTGAAGCCGTATCCCAAAAGGAGGTTAAGGGCTTCAGTGCCATAGCCTTTGCTCCAGTATTGCTTGTTCCAGATGGCGATACCTAACTCAGCAGATCGGTTGATTCGTTCAATAGAAAAGAGGCTGCAGGTTCCGATTAACAAGTGGCTGTCTTTGAGTTCAATCCCGAAGACGTATTCGGTTCCCTTTTGGCGATTTTCCCATGTGTTACGAATCCATTGTTCCTCTTCTTCACGACTGATTGGGATGAGATGTCCTAGAAAACGTCGCAGCTCCACGTCATTGAAGTGTTTGAGGATTTCTTCAGTATCAGACAGTTCTAATCCGCGTAATCGAATGCGCTTTCCTGTAATCATGAGGACACGTCCAAGGTTTGAATTGAGATTGGAGGGAACGTTGTTCAGAGTGCTATTTTTCTGTTTCTTACCAGGATGTTTAATGTGGAAAATTCCAGCCCATCATCTCACGAATTGCATGACCTGTAAAGCTAGCCACTAGTATGAATGGCAACGCTAGCACGAGGAAGAGAATAAGACTCTGAGCATACAATAGCGAAAATGCCACAAGCACATCGGGAAGAATAGCCAACCAATCTGGGTAAACGCCCCACATCCATTGCCAGTGGGGAATTAACATAGATCCGTACGCAGGATTCTGATATAGGAGGAGTATTATGATGAAGTAGTTGAGAATGAGGAAGAGGAATGGTCCCATGAATCCAGCCACGACGACATCCTTGGTTTCAAAGCTGACGAGGAAACCAATTAGGAAAGCCATACCACCAAAAACAAACAAGTAAAAGAAGAAGTCAATTACAGCTGTGGGCGAAATAGAATTGATAATGTAAGTGAACTTAGTTCCAAAGATAAAGAAGTGGAGCCAATCGATCCCTAGGAAGCCTAGACACATGAGGAAAGCAATAAAGAAGGTGTGTCGCCAGCTGACTTTAGGTTTGATGTCCTGTGCCATGGATTCATGCCCCGTTTTTATGGTTAATAGAGATGTTTTCGACGGTTCCTAGGCTTCGTTTTGTTTGTATTAAAGTTGATGGTCTTGAACAACATTGCTAGCTGTTTTTTCAATGAAAATGCAGTAATACTATAGGGGAACGAGGGTCGCACCGACATGAAAGATTAGACGATAAACCTCGACACGACCACTGCGAGTTTCAGCCAAGAAGGTTGTTTGAACAAGTGGTTCTAGTACAAGAACCCAGTTCCAATTCCCACTCGCCTCGGCTATTTGAAAGAGGTTTTGATCATTATCTGTCAGTGAATACTGCCAATTAAAATTCCGATATTCACCTGGTGGAATGACGACTCGACCACCTTTGAAACCGAACCCATAGTAGAGTTGATCTCCATTCAGAAAGAAATGTGTATCAGTATGAACTATCTCGGTTGAAATGAAGAGCGCGGGATTGTAAATTCGCCCACTCACCTGCGCTCTCTGATATCTTCCAGTTGACTCATTTACAAAGACCTGAATTTCGGTTATCTCACATGCAAAACTCATGGAAGTATAAGTATCCGTTTGATAGATCATCGATAGCCCTAGTAAAACACTTGACCCGAGTATTACGGAAAGGAACAGGAGGATGCGTGTTCGCCGAATCATATGAGTTCACACCCAGGTTTTTATCTTTTTCAATTTTCTTCTCCGTATTAACTCAGTGGTGGCGGCAATTATAATGTAGCGCTGGTTTTCTTAAATTATTTAACACTCAATTCCAATTCAGTTTATGTTTTGCTGAGCAAACTGAGAGGAGGAATGCGATTTCTCTGATTCTAACCTTTCTTGTCAGCGTGGTAACTTCCACCTCATCATCTCTCGAGCAGCATACCCTGTAAAGCTGGCTGCCAAGATAAAAGGGCTCGCCAGCAGAAGGAAGAAGAAAATACCATCGGAATAGAGTATTGTAAATACAGTCTGTACCTCTGGCAATATTTTCAACCAATCTGGATAAACACCCCAGTACCATTGCCAGTGGTGAACCAATGAGGACCCATAAGCTGGATTCTGATGAAGTAAAGCTATGATGATGAAGTAATTCACTAGGAGAAAAAGAAAAGGACCGATGAATCCTGCTACAACCACATCTTTAGCTTCAAAGGTGAATATGAAACCAACTAAGAAAGCTAATCCTGCAAAGATAAAAAGATAAAAGAATAAGTCAAAAAACGCAGTCGGGGAAGCAGGATTAAGGATATATGTAAATTTAGTTCCAAAAATCGCTAAATGCAACCAATCAATACCCAAGTACACCAAACAAATAACTACAGATATTACCAGAGCGTTACGCCATCTAACCCTAGTTCTAATATCCTGTGCCATAAACGTCAATACCCATTTCACGAATTTATTGGTGTTGAACCCAAAATTAGGAATCCCGTATTAAAGGAATCGGCTATGCAACTCTAATCTAAAAGAAAGTTAAATACCCAAAAAAAAAGAGTAGACGATTAAAAATCCGTAATGGCTTTTGTTCGGTAATTTTCTTGATTTCTGTCCACGATAACAACATAGAGAGTATTTAAGGTTGAAGTCTGTAAAGATATCCTATTGGTAGAGGGTGTCTTGTTGTGGTTCGATTTAAGAAATCCCAACTCTATGCACTCTGGCTAGTTCTCATTTTAGCCCTTTTCTTTACAAATTGGGTTGGACTTCGAGATCGATACCTCACAAATGCGTATCAAACGAATAATGTCATTCAGATTGCAATGGGCGAACTCGATATTTTAAAACCGGGACTAGAAATGGCATATATCACACCACAAACAGTAAATGTGATTGGGGGACTCACATCCATTTCATGGCAAAATACTTCTTACCGGAATTTAAACTGGGAAACGAATCCATTTATCGCATTAACCGTTGGAGATTATGATAGCACTCGGAAGGGTGATGAAATGGCAGTTCTCTGTCAGAATGGGACCCTGTTCATGGTGTACCGTGGAGTTACTCAATGGGAGACTTCAAGGATTGGAATCCTGCCCGATGAAGCCCCCGTCTGGACGACCAATATTATGTTTTCTGGACAACTCATTAGTACCACTGATGAACACGAAATCGCCATCGTGGGGCAATACTTCAACTGGTCAACAACCTTAACTACCGGCCGCATTTTCGTAGCCAGCCGTTTAACAAATTTGACTTGGCAGCTAAGCCAAGTTCACGTAGAATCAACACCCTTACTATGTGGAACCGCAGGAGATGTGGACGATGCACATGTTGGTCAGGAACTACTTGCAGGTGGAGTAGACACTGGTGTTTTCTACCTGAGTTACAATAATGGGTCCTGGGACGAAGAACGTCTCATCCAATGGGTTGATCCCATCCGATCAATCGCAGTTGGAGATTTCATGGTTCACCCTTCGGGAAATGAGATCGCCTTAATTCGAGATCAAGATATCTTCATTTATCGCGAGATAACTGGAGTTTGGACACCCACTACAATTTGGTCCGCACGAATCACGCGAATAAGCATGAATTCAGTTTGTATTGGAGATATCGACCCCTTCAGTCCAGGACAAGAAATTCTTGGTGTTGGTACCATCAGTGAAACTAGTCAGTCCGTTCTTGTGGTCTTGAAATATGGTTTACTTTGGGTTCCAAGTATTCTTTGGAATCTCGGGACACATCCAGTTAGTGTCACTGTTTCGAATTTTGATTTCAATCGGATGGGCACTGAAGTTGTTGTGGCGTATACGCCACAGACAGTTGTGCTTTCTGTACCGAGTACGACGGACCGAACGTTTCGTGCAGGTCAAACTGTGCTAGTGCCGGCCATATTGCTACTTCCAGGCACTCTGATTCTTTTTGCTCTAGCTGATTATATGGGTCGCGTTGGCGAAGCGCGTCGTCGAAGACGGTCACTGGAGATGATTGCGAAAGGATATGTTAAATGTCCCATCTGCAAACGTTTCATACCGAGGGACAAAGCTGATGCTCACAGACGATATCACCGAACTGAGCAGTTTCGGTGAAATCAGCTAGCATTTAAGAATACGACCAGGGAGTTCGTGGAGAACCTGAGTTGCTTCATTGACGATATCATCGATAAGCGAAGCAACAGTAGGGAGATCTTTAATCCGTCCTGTGACTTCGCCTCCAAACATTAACGCGGTGTCTGTTTTTCGATCCAGTAAATCTACAAATCCGTCCTGTTCCAATTTGAGAATCGCTTTGTTTGATTCCACAGGATCACCAAGATAGAATCGTGGAACATCACCAAGAGTTTGTTCTACAAGCATTTCCGCTCGTTGATTCCGGAGAAAACGCATCGGACCAAAAAGCCCTCGACCCACTAAGGTTTGTCGTTCCTCATGTGAAACAATAGCATCCTTCCAAATGCCTTCAAAGTCGGCTTCTTGTGTCGCGATAAACCGAGTACCCATTTGGACACCAACCGCACCCAAACAAAGAGCCGCTGCTAAGGATGCACCATCACTAAAGCCCCCTGCACCGACAACCAGTGAGTTGACCGCACGAGCCACCGCTGGGATGAGGACCATTGAGTGGACAGGGTCCCATGAAACATGGGCACCACCTTCATGACCCGATGCAACAATGACATCTGCCCCAGACCTTTCAGCCTTCTTGGCATGATATACTGACGGAACCACATGAATCCAAATTAACCCATGTTTCTTAACTTCTGTCCATGGAGCAGGATTGCCTGCAGATGTAATGAGTACCCTGAGTTGTCGTTCAATGTCAGAATCCGATTTTCGGGCTTCAATGACCTGCTCTACAAACATCTTCGAGGCAAGCACAAATTCAGCAGCCACAGGCACGTTTACACCAAAGATCCCTCTGGTTGCTTTGGTTCCCTTCGCTACCGCCTCCATTGATTTCTGTAAGAGAACCATGGGGGGATCATCACCAAACAAGCGTTTGGCATCAACTGGAGCTGCTTCAGGCAAAAGTGTGGCAGCCATACCAATGCTACTAATCACTCCGAGAGCCCCAGCATTCGCTACAGCGATTGCTAGATCCTCCGTTTTATACGGACCCATGCCTCCTTGTAGAATCGGAACTGAAATGCCCAATAAGTCACAGAGTTCGGTATGAAGGGACGACATGGTATAGCATGCCGTCTCGTAGTGATTTAAGTCTAGACCTAAAGACCATTTGAAGCTGCTTATTTCTGCGGAGCGTAGGCGATGACATCGATTTCAATTGCCACACCCTTGGGTAATGCAGCCACCCCAATCGTGGTTCGTGCTGGAGGATCGAGATCGAAGTAATTGCCATATGCTTCGTTTACTTCACCGAAATCCGCCATGTTTGTAAGATAAATCGTTGTGCGAACGATATCGAAAATACTGACCCCTGCTTCGGTCAGAATGGCTTTGATATTCTCCATACACTGTCGAGTCTGAGCCGAAATATCTTCGGTGACAAACTCACCAGTTTCGGGATTCACAGGGACCTGCCCAGCAACAAAAAGGAAATCCCCTGCCCGAATAGCCTGGCTATATGGCCCCACAGGTGTTGGGGCTTTATTCGTAAAAACTCGTGATTTCTTCGGTGCCATTTCTTCATCTCCAAAAAGGAAGCATACGAGTGGAAACGAATCAATGCTTGTACTTATTATGCTTGTGATTTAGGCGACCCGCTCCCTTTCAAAAACCTTGACCGAGTGTAACAGTTAAAAAACAAATACCGACCTGTGGAACTAATCTCTTCCTATCACTAATGGAGTAGAGAATCGTAACGGATGGAAAAGAACCATGCCGCCAAAAGTAGACGAAGCGAAATGCACTGGTTGTGGCACCTGCGTCGATGTGTGCCCAAGCGAATGCTTCACCCTCGAAGCTAATAAATCCAAGGTCACCGATCCCGACGCCTGCGTTGAATGCGAGTCCTGTGTTGAAAACTGCCCCGAAGACGCTATTGTCCTTGAGTAATTGTTCCTAAGATTGGAACTCACCGTGGATAGTTGCGTCTGGTTTACTGGACAACAGGTATCTGAATACTACACTTTTAAGAAGAATAAGTCACGGCAACATCGAAGTTCTTTATATAACTAACACGGCAAATCTTACAGGTTATCTAGTGTTTGTTTTGCCTGCAACAAGTGGACTAGCCTCCACTTGACTAGCTGCAACCATGTATGCTTGGTTTCGTGTTGAATATATTGGATTTGTGATTGCAGGTTTGATTTTGGCCTTTGTGCATTAGCCTATTCTTGGTGCCTTATTTGCTAAACGAGAGTTCTTCTTTCTCCTTTCATTTAATGAATACATGTGGGAGTTGTGTCATTAGTCTATAATCTTAATCGACTGGTGGTCGTTTGGTCTTCGGTGGTTTGGTAGTTGGATTTGTGGCTTTCTGACTGTCTTACCGTGCATGTTTCCGAGATCCTAATGGGGATTCGTACTAAGCAAAGCTGTGGTTGAATTCACAGGCACTCCATGAAATGAGTTCGGATTTCATGCAAGTTTACAGATGTCTGATAAATTCGCATTTGAAGGTTACCAAGGATAGGGGTCTTGACCGGTATCTGGCGGATGGTTTGTCATTATATCACCATTTGGGGGGTTGCAGGTGTTTTCAGCCAAGAATGGGATAAAAGGTGGTTAAAATCGGGTTTAGGTGGAGAGAAAAAGCGTAAACGTCATTAATAGGGGTTTGATTAGCCTACGGAGCCCTTTCAACAGTTATTGGAGATTTTAAATGGTTTTTAGTTGTGATCTCGATATTATAATTTCGTCGGTCTGAAAAAAGTGAGAGGGGATTTTGGCTTTTGGACAATAATGTCTTGAAGTTTTTCGCCATAAGTAACGTTTTTGGGCTATGAAAATCGGTGTTATCTTCATGGCGGGAGTGATTGACCATCCATTGATTCAACTCGTTAATCAGATTGTCGCTAGAACACGTCCCGTTGATGAGCAAGCTAGAATTAAGCAGCGATTATTCGACATCGTACTGTATATCAAACGGGTCGAAGGACACGAACTGACCCGTGAAGAAAAGGATTTTATCACGCACCACAAACTGGGTATGTGGGATTTCGCACCTTCGAAAGAGTTAGCAGAGGGTCTACGAGATCGAATCCGGATTATCGATGAGTATCAAATAGAATCAGCTTTTCGCATTCATGAAATGCTTGAATATGGATTTGAAATAACTTCTTCTCGTACCCTTACAACAAGCCAAGTGTCAATTCTACAAGAACTTGTGAAAGACCCAATGATGAACGTGTCCCAATTAAGCAGACGGTTAGGTAACTCGCGGAATTTCATTACAAAGTCACTCCGCGAAATGGAAGAGCACTTTGCACTTCGTCGGACCTATGTCGCAAACCGCGGAAAGCTCAAGTTCACTCTTTTCTCCTTATTCTTTCGTACAAAATCATTTAACGAATCAAAAGCTCTTGAATCTTGGGTCCATAAATCAACCCCTTTATTCCATACAACCTTAGTTTTTGATGTGACTTTCCGGAATGGTATACTTGGGTTTGCTATACCTTCCCAACAACGGGCTCATCGCCTTTTCGAACGCCGTGTACGACGGTTAGAACAGCAATATTTCGAGAGAACCCACTTGCACAAAGGTTTGGAACAATATTGGAATATCCGATTTGATAACTACGACTCCAATACAGGCCAATGGCTGATACCTTTTGAATTTGAGAATCTGTATGAATTTCAAGCTTCGAACCAAACAAAAAGCGTGGCACTAACATACTGTTCCTATGCGGATCTAAGAGAAGCGGCCTATTTCGACCACATTGACTTGCTTCTCACACGAGCAAAAATCAATGTGAAAAACACCATTGCAGATATCCAATCTTATCTTTCCCAATATCATTATAACTTATCTCATAATGCAATTTCTCAACGACTAGCTCGGTTACGCGAGGAAGAGGTCATATTTCCTCATCTATATTTTAGTGGCGCAGGAATTGAAGAATTCATCGCACTAAGCATAATCTGTAATTCAAAAACTCAGAAAGAGCTGCAATTACTGGCTTCCTATTTTCCACTCTCTTTCACCTATATAACACAACAAGGCATAACGATTTTTGTCAAACGACCTACTGGATGGCGAGAATTTTTCACCAAGTTCATTCATGACCTTCCTTCAGTCTTTGACATCCAAGAATTAATGGTAGTCTACCAAGAGAGAAATTATGGAAGTGGACTTCGTGATCCAGTATATAATCGTTGGAATGAAAAGCGCCAGTATTGGGAGTTTCGAGAAACAGAAATTTAATGACACCCAGATGGGGCATTCGTTGGAGGTGAATGCCCTGGTGCATATCTGGGTGTGGTGCCTAATCGCGGCCAATTATTCTAAGCTCAACCCCCCGTGTTGGCTCAGATGGCACGATGGTTATGGAATCTGGTTTGGTAACACCAAAATCCCGTGCTAATGCGAGAACGAGGAGATTGCACACTGCGGCGAGATGTCGTGAAATTTCACGTTCAGAGAAACGATCTACGCAGAAGTGACGAACTTTACTCTCGGATACCTGGAGTCCTTCTTCGGTGAAGGATAAAGTAGGTTCGGTTCTTTGAGGTTCATGGGCGGGAGTGTCGTTCGTCATCCAGTATCACAGTCTCATCATGCATTAGGCTAGCTGGAGAAAGAGGAGGGATAACAGACCAATATAGAATCTTTCTCCATTACTGACCTCATACCCGATGCTTATAAGACGGAGAAAAGGGCAACCAACGTACCTTATTTTAGAAATCCCCAATGAAGCAGGCTAGAAACGATTGTGAGGCGCTACTAATCGGGTTTTTTTCGATTTGAAGCGAATTCTTATCGGTTTAGTAGTTGAAAAAAAGAAGCCTTTAGCGAAAGATGTGACCGGGGCATCCGATTTGAACCATTTTTTCTTTTGAATCCCCACACTTATATTAAAACGAAGAAAATGAGTGGCGAACTGGAATGGATGACTACAAGAAAGCTCTCCTAGAATGGTGTCAACAGATTATTGAGGCAATTCACGATAAACCGGCTAAAGAAAATCTGGTAAATCTCCTAAACCAATTGATTATTTACCAATTTCGTGTTCGAAAACTACCTTTGCCAGATTTCAAACCACTTAAACCAAGCGAATTTGATGCTGAGTCTATTCCCATCTCTCTTGAAGTTGCTGCGGAAATAGATGCCCGTTTAGAACTCCTTGCTAGTTATCAATTAGGAGAGGCTCAAAGAGTTATAGAACTCCTTATAGCAGGACTACAAGTTGAGCAGCCTCCTTTATTCAGCTCTAATCAAATAGACTTAATTTCAATGCTTTTTCAGGAACCAGAAATAGGAACTGTGAAGCTAGCAGAGAAACTTGGAGTAAGCCCACGGACGGTGAACAAACAGAAAACTGTGCTATTCTCCCAATTCGGAATACGGATTGCTGAAATGTTTGATCCCCATCAACTCGGTTTCACCCATATTGGGCTGAGGTTTCGAACACATTCACTTCAAGCTTCGCAGGAGCTCAAGGATCGCATATTTCAGGAATCTACTTCATCAGGAGCACTTCCGTTTATCCAAGGAGTATCCTTTGATATTAACCAACAAGACGGTTTCCTCTCCCTCTATTGCCTAAACCAAGTGAACGCAAGAAAATCGTTGGATGTGCTTATCAAGGAATTCACAGAGTCATTCTTTGAGGAATATGAGGACTACACAATCCTTGGGTTTTACACAAATGTGAACCTTGACAGTTATGACTATGTTTCGAAATCTTGGCAAATTATATCGGATTTACGGACGGAAGGTACACGGAGATTCCTTGAAGAGCATGGTCCACAATTCACCCCCCCGAGAGGTTTTATCTATCAAACCAAGAGGTTTGAATTCAACCAAGCGGATTGGCTCCTCCTTCTCAGTATCTGTCAGGGATTTCTTAAAAGAAAGGAACGGAAAGTCATGCTAGAAGGTTATGGATTTCCATTGGCTGAAAAAACAGTTTGGGCTCATGAAAATCGTCTTCGGAAAGCACAGATACTCTTCCCCTATTTAGCGTTTAGCCCCATGTTGTTGACCGAAATCGTTTGCATCCCAATCAAATGCGAACGAATGACATTTGACTTTCTTCAACAATTCAGCACCCAATTTGCTACGAGTCGCCTTCTCCCAACCAAAGATGGAATGATTCTCTTTATTGGAGTCCCCACGTGGGCATCCAGTCTTACACATCAACTCACCCATACCCTTCTCGATATGCCTGGCCTGCAAGATGTCACAGTTCTCCGATTGAAACGTGATATTCCACAGATTCCTTCAATTCATACGTATCAGCTCTGGAACCCAGCAACCCAAAAATGGAAAATTTCAGATAGGTAGGTTCTTTCAGCACACTCAGGTTCACAATCGGATTTTCCTAAAAAATGGTAATGTCGTAATCGGTGACTCATGATTAGCAGCTTCTTTCATTTGGAGCAACGCAAAACATTACACTGCGACAGGGGTTCTTTAAATACCTCGAAGCGGTCCTCTTAGTGCTTGTAATCAAAAGCCTGCCCTATTACATAATTCAAGCAAAAAGAAAACGCTAGTTTCTCCGAGGTTCAACCATCTAGCTAGAATGATTGTATTCAATTTCGCTGGAATATCAAATTAATCCTATTAACCAATTCCACCCAAACCACACCATGAGAATATTGAAGACAACTCCCACAATGATCAGAAATCTGTCATAGTATCCACGATAGGACCGCAGCCCTGCGAGATTGACCATTAAGAGTATGATAGCAAAGATGATATTCAACCAGCCAATCACCGGATTGGGTAACACCAACGACAGGAAGAGCATGATTATGGGAACCAACATGAGCAAAGTGGCAGCAAATCAGGTTCGCTGTGTCGCTTTCTCACCAGCCATTTCACCCGTTACAAAATCACCGCTAAAGATCCGCAGCACATCTCCTAATAAATAAATGAACATCAGGCTAATCCATAATGCTGCAAGAATAATACGTACATCTTCTATATTTCAATCACCATAGCTTTTGTAAGAACAGTTTCTTCCTGTACAACTGCTCTCCTTTTAATATTCAGTGTGTTGAACCAAAAAAAGTGGTGCAAAAAAAGCACCACACGATAGCGGGATGGGGCGTCCTAGAACGAGGACATAAAGGAGGAGAGGGGGAGAGGGGAATGAAAGACACAGGGAAGGAGACCCCATCCTATCGCCGTAGTAGTGTCGTTTTACCTCGTTCGGTGTGTTGTGTGTGGAGAACTGTGTTCCATGACGAGGTGGAGTTAGGGTTGGAAAGAGTGCTTTCTTCAAGTGAAAGCGCTTGTGTTGTGCTCTATTCCACCTCGGGGAACTCCCGTTATCCAACTGGATATAGGTTATACTGAATTTAAAACGTTTCCTTTTACTGTTGGAGTTTTTTCCGTAAATCAGAGTAGATTCGGAAAAAATGACTGAACAGCATGTTACCTCAGGAAGTGTTCCGAGCTCTTCTGCGGAAGACGAGAGCAAGTGAAATAGTTAAGGTAAAGCCAATGATGATGGAGAGAAGAGGAAATCCAGGGATACCAGGTGGGGGAGGGGTCCAAGTCGAATCTTGAAATGTGACACGGAAGGTGATAGAAGCGGCATTACCATAGGGATCAAATGCTGTGACGTTCAGTCCAAACGTTACTCCAGTAGCGCCTGTTGTACTTTCGAGAAGGCCTAAGTTAGATATTTCAAAATTAGATGTATCATTGACCAGCCAGTCGGTAATTCCAGAACGGTCGGTGGCATTAAGCCGGAGAACGAGTCCGAGGCCATATTCGACGATTTGATCTTCGGGGATGTTTAACCAAGTTGGAGCGATTGTATCGCGTATTTGGAATTGAAAGGTGCTTGAGAGGATGAGCCCACTGGAGTCGTTAACGTGAACTTCGACTCCGTAGTCTCCAACCGCTAGTGAGGTTGTGTTTTGAATCAGTCCTGTGCTATCGATGGCGAAGTTGGTAGTATCATTGATCCACCACGTATCAACGGGATTAATGGAAAAGGTGCTGAGTTGGTAAGAGCACAAATCTCCAAATTCGATTTGTTGATCTGTAGGAAGGTCAGTCCATTCGAAAGGAAGATGGCCTGGAACTAGGTCAAAGGCTTCGAAGAGGTATTCACCAATGTCCGTTAGATGAGAGAAGGTGGGAAGAACAGTTGTGGTGTTGTGATAGACAAATACGGGTACTGGGGCGTCAGTATGATAGGTATCAGTGAATTGGTATTGCAACACGGGATTAGTCATGTTGACCCAGAGACCACCGCATTCATGATCAGCGGTGACAATCAGGAGGGTACGGTTATTTTGCTGGGTGTACTCATAGGCAACTTGAACAGCTTCGTCGAAGGCAATGGTTTCGCCGATAGTGTGATTGATGTGCCAATCATGACAGGCGTGGTCAATCCGACCACCTTCGACCATGAGGAAGAATCCGGTTGAGCTCCGATCAAGGAATTGCAATGAAATGTTGGTCATTTCTTTCAGATGGGGTTCGATGAGAGGGTTGCGATCGTATTCGTAATTCATATAGTAATCAGTAAATAACCCGAGTAGGTAATCGGCACTTGCACTCGCAATCATGTCGTTTCGATTTTGCACAATCGTGTACCCAAGGCTAGTCGCTGTTGCTAGTTGAGAAGAGTAGTATTCGAGTCCCCCACCAAGGAGTACCTCAATGTCCTTGGTAATTTGTTGTTGAGCGATTGTATATTGATCATTGCGATTTGGGACATGTGACGAAAAGGGAGCTGGTGTTCCATGCGTAAGAGTAGTGGTTGTCACTAAACCTGTGGCTTTATCTAACGCTTCAGCGGCTTCTAGAATCGTGGTCAACTTTTCACCAGTCGGTAACATAGCAACCATATTGTTGTTCGTCCGATTCCCGGTTGCGAGAGCTGTTGCAGCGGCAGCAGAGTCAGTCACTGAACTATCCAAAGAATACGTTTCGATATCGCCAAGGTACGACAATTCTTCCATAGTTAAATTTCCGGATGTTCCCAACCATTTCTTGGTAGCATTAATTTGTCCCCAGCCCATGCCATCTCCAATCATCAAAATGACGTTCTCAAAAGGCGCATCAGGAGATGCAGGTGCAAGAAGAACATTTTGGCTAACCTGGGCCATTGGAGTGATCACAGTTATTGGAAAAGGAGATATCAGAAGCAGACTAAGCAGTATTGATAGAGAAACAATTGAAATTAATTTCAGGATGATCCAACCTCTTAGCCGTAACCGAGTATATGCTCATTTTAAATTGTTCGATTAACACAGCAATTTTGTTGTTTAATGGTTTATTGAAAGACAAGGTTTTTTATACAACTTTCAATTGAGAGCAAAGTGGAGGGTTTCTTAGTAATGACCTTTATTGAAGCTCCTTTACATTTCGGTCTGCTCTTGACAACGACAATCATTTTATTGCTAATGACACTCATTGGGTTTCTGTGGGTTGTAAAAACTGAGAATGCGCGTGCGGGTCTTTGGTCGGGATTCCTAACGATTTTTTTCGCGTTCTTTACGTTTCTGATTCTCACAATCATGGTGTTTCAGGTGCCTGCTGTTGCGACAGTGAGTGAACTCTTGCCATATTCACTGGGCGCATGGACATGTGTGTCGCTCCATGCTTTCTTCCTATTGTACTATGTTCTAGGATTCAGGTGGCTGCAAAAACGAGTCTGGCTTGCCATCCTGCCTGTTATAGGTACCATGGGATTTGTGACAATCCTGTGGATTTACGCCACACCAGCGAATATGATCCTTGTTTTTGATGGTGTCATGAATTGGCTGGCGATGCCATCGATTATTGTTGGCGTTGGTGGCGTCCTGGCAATCTTCTATATGTTTTTGGCACCGACCTTTGCGGTTTATCAGGTCACGAAATCGCAAGAAGGCATGGTGAAGATGGGAAACTGGATTAGCTGGATTGGCCTATTTCTTTGGTTCATCGCTGCACTTCTCATGGCTCTGGTCCTTTATGTTGCACCATACATGCTCTTTGTCATAGCCCTTGCGACTGTCGCTTACATTCTTGTGTTCATCGGTTGGCTCATGGCCACACGAGGAATCAGCTCACCGGCATCGACTGGATGAATAATGCCTGAGATTCCCTTAAATGGAAATCAGGCATTTCCCTCTTTTTTCTGAAACGCGAGCGTTTTTATAGCCAATGCCAAAGATGGAAGGCTGGAGGGTTTTTCTGAATGCTCTATATCACTGAAGCACCAATTAAATTCGGGATAGCGACAGCAGTTTGTATAATTGCAATAATTGGAGTAATATTGTCTATCTGGTTGGTGAGAAAGTCGCAGGGTTTCTATCGGACCATGCGGGCCTTTTTTGTGCTATCTCTGATTTGCTTGTCCCTTGGCTTCCTGTTTATCGCTTTGTCCTTTTACAATCTCCCAGCCGCGGCTACTGTTGAACAGATGTTACCGTATAATCAGCTTATCTATGCGTTCATTGGATTACATGCTTTTTTCCTGTGGTTGTATTTCTGGTGGCAATGGTTCAGTGAAAAGAAATTGCGTTTAATATTCCCCGTCATCTTAACAGGCGTTTTTCTTGTACTCCTTATGATCTTGCCGACGCCTCTCACGACAGGCATTGTGTCGGATGGCGTGAACAACTACTTGGTCATGCCCCTTCTACTATCCGCGTATGGGGCACTTCTCATCCTGTGGTATCTGCTACTGGTGCCTTTTATTGCGTTGTATCGGTTAGCAAATGAACGGGAAGGGATGAACAAAACCTGGACATGGATCAGCCTCTTTTCCTTGATTCTTTGGTTTATAGCAGTGATGATGATGGCAATGGTCGCCTTCATTCCCACAGGTATGCTCTATGGCCTTGGACTAAGCATTGTCGCATGGCTTCTGTTCTTCATCTCAGGCAGCCAGATTCATCTCCCGATGACCCTTGAGCCTTAATCACTCCCGTAGCATTCCTGATGATGCTACGGGCCTCACCCTTTTTCAAACAATACGTATTCATAAGATGAGAAGGCTAAAACTAAAAACAGAATAACACATTCGCCGAATGGACTTTATAGTCAAGCTGTTGGGTGGAGGTGCCCGAGAAAGACCGGGCACGTCCCTGTGTGGTCATTCCCCTATATCCCCGAAGGGGAGCAACGTAGACATAGGACGGTCATCGGTGCCAGATGCCTCAGGAAAAAACATCTGAGGTTCGGACAACGGGAGGTGGGATTTGGGAGGTACAGGATTCGGGAGGGTTCCCTGGGTGGGATAGATTTTTCGAGGCGCCAGGACAACCAATGCGCATCCTTGGTGCTTCCCGCAGTCTTCGTTACTAAATAGTACTTTCTGAGTTGTGCGTTTGCGTAGTTCCCACAATCGAAACTACGCATTTGCGCAGTATTTCAATCAGAAATGATGTGAAACTGAATAAAAACTTGGAGATTTCACGCGATTGCGGGCTTCCGAGTCCTCTTAAAAGGTTTACACTTTATTAGATAGATGCACTGACGAAGTTGTGGTTTTCGAGAGAAGGACAAAGCATATCAGCTTCCGAACCACGTGGGTAATTGATATCCAGAACCAGTGGGTGGGTCTGTGACGTTTAAACCATCGGTATTAGAAGACCGGGGAGCATGGCTGCTAATCAAACGGTTACTAGACGGGAGTATCGAAGAGTTACAGCCTATCTTGGATTCAACGACGCCATACGGATTCCGATACCCCGAAGCTGAAAAAGCACTGGAGGTCGAAGCAAAAGAGACTGTCGATCGCTTAGAGGGATTACGGCGTGCAGGGATTCTGAAGGGAGAACTTGCGGAATCAATCTTCACCTGTGGGAACTGCGAATCACCAGATCTTCATCCACAATATCAGTGCATGACCTGTGAAGGAAGCCGCTTAATTCAGCATCCTGTAATTGAACACTTTTCTTGTGGATTCATTGGTCCGCCGAGTGAATTTGAAACGAAGAAGGGTATGCGCTGCCCTTCCTGTGGAAAATCGTTGGAAGGAGAACAACAGGATTACAAATCCGAGTTGGCCTTTCGTTGCATGGATTGCAGCACGGTGAGTGCAAAACCAAGGTTGGTCTTTCGTTGTTTTCAATGTCAGAAGGTGAGTGAACTCCTTTCTACATCTGAACGAGTTGTATATCTTTATCGTTTAAATATGGAGCATCGAGGTGAAATCATTCATTACCTTGGCTTCCATCCAGCCCCAGAGGCCGAGAAGCCATCACGCCGAAAACATCGCGTAGATTTGGATGGGCTAGATCGGAGAATTTTAAATATTTTGCAGCGCAATGCGCGTAAATCATTTCGTAACATCGCCAAGCAGTTGAAAGTTAGTGATGCGACGATTCGTAGCCGAGTAGCCCGGTTAGAGCAAAACAACATCATTAAGGGATTTACAACGTTAGTTGATCCGGAACAAGCGGGAATGGAAGTACTGGCTCTGATTCAACTCGAAGTTGAATCACAGGCATTAACCAAATTGAACACAGACTTGCGAGGAGTGGAAGGGGTGAAGCTTGTAATGGAAACGGGAGATCGCCCAAACGTAATTCTTATTGTGGCGTTCCAGACGAGGGACGCATTGAATCTATTCTTAGATCAATACATTCGAGGGAAATTAGGAATTCAGTTGCTCTCGGTGACCTTAGCCTTAGGGCTACGTAAACTTGATTGGATGATTCAGTTATGAAATTGGGGAGCCCTTATGATTCTTCAGGTTTTCAAGCGATGGGCGATAACCTTTTTGAACTGATATGAGACCTTATCTTATCAGCGGAATAACCATCCGAGGCGGCTTACGTGTCAGACCTTTATAAATTACTGGAAGAAGGCGAAATTCAGAAGGCATTAGAGCTAGTCAATGAGGACGAGGATGCTTGGGAAGATCTCATGGGATTGTTGGAAAACTCAGATGAATCTATACAGCGAACTGCATTCGAGATTGTCTCTAAATCAGGGGATAATCCCATGATGCTTGAAGCGTTACCTATGCTCATTAGTGGACTGGACAGTGATGAGGATGATATTTGTCGGTACGCTGCGGAAGCATTGTATTATTTGGGCTCTGATGCCGCGGAGGCCGCTGAATCTCTAACAGCATTATTACGGCGCGATGATGATGAAGTGCGACGCGCAGTCGCTCGTGTTTTCACTCAGATGGGCACTTCAGCACTTTATGCCAAGGAGCAGTTAATTGAAGCATTATCAGATAGTGATGAAGCGGTGCGTGGTGAAGCTGCCATGGCCCTTGGAAATTTAGGTAGCGATGCCTCAGAGGCGGTTCCCGCCCTCATCAAATTATTATCTGATGAAGAAGAATTCATGCATGAGGAGAAAGGAATGGAAGTGCGTTTGGCAGCCCAAGGGGCTTTAGAACAGATTGGCCCGGATGCGGTTCCTGGACTCCTTGAAGCTATGCGTGCAGATCGCCCAGAGCAACGCTTGATTGCAGTGACGGCGTTGGGTTCAATTGGTACATTGCCAGAAGCGGCTGTGAAAGATATTGAAGACGCCCGTTTGGATCCTGATGAGGGAGTACAAAAAGCTGCGAAGAGTGCCCTCAAACGGATTAAGGCTGAGAAGTAAGTTATTCAGATTCATTCCTGATTTTCATTAGAAGCATTTGTGGTGTCAGAGTATGTTCGTCGGTCAATAAAGAAGAAGATAGCCAGGAATAGAAGTACTGCAACCATTACAGGGATTTTAATGATAAATGAGACTGGTGAGACTAAGTACCAGGAGAGAGCAAATCCTGTGGGTAAAGCTGTCCAGAAACGAATTCCATTTCGGCTTTCTCGGAGGGCTAACCGTTGTGTGGTCCAATCCACAATAGCTGGGAGTGATATTGTGAAGGCAATGATGGTTGTACCGATGTCCCCCAGACTGTAAAAAATGGGAAAAAAGAAGAGCATAATGAAGGACACCGGGAGACCTAAGAAAATACCGAGATAGAGCCCAGAACATCGGGCACAGACATAGTAGGTTTGTCCATCTAGGTGAATTTTGAATGCGTGTATTTGTTTATGGTAAAAAAAGCTGAGGATGCCACCTAAAATCCGTTTTCCAAGGCCCATATGCTTTTCACTCAGTTTTGTTCGATTTTGTAGATAGTATACAAACAGGTGGGAGTGCACGTTTATGTGCGTTATTAGCAATTCGCTGCTGAAAGTGTTCGATTTGTGCCTTAGTTAGGCCTTGGGGAATTTTCCCGGAAACCAAGTCATCTAATTGGGTGTAACTCGCTCCCAGTTCTCCCTCGTCTGTTTGACCTGGCCATAGTCCTGGGCTTGGTGTCTTAGTACAGATATGTTCTGGAATACCCAGGTGGGCACCGAGACCTTGAACTTCGTGTTTGAGTAAATCGCCTAAGGGTAGCAAATCTGTGCCTCCATCGCCATACTTCGTAAAGAAACCGAGTATTAGTTCTGTACGATTACCTGTTCCGACGACCAAGCGGTTTCGGTGGTTTGCTACATAATAGAGCGTGATCATGCGCAAACGGGCTTTAATATTCGCTAACGGAATGGTGACGGGGGTTTCAGGAGTCAAACCTAAAGCTATGAGTAAGGAGTCATAAATAGGTGTCAAGTCATATGTGCGATGTTCGATGGCGAACTGCTCAGCGAGTGCTTGAGCATCTTGAGCCGCATCTTCAGGTGTATGGCTACATGGAAGGATGAGCCCCAATGTTGCATCCGTTACCTTACGGCATAAAACAGCTGCGACACTTGAGTCAATTCCACCTGAGATGGCTATAACAAATCCTGTACAGCCGCTTTTTTCTAGATACTCCTTTAACCAATGTGTGATTGTTGTCTCTATCTTCTGATAATCAGTTGCTACCATCTGGTTCATCCTTTCCTTTTACTTGGTTTCTTACCGGGTAGAATATCCATACTCAAATTCAGTGCAGGAACTGAGTGAGTAATCCAACCAACAGATATGACATCAACGCCAGTTTGTGCGTACTCCTGGATATTGTCTGCAGTAATGTTTCCTGAAACCTCTAAGAGGATTTGGGGATGGGATTGTCGAAGATCCTTCACGGTACGTTTAATCTCTTGAGGCGCCATGTTATCTAATAAAATGATATTGGGATTTGATTTGGCTACGGCTAATGCCTCAGAGTGATTTGTAACTTCAATTTCAATTGGCGAGGTGAAACCTGTATTCTGACGAGCCTGTTCGACTGCTTTATTTGGGCTGAAGAAGAACGCAAGGTGATTATCTTTGATCAAAATAGCATCATCGAGGCGCCATCGATGTGGATCGCCTCCGCCGATGATGACCGCGAGTTTATCAAATATTCGGAGGAGAGGGGCGGTTTTGCGTGTGGCAGCAACTCGTATCCTTGGATTAGCTTTACGTGCAAGTTTTACCAGATGGTTGGTCGCAGTGGAAATTCCGCTCATTCGTTGAAGTAGGTTCAACAGAGTTCTTTCAATCGTTAAGAGGGTTGTGGCAGCTCCCTGAGCGGTAAATAGAGTTGCATTAGCTGAAACTTTATCACCATCATTCTGTTTGATAGTGACTGCGCAGCCAAAGTCTTGAAGAATGATATTTGCAATATCGATGCCGGCGAGTACACCTGGTTGGCGAGTGAATACTCGGGCGTGGGCTTTTTGCGAGGCAGAGATAAGGGCAGAGGTGGTGATATCTCCAAACCCGATATCTTCATCGAGCATTTCATAAAATTTATGTAAAATGAGCTGATGAGGAATTGTTGGAAGAGACGAGGTGGTTGGAGGCATTAGTGGTCACTCTTTGTATGCTAGTGAGATGACCGCTTCTAAAAGCCTTCTCGTCGATGAGGTTCTTGCCTTTGGGCTGCAGTGAGTTCAAGCATCCGGTTTATTGCGTTATGGGCTTTGTTTGCTATGGAGTTCGGAACGGTGATTTGAAATTGGTTGTTAAGAAGGCTAGCTTTGACCTTTTCGAGGGTGAGCTTTTTCATTGCTTTACAAATTGCATAGTCGAGAGCGGGGATGAACGTTTTTTCAGGCATTTCTCGACGCAAACGAGAAACCAAATCAACTTCCGTGCAGATTATGAAATTGGTAGCAGAACTAGCTCGGGCATATTGTAACATTTGTCCAGTCGATCCGATGAAGTCCGCTTGTTCTTGGATATTCCGTCCACACTCTGGATGGACCAGGATTTTAGCTTGTGGATAATCTTGCTTTAAGGCGAGGGTGCGTGGATCGAAGCTAAATGTCTCATGGACATGGCAAAATCCATGATCTGGAATCGGGATTACATCATAGCCACATTCATGCCGGGCATACTCGGCCATATTCCCATCAGGACCAAATAGAACGGGAGTTGTGTCCAGGGCTTTGAGAATAGTACATAGGTTGGATGAGGTGCAAATCACATCGGATTCTGCTTTCGCTTCAGCGGTGGTATTAATATAAAGGACCACTGGGACACCAGGGTGTCGTTCTTTTGCCTCTCGAATTAATCTGGCAGGTAACTGAGCTGCCATCGGGCATCGCGCAGCAGGATCCGGAATCAGGACCCGCTTATTGGGATTTAGGATAGCAGCGGTTTCCGCCATGAACCGGACCCCGCAAAATAGAATAGTGTCCGCATTGATGTGTTGGGCGCGCTGGCAAAGACCAAAGCTGTCCCCGATGTAGTCAGCAATGTCTTGGATTTCTGGTGGCTGATAATTATGGGCTAAAATGACAGTGTGTTGATTTTTCGCCAACCGCTGGATTTCGCGCTGAAGCGGAGTTAATGAAGGCATAGAGTGGTCGCCCCGTTTTCAGGATTCGGGATCGGAGACACTAGGTTTCCCGCTGCACGCTCTCCTATAAGCCTTTGTCTCCAGCTGTTGACGGAAGCTTTTTGTAGCAACACTTGAGAGAGGGTACATAATTCACATACGGAGGTAATTCTTTATGTCAAAAAAGCCATCGACAGAATCCAAACGTGGCCTTAATCTTGACCGCCTTTTTGCGGGTGCCACTACGGGTACATTCATCATCCAGCTGTTAACACTACTTGTATTGATTGCAGCTGCAGTAGGCTACTTCTTAGTCCTCACTGGAATCTGGGACCTGTTAAAGGACAATCAAGATATTGTTGTCTTTCTCATTCTAATCGGTGGCGCAATCGCTTTTGCTGTGTTCATGTTATTTTATGGCTTCTTTCTCCGATTTCATGGACGCATGAAACGCTTCGTTCTCGGGAAAGGCATCGGAGAAGTCACTACCGGGAGTCGTGATTGGCAGGTCGTGCTGACACTATTTGCCTTTTCTGTTGTGTTCTTCGCTCTAGCAGGAATTTACGCTATCTACCTTATCTGGAAGTATTTTCTTCCAATCCTTTACCTGGTGACAGGTTCGATTTACCCAAACATCATCCTTCTCTGTCTTGCAGTGCTGGTTATTACCGGTTTAATTCAGCTCGCATCGCGGATGGTAAGCAGATATGCCCAGAATATCATTGAGCGAATAGCAGACGAAGAATAAGCTCAGCGAGGGAGTCAAAGCAGTTTTAAGGTGTCTTGGAATAGTGAGTACAGACATTGTGGAAGAAGATGAAGTATCATGGTATTGCGGATATTCTTCAAAGCTTGGCGCATTAGTATCAGAACCACACGCCGATTTATTGTATTCCTTGTGGCCTATGCAATTCTATTGACTTGGATAGCCTTTATCATCCGTCAATATTACTTATCCCTTGATCCCACGCTGCCGGTTATCATCGGATATACCTTAGTTGCAGGTGCTATTATGGGGATAATTTTCTCATGGTTACTGGCTCATGCACGCAAAGATGATATCGCCACATTGAAATGTGTGGGATGGTCGAACCACGATATTCGTGAACTCGTATTAGGAGAAGTAGTTTTCATTACCGTGGCAGCCATGATTGCTATTGCAATCCTCGGAGTACTAGCCACCGGGATTTATGGGTCCTTTGCCATCATGTTTAGCCTTGATCCACTTGGAAATACTGTCATTTTTATCCCGGATACATTGCGCTATATTCTGATTAACCCATTCTTCATGTTAACTTCATTTGCCGCAGTGATGTTTGTTCAGCTTCCAGGAATCCTAATTCTATTATGGAGGTCTCTTCGAATTAGCCCCATGCAGGCGCTAACTCGACCCGAATAACGGAGGATGAAATCAAATGCCTGAAGAGATTATTGTAGCTCAAAAAGTTGAGAAGGAATATCGACGTGGCCGGGAAATCATCCACGCTTTACGTGATGTTAACCTCACTATCCGGTCAGGTGAATTCATTGTTATCGAGGGGAAAAGCGGATGTGGAAAAACCACCCTTTTGAACGTCTTATCAGGTTTAGACCGACCAACCGATGGCCGCATCATCTTTGACCAAATGGATCTCACCGTCGTGGATGAGAGGATTCTCCCAAAGATTCGCCAAGAAAAAATTGGATTCATCTTCCAGCTCTTCAACCTCATCTCCACGATGACTGTCTACGAAAATGTGGCAGCACCTCTCTGGCCTACTAGTCTGAAAGGACAAGAAATTGAGGATAGAGCCATGGATGTGATCCGTGCTGTCGATATGGTTGAACGCAAAGATCACATTCCTCGCCAACTCTCTGGTGGCGAACAACAACGCACAGCCATCGCTCGAGCCTTAGTCAACAAGCCCAAAGTGGTCTTTGCCGACGAACCTACTGGTGATCTTGACACAAAAACCGGTGCTTCGATTATGCAACTGCTTCGTAAACTCAACAACCAAGAAAAAATCACATTCGTTGTTGTAACCCATGACCAAGAACTCGTCAAATATGCGGATCGCCATTTCACGATGTCGGACGGGCGTATCAGCGGAAGTCGTGGCTAGTTAGTTCTCTGCCTCATCGAGTTCCTTTCGTCGTTGAGCAATCAGTGAATAAAGTTCTTCAAAGGTATCAGGAGGTTCACGGTGCTCGTCCTTTTTCATAAGCTGTATTGCATCAGAGGGACAATTAGCTACACACACACCACATCCAATGCAGCGATCTAAGTTGATATTCACTAGACCATCTACGAGTGTTGCAGCATCCATTTGACACCGCTCAACACAAGTTCCACAGCCGGTGCATAACTCGGAATCTGCTTTAGCATAGTAATTTGTTGTGAAATAGTCAACAGGACGAGGAGCAGCCTTGATACTTTCCAATCCGAGACAACAACATCCACAACAACTACAGACGAATTCAATCTCTTTGCTATTACTGGGTTGAAGAACTAATCCCTCATCTTCATTTTCTTTCAAGATGGCTAGTAATTCTTCTTTAGAAACCTCGCGTCCCCAACCAAATTCTAAATACGCATCCGTGAACTTACCCACTCCAATGCAAAGTTCTCGACGATCTGTTGCCTCACAGGGCTCCCCGGCAATGTCTTTCAGTTGCCGACATACACAATTAGTAACGATAAAGGGGCCGTTTGATTGCTCGATGAGTTGGCGGATATTATCATATTGCGCAATACTATCTTCGCGCTGAATACTTTGACCTATTGGAATTGTTCGCATCTGAGAAATCCCAGTACTTAGAATCTTTTGTAAAGTTGGTGAGTTGTAATATTTCTCCATGTCAGCTAGAAGCTCGGGTGTGAGTTTGTCCACCTGGTATTCAAAAATCCCAAGAATCCAAGGTACATTTCCGAAGTATTTTGTATCACCATCTCTGTGATAGCTGATGATGCCCTTTTTCGCCATTTGTTCCAAGATTTGTGCTAATTCCTGTTTTGTGATCTCTATATCCGCTAGGCGAACATAAATGTCATCAACTGTTTCCGAGGGATAGGGAGAGAAGCGAAGATTTGTAGCAATCTGTGCTTCTTTAGGAGTAAATAAGCGTTTTAATAAACGAATCTCGGTTCTGCCTTCTCGTTTAGGAAATCGGATTGGAAATGTGTCCATATGTTCCTGTAAGGCACGATACACATCATCTTTTTCATCAACCATACGAAAACCTCACAACATTAGACAGCTACCTACTTAGTTGAGCTTAATCTATGTTTTCCTTTTCAACCCAGTGACCAACATCAACTCCTTTGTCTTAAACCCAAAAAAAGGAAGGTCGGAGGGACGGAGCCCCATCCCTCACCCAGACAAGCTATCCTTTCACGTCTTCAAGCATGAAAGCGATTTTGACGGTTGCACGGTATTCGACGATTTTTCCGTTCTTTATCACAGCGGTCATTCCAGTGACATCAGCACCAGTCAAACCACGGAGCGTTTTAGCAGCAGTATTCACAGCTTGATTAGCAGCGTCTTCCCAGCTTTTCGTCGAGTTACCAACTAGTTCAATGACTTTGATAACACCCATTGACAAAACCTCGCACCCTATTTGCAGTGAAGTTAGCTTAAGGCTTTCTATCTTTTCCCGGAAAACCTGCGACCTTATCATAAATCCAAATAAAGAACCTGAGAGTGAAAGGAGCACAAAAACGCGATTAATGCAGAGAGGGCAGAGCCATACAACCAAAGTCTTTTTAACCAAATCGTCCAAACGGCAACTCCCTTTACAATTGTAAAGACCCCACGACAGAATCAAACATGAGGTTTATCGTGATGGATGATAGTCGATTAAATGCACGATCCACCGACGGTACCGCTCTCCGGACACGCGACCCAAATCCGGTGAGTGGCATGTGCGGCATCTGCATCAGAGACTGCAAAGTCCTCTGTATGATTAGCAAATCCGCCTTCCGTGGCCACGAAGTGTTGTACCCAACAAATGAATATTTTGGGCAAAGCACAGCGTCCGCGAACAAGGACTTTGGACTTGACTGGTCAAACTTTCAGCTGCTCGCTGCCCTCCAAGGTGCCGAAGGAATCGAAGCCGATTCAGACATAGCACTCTTCCCCAACGCTGACGCCTCCACCTCCGTAGGTGGCATCCCCCTCAAGCTCCCGATGCTCATTGCTGGGCTCGGCTCTACCGCAGTGGCCAAGAACCACTGGGAAGGCATCTCCATGGGCTCTGCCATGGCAGGAACCATCCAAACGGTTGGTGAGAATGTAGTTGCCATGGATAGTAATAGTGTGATTACGAATGGTGAGATTCAGAAGGCACCAGACCTGAAGTTCCGTGTTGATTCGTACCGGAAGTTTTGGGATGGAAAGCATGGTGACATCGTGATTCAGACAAATGTTGAAGACCAGCGGCTTGGGGTTGATGTTTATGCGATTTCCAAGCTGGATGTGAATGTGATTGAACGGAAGTGGGGTCAGGGCGCCAAATCGATTGGCGGTGAGGTCCGTCTGAAGACCCTTGACCGTGCAAAATTGCTGAAGAGTCGTGGGTATGTGGTCCTTCCTGACCCTGAAGATCCTGTTGTTCAAGAGGCGTTCAAAGCGGGGACCTTCAAAACCTTTGAGCGTCATAGCCGTGTGGGTATGCCTGATTTGAGCTGCATTGAAGACCTGGAATGGCTCCGCGAACAAGGAGCTAAGAAAGTGTTCTTGAAGACTGGTGCGTATCGCCCGGAGGCGACCGCGTTTGCTCTGAAAGTTGCCAGCGAAGGCAAGGTGGACATGCTCACCCTTGATGGTGCGGGTGGCGGAACGGGTATGAGCCCCATGGCGCATATGAACGAATTGAGTACACCGACTGTGTATCTTGCAGCACAAGTATTGAAAGGGTGCCAGATTTTGAAGAAGAAGGGAAAGCATATCCCTGACATTTCAATTGCTGGTGGCTTTATTCACGAAGCGCAAATCGTGAAGGCGATTGCGATGAGCAACTTCGGTGATGGCCCTCTCTTCAAAGCTGTTGCTGTTGCTCGGTCACCTCTGACTGCAGCAATGAAAGCCGATTACTTTGTGGAACTGGCGAAGAAAGGTCAATTGCCGAAGAGCTTCGTCGAAGACTATGGTGATGATCCCGAGCAGTTCTTCGTATCTTCTACGCACTTGATGCACGAATATGGTAATCGGTACAAAGAGATTCCAAAACCAGCGATTGGTGTTTATACCTATTTCGAACGCATTCGAGTTGGTGTCCAGCAGCTGATTGCTGGGATGCGGAAGTTCAAACTGAACCTAATTGACCGTAACGATTTGATGGCATTAACCCCACTAGCCTCTGAGGTCACCGGGATTCTAATGCCGCATCAAGTTGAGGCGGACGTCTTTGAACACATGCTTGGCTGAGAGTAGTTCTCAGCCCCCTCTCTCTTTTTTTCAAGGCTGATTATCAAGAAGACCTGGTTGGAGTCAATCCTCTGTAAGTAAGTCTTGGGAATCCAAGGACGCTTGGCAATGAGGACATGTGCCTTTCACTTTGAGATATTCAAGAAAATGAACACGATGCGCCTTTCCTCCACAGTGAGGGCATTGGAGCGTAGCATCGTTTGAACCAATGGCAGTTTTACAGACGATGCAAAGATGTTGAGGACCTACACTTACAGTAGGGGCTTCATCGTGGGCATCGTCGATGAGTTCATGGGGATCTAAATCTTCATTGCAGTTGGGACAAACGCCTTTAACCTTGAGAAACTCTAGAAAGTGAATTCGATGGGCACGCCCATGGCAGTGGGGACAGCGGAGGGTTGAGTCTAAGGGGACGAGGGAGCTTTGGCAGACTATGCACACGGGTTGAGGTGCATTGCAATGTGGACAGATTGTTGCTTCTGCGAGAATGGTAGCCTCACACTCGGCACACATAGTTAATTGGATGGGAGCATATTGGATGTGTGTCTGGGTTCGATGAGCTTCCCGTTTTCGTTGAGCTTGTCGTCTACTGGGAGATACAGTGTATTGCCGAGAGCGTCCGCGCCTACTTTCTTGGCTGATTTTATTGCAATCGCGGCTTATACCTATACAGATCCCGACGAAGATAATAATAATAATGAGCCAGAAGATGAATTCAAAAAGCATGAATTCGAATTGCACGACATTGTCCACCTGTTTCTGTGTACCATTAGAAAATTCGGCTTTATCAGTTTAGACTTTTTATAGTGTGTCCATTAGAACTGGCAGTTTTTTTATGTTATGGAGGCTTTCGAAGCATACTTGGCTAGGGATAGATGCCCCGGGCTTCGATAGCTTCAGCAATCCGCGTTAAGGCTACAATATAGGCAGCAGTGCGCATATGCACTTTTTCCTTTTGATGGACGTTGTAAACTTCATTAAATGCTTGGACCATGCGTTGTTCGAGTTTGGCATTCACTTCATCCTCGGTCCATGATTCTCGGGTCAGGTTTTGGACCCATTCCATGTAGCTGACTGTGACTCCACCGGCATTCGCAAGTATATCAGGCACTACGAATACACCATTCTTGTAAAGAATATTATCCGCTTCTGGAGTGGTCGGGCCGTTGGCTCCTTCTCCAATGATTTTAGCTTTTATCCGAGGAGCGTTTTCTGCCAAGATCTGGTTTTCGAGGGCGGCAGGAATGAGGATATCAACGTCGAGTTCAAGAAGCGCTTCGTTCGTGAGCTTCTTTGTGCCAGTGTATCCCACGACAGAGCCGGTCTTTTTCTTGTGTTCCATCACTTTTTCGGGATCTAATCCTTTCATATCAACGATACCACCGCGTGAATCACTGACAGCAACGATTTTAGCTCCGTATTCGGCTATGAGAACGGCAGCATAATAGCCAACGTTTCCATACCCTTGAATTGCAACGGTAGCACCGTTAAGATCGAGATTGATGCGTTTTGCGGCTTCCCTGACAGTAATCACCGTACCTCGGCTTGTAGCTTCACGTCGACCAAGGCTTCCACCGATGGCAATCGGCTTTCCGGTAATGACCTCGGGTACAGCATATCCTTGCGCTTCTGAGTAGGTATCATAAATCCAGGCCATTTCACGTTCGCCCGTATAAACATCTGGGGCAGGGACATCCCGGTAGGGACCGATAATATCCATAATTTCGTGGGTAAACCGTCGAGTGAGACCTTCCAATTCATTAACACTCATTTCCTTCGGGTTACATACAATTCCGCCCTTTGCTCCTCCATAGGGAACGCCAACAACAGCCGTTTTAATAGACATCCAGATGGCTAAAGCCTTTACTTCGTCCATGCATACATTTGGGTGATAGCGAATGCCACCTTTGAAAGGACCAAAAGCGTCCCAGTGCTGGACACGCATCCCTTCAAAGACTTTGATATGTCCATTATCCATTCGAACAGGTAGCGAAACGACAAGGGCACGTTTTGGGTGTTTAAGGAGCTCGAGGATATCGGGGTCGAGGTTCATTTTTTTAGCAACAATTTCAAGTTGTTGTTTAGCAATTTCATAGGGGTTGGGTTCACCACAACGTTTAGTTTCCAAGGTGTGCCACCTCGGGTTGTTATGTGAAGCTGTCACTAAATAATAGGTTAAAAGTGCTTTCTTGTTCCGAGAGTCTAATTAGTGGAATCGTGGTGAAGAAACAGACCTGAGCTCTGGGCGACGTTTTTGTCTGGGTCGCGATTCCTGCCGACGAAGCCGTAGCAGAGTTGCCAAAGTCAAGGCGATATCCTTAGGTGGAAATTTATAGAGATGGTAACGAATAATAAGAAACCTGCTTCGTGGATCGCTGGGATTACCAACATTATGGGCTAAATGAAGAAGCTCTTCATCCGACATACTTTGAAGTAATTTAGCTATTTCTGGGGAATAGCGGGAGGGTAGAGGAGTATTCTGGTTGCTTATCATGCTAAGTGTGGTCTGAGATGAATGCTCAAACATTCGATGCCCTAATTGTACTGTACCTGGAATAGATAATGGGTCGGGTGAAGGAGCGCTAGCGGTGCCACTAAGCATTGCAAATGCAACACGGAGCTCCTGTATCGTATAGCGTGCTATAATGGGTTTTGCTAGAATTTGTTGGATTCCGGGTTCTTTTGGATCTTTACTGAATCTTCGTAAGAGGCGAAGTTCTTCTGTTCCAAGACTTGATAATTTATCAGAAAGGATTCTAGCCCGAGATACCTTGACCCGTTTGGAAGTTACATACGGGGGACGATTCCTATTAAACATCAATAGATCTCTCCACACTCAGGCGAGGATATGGAAATGGTTGGATAAAGCTGTTCCCGTTGCGGTTCAGACAATAGCAAAAATGAATTTGCCAGTTATCCGGATTCATCTTCAAGTAATGTGCGTCTGAGTGCTGCGATGGTTGCTGAAACCGCTTCCCAAGGATACCGGTACAGTTGGTTCTTGATAATGATAAGGCGAGAGCGTAAATCATGAAGGTCATTATAATGGTTTAGTAGCCATTGGAAATCATTCATTGGAATACTTGTGAGGATATCGCTGATTTCTTGGGTGGCTTTCACGGAAGGGAGTTGAGGAGCTTCATCGGTTGAAGCTAATAACCGTGGGGGGGGAAGGGAGTTCGTCTCTTGTTTGGGTTTCCATGGTTTGGCATTTTCAAACCCTAGTGGTTTCTCGCAAAGGGGTAGCTTATGAACGCCATCAAGGGCGGCAAGAGCAAGGCGTAATTCATGGATGGAATACTCATCAAGAAGAGCCGAGGAGATGAGTTGTTTTGCTTCAGCATCATTGGGAGAGTCATAAATTCGCCGTAAGAGAACGAGATCGGATTCAGGGAGTACAGCGAGCTTGTTAGAGAGTTGTCGTGTTCGATTAACGGGTACCTCAATGATATCTTCAATGAATTTCGGTTCTTTTGAAGGACCCATCGAAACTCGCCACACTCTGGCGCCTTGAGGAAGCTGGATATATTTAGGTCTTCGCATTTTTGACGTGAAATCATTCGCTTCACTAGCGCCTGAATTATCTAGGTAGCTTCTTGAGGTTACACTACACACCAATATATGAAAGCAACTCGTTAGCAATGATGGGTGTACCTTATGGAACTACGAAAAATCAAACGTGAAATCCGGATTTTGGGAGTGGACGATGCACGATTTACACGTGGCCAAGATTCATGGACCAGATTAGTGGGGGTTATCTTTCGAGGAGGAGACTACATTGAAGGCTGCCTTCAAATTCCCATTCGTGTTGATGGACAAGATGCTACTGCCCAGCTGATCAAAATGATCAAGGACTCCCCCCATTATGGACAAGTGCGATTAATTATGACGCGTGACACAATATTTGGTGGAGTTAATGTTCTCCATTTGCACGAGTTATGTGAAAGAACGAATCTACCAGTAATCGCAGTCTCAGATTCTAAACCGGATATGCAGCAAGTGAAAAAAGCACTTCGTCAAATTGACCCTTCTGGTTGGGAGCATCGTTTTACCGTACTTCAAGCTTCAGGTCCTATTCGAGAAGTTGAATCCCGACCCGGTCGGGGGCCAGTTTATATGCAGTGGAAGGGGCTCCCGTTTAAGCAGGCTGTGGAGGTTATTCAGAAAACCTCGACTCGAAGTCGGATACCAGAACCGATTCGCGTTGCACATCTTATTGCTTCAAGTTTTGTCCCGGACAAATAAACAGATCTGGATTGTATTGTGTCTGAACTCCGAAATGCTGAAGAAATTTTACGACCAATTCGATGGGAAGTCCGATAACTCCCGTGTAGCTCCCTTCAATAGATTCGACAAACATATTGCCTTTCCCTTGGATAGCATAGCCACCTGCTTTGCCGATTGGCTCCTTAGTAAACAGGTACTCTTGGAGCTCATTATTGGTAGCAGATTTGAAAGTCACCTTCGTCCACTTATGTCCGATTTTCGTTTCCTGAGATTCAACCTTGACCACGGCAGTTGCACTGATGACGCGATGTTTTTTGCCAACAAGCTCTTTGAGCATTTGGTATGCCTCAGTAGGGGTTATGGGTTTTCCTAAGACTTTATTTTGGTCGGTGATGACGAGTGTGTCACCGCCAATTACTATTCCAGTTTCAAGTGAAGCGACTACACTTAGGGCTTTTTGAAGAGCATTTCCACGGACTGCCCGGACAATTTGGCTATCTGTACCGCTTTGAAGGCGCTTCTCCTTTATTTGGGGAGTAAGGACCTCAAAGTCAAGACCAAGCTGAGTTAATAAAGAGGCACGGCGTGGTGAGTTAGAAGCTAGAAATAGGCGAGACATAAGTAGTGACCAATTAGGACCCATTGTATAAGAGATTCGTGGATTCTTTGTATGTAGCCATGGCACAGATGGTTTGGGCACGTTCGATTAATTTTGGTTCACGCAACTCTGAATTAATTATTGCTTCAAGTTCACCGATATCTTTTGCTCGAATTTTGAGTAGAAGGTCCCAGTCACCTGTAACCGTATGAGCTTCGAGAATCGCGGGGTGTGAGGCGATCTTGGCGATTAATTCACGATCGCTTTTCGGTTCAGAGGATTCAAGGGAGTTCCGATTAATCGATACAAATACAAAAGAAACGAGGGGTTTATCGAGTTTCTCCGGATTTAGAATGGCACGAAATGAGGCTATATGTCCTGAGTTGGTGAGTTTCTTGATCCGGTTGTGAACTGTAGTTACGGGGATGTCAGTAGCGTTCGCTATAGCATTGGTGCGTTGACGGCAATCACGCTCAAGTTCCCGTAGGATCTTTTTGTCTTTATCGTCGAGCATGGATGTGATTCCCCTTTCGTGCATGCTCCTTTTGGAGAAGGACTCCTCAAGTAGGTGTTTTCCAATGACTGCTTTTAAGTAGTCCGATGAGTTTGGACCTAGATTTTGGTAATAAAGGAATTCGAAACCACCTCTAAGGGCACAAAAATGCAATTAAACGAAGCATCTAATTTGGGAGAAGCTTTAAATTTATGAATCCGGAGTCCTGTTACTGAGGATAGTTCTCTCTAGGTGAAGCCGAAATGTCAATTCAGTCCGACAATCTTGATCCACGCTATCTGCGAGGAGTAATTGATGCACTCGAACTGGTAGCCTCTTTTCTTGCATGGAAAGCAGAACACCCAAACAGTAAGCGCTCTGCCAAAGAGTTCCTTGAAACTGCTATAGAGCAATTGGAAAAGAAGACCCATCATAAATTGGATGAAGTATTGGGGATAGAGCTGGGAGACGAATAACCCCGCACAGATTCAATTATCGTAACGATTTCAAGTATGTGTTTAGTCATCAAGTTGAAGCTGGGTCTGTCGATTTCGTTTAGCGAGTTCTTGAAGAGTATTGATTGTCGCAAGTAATTGACTTTTAGCTTGGGTTTTTGTTGACGCTGTTGCCGTTACCGAAACTCGGAGAGGCAGCCGACTTTGATATGGTCGGGGGAGAGATTTCAGATACACATCTTGACTGCTCGCGAGAACCTTATCAAGGAGAGGGGCTAGTACTGATTCATCGAGAATAGGTACTTGTATTGTTCTTTGAACCACAACCTTTTTTGTGAGAAGGGCAATCCTGGGAGCCACTGCTTCCATAAAAATCGCGTAAAGCTCTTGAGGGACTCCTGGAAGACAGTAGATATGAGTCGTATTCTGCTGTATATGAATACCCGGAGCTGTTCCAACACTGTTTGGAAGTGGTTCTGCGCCATGGGGGAGATTTGCCATTTTTTTTCGGGCAGAAGAGATCGCACTGGACTCAACTAGTCCTTGGCGTTTTAAGGTGTTATATCGATCCGTGACCATTGCTAATGCTTGAGGATGAAGCTCAAGGGGGGCTTCTAAAGCCAAGGCAAGACCTTTTGCAGTGAGATCATCAAAGGTTGGTCCAAGACCACCTGTAGTAATTAGAAGGGTTGTTTGCCTTTCAAGGCAGGCTCGAATGGCATTAACAATAACCTCAATGTTGTCCTCAATGACCTGCATCTGTTGGACGGGAAGGCTAAGTTCGAGAAGACGTTGCGCAAGCCACTGGGAATTAGTGTCCAGAGTATGCCCAGAGAGGATTTCATTTCCTATGATTAATAATTCAACACGAAGCATCATGTATTTTCGCCAGAGGTTTGGCTGGACAACTGACTGAATTCATGCAAGAAATGCGTGAACCCCTTTTGGAAATGGCGGAGCCCTTCTATTACCACATATTCGTCCCGACCATGAGCATGACCCCCATGCCCTAGTCCACCGATGACAAATGGTTTCTTTAGCGGAGGATCAGCATACACATAAAGGGGAACGCTAGACGGAAACATCGGCCAAACCTCCACATTATCAATTCCGACTTCGTAATAAGAGCGCATAAGGGCTTTGACTATATGGGTGTTATCTGTAGTTTTTGCCCATTTCATAGTATAGCCAAGCTCAATTTCGACTAACTCTGCAAGTCCCAACTGCGCAATGTAATCTTTGACACTTTGTAAGACTTGATTTGGGTCCTCGTTTGGAGTTAAGCGAATATCTACATGAGCTGAAGCATCACGAGGTAGAATCGTTTTGAAGGATCCACCGACATATCCAGTTTGAATCCCAGAAATATTAACAGTCGGTTCAAAGAGAAATCGGCGTAGCAAATCCTGCATCGAATCCGCTTCAATAGTTAAATTTCGAGCGTCTAGTTGGAGTGCGGCGATTCCTGGATCAAAGGATTTCGCTAGAAGCGAGATAAGTCGTTCATCATCTTTCGTTGGCGGCTGGACATCATCAAGTAGACCAGGAATTAATGGATGTCCATGAATGTCTACAAGTTGTGAGAGTGTCTTTGCTAGAATATGAGCGGGATTTCGCATCCAACCAACTTCAGCTGAATGAAGATCGCGTGTTGAGGGCCCTTGACAGTGGAAGCGGAGAAACACGATTCCTTTGGTGCCTAGAAATAATCGAGCTATCCCGCGACGGTCTGTCGCGAAAAAGGGGTAATAGACCGCATCGGCTTTGTTTAACTCACGTTTGTAATCTTTTACAAATTGGGGAAGACTCGGGCTGCCACTTTCTTCTTCACTATCAACCACAATAATCAGATTGACAGGGGGTTGTTCCCCCATATCTTGGATAATGGAAAGGGTTTCAAGCAGTGTCATAAGCGTGGCTTTCTGTGTATAAGCTCCCCTTGCAATGAGACTGGGGCCAAATCGGGGATGGTCTTTGATTTCTGCTGCAAAAGGAGGGACAGACCACCAGGCCTCATTCTCAGTGGTCATAACATCGACGGAGGTATGAATGAGCAGAGTAGGAGCTTTCTTTCCAGCTGAAAACCGACGGGCATATACAATGGGATTACTTGGTGTGCTAATGAGTTTTGTGTCGAAGTTTAATTCTTGAAGCTTTGAATAGACCAGATATGCAGTTCGATTGATGCCGGCTCCGGTACCACTGATACTGGGTTGCTGAAGAAAATTCTGTAATTGCTTTAGGGTTTTTTCAAAGTGGGCATCAATTTCTTCGAGGATGTTGCGTAGAATCATCGGTTGATTCACCGACCTTTGACTTATTGAATACAGGGGCTGAATCAACTCGTGGTGTCTTCTTATTAAAAGCTCGTCGGTTACGCTATCCTATTTTTGTGGAGAAGCTACGTGCATGTAGCCAGCGGGTTTCCATTATGGTTCGAAGTAGTTCTACGTGATCTTCATGGCTTGAAGAGATTCCGATGACATTGGCAACGCCTTTTGAGGTATTCCCAAGGATGATTTGTTCAGAATCATGAATGACACCCCAAATATCTCCGCGGGGGTCATGACGGATTTGGAAATTAGAGTGTTTGTCCGCGATGCGTTGGAGGCTTTGAACTGCTTTTGAAGCAGGTGTGTCAGCTACAACGATTCGAACGCGAACCTCTCGAGGAATCATTCGGAGGAGTTTTATTTTGAGTCGGATTGAACGAGGAAGAATAATGAAAAGTTGACTTCTTGCCCGGGCGATTTGACTCGCCATTTGGGATTGGAAGTCTTTTTCTCCAGCCACAAATTGGTAAAGGTCGAAGGCTGTGGGTTCTGATTCTTTTGAACGACGCCAGAACTGATTCACACTTTGGGTGGCTAGAGACAGATTCCCTTCTGCTTCCTGTAATAAAGAAGTAATTTGGGCGTTGGTTGCTTGGATATATTCGTTCCGCCACTCTGTGAATGTCTTAGGGATATCATGAGTGATTTTCGTTAAATGGCGTTCACTTTGAACAACCATTTGGTCCAATAGTGGAGAAAATTCCTGGCTTCGGATTTGGTCGAGAATATCAGGAACTTCCGCTAACTGAGCATCTAATTCTCGTGCTTGCAAACTAACCTTTTTTACTGAATCTTCGAGTCCATCGGCAAATTGCTGTTGGAAGGTATAGGTAAGTTCTGCTAACCGATCTGCAAGGTTAGTAGAAGCTTTTTGATTGCGTTGAATCACTTCGCTAAAGGCTATGTTCAAGGCATTTTGGACCCATGCAGCAAGTTGTTCACGGAGCTTCTCAAATTCTTGATGTGCCGCCTTAGCTACTTCTTCAAATCGTTCTTGGGCTTCTTGTAAGAGGTCTTGAATGGCTTCAGTTAACGAAACCTGGAAATTTGATTTCAGATGTTTGATCGCAGTCATAATATGGTCTTGAGCAAAATTCTCAATGACGCCTTTGAATGCTCCCAACCGATATTTCGTTTCCATAAGATCCCCAAGGGAAGCTTCGAGGATACTTATCTCCTGTTCGAAATCAGCAAGGTGCTCTTCAACGATAGATGGGGTAACGTTCCAGAGCTCAACAAGTGTTTCACGGAATTCATCAAGTTCATGAAGTCGAAAGGATTGTTCCCGCATATCGGAGAGGGATATATTGACGATATCAAAAACGTCGTTTTTCAGTTTATTTAGCACATTGATGAAAGCGTCGATAGATTCGAAGTCGTTGAGTTGATTCCGCGTTTCCATCATTCGTTCATCGACTTCAGCGAGAAGTTGCGTTTGTAGGTTTGTGGCAAAGCTTTCAAAGGAGGGGGCGGTTTGGATAGCGTGAACTTTTCCACGAAACCTTTCAAAGGCTGTGTCAAGTGATTTATCGATGTTAGTTCGTAGGGTTTCAAGCTGATAGGGTAGAGTGTCCACCTCTTTCTTGACTTTTACATCGAGGCCTGGGATACCTGATTCAAGGCGGTTAGGAAAATCCGTTTGAAGCTGTCGAAGGAGAGCGCGGACCCGGGTGAGTGCCATTAGAACTGCTTCGATGGGAGCCACTGCCTCATAAGTTTCATCTGGATTTCTTCGGACTAATCCACAGGTCTGCAATTCTGAAAGGTACTGATCTGCTTTCTTTACCGATAAGCCATGCTGCTCTTCAATCTCGGCTTTAAGATAAGGACTCGGCTCAGCGGCTAATTCATAATATAAACTGACCGCAGCTGGAGAAATATGTAAAAGATCAGCTAGGGACGACTGTTTGTTTGGTTTAGACTCACGCTGTCCATTTGCCTCCATGGAATAACCCCGCAATGGTGTGAAGGAAGCCCTCACTGGTCTTCATCTCTGAGTAACTCCTAATTATTCCTTCCCCTCTTTGGTTTCCCTTATAAACGGAGCCTAAGTTTCTTCGTAGTGCGTTCAAAAGGGAAAAAAATAGGCAAGTTGAATTACCATTAGACATTTTAACACATCAATCTTGTTACCGAAGGAGCTTGTGTAACACTATAAATTACAAGTTTGAGTGAGAACGATGTCATCCGAATCAAAGTTTTCAAACTATCTTCTCAAAAAGTCGGATCTTCCCACTTTTGTAAATAAGTTGTCAAAGATTCTCACTATTTATGGTCCAGTGGCAACTCGTTCTCAATTCAAGTTTGATTGCATTACTGATGGCGACCAACTCCGACTCGATTATGACACGACGATTTTACCACCCAAGAAGTATTTCTATCCACCCAAACAGGAAACCCTTAAATTTACACGTCGCCCCAAGCTCGAGATTCATGATACCCTTCAAGATTCACCAGACCAAGATGAATGGAATGGGAAAAAGTTCTTGGTTTTTGGTGTACACTCCTGTGATTTAGCCGCTATCAGTTTTCATGACGCAATTCTGACTCAAATTTTTACAGATCCATATCGAACAAAACGCCGACAGGAGGGCATTATTTTTGGCCTGAGTTGTATAAAACCATGTCAAGATTCATTTTGCGTCTCTGCCGGATCTCTCACTTCAACAGATTGTGCTGATATAATGATTACACCATTCAGGCAATGGTATCACTTTGCAATCCAAACTGAATTGGGTCTAAAGCTCATTGAATATGCCAAAGAGCTCTTCTCAAAGTCCCAACCTGCCCAAGAAAAAGAGCTCACCAAAGTCCTAAAAGACCGTGAATCACACTTTCCGAATCCTATCAGTAATTTCGAGAAAATGCCCGACCAACTCGATGCCACATATGAAGGCGAGATGTGGACACGATATGGACGCCGGTGTTTTGGTTGTGGGTCCTGCACAATGGTCTGTCCCACCTGTTTTTGTTTCGACGTCCATGATGAGGTTGATCTCAACCTCAAGGATGGGGCCCGGATTCGAACCTGGGATTCCTGCCAGCTAGTCGATTTTGCCTTGGTTGCAGGGGGGCATAATTTCCGACCAACTTTACCATCAAGGGTGCGATTTCGAATCTATCATAAGTTCCGAACGGAACCAGACCAGATTAACCAAATTGGATGCGTTGGTTGTGGAAGATGCACTCGCACCTGTCCAGCTGATATTGATATGGTTGAATTATTATCTGATATTCAAAAAGGAGGAAACTAGATGCAAATTCCAAAACCCGCTAAATCAGCAGAAAATCCCTATCAATATAACTTGGCCGAGTTAATACAAACTGAAGATCAAACCCCAGATACCAAGTTGTATACCTTCAGGTACCTTAACACAAAACAACAAGAGGAATTTTCGTTCACCGCAGGTCAGTATATGCTACTATCGATCTTTGGGTTTGGTGAAGCCCCCTTTGGTGTCTGTTCATCTCCAAACAAAACTAACGATATTCAGTTAACAATCAGGAACGTAGGTCACCTGACAAATGCCTTAGATAAACTACCTGTTGGTTCACATGTGGGATTACGCGGACCATACGGTAATGGTTGGCCTATGGATGAGTTATTGGGCAAAGATGTCGTCCTTATCACGGGTGGAATGGGTCTTGTTCCATTGCGCCCTGTCATTTTAGAGATCCTTGAAAACCGAGACAATTTTGGAAAGTTACAGATACTTTATGGTGCCCGCTGTCCTGAAGAGCTATTGTATAAAGATGAACTCTACCTTTGGGAAAATCGACGAGATGTCGAATATGTTGCCACGGTTGATCGGGATGACGAACACTGCTGGGCGGGAAATATTGGAGTTGTAACCACACTCTTTGATAGGTTGACAATTTCTGCCAAGAACGCAATCGCCTGTATATGTGGTCCACCAATCATGTACCGATTTGTGATTCGAGATCTGCATAATTTGCACTTCTCAGATGAACAAATCTACCTCTCGTTAGAACGTCGAATGAAATGTGGGGTCGGTCACTGTAGCCATTGCATCGTCGGAACTAAATTTGTGTGCCAAGATGGTCCAGTCTTTCGATATGACGAGGCAAAGACACTACGAGGTGCCGTCTAAAGAAGGTGAAACCAGAGTGACAGAAAATACCGAGAAACCAGTAGTGGCGTTTTTTGGACTGACCTGCTGTGCAGGATGCCAGCTAGAAATTCTCAACCAAGAAGATCGATTACTCGATATTCTCGGCGCCATTAACTTAGTTCAGTTTCGGATGGGTAGCTCTGCCACACATCCAGGTCCTTATGATGTCTGCTTTATCGAAGGATCCGTGACCAATGAGGATGAACTAACCAAACTCAAGGAACTCCGCGAAAAGTCCAATGTGCTTGTAGCTATGGGTGCATGTGCGACAACAGGTGGCGTAAATGCCATGCGAAATGGTCGCAATATTGAGGAGTTAAAACAGAACGTCTATACAGATGCATCGCATGTAAAAACTCTACCCAATATTTTGCCCTTGAGAGAATATGTGAAAATCGATTACGAGCTGCAAGGCTGTCCAATAAATGGAGTCGAGTTTCTTGAAATGCTCAGCGCATTACTGACTGGTGGAAATCCACGGCAAAAGAATTATTCCGTTTGTGTTGAGTGTCGATTAAAAGAAAATGAATGTCTGATGAAGCAGGGGAAACTCTGTCTTGGTCCAATAACACGTGCAGGGTGTGGTGCCCTTTGTCCAAGTGTCAATTTTCCCTGTGAAGGATGTTGGGGTCCTGTACCGCAGGCCAACGTGGACTCAGAAATCGACATGTTTTCCGCAAAGGGAGCTAGCTTCGATACAGTGGTTCGGAAATTCCGAATGTTTAATGCGGCTTCTGAGGATTTTGTCAAAGAATTGCGAAAGAGGTTGAATATTGAATGGCTAAAGTAACATTTGAACTCAAGCACGTTGCTCGTGTCGAAGGACATGGCAATCTCTTTGTTGAGACTCAAAAGGGAAAAGCACCACGAATCGAAATGCAAATCACAGAAGGAACCCGCCTCTTTGAATCCTTTCTACGTGGCCACACCTATGATGAAGTCTCACATATCATGTCCAGGATCTGTGGTATATGCAGTCAATCCCACGCGGTTGCCGCCCTTCGAGGCGTTGAAGCCGCCATGCAAATCGAACCTTCCAAAGAAACCATAGCCCTTCGAAAACTCATGTTGATTGGAGATATGCTTGAAAGCCATGCACTACATATCAACTTCCTAGCTCTTCCTGACTACTTGGGAGCGCGAAACGTAGTAGAACTCCTTCCCAAATACCAGAATGAAGTTAGTCGCGCTTTGCAACTAAAGAAACTCGGGAACGATTTAATGGCATTAGTTGGTGGACGACATACACACGCCCTCTGTGCCGTTATTGGCGGATTCACCCAAGTCCCTACCAAGAACCAGCTAGACAGTATGCATCAACGATTACGCGCAGCGATTCCTGAAGCAAAAGCACAAATCGAATTGCTAGCATCATTTACGGAGCCACAGCTTATACACCAGAGCCAGTATCTGGCGCTAAAACACCCCAACGAATTTCCTCTTCATGATGGAACCCTTACAACGGATACAGGATTGGCAGTTCCTGAGGTTGATTACGCATCCCTTATCACCGAGCACAACGTTCCCTATGCACATGCAAAATTCAGTGAAATCCAAGGTAAACCGTACTTTGTTGGATCCTTACCTCGATTAAACATTGCAGCCAATCAGCTTCTCGATGAAGCTAAAGCAATGATACATCAAATCGGATTCAAAGTTCCTAGCTATGATACTTTCCATAATAATCTCGCACAAGCCATCGAATATCTACACTATATTGAATATGCAAGCGAGATTATTGACTCACTTTCTGATCGTCCATTGAAAGCAGAAACTGTCGATTATAAAGTTAGAACCGGTTCAAGTGCTGCAGCAGTTGAAGCACCACGGGGCCTATTGATTCATGAGTATTCCATCGATGAGAAAGGAAAAGTAATCGGTGCGAATGTCATCACCCCAACCGCGATGAATTATACTAATATCGAATCTGATGTCAAGGCTTTGTTACCTCAGCTAAAAGGGAAATCCTCCAAAGAGTCGGAATTGCAATTGAATATGCTCATTCGAGCCTATGACCCCTGTATATCGTGTTCCGTTCATTACATCCAAATTTAATAATCTCTAGCTAGCACTTCTTACAGCTAGCCCTTTTTCTGTTTCATTCGCTCATACCGGAGTGCAAGTATTTGCGCCGCCATGGTAAAAGGTTCACGAATAGGCGCAACAGGTGGCGCATAACAGGTTTCGAGATTAGCGACATCGCGAATAGTCATCTTCGCTGATATCGCGGTACTCAAAACGTTAGCCCGTTGATGGGCACAGGGACCGATGATTTGCCCAGCAAGTAAACGTCCTGTTTCCTTATTAGCCAATAGCTTGACAGTAACCTCTTCTTCACTTGGATAATATTCAGCTGTTCGACTTCCCTTGAATTTTCCAGCAAGAAAGGGAAGCCCTACTTTTTCTGCAACTATTCGAGTTGGTCCAACCGCAGCAATTTCTAAACCAAAGAGATGGGTGGTTCGGGCAAGTACAACACCCTCTAATTCTGCCTTTCCCCCAGCGGCATTAATTCCTGCGACTTCCCCTTGACGTAAAGCGATGCTTCCCAATCCTGACACCACAGTTTGTCCAGTAACTAAATCGAGATGTTCAGCACAATCACCCGCGGCATAGATCTCAGGAAAGTTTGTTTGCATCGCCTTGTTTACAAGAATTCCACCTCTTCCTCCAAGTTGGATACCTGCTTCTTGAGCCAATTTGGTGTTTGCTCGAACGCCAGTTGCAACCACGATAATATCAGCAGGGATTTTCGCTTCAGTATTTGTTTCACGATCTGTGACAAGCACATGGCTCTTGGTGACTTTCTTCGCAGCTGTACCTAGTTTGACTGTTATCCCTTCTGCTTCCATCCTTTCTTTGACCAAAGCACCCATTTCGTCATCAATCATAGCAGGCAAAACTTGGGGAAGGAACTCGATAACAGTAATTTTTAGTCCCAAAGTGTGTAATGCTTCCGCTGTTTCAAGCCCAACGAGACCAGCACCAATTATCGCAGCCGTTTGTCCTGACTTGGCCACCGATTGAAGTTTCTTAGCGTCATTAAAGGTGTGAAGACGGTACACATGATGTGCATCTAGCCCATCAATAGGAGGCGTACTGACGTGAGCTCCAGTGGCCAACACCAAGGTATCAAATGATAATGAGTCACTGGATCCATCAGGGTTTGTTAGGGTTATGCTTTTCTTTTTCGGATCCAACTTTGATGCCTTGGTATTTAGTCGTAAATCAGCTCGAACCAAATTTCCAGTGTAGAAAGCTTCCGGATGGATGATAACATTCTCTGTGTGAGGAATCGCTCGATTAACAGTATAGGGAAGACCACAACGACTGTATTCAGGAAACGATTCATCTTGGAGAATCGTGATTGTAGCATCTCGGCTAGTCTTTCGTGCCATTAGGGTGGCAGCCGCTCCAGCTGTACCACATCCAATTACAATGATTTGTCGGGTCATAGGTGTTCATTTCCAAAGAATTGTATAACCTAACCATGGGGAAGACCTTAGCCAAAAAGATTATACTTTGCCCCTTCGATGTGTCAATTACGCGGCAAGTGTATCATCCAGCATGCGGGTCGGGTGGTAGCGTGGCGATTACAAAGGTTGCGGCATTCATTCAGGGTCCCTCCGAAGCTATGAAAGATGGTTTCTCATCAACACCCGAAGCAGATTTGGTCACAGCACTAATGTTCTTAAACAAGCAAATTCGAGATCCAACCACCTTTTCCTATTTTTCCCAAGTCTATTTACCCTTCTTTTTAGTCCATGCATTGCCTGGTCGCAGTTTGATTATTAGCGGTGTAGGCGAACCAACTATTTCAGTACGCCATTCATCGATACCCTCACTTGTTCAGATGCGAGCTGACCTCCGAAATGTAGAAAGAATTGAACTTGTCCCCAAGCTTTTAGGGGAATTTATTCAGACCTTTGAGACCCCAGCAACCGAGTTAATTGTGATCCGAAATGCCATGATGCCTACGATGATTGATCCGCTTCGTGTCCTAGTGGATGAAGGAATTCCTCCACCTGGAGATGAAGTCTGTTTACCATCGCGCCTATCATCGAAGGAAATTCATGATGTAGGGATTCTTTTCAGAAATGAAAGGGCACGCCTCGATGCGAATCTCTCCCAACTTAGCCAAGCAGAAAGACTGGTTGACGAGTTTGTTGAGGAGAACATTCGTCTTCTTGATGCCCGTCGGGACCGAATGTCCCATGGAGCCTCTCTTCGATGGGAAGCCCGGCAAGTTGAAAGTGAACCAAAACCTTCTTTTTTTGGTGACGAACCAACCGCCGAGTTGGATAAAGAAAAAGAACGGATTTCTAGTGAACTTGCGGAAGTAGTTAGTCGGTTGGCAAATACTCTGGGATTGTCTACAGAGCAATGTCGCCGTCTTGTAAGTTCGATCAAAGCAAAACCAACAGAAGTGGAATGGCATATCGCAAATGTAAAAACCCGATTAGTTGAGCTAGAAAATACTGCCAGTGTTTTTCAGCTTTCAATTCAGCAAGCTCTGACAGAATTGGATGAAAAAACCGAAGAATTACGAGAGGCTCGAACTCGATATCAATGGGATCAGGAACAGTCACGACTTGAACCTGACCAGTCATCAATTCCGCCTCCTTTTCCAAGTGGTACCTTGGTATATTCGGAATCTATGCCACCCGATGTGGCAGAGTCCGCACAGTTATCCGAGTTGAATATGATTCGTGAAGCGATAATCAAGTTACATGCTGCAGTCAAGGATTCCATACAGAATTTAAAAAATCGTGTTGAAAAGGAACACCGACGATTTGAAGCCATCAGCGCGCCAGCTGACACGCTGCAAGGGTACTTACCACTCATGCAGGTCGTAGTACCGATTTTTGTAGTTAAGATAGGACAAGGTGACGGTCAATATGGGGTGATTCCTCCCCTGAAGGTGGAAAGGGTAATGGGAGCTCAATCCAAGGTGCGCCTTTTTAACGAAGTCTTCGGAGAACAACTAATTCAGTTGATGCGAACAGAAATTCGATCTAACCGCGCCTTCCAACGTCAATTGGACGAGATTGCTATGCGAGCGAATTGGGTCAAACGACCTTTCAGTTCTGAACATCTCCAACGTGGGACACGGCAACTGGCTAATTATGCTTTGATGACGTATGAGATGCGAGAGCAACTTGCCTCCTTTTGGTCAAAAATACTGATGATGTGAAGAAGCTAGTTTTGTGTCCAACTGTCAAGACTTTGCTGCCTCTGTCCCTGCTTAGCTTTGAGCAGACGATCTACGACATTGGAGACCCGGGTTTCAGAAAAACCACGTTCATGGCAGAGGAAGGTGATTAAACCTTCCTTATCGATTGATTTCGTCGTAATATCGTAATCGTCGGTAATGGGGTGATCGAGGAAGATGCGTCGAATTTTATGATAGTTTGGTGGGAGTTGTTCGAGGATCTTGCTTGGTAGATTGTCAAGGCTGTTATTTTCCTTAATAAGTTTCAGGGCAGTCTTTGGACCGACTTGGGGAACACCTTCATTGAAATCCGTACCGATGAGAAGAGCCATATCTACGAGTTGTTCTCGATTTATCCTGTTATCAGCAAGGACTTTGTGCAAGTCGATGAGTTCGGGTTCAAGAGGTACACTAGTCCCTTTGCTAGGAAGTCGTTTTCGTCCTGTTAATGTCAGATAACGGAGGAGGCGAGGAGTTCCAAAGAGAAGGGTATCATAATCTCGACTAGCAGTAGCCCAAGCATCACCTCGTTGTACCATGTAAGCAGCTTGGGCTTCTCCTTCGCCTGGGGCTTGCACATAAGGGATACCTAAGTAGGTGAGAACTTTTTGGGCTTCTTCAGCCATTGGGCGAGTAAGACGCCCAGTTCCTACTGCCTTAGACCAAGCTGTCTTCATATCACCCTTTGCTACGGCTTCCTTATACTCCCGTTCGGCTCGCTTCCGTTGTTCCCGTCGCTTGGTTATCTCATCAGATTTCAAATCTGGGGGTTTTCCATCAAAAACGAAGATGAGCTTCATATCATATTCAGTAATCAGCCGTGTCGTTCGATATAAGAGGCCAACAAGATGAGAAGTAACTCGTCCTTCCCGATCTTTAAGTGGAATTCCATCGGGAGTTCGAATTAAAGCAAGAAATTGATGAAGCTGGTTGGCTGCATCGACGGCAAATGATCGACCTCGTAACTCTTCCAGTGTTAATATTTCAGGGGTTATGAGAGGCGCTAATTTTACACCCAACAGATATGGCCTCCAAGGTTAAACAACATTCCTTTACAGCTTCACTCCATAACCCATACACCATAAAGGTTACGCCAACCGTCCCGGTTTCATTTTTTTGCATTTAATACCCTGTATAGAAGATTAATCTCAGCTTTACTAAAAGATAAAAAAAGGAGAGGAACGACCAGTAAGCCAGTGGCTTTGGTCGTTTATGCTTTCTCTGATGGAGCAATGGCTCCACCAATCAGGACTAAGAGTCCTGGAACTCCATATGCGAGGAACAATCCAAAGATACCTGTGACAATGAGCCCCGTCTTGTGAGCGCTGGGGTCGTGTCGCCATCGGAACCAAAGGATGAAAAATATAATCGTGAAGATTGAAAAGACCACGAAGATGATTATCAAGGCTCCGAAACTTATAAGCCAAAGCAAGAAGTCACCCATGAAGAAGGGAAGAAATAGGACCGCTAAGGCTGCAATTGCTATAATCCCAATAAGCCAGAGGATTAATGCTAGCCAGGCACCTATGGATACGAGGGTTCTTGCTGTTCCTTCATCTGACATACTCATATACCTCCGATAACTTCTAAGAAACTCCATAGGATAGAGTTATGTCGGTTTTGATAAACCAGCCTTAAAGGCTTTTGCATTATAAGAAGAGAATAAATGACTTGAGACAGAAATTCACCCTAATGTGCAGAATTGTCTTAATTGATTCAATAGCTCTTATCAGAGTTTAGTTATAAAAAAATGAGAAAGCGACCTTAAGCCGTAGCGAAAGGTCGTTTCCTATGATGGATAGATTACGGCACCAATTAGGACGAGTAAGCCAGGTAGACCACCTGCGAGGAATAGGCCCAGGATACCGGTAACGATTAGGCCCATCTTGTGACCAGGGATGTCCTTGCGCCAAAGCCACCAAAGGATTGTCCAGATAAGTCCAAAGATACCAAAGACTAGATAGATTCCAGCACTCATAAGGATGAGGATCCCAAACAGGGGATCCGCCATGAATGGAAGGAGTGAGTATACATACCAGATACCAAGAGCTAAGAAGATGATGAAGAAGATTAGCTGGAGATAGGCGCCAATGTTGACTAACATTTGTGCTGTTCCTTCGTCTGCCATAACTCATATGCCTCCTAAAGTTTCTAATAAGATGGCTCCCATTAGGAGCTAACCGCAACTCTCTAAGCCGACTTAAAGGCTTTTGGCAAGAAAGAAAAAAGTAAATCGACAATTAGTTGAGTTTTTGCATTAATTTCACATTTGCCTTATTTCAGTAGAAAAGATAGGGAATAAATTCTGAAAATCAAAGAAACTCATCATATTCCAACTTGCGAGACTAAAACGAAAAATCTCCTTCTTCGAAGTGGCGAATATAGCTTTCAAGTTCTCGGGAGTTTCTCCGTCTTATTGCAGTTTCTTTTAGAACTTGAATCATTTGGGTTTTAAGAGCAGTCTTAAGCACAGAAATTTCTTGAATCCGCCGATTTGCCGCATAGCGATTCATGGTCACAGCACAAAGGTCTAATTTCTCGTTCGTAAAAAGGGGCGTGGTGTCGAGTATGGATGCACAGGCTGTAGCGATGTCTTCAATATAGGGAGAAACATGGCTCTCTTCGAAATCCACACCAACGAGTGAGTGTGGGGTAACTAGAAAATTGCGGATTCGAGCATCGCCTTTCCCTACTACTTGATCATTTCCACGGATAAAGGCGTCATGGTATTGAGCAAGCCAGGAACCTAAAAGGTGCCCATAAATTGGATCTGGAAAAAGGGTTATCAAATCACAGAGATTAGGAGCGTTAATATATTCCAACAAGAGGACGTCTGCTGTTGACCCAATGATTTTGGGAACTGGGACATGGTGTTTAGCAGCTTCATTGAGCATCGAAGTTTCGAGGGCAATTCCGGGGAGACGGTAGTATTTAGCAATGAGTTTTTCAGATATGTTTTGTGTGGTGGGTGAACCACTAACGAGGTACACTTCGTTCCGTCGACTTGGGAGTTTTTCGAAGCTATGTATCGTATAGTCTTCACCGAGGATGGCTTTGATCGAGTTGACGACTATTCGTGATAGCCGAGTTGAAGACATGATGTATTACCTCGATGAACTTTGCTTTGTTGCTGAAAGGAAATTCGGTGTTTAATTCATTATGGTTTTAGGAGATAGTAGTTATTTGAACTATCGGTTACAATAATAGACATAGTCTAATTTGTCTCTGTAATATCTTGGAGACAATTCGAGTAATGAGTGTGAGTGCGTTCCATGTCTAGTAAAGAAGAAAGGCTTCTTAAAGCGCTTGAACCCAAGGCCAAAGTTTGGTTTGAGTTGAACGGTGAATTGATTCTGGGTCGTGGCGGTGCTGTGCTGCTACGAGGAATACAGGAGAAGGGTTCTATAAGTCAAGCGTTGAAAATGGTGCCTGAGGATGCTTTGGGAGAAATAAAATCGCCATCATATCGTTTTGCGTGGGGGTATCTTCAAAAGGTTGAGGAACGGCTTGGCGCACCGATTGTAGAGAAGCGGCGTGGACATCGCGAGGGTAAGGGAGGAACTGCACTGACGGAACTAGGAGTGCGTCTTTTAGAATTGTTCGAGGAATATGAACAAAAGCTGAAGCAAATATTGACTTCTTAGGGTATGTCGGAAGTTTTTTGTGGTGGCAATTCGAGAACAATACCAAGGAAACCTTCCTTTAGATGAGCGGGATTTCCTTTCCAGTGATATGGAGGTTGAGAAGTGAGCCCTGTTCCAGATGAAGAAAAACGCTTTGATGCAGTATATAAGCTCGTTACGCTTGGAGAAGCCGCAGTTGGAAAAACAAGTTTGGTTAATAAATACGTGACTGGAAAGTTTGAACGCGATTATCATCGAACCCTTGGCATTGATATCAGCACCTATGATGCGAAGATCGATCCGCATTTGTTCAAACTCCTGATTTGGGACTTAGCAGGACAGGATATCTTTCGAGATCTCCGAACCCGGTATTGCCAGGGAGCATCTGGTGGCATTTTGGTTTTTGATTTAACCCGTCCGCAGACCTTAGAATCGATTCCTCGATGGGTTGAAGCCTTTCGTGAAGCTGTGGGTCCAGAGCCGTTGCTAATTTTACTTGGAAATAAAGCAGACTTAGATACGGAGCGGAAAATTACACGTGGTCAAGGAGAGAGCATTGCCAAGAAGCTAGGATTATTTCAATATCATGAGACATCTGCGAAAACAGGGCACCTGGTGAGCACCTCCTTCAATACCTTAGCAACAATGATTTACCAGTCACATACTCAGAAAAGAGGTGCCCCTTAACTTCCATATTCACGAATCATGCTAAATCCAGTTTCACTGAGTTTTTCTTTGCGGGGTAACCAGAAATCCATATTCGGGGATAGACAGAACCGAAAGTTTATGACTGGGCTTTCAAGAGGGTTCATAGACTAAATGTGAATTAATCACATACGTATGAAGCTATTGTGTTCACTGAACCTGGATTAGATGCTTTGAGAGGTAAATCTAAATGAAGTATTTCAGAAGCCAACAGCTGAAACTGATTTCAGCCTTCTTCTTGTTTCTCGTTCTTGGATTATCCCTAATGGGGCCTCTTACTTGGGGCATCACCTCGAGTAAAGGGAAACCGGCCTCAACATCAGTGTCATCTCAACCTATGGCTTCACGTCTTGGTCTTGATGGTCCGGCTCCACCCGAGGCATCCTATTCTTCGAAACAAGTGACCGGTACTCGGAGCTTAATAGTGATATTAGTGGAATTTACTGATAAGTCGCACACATTTTCTTCAACACAAGTTCGATCGAATGCGATTTCAGGTTTGAACGACTATATCGATGAAGTGTCATACGGAAATCTTCAAGTTTCAGGTGACGCGACTGCGTGGCTACTTTTGCCAAATAATCGAGAATATTATGTAGATGGTACATCTTTTCCAAGTGATCCGAGACATGAGTTAGTATCTGATTCGATTGCCTTGGCTGACCCAGTTGTTGATTTTAGCAATTATGATGGTGTAACAATCATTCATGCTGGGCAAGGCCAAGAACTGAGTCATGACTGGAAAGACTATTGGTCCAGTGAATGGTGGAACCTTAACATACTCACCGATGATGGTGTCTATATTCGCCGTGCTTCAGTCAGCCCTGAGGAAAGCACTATCGGGGATCCGTCCTTTGTGGGAGTACTTGCCCATGAATTTGGTCATGACTTAGGCCTACCTGATCTCTATGATACATCATATTCAGGTAATATTTACGTTGGTCATTGGGGATTGATGGCGAGCGGCTCATGGAATGGACCTATGAACTTAGGTGACCAACCATCACATATGATGGGATGGTGTAAATCCCAGCTCGGTTGGGTCAATGCAAGTACAACCGTTGAAGTACTCACTGATTATACAGGAGTCATAGATCCACTTGAATTTAGTACCTCTGGGACGCATCTGGTTCGAATCAATGTCACGTCAGAGCAATACTATCTCATCGAGGTTCGCCGAAAAATTGGCTATGATGCTTCGCTACCTTGGCCCGGTGCAGGCGGCGAGGGTGTAGTTGTGACCTATATCGATGAGTCTCTAGACACCGGAGAAGGAATTGTCAAAGTAATAGATTCCCACCCTGGAACGTTACAGGTTGATGATGGCGCTTTCGATATCGGGTTAGGCGAGGTCAATACTTACGTCTCCTCGACAGGGCAGTTTTCAATGGTCGTGGAGAATACTGTAGGACAATCATACAATATCTCAGTTCTTCGAGCCTTCATGGAATTCATAAATCCCACACCTGGTGCTGCAATTCTTTCACCGAATATGACTGTAGTGTGGACAGGCAGCGCAGCTGGCCCTGGGATTGACCACTACGAATTATACATTGATGGCGTGTTAGAATACTCGGGATCAGTGACGAGCCACAATATTACTGGACTTTCTTCTGGTGCTCATAACGCAACCTTAGTCATGGTATTATCTGGATCCGGTCGTAGATTATCTATCACTTCGGACTTTGTTGTCGATTTGGAAGATCCTATTATTGGTGGAGTGAGTCATAGTCCTGACGTTCCTGGATTTGGTGACTCAGTGATTGTCCGGTGTGATATTACTGATGATACGTGGATTGTCAATGCAACGATATTCTTTCAGCGTCAAGGTGATACTCGGTGGTACCATATTGACATGGCTTTAGTCAGTGGAACTGAATGGCAAGGTGCAATGGGAACTTTTCTTCCAGGCGTTAGCGTAGTCTATTATATTTCGGTGACTGATGCAGGAGGACGCCAAGTGATTGATGATAATGAGGGTGCTTACTATTCCTTTGCCGTGACGGGATTTGGACTTATTATTTGGGTTATCATAGCAGCAGCGGTAATTCTTGCTATTGTATTTCTTATCTGCTGGCTCATACAGCGACGAAAAGGACAAGGTCAAGAAACCTTATGGACTCCACCTGAATCACCACAAGAAAACCAAATGAGCCCAACTTATCCTTTATCGACTAAGGACCGCAGCCCTCCAGCAGAACCTGTTCAATCAGGTTTTTGTTGGCATTGCGGAGCCCCATTACCACCAAATGCCACCTACTGTAGTCATTGTGGGCGTTCTACAACCTAGTAGAAAATGGAGTAGACTTGAGCATTATTTTTCAACGAATATCATTCAGTCGAAATCAATGGGATTATTGATGGCGCAAACAGTTCCAAGTCTTCTCTAGTTTCGATCATAGGAGCCAGAAGACCGAGTTTTCCTGCGGTGGAACTAACATCTGTTTGAACTTGAGTGAGCTTAATGGCAGTAATCGCGTCCCCACCACATTCATAGATGGTTAGGTTCCCATTTTGTTTACGGACTTGCCGTAGAAAATCAGTAAAAGAGTTACCGAATTCATCAAATCGATTGATATTGCAGGGACACCCATTGACGATTAAAAGTTGTGCACCGCGAACGATGTCAGCAAAGGTTCGAGCTGTTGATGGGCCAATTCCTTGGATAACATCTTGGATATTTGTATTCAAGTCGATATTCTGACTTATGAGTTGATCATCTTTGGTGAGGAGTAGATCCTGCGCCAAATGAAGCCGTTCTGGAATGTAACGGGCTTTGAATTGGTCAAGTTCACTTTGACCGATATCTTTGAAAAATTGATCTTCGTTGGCCCCTAATGAGATACTTGGATTTTGAGCTTTTAGGAAAATAAGGCTTAGGAGCGAACCGGCAAGGAATTCAGTGTTATCCCTCCGTTGGTAGAGGGATAATACATCGATATAGTCCTTGATTTTTGCACCAAACAAAGCTATGACGACACGTTTTGCCTGGCATATTAGCTCATGAATTTTGGCGTATTTTCGCATTTCATCGACAAAATGCTTTGAGGGGAATACGGGAATTTGACGTTCCTTGAGAAAAGCGGGGAGAGCAAACATGGAGGTGTCTTTCCCTTTTCCACCCCTATGAGCAGATGCAAACGCATCTTGGACATATCCGATTTTGTGTCCTGATTTCTGTAGTTTTTCTATTAGTTGAATTGGTGGAATCTCACTGAGTTTGGAAGGAACACGAAGTTCCCATGGAGCGAACCGAAGATTGTTACTCAGGACATTTCGTCCTTTGGTTAGAAGACTATATTGAGAAAGGCCCCAACAGGTTTCATCAAAGATATACTCCCAGTCATCATAAGCACCTGGATGATTATCTTTGAGGAGGCGATTCATCACATTGCTATGCTCCAGCGTGGGATAGAAATCAGATTTTCCTATACGTGACTGATGAGCACCTTCTGTAATTGCAAAAGCACCAAGTTGCCGAAGCTCGATGCTTGTGTCTAATGACTCGCGGATACGCCGATCATTCATGATTGTCCCGGCATTAGGCATGACAGAATTGATGTCGGATCGTTTGAGTAGGATAGGCCCTCTTTTCACGAATTCATAACCTGACTTGTGGGCTTCATCTAGTTGTGAAATAAACTGGTCCATTATGATTTCACCAATTGTTTGATGTTGGAACCCAGCAAGTATTGAGCTCGAGATGAGAGTCCTTTAATAGTTTCCTCTGATGGTGAAACGTCAACCGAGGTTTTTTCTAGAAGCGTTGAGGATAGGCTACCTTGGAAGCGGCGAAGAAGTATAATGCCAATAAGAATTGCAAGAATGCCAATGATGGGCAAGTAGGAAAGTGGGAAAAGGATTATTCCATTGATGAGGATAAGTAGCGAGTCACCAAATACGAGTGTGGCAATGATGAGTGGTATGACGGTGGAAAGTGAGTTATTAACAGGAAAGGCGACTGAAACCCGGCGTCGCGAATACGCACATTGGAGAAGAAAATATGCAATTATGGAGCTGATAAGGTAAAGCCAGAACGAGGGACGACTAATTAAGACAATGAGGGAAAGGATGTCAAGAACACTAAAATAGCCCAGAACTTGGATGACCTCAATTGTCATTGCTTTCAGATAGATTGTTGCGATTCCGTAGAGGATTCCTGAACCTAAAGCAAAGAATAACTCTTTTTCACGTGGAGTACGGGTTTCCCGGGACCCAATTAGTACAAAGAAGATAACAAGAATGACGCATACTACGGTGGATAAGGAGTACCAAAACACATTGTATGTATCAATTATGCGTTCTTGGGCAAAAAGACTCAGTGTAAAGACCCCTATTAGAAGCGCTGCAATTCCTATCCATTCAACACGTCGTATTAGCTCCCCTAGAAAAAGAACCCCAACAATAATGACGATAAGAATGTTGATGTTGGTTAAAGGTTTGAGAAAGATTACATCCCCCAGCGAGAAAGCTTGCCATCGCATGAGTGCGCCGGACACAGCAAGTATGGCCCCGAATAGCCAGATGGGAGTAGTAAAAATGGCGAAGATAAGATGGATGTGTCGTTGGTAGAATGCTCGTGGTGTCAACTCTGGGAGTCTATCAAGCCCAAACCGTTGGATTGAATGACCAATGCCTGATAAGATACCACTCACTAAGGTTAGAATCGCCGCAATTGAGATTGTTGTGAGAAACACAGCAGTTGCACCCAAATGCCTGGCTAGGTCCTCTACAAACAATCGTCTCAAAAGGTTTGCTAATATGAATGGTTTCGTGACTCCTTTTTGTCTTTGATTTTTTGACATTGACGAAAGGCTTAAAGGAACGGGCTAAAGACTGTGACGTTGAATACTCGTTTGGTGAAGCAAATCATGCTGTTCAACCGACGGCGTCGTGGACTATTAATTGGGATTATATTTCTCATCGTACTCATTCTACTTTTCATTTATCCGCCACTCATTATCGGGACTCCATTGGGAGCCTTGTTCACGATCGAGCTTGCCGTTGTTTTAGTCTTATTTGGTGGCATGATGTTCCTGCTTTGCCTTCTCTTATACCTTGGAAATTAGCCTTGAAACGGTTTCAAGTGAAGTAAAGGCATATAAGGCGATGAAACTTAGGAAGATAACACTAGCTAGGCTAGTGACTAAGTAACGTGGATGAGACGCCTGATGACAAAGAAACCAACAAAAGGCGAATTCGGCGATTTAGTTGTTGTTGCAACCCTTCAAGAAATTGAACAAGGTGCTCGTCGAATCATCGGGACGAAAATGAAAATCATCGATAAGGAAAACGGCATCCGCATATTCTCCGATGATACAACCACCTGCCCCATGCAGGTCAAAGCAATTCCGCTTCAACCCGGTGTTTATCGTTTAGATGTTGGGAGTGTCTGCACAGTGAAAAATTGCGATTATTTTGGACAATGTGCTAGATTAGATGCTCGCGCTGCTAAGTCCTTAGGAGTTGCCATGGCCGAGATACTTGATGAACCTGAGCGGATCCATGAAGGTCGATTTTGGAGACCTGAACGCATAAAGGATGATGAAAAATTACAGAAGATTATAGATCGTATTATTAACGAGGGAATGTGACACCTGAAACTATAGAGTATTTGGGAGCGAATGCATGATATGGGGAATCAAGGTGGGGTTCCCTTCGGTGATAGAAAAGAGAAACCGTGGGGATATGAACGCCCAGTCGGGGCATTCCGTGGTTTAAATCTTAAGGAACTCTTTTTCTTCAAGGGCAAATCTAGCTCATTGCATTATCACACCAAAAAGGATGAAATCTTCTATATCATTTCGGGGCGAATCCGCCTTGTTTACGGTGACAAGAATGAAGTATTGGAAGCAGGCCAAACAGTGCATATTCCTCCGGGAATCCATCATCAATTCCATCCCCTTGAAGACACACTCATCCTTGAAGTGAGTACTCAAATGTGGGGCGATATCATCAGAATAGAAGATGCCTATAACCGATCAAGCGAGATATAACTGGTCTTGGGCGGATTATTCGGTCTCTAACAAACCAAATAAGCGTTCTTTCCTCTCCACGGGCTTGTAGAATTCGAAGATCCCCTTCTCCCAATCCGATCCTTCGCCTAAAGATGCAACCAACAAACCATTATTCAAAGCCACATACCGGACGGGAAATCGTTGGCTGATATCACTAAAGAATGGATTATGAATTATGGAAGTGTACGTCCCTAGGTTTGAAAAGACACGGCGAATGGTTTGGGCGGACAAGCGTTGCAGGGCGGTTTCGTATTTCTGATAATTTTCAACTACCGGACCTTCTTTCGCATCAAATCGATAGGAAAGACGAAACACATGCTCATATTCGACTCCAAGGTTCAATTTGATTGTAGTGGACTCGTTGGGAACCACAATCCAACCATTTTGGAGATTGAGAAATGACACGGGATTATTGAGATATCGATACTTTGAGGGATCAGGGTTTCCAAAGAGGGTTTCGCATGTAATATCAATGACTTCTTTGGAGAAATCCAAGAGTTGCATGACCTCTTCTAGAGTACGAATTTGCTTGCCCTTCTGTTCGGCTTGCATACGCATTAGCTCATTCTGGGCAAATCGATCAAATTCCTTTGCTCGACTCATGAAGGTGCGTTTCTTTAACACCCCATAATCGGGTTTGTAAGGTACGATTTCAATTGAAGCCTCTAGGTCCGGAAGTTGCATCGAATACTGAAATCCTTCCGGATCATAAGCATGATCAAACCGCAGAAGTAATCGATGATTCCCAGTAAGTATCGTTACGTCAAGATCATCAGTTCGATTCACGAAGTCAAAGAGATTCACCAGAAAAGGGTTTTGAGGAAAAGTAATGCGGGTCTGCCACTTAGGTTGCCATCGCTTCGCCCAGGCAACAACGTCTGCTTGTTTGCTTGGCGGTTGTTTGTCCCGCATAATTACTACCTGCCATGCTAGTCTATTACTAGAGGAAAGGTGCCGCTATACTGACCCTTTGAAAGATAGCAAAAAAACCTTTGGGCGAAACCCTGTCTTAACCAAAAATCTTTATGGAGTATTCGGTTAATCAAGCCGGGATTGAATGCTATGAGTTCCCTCGAACCACTTAGACGAATCATCTCGCTAACTCGTAAGGAAATTCAAACCATCATCAAAGACCGCACCGCCATGCTCTTAGTCTTTCTTTTGCCTGTGTTGACTATTGGCACTCTTGCGTTGGCGATTCAACAGAATGATATTCAGGCGGAGACGGTGCCGATGGTGTTTGGAGTGGTGGATTTGGATACGACGGATACATATCCGGGGTTGGATTTATCGGAGAATTTTACGGCGACCCTTGCGAATCTTGATGGGGTGACGGTGGTTGAGTATGATAATTCGTCGGATGCATATAATGCGTTGTTTCTCAATGAGGTGGATGCATATGTTGTGATTCCAGATGGGTTTGAGCATGCGCTTTCGATGAATTTACCAACATTTGTTGATGTGCATACAAGTAACACCCAGTTGCGAGGTCAGGGGGAAGCTATTATTTCGGTAACAGCAGCTTCGTTGTTATTTCGGGAGAAATTAGGATGGATCCGAAGTGATATTCTCACCGTTCCTCAAGTGGAATTTGTGCCCGAAGGTGATGTCTTAGCAATACAGGTAGGCGCGTTCTTGGTTGTTTTTTGTATCTTTATGGCTATCGCATTGATTTCTTGTCAATCGATTGTTGGTGATATTCCACTTCGACGGATGCTGCTTACTCCAACGAGTAAAGTGGAAGTGGTTCTTGGGAAGATTACTGCATATACGATCATTGGAATGATTCAGGGATTGTTGCTTCTAATCTTATGGATTGTCGGATTCCAGCTGAATCTCCGAACTGATTTGTTAACCTTGGGAATTGTCGTGAGTTTGATGGCGCTAGCTGGAGCGGTGTCTGGTGTGGTTATCTCTTCATTCTCTACTTCAAGGCTTCAAGCAAATCAAGGATTTCTCTTCTTGCTGTTAGGCATGATGATTTTAAGCGGAATGTTCATTGACGTAGGAATCATTTCGGAATTTCTTCCTATGAACCTAGGCATGCGGTTAATTCAAGAAACAGCCTTCAAAGGGCTTCCCTTGATTGCAGGGTGGGAGGATCTTGTCCGCATTCTCATATTTATCATTGGGGGTACCCTGATCGCTATTCTCGTCTTATGGAGGAAGCGAACCCTTGCTTAAATCTGAGGGGTGTTAATCGCAATGGAACAGTTAAATGACATACCAGTTTTCGTGGAAAAGAATTATTTTGCAGGTTCTCGATTTGATGATGCGTTAGATTGGATTGAGGAGCGTAATGACCGAGAAATCCACGCTCAAGTTAAGGGTCAAGTTAGACTTAGTAACAAGGAGGTTATTGTTGAAGGGCGAGTTCTAAACATTGTTCGTCGAGGCCGACGACAACGAATTGCTATCCTTGTGAGTTCTGTTCAGGAGGGACCAGAGGAGTTAGTTGGATCGGTGATAACAGTTGGTTCAGAAAGAACGGAACGCGAAGAAATCGTAGCTAAACAATTAGTCCTTATGAATTGGCTTCGTCGTAATATCCATGATGACTTCTACTATGATGGCGAAGAGATTGATCATGCTGTGAAACGCATTCAGGATTTGCTTGATTACACTGAGGTGGATGCAAAAATCTGGGGAATTGGAAAGGATGAGGCCGAGGTCTTTATCGAGGGGACGGTGACCAATGCCCGAATGGAACGACTCCGCGTTGGACTACTTGAATTACGTACTAGACCTCCTTCAAGTGCGTCGGAAAGATCAGCGCAAGTCTATACCATCGGAGGGCGGGAAACCGCGCCAGAAATCTTTCGGGAACTAATCAGTATTGTTCCTGATGTGCTAGCACAGAAAATGTTGTTTACTCCAGCATATGCCCGAACCCGTGGGAAAGTAGAAAATGTCATTGTAGCAGAGAACCTAACGGTTACGGTTGACAACAACTTCGATATCATTCGTGATGTCACGTTTAAGCTCCCCAGTGGAAAAATCATGGGGATAATTGGTGAATCAGGATCAGGAAAATCAACCACTATCCGTGCGCTCATTGGTGATATTATCCCCACGCGAGGTCAAGTCGTAATTGGCGGAATAGTGTCAACGCAACGCAAACAGGTTAAACCTATCTTTGGCTTTGTCCCTCAGGATCTGGGATACATGTATCAGAATTTTACACCACTAGAAAATATTGTGGAATTTGGTAAGCAGTATGGAATTCCTGAACAAGAGCTAGTTCGGAGGGGAAAGGTTCTCCTACGGGAAATGGGGATTTTTGAAAAGGGGAATCAAAGTGTCCGAACCTTATCGGGAGGAGAAAAGCGCCGTGCGTCTATTTCGATTTCAATGGTTCATCGACCACAACTGTTAATCCTCGATGAACCTACCTCAGGTTTGGATCCGGATATGCGTAGTGAGTTATGGGAATATCTTGATTATCTAAACCAAGAATATGGCACCAGCATGATTGTGGTTACGCATTATCCAGGAGAGGCGGAATATTGTGACACAGTGGCTGTATTCATGAAAGAACGTAGCTTGGTCGCTTATGGCAGCCCTGCTGAACTCAAAGCGTCACTTCCTGGGAAAGGCTATGCAGTAGGTATCATTCTTCAACAGCCACGACCTGGAATTGCAGCCTTACTCAAAGATGTGAAGGATATTATTCACGTTTTAGAGCGAGGGGAACTCATCAAAGTATTTTCTGAGATTCCCTTAATCGAAATGTCTGAACGCGTTGTTCGAGCGCTACAAGCCCAAAACGTCCAAATCAAGAGTGTGAAACCAAAAATGGGCGTTGATATGACAGATTACTTCATTCTCATAACTGGACGCCAAATGGAGGTGTAAGCTAGCGTGCAACGTGTGAAGCATCAGAATCATCGTACCATTCGAGCCATTTCAACTACTCTTACCATTTCAATGTTCTTAATGACCATTCTGTTCTCAGCATACCAGTTGTCCCTTTCTAGCTTTCAAGCCCATTCTGATGCTTTACCAATTGAATCCAAACTTTCCGAACCCCTGCTTAAGCTTCTATATTCCTCTGAAGACTCCAACTTATCGATAGATGCAATCGCTCACTTGGCAGAGGAAGCTGATTGGAAAACCACACAGCGAGCGATTTTACAAACGGCATCTAGATCAAGAATCAAAGCTTATCACAAATTAATCCACGCAATATCATTTCAAACGACTGTCGGCGAATTGGAAAACATCGCTGGATTACCCTACATCCAAAAAATCTGGACAGATATCCAAGTCCAATTGGATCTTCCTCAAACCACGCTCTCAACAACCATCAGAGCGCCTAATGGATATATTCACCCCAAAGACACAATTAGTGCCACCAGCCTTTATGACCTAGGGTTGAATGGGTCGGATACCGTCGTTGCGATTTTAGATACCGGAATTGACACCACACACCCTGATCTTGACGATATGGACGATAATGAAACTACTAATGACCCCAAAGTTTTAGCACAAGTCGCATTCACGGAAGGTGATCCCTTTCCATTCGATTTGAATGGTCATGGCACGTATTGTGCGGGGCTTGTCGCTGGAACAGGATTTGCATCAGGTGGAAATTATACGGGTATTGCACCTGGAAGCCATCTTATGAGTGCTAAAGTCCTTCTTGGTGATGGAACAGGGTATTCTTCGTGGATTATTCGTGGAATTGAGTGGAGCATCACAAATGGGGCAGACATTATTTTATTACCCTTCTCAACTTTTGGTTTACCAGGAGATCCCTTATCAGAGGCTGTGAGAATAGCAACTGCACAAGGTGTCCTCGTGGTCTGTGCAGCAGGAGACCAAGGACCAAATCATCTGACAATTATGTCACCTGGAGAATCATTGTCCGCCCTCACAGTTGGTGCTTATGATCCCGTGACAGGAGTGGTCCCAGATTTTAGTAGTCGGGGACCCACCTTCGATTTTCGAACTAAACCGGATGTTATTGCACCAGGTGTTGACATTATTTCCTCGTCATTGTATAATATTCTTCCAACTGAGATTGGTAACATTTCAATTGACCTCGCTCCTGAGGACTTGGATTTCCTTGGAGGAGGAAGCTTTGGGGTTCAAATCAATGAGAATTACACTCTGGCAAGTACAACAGCTGCCTCTGCTTCAATTGCTGCTGGAGCAGCTTGTCTATTACTTGAAGGAAGCCGATTCGCCACACCTGAAGCACTTGGCATTAGTATTAGGAAAGGAGCTCGAGCGCTAGGACTAGGCCCAAATATCGAAGGAACTGGGCTCCTGAACACCTCCAAAGCCCATGATGAGTTAACAGTATTACACAATCCCTTTCCTGCTGAGTTTCGTACTCGTAGTGTTGGAATAGGGCTTCCCTATTATGGGATGCTTATCAGCGAAGCACCGGGAGAAAATGTGACTCTTCTTTTAAGTGGATATTCAACAGCCATAGGGGCACTCGTACTGAGTACAATTACGAATATGTCACTGTTCCATATGCTTTTCGGATTATTCCATCTTGCTGTAAATGACACTGATCCCATCCCCTTCACTTTTCTGGATGTCGAACAGGAATTTCACTGGACAGGTCTTCCCTACGGAAATTATGTCCGTGCTACGGGAATCCTCTCATATAACGACTTACTTATTATTCCTCGTGTTGAAACCTGGCAGGTTACTTCTAGCCCTTCAGCCAATGCATTTCGTATTACCTTCTTTCTACTCAACATCGGAACTGAAAAAATCACTGATATTCGAGTATATAGTCAATGGAATATTGATCTCTTCAGTGGTGCAAATAACACCTCCATTCAAAATGGTTTCTACAATACGACCTCTCATTTATTCCATGTTTATGGTGATGTTTTACCCGAAAATGAAAGCACACGAATCGACCAGTATATTGGCATCAATGCATCAACGCCATTTACGAATTACCAAGTCGGTTCATTTGACGAAGTCGCCGATAATATTCAAAACGAAACCCTCTCAGGAACAACGACCCATTCTGGTGATGAGGGTATAGGCTTTGGTTCCCAATGGCGTCTTGGCAACCTTTCCGAAGGTGCCCCAGCAGTGAATGTTTCAATGACCCTTGGCTTTGGCCGAAATTTCACTGCTTTAGCCCATGGAATTCAGTACACAGAGAATTCAACGGTTTCAACGCCTTTAACGGATCTTTGCATGATTCGTCCTACGATTCCAAG
>JBHLPH010000005.1:111071-116428 GCA_048939625.1 Promethearchaeota archaeon
TAATCATCCCAACCATCCCCACGGATAGGTATCCCCTAGATAATCTCCTCTACCGTGACGTCTTCATAAGTACTCCTCCACATTTACGGATGTTCCTTCCCACCTATCTTCCATTTGGCCCGATGACTTTGGATTTTCCAAATGATTATGCCATTTACAATTTCACATTACTAACGACCACACCGAGTGACACCCTCTCAATTGCCATTGAAGCCTTTCATGATAGCACTCTTAACTTTCCCATTGACCGGAATATCACCCGTTGGGAGGCGCCTCCTGAGATTTCTCCGAATGTCATAACAAATATCGTAGGAGGCACTCAATTCCAATTTACTATCTTCATCCCGACATTCATTGAAGCTGGCCCGTATTTCGGAAACCTTGTTTTGAGGGCTTCTGATGGCTGGCAATCCGTTTTACCTTTTGTAATAAATGTGACCTATCCCAAAGCGGTTATCCTGTTTGATTCAATACACAACCAAGGATTAGACTTTGCCAGCTTTGAGGATTTCAACCTAACAGATATTGACTTTGATGAACTCCTATCCTTGTTCAACGAAATCGGAGATAGCCTTATCACGGGTTATTCTCGCTTACGCGAGTTATTTTCCGCTGCTCAACTGAACCTTATTGATATTCCACTAATCACTGAAATCAACTCAACCATCTTGCAACTATTTGATGGACTTATTATCTGTGATCCTGAGAAAGGATTTACACCTGATGAAACCATAGCAATCTCTGAATTTATCGAAGCAGGTTTCAAAGTCCTCGTTTTAGCGGATCATCCTGGTTCTTCAAACCATACCGCGCTCAATCAATTACTCTACAATCAAAGTATTCAAGTTGGAGGCATTGTTACAGGGTCGAATACAACAGAACTGCTTCCTTCACATCCATTTACTATCGGTGTCAATAGCATCACGACTGTTGACGGAACAGTGCTTACAGCAACAGGAAGTGCACAGCCTTTTGCTTGGATCAATGGGACACCCTTTGGTGTCTATTTGATAGACGATAATAAGGAACTCTTTGTCATCGGCTGTTCAGCGATTTTTGGAAACACACACCTTCTACAACTTGACAACCTTCGATTCGTCAACCAAACGATTCATCATCTCTTTCGTCAGACACTTGCGCTAAGTATTCGGATTACAGGCGGTACAAACGATTCCTTCTACATTGGTAATGATGCAGGCTTCATAATAGATGCACATAACGCCACAGGAGGTGGAGTAGAAGGATTAGCCATGTTCGTTATCTACGTTCTTCCGAATAGAACTCAGACATTTTTCATCGCATTTGAAGTAAGGGAGGGTCGATATGGTTCCTTCATGTTTGCTAATTGGACAGGACTTGTAGAGACGGAGACCCAACCGCAAACCTTCTCCATCATAGCCTTCACCACGCCTGGAAGATATGCCAGTACATCGGTCTTCATGCATTTCTATTATATTCCGCCACCAGAAGAACCTCCACCACCCGTAGAACCCGATTATCTCTTCGTCATGACAATTCAAATTCTCCTCATTACCCTACTTACGATTCTCATCATAGGCGGATATTTTACGAACCAACACCGGCGACGCCGACGTATGCGCACACCAACCTTAGATGAACAAATCATCCAAAATATCGATAACACGTTGAACACAATCCATGCTTTGATTCGTGAAATTGAGTGGACTCTTACTGATCGACGCATGGATAGGATTGAGAAACTGCAGATAGCATCTGGTGAACCAGTGAATAGGCTTGAAACAATGATCAAAAGACTTCGAGAGCTGGCAAAGGATTCGGGGGTGTAAAGATGGTAACTCAGGAAAAAGCACCCAAAATAATAGAGTTTGACCATACCTCCGTTCGAATTGGGAAGGCTAGAATTCTTCAAGATGTAACCTTCTATACACGTGAACGAGAAATTCTGGGAGTCATTGGTGCATCGGGTTCAGGGAAAACTACTTGTCTACGCGTCATGACTGCCCAACTCAAACCCCACCATGGTGCGGCGCGAATTGCAGGATATGATGTGAAAAAGGAAGCAACAGCGATCCATTATGCGACCGGATATGTCCCGCAACATGAAGACCAGAGTTTGTATTTTCCCTTCTCCGCGCTAGAAAATGCTCACTTCTTTGGTCGGATGTATGGGCTTGAAGGAGCAGAGATAAAACGACGGGCCATCGAGCTATTAGATATCCTTGGCTTCGATGAAGATTTGATGCATAAACCTGTCAAATTCTTAAGCGGAGGTGAGCGAAAACGCGTTTCCATTTGTGTGGGCCTCATTCATCAACCCCCAATACTCTTGCTTGATGAACCAACGACTGGTCTTGACGCTCATCTGCGTCATGAGCTCCTTAATTACCTAAAGCAACTCAATTATCACTTTGGAACCTCGATGGTACTCATATCACATGACTTAGAAGTCGTCGAATATTGTAGCCGTGTTGTCCTCTTAGAAAAGGGTCAAATCTCGCTTCAAGGGCATCCAGATGAACTGATTCAATCGCTCACAGGCCGGGGTGAAGCAATCGAAATCACATTTAACCGACTCTCCGAAGATGCTATCCGCCAGGTCGAAGAAGTGCCTTTCGTAGAAACTGCGATTCGATCAGGACGTGGAAGCCTCAAAGTTTTCGTTGAAAACCCACACGAACGTATGTCTGACTTGATACAGGCATTACGAGAACGAAAGCTAACCCCGATTGAACTTACTGTTGTGGAAGCGAGTTTCTATGATTTCTTCCGGACCAAAAGCTGGAAAGTAGACCTGACTGAGGACGAGTCCTCAAACTAATCAGATCTCGGAACAAAGCCTTTCTTAAAATGTGCAGCAATCTTTTAGAGACGTCAGGAAAGATTATCTGTTACTATTAATTTAATAAGAAAGAGAATATCGTACAATTAGAATTAGGTGTGGAAAAAATGGCCAAACAACCCTATTATGAGTTCAAGATACTTCTTGTCGGTGACCCAGCAGTAGGAAAAACCAGCATCATTCTGAAATATGTCGAAAACCGGTTTGAACGTGAATACAAGGCGTCGATTGGTGTCGATTTTGCCTATAAAATCATTGAATTAGAAGAAAAGGTTGCCCGACTCATCATCTGGGATATTGCAAGTCAAGAACGTTTTGGCCCCTATCGTTCAAGTTTTTATAAACAGACAGATGGCGCTATGCTCGTCTTTGACCTAACCCGACCAGAAACCTTAGAAGCCATTGAGGAATGGATGCGAGAAATCCGAGAACACGCTGGTGATGTGGAAATCCTCCTTATTGGAAATAAAGCAGACTTGAAGAAGAAACGCGCAATCAAGCAGGCCGAAATCGAAAAATGGATCGAGCGGTATGGATGCCAATTCGTTGAGACCAGTGCAATGAGTGGAGAGAAAATCGAAGACGCTTTTCGCATACTCACCGAACAAATAATTGAAAAGCTTGAACAATAAGCCCCCTTTTTGAACCACCCTAGTGCAGAAAAAGCTACAAGGAAATTGTACTGAACAGCATCTCTTTAAGAAAGGGCGTGAATTATGTATGAGTAAAGAGCCTTATGATTTCGCCGCTTGGACATCCTTTATCCCTGAATCGGAGATACGCCGATTACTCAAGTATAATGTCCCATACTATTTTGGGGGCGGGAAACCTGGTGCACTGCCCATTAAGACATTAGCTAAGATCCTCATCAATTTGGGAAACGAACAACTCTCGGAAATAAAGGCAGGGAACGAAGAACGTGTGATTGATGATTTTAATTACGGACCCACCGGTGGAAAAGCATTTCTCCGAAAGACCTTGGCACAGAGACTTATCGAAAAAGATGGCATTACGCTCCCTGAGGAGTCTCCAGAAGATAATGTAGTGATCACGACAGGGTCTCAACAGGCATTGTACGCCATGATTGATACATGCATCGATCAGGGCGATATCATCCTAACCACGAGCCCAGCGTACCTGGGCTTTTTGGTTCCAGCTGTAAAACTTGGAGCCCAGATTGTAACAGTTCCAACAGATCTACAGGGTGCCATTCCCGAATACTTTGAACATGCCATTAAATGCTGTAAAAAAGAACTTGGAAAAAAACCTGAGATGATTTATCTCGTCCCCGACTCAGATAACCCCAAAGGTACTACCATTCCTCAGAAACGAAGAGAAGCCCTGTTCAATCTCGCGATGGAAAATCACACAATTATTGTTGAAGATGGTGCATATCGTGAGATTCAGTTCCGTGAACCGAGACATAAACCTATCAAAGCACTAGATACTGAGAACAAATATGTGGCATATTTACGAACAAGTAGCAAAGAGGCCGCAGTTCTTCGAATCGGATACAGTATCTTTCCACCAGAAGTCCAAGAGCAAATCAATAAAGACAAAGGCTTCCTGGATCTTTGTAGCCCCACAATTGTCCAACGTATGCTCGATGCCTACTACCGCAAGCATATTGATAAGGTCCTTCCGAAGGCTTTAGAAATTTACAAACAGCGGGCGGATGTCATGTGCAAAGCGATTGATGAAACCTTCCCTGCCGGAAGCCGCACGGACCCCACCGGTGGATTCTTCATCTGGTGGGAAAGTGAAGACAAGACCTTCGACGCAAGAGAATTCCTCGAACAGGTTGCTCTTCCCAATGACATTATCTACGTTCCAGGTGTTGCTTTTTACCCATTAATGGGACTTAGTTACCTTCCCGAACAGAATGAGCTAGCCCCTGTCGAACGTGCTCTGAATACGATGCGTATCAGCTATTCCTATTCTCCACCGGAGGTTATTGATTCAGGAATACGGAAACTGGGTGGACTATTAAGCGAATCATTGTCATAAGACCAATCCAGCAGATTTAACGTCCTCGACGTCGCCACTGAAGAAATAGCACACCAAGGGAAGCAAGCACAAAGTATGAAACAAATAGTGCTGAGGCACCGACGGCTAGACCTTGAATGAAGAGGATGATAAAATCCAAGGTGAATAATGTCGGACCAAAACGGACAATGAGCAAAAATGCTCCATAAAAAGAATAGATCGGCCAAGCTACTAAACCACCGATAATGAGAAGGAGGACGGAAACGAGGCCGATTCGGCTTTGAACGGGATCAAGAAATCGATGGGGGAGATTTGAGGTCATATCGTATTGGAAATAGTAGCTGAGAAGAAGTGGCGTGGGTTCGAATCGGAAAAGACTCCAAACTTGTACACCCGCTTGTATCGGTAAAATGAGGAGAGTTAGAATCCAGGAATATAGGAGGAGGATTACAAGCAGCCAGGCATATAGTGGGATGACTTCAAACAAGATAACCTGGAAGGCAATGCCGACATTTGCGACTCCATACATGGCTAAGAAGGTTAGTATCCC
>JBHLPH010000039.1:0-5356 GCA_048939625.1 Promethearchaeota archaeon
GGGCCGGTGGTCTAGTTGGTTATGACGCCGTCCTGACACGGCGGAGGTCCCGTGTTCAAATCACGGCCGGCCCACCAAACCATTGCCGACGTAGCTTAGCCCGGGAGTAGCCGAACTTGTGGGTTTTGTGCTGCCTTCCGAAAGCGCGGGACTGAAGATCCCGTTGTCGCGTGTTCAAATCACGCCGTCGGCACCATTTTCATTTTCTGAGCGTGGCGTTCTGGCGAGTTAAGCTCCGAAAAGAAAATCTAAGAGCGTGATGAGGATTAGCGCGATGAGGGCGGCAGCCACGTTGGAGACGATGTATCCAACAAGATAGGCGATTTGAGTGAAGGGGGCAAAGGTGAAAAGCAGGTAATAAAAAACCGCCCACAGACCTAAGACGATTAATGTTGCGAAGAGAACAATACCAAACTGGCGGAGGTATAACCGTGTGGGGCTAGCGGGAGGTGTTCCGCGCGGGGCATGGTAAGGGAAAAAGCGTGAACCGAGTAATTCAGCGAGCAGAGCTGTTGCGGTTGCAAGAACGAGGACCACTCCAAGGGGGACGAGGGTGAGGACTAGCGAGGAAATAATCAGGTAGACCATTGCGCCAAGATAGGAGAGATAGATTTGGACAGCGCCGAAAATCGCCATCGCTAAGATAAGGAGCGCTCCATCATCCAGTTTTTTCCAATAGAATGCCGGTGACATACCAGAAGCCTCAAAGTATGTTCGTTAGTGTGCGCCATTGGGATGACTCAGTAGGTATTAATGTTTTTGTGTCTACCACGGACTGAGGGGAGAGAAGTGTGGTGGACCGGCCGGGATTTGAACCCGGGGCCTCCGCCAGTTGGGGCCTCACACAAGTAGTGAGCGAAGCTTGCCAAGACGGCGATCTACCGCTGATCTACCGGCCCACAGAAGGAGATTAGACGAGGCGGGTTCGGGTGAAGTCTTTGCGTGCCCAGCTATATTTCCGGATGCGGCTTGACACTCCAAAGCCACAAGCGGCGCATCGTTTCTTCCTGATGTGATAAGAGCGGCGTCCGCAACGCCGGCAGCGAATATGCGTCTTCTTGTTCTTTTTGCCAAAGGATGGTGTTCCTTTACCCATTGTTCATCACTTGTTCTTTTTCTCAGCTTTTTTGCTAGGGGCTTTCCCGGAAGGGGAAAGGAGGATGACGTTATCACCCCGGAGAATCACGGTTCCCAGCTCTTGGGGGGGTTGTTCCGTGAGGTCCTCAGCATCATCGAGGATGAGGTTCAGATGTTGATCGTATCCGCGGAGGCGTCCACGTAGTTCTCTGTCCCCTTTGAGTTTCACAAGGACTTGTGAATTGAGGGACCGGCCAAGTAAATCCATAGGACGATGTTCTGACACAGCACAAGCTCCTGCCTGCTAATTGCAGTTGGCATGCTAAAGAGACCTTAAAAAAGTTTGCTACTCATTTAGAGAACTGGTGCTAGTTCATGCGTATTAAACATCGCACTATTCTTCGAACAAAAGAATTACGAAATCTCTTGAAGAAGTTAGAGAACAAGCCCCTTTGGATCCATCGATTATTACGAGACACAGCACCTGGTAAGGTGCCTGTTGAACATGTCGTACTGGAAGATAAGACTCAATTTTATTTGGTTCAAAGTGAAATGTGGCTTGTCGAACTCCAAAGCGAAGTTGTTCCTGGATTACCAGCGTTAATCGAGAAAAACGTGGAGCTTCCCCAAGTTGTGGTCGATATGGGTGCAGTACCACATATTGCGAATGGAGCTGATGTGATGGCGCCAGGGATTTACACTATTAATGAGGATTTGAAGCCGGGTGATCTCACTGTGATTATCGATCAGAAGAATTTAGTACCACTAGCGGTGGGCAGAATGTTGCTTACTCCTAAGGTGATTAGGGATGTGAATAGAGGGCGCGCCATCGAAACAATTCATTACGTGGGTGACCAATTGTGGAAGCTTGCTAAGGAGCTGTCGGAGTGATAAGGCGAAGGATTTTTACCGTTCTCGATTCATCCTTGAGTTGTAGAATTGTCGGAGGATGATTCAGTTTGGGTCGATTTAGACGAAAAAAGAAAGACAAAGACACACCAGCTGATTCCACAGAGGCCGCACCCAGTACTAATTTAGAAGCAGCATCGATGTTCGTTCGGTTTATGGAGCTTACAGGATTAATGGACGTTACACCCATTTCTGAGGAAGTCAGGAAAGGGAATATGGTGGTCATGGATGTTTCACCACTAGTTCAGCAGGGTACAGAATCCCAGTTGCAGTTAAGGCGGGCAGTAGAACAACTTCGAGCCGTTTGCATCAGCGTGGACGGAGATATCGGACAACTCGGTAATCGCTATATCATCCTAACCCCCACTCGTGTGAAGATTTTCCGAGAAACGCCTTCGGATGACATTACCATTCCTCCCTCGACGACCGAGTAGGCTGAGGCCATGAGAAAATCATGTATCCAGGTTGAGCAACGCCTCGGCGAGCAGCTTCGCAGATTGTTGGTTGAGTACGAACTCCTTGACACAAATTTTCCTATTACAAAGGACGAAAACCAACTATTCTTCCCACTATCCCGCAAACTCAAAGCCAATGAGCTAAAATTGGTAACCGATAAGATTGGACCATGCGACCAAATGGAAAAAGACCTTGAACCTTTGCCGATTAAGCCTTCTGACCTGAGTTCGGCGTTGGATGGAATACTTCCTAAGGAATTACACCAATGGTTGCCCCACTCCTTGGATATCATCGGGGAAATTGCGGTGGTTGAGTTACACGATGCCCTGAAGCCATATGATGTCCAGATCGGAGAAGCTATTATGTTAATCAATTCCCGAGTAAACACGGTGTATGCAAAAGAAGGAGGCGTTGAGGGGGTCCATCGACTCCGTCCGCTCCGCCTAATCGCCGGGGAGGGTCAAAAGACAACAATTCATATCGAATATGGTGTTAAACTAGCTATCGACGTCACTCAAACCTATTTTAGTCCCCGGTTAGGAACAGAACATGATCGGGTGGCCAGCCTGATACAACCGGGCGAAGTCATTGTGGATATGTTTACGGGAGTGGGACCTTTTGCACTCCAAGCGGCCAAGCGCCATAAAGTTCAGGTTTATGCCATTGATATTAATCCACAGGCCATCCAATGTTTACAGAAAAGCCTTGAAATCAACCGGCTTGTTGGGAAGGTTATCCCAATTGCTGGTGATGCTAGGACGATTATTGACGAGCAACTAAAAGGAAAAGCCGATCGCGTTATCATGAATTTACCTAATTACGCATTTTCCTTTCTTGATTCTGCGGCTAAAGCAATTAAACGAGATGGTGGAATCATCCATTTTTATGGTGTAACGACCACTTCCAGGTCCCAAGCAACCCTTGAAACGGAGGTGCTTCATCAGCTAGCAGAGTATGGAGTAACAGCCAAAATTACAACGAGTCGAGTGGTTCGTCCTGCGGCACCTCATGAAGAACAAATAGTCCTTGACCTTCAAGTCGTTCCGTGAAAAATGACAAGTGTCACGTGAAGGGTACTATCCGGTTTTTGAAGGACTTCAATTAATTGTCGATTCAGATCTTTGGCGGCTTTATTACAGCGAATGGCAATGGTTCGGTCATCTACAAAATCACTTGTGCGCCAGACTAGCGATGTGGGGGAAGTTAAGCTTAGTTTTGTCGAACCGTACCCTTGGATGGATTCGGTTATAATGCCGTTTGAAAGATAAGTGATTAGGTGGGATTTAGGATGGCGGAGGGCTGTTCCGAGAAGAGCATTGAGTTGTCGTGCACTATGAGACGCGTTGACGCCGATAATGCAGTCTCCTCGCAATGTAAGATTGGATTCTACTGTGACTTCAAAAGTGGAGTTATGTGTAGCCTGAATATTAGGATGGCCTGTAGCAGTTAGAGTGAATCGGTTCGCTTCAGTAAGCACCATAGGGGATTATTTAGTAGGGCGGGTACAAATAGTTTCAAATTGTGGGTTCCCTACTCCATAGTGTGGGTGATTGTACGTCTCCAGATAATCTGAAAACATATGCTGACCAAAAGGAGGCGACACTCAAGCGATTAATTGCATCACGAACTGTGAAGAACGAAGAGACGATTCGAGCATATCGCGTGGTTCCTCGGGAATTGTTTTTACCTAAGCATCTGGTCCCAGATGCATATGTCGATACTCCACTACCAATCGGTGAGGGACAGACCATATCTGCGATTCACATGTGCCTCATCTATCTTGAATTACTTGATCTCAAAGAGGGTTTGAAGGTGTTGGAAATTGGGGGAGGATCAGGATATCAGGCAGCCTTAGTGGCAGAGGTCGTATCTCCTTCAGGAAACCCCCCGTCAGGACATGTTTTCACAGTTGAACGAATACGTTCCCTAGTCGAATTTGCTAATGAGAATTTAGAAAGGTCAGGGTATAGTGACCGCGTGACTGTAATCGAAGCGGATGGAACACTCGGGTGGCCCACTGAAGCTCCGTATGACCGCATTATGGTTGCTGCCGCAGCACCACATATCCCGCAACCCTTGATTGACCAATTGAAATCAGGTGGAAAATTACTCATTCCGGTTGGGAAACATCACTTCTGGCAAGAATTAACGCTAGTCATGAAGAGTGACAAGGAGAAAATCAAAACACGTCAGGAAATGTCGGTGGCCTTTGTCCCGTTAATTGGGAAGGAAGGCTGGTCGTCTTAAGGGTTGATTTCTGGTTTTCGAAGTTTGGCGATGAAATACCCGGGAAACGCTTGTTTGTCAGGATAAAATCGTTGGACACCGTTTTTTACGGCAGAATCCCCTGCCAGCCCTTTGGACCCAAGAAAAGGCGTTTGGGGTTCAAGCGTGAGACCATAAGTGTCGGAGAGGTATTGAATGTTCAGTTCGTTTTCTTCAATGGTGAGCGTGCAGGTTGAATACACTATGTAGCCCCCAGGGCGGAGGACTGAAACAGCAGAATCTAAAATCATGCGCTGATAAGACGCTGTGCTTTGAATTTGAGCAAGGGTAGTTTCAGCATACAGTTTGGGACGAACCCCGAGGGCGGTGCACGGTGGATCAACGAGAATACGATCCGCTTTAAGCTTGGGATGCTTGGCCACGAACTCTTTGGCTCGACCAACAAAGGGAGTGATACAGGTTACTCCAAGTCGGTTCGCCTCTGAAATTAAATGGTTTACTCGGCGCTCAGACCGGTCGACAGCGATAAGACGACATTGGTTGTTGACGAGTTGGGCAATGTGTGTGCTTTTTCCGCCAGGCGCAGCACAAAAATCGATGATTGTTTCACCTTGTCGAGGTGCGAGGATTGGAGCAACAAGCATCGCAGGAAGCGATTGGGAGTAGAAGAGGCCACTTTTGTAGGTTG
>JBHLPH010000039.1:5456-12220 GCA_048939625.1 Promethearchaeota archaeon
TTGTCGAGGTGCGAGGATTGGAGCAACAAGCATCGCAGGAAGCGATTGGGAGTAGAAGAGGCCACTTTTGTAGGTTGAGAGGTCAGAGATGCTTGGCACATCATAATAGGAGTCGAGGATTTTAACGACCTGTCCGTGCTTGCTTTGAGCTATAGTGGAACTGTCGTCACAAGCAACGCCACTGCCCACCATATGTCCTTTCGGACTGGTTACTGTCAGTAAATCCCCTTTGGAAAACCGGTCAAAGCGTTTGACACCTGGACGATAAAGATGGCTACCGAGAAGTATATTTTCACTGCTGGCTTTATCCGCGACCACTATCTTATCATATAAAGGTACTGGACCAGTTTTGTGAATTGGGATGGCCACCGCATCCAATTCAGGGAACAAAATGGTTGCTGTGATATCTTCGTCCTGTAATTGTCGAATCAACAGCTCTTTCTGGGTTCGAAGAGTATTAGTGCGGAGAAAGAAGAACGCCCCTGGTTCACTTAAAGCAGAGGAGAGGGCTTGGGTTCGTCTGACTCCGAATAGTTTGACAAGATAGTGGTGTAATTCCGCATTAAGCTCCGTGCCTTCTGGAGGAGGACGAATTGTATCTTGCACTATTATTCAACTCAGACCTTGTAGGCTTCACACTTCCACGTAAAAGGACCCTTCGGCTACGAGTTTGATTTTCCCAGAGACCAAAACATTTTCAGGCTCTTTTTCCCCAACGACTTCAGCAATGAGCTGGCTGGGACGGCTGATTTCATACCCCTGTTCAATGATAATCGAGGTTCCTCTTGTAGTTCGTTGCAATAGTTGATAATGATCAATGTAGGCACCGATGGGTCCTGCAGCGCTTCCAGTGGCAGGATCTTCAAGGACGCCAACATCTGGAGCAAACATCCGGACGTGCACATCTGAGTCGTCATTCACGGTCTCAGTGCTGAGGATGACAATTTTTGCGGTCGTTTGATCTCCAAGTGTTTGGAGAATAACAGGTCCATCGGGTTGGGCTTGTTCAACCGCTTCAAGAGAAATTAGTGGAACGATAAGAAAGGGAGTGCCGGTTGCGACATATTGCATGGGATGCTGGGTTGAAATTACTGATTTGGGAAGACCCATGGTTGCAGCGATTGCCTTATGATTTGTTAATTTCGCAAGAAATTGGGGAGCTGGTTGAATCATCCGAACGGTATCAGTGGTGATATAGTCTACAGGGATTTTACCAATTCCAAGCTCGAGATTGGTTTGGTTTACTTTGGAGTCAAGGAGTTTAGTATATTTGAGTACATATGCGCTTCCGAGGGTGGGATGCCCTGCAAAAGGAATTTCGCGAGCCGGAGTGAAAATGCGCACTTTGTATGAGCAAGAATCTAGCAAAGGGGGTTCGAAGAAGGTTGTCTCAGAGAAGTTCATCTCTAGGGCAATGCCTTGCATGATGTCTTGAGTTAACTGAGAATTAGCTTGTGTATCCCAGAAAGTGGCAAGCTGATTGCCTCCAAAGGTATAGCGGTCATCGACAAAAACGCTAGTCTGTACATAAGGAAGCGATATCATAGAGATCACTATTAGGCGATTTGGGGTCAACTCATCCAAAAGGGCTTTCCTTTGCGGGTTTCGAACATTGCAGAGAAACGGAGAACAGCCAAGTGGGGCTGGAGTATTTTAAATACTGAGAATCTAAGATGTAAAGGAATGCAAAGACCCAGGTGATTGTTGTATGATTGAATTCAACGCTCACGTCCTAGAGGGCAATATGGTGCAATTACCGGATTGGCTCATCGAAAGTGCTGGTTTGAAGAAAGGTGATGTGCTGCGGCTCGCGGTACTCCATAAGGTCATTGTACAGATGGCTGAAAAACCTGCTAAAAAGAAAGTTACCAAAACCAAAACAAAAACGGGACTGTAAAACCAATACTCTGCTTCATACTAGAAGTTTTACTGTTAAAAGCTGTTTTCCATCCCTTATTCGTCGCAGATCCCATGAATTAGTTTTTAATTAGGGTTCGGTATTCTGTTGTTATGACTTCGAGACTAAAATTTGCAGGTTCACGGGCATTCGGGGTTTGTCGCTATTTAGCCCAAACTATTGGTGAAAGAGTACAAGGGTTAGAAAGTACTATAACAACGAAGGAATACCTTTGCAATCAATTGATAGAACATGGGCTTGAGAAAGTTCACGCCCAAGCTTTTCCCGTGCTCACAAGCCGGCAAAAAAAGGCATACATCCATTTTGGTAACCGTACATTCGAAGGATTAAGTTTTGGTTTGTCTGGGACAACTGGTAGAGAAGGGATAACCGGTCCTATCGCTAAATACACTTCCTGGAGCTGGAACCCCAGTGCGGATGAGCTGGAAAAGTTCTCCGATAAAATCGTTGTTTTATATACACGTGATTTTTCTCAAGAAGTAGTGCACAAGCTTATCCAAGCACGGGTCCGTGGCATCATTCATGTAACCTATGAACCTGGCATTCCTGTGAAACTTCCCATGGGGTTCATATACTCAGGCTTGAACACAGGTGATTTCGACCTTCTTCCTCCAATCGTTTCCATTAATTACCGAGATGGGGCGAAGCTATTAGCAAATTCCCGTGATGTAACCATCCAGACAGATGTGACTATTCTCCAATCTGAAAGCTTCAACATCCTTGGTGAAATCTCAGGGCGTGAATCGGATGCCATTGTACTTTCAGCCCATTATGATTCTGTTCCGTATTCTCCTGGCGCAACTGATAACGCCGGAGGAACTGCGATTCTTATGGAACTCGCTCGGATTTTTGCCCAAACTACTCCTCGATGGACCCTGCGCTTTTTAGCATGCGGTAGTGAAGAATGTGCCCTCCAAGGCTCTCGTTATTATTGCCGATCCCAGCCCGATGGCTTGCGGGAGGATAAACTGAACCTAAATTTTGATGTCCATGGCGCACGAATCGGCCATCTCGCTGTTGGTGTTCTCGGGGGGAACCGGCTGCGGGTTCGCGTAGGTCAAGCCATTACCCCGTGGAACCCAAAAATCCAGCCTGGCCCGACTGGTGGAGATAACCGAATTTTCGCCTATTATGGGATTCCTGCGGTTCACTGGTGGTTTGGTGGCGGTGCAAATTTCCTGCTCAACCACACAAGCCATGATCGCCTTGATATGGTTGCCCCACAATCCCTCGAATTCGCAGGACAAGCCGCTGAAACCTTCATCAGAGAACTGGACAATCGACGAAAACTGCAGTTTTCCATTCCCAAATCTTTACAAAAGAAAAACGTCGAGTCCATAGAGTCAATTACCACAGAATCAGATTATGTATAAATGGTGAAGCCATTGCGTTCAAACAAGATCCTCATTCGCCGTGCAACCCAGAAGGACATCTCCGCAGTTGATGAGCTATGGAAAGAATCGGCTAAATACCATGGCGAGTTGGATTCACGATTAGCAATGCGGGTTGATGATACCCAGCATATCACAGAATTCCATCAGGAACAGCTCACCAAGGAAACTGCGTATTTTTTGGTCGCTGTGAGTGATGATGCAGTTGTGGGATTTTCTATTGCTCACATCATGACATTACAGCCACACCATCTTCTGAAATATTTAGGAATCATCGATGCACTAGCAGTGACGAGTGCTTATCGAGGTCAAGGCATTGGCTCTCAACTGTATTCGAAAACACTAGAATGGTTTGAATTGCAGAACGTAGAGCGAATCGATACTAGCGTGGCAGCTAAAAACCCCAGAGCCCAAAGCTTTTGGCAAAAGAAAGGCTTCACTCCTCGAATTTACCACATCAGCTACGAATTATCACGGAGAAACGGCTAAAAGCGTTCATCTGCCCCTAATAACCTCGTTTAGTGTCAACTATATTGATGAAGTCTTTTCGTCCCTGCGCAAACCGTGTGACGTTTTCAACAATTTCATCCCAGCGGTCTAAATCATCAAAGGGTGAAGCCGCGCGATGTGGAGATAATACTATGTTGTCAAGAGAATGAAAGGGCTGTTCATAGGGATACTTACGTCCGGCTTCATCCGGATTTGGTTGGTAAGTGTACCAGACATCAATTGCTGCTCCTGCGATTTTTTGTTGTTTGAGAACCCGGTAGAGGGCTAGCTGATCGATGGTAGCTCCCCGCGACACATTGACCACTACTCCGTCTTTACCTAATCGAGTCAATTCATTGTAACCGAGTAAGCCCTCTGTTTCCACGGTCAACGGAATCGCCACAATCAGTGTGTCAACTTTATCTAGGAATTCATGTAATTGATCGGGAGTATATTGTTTAGCTGACGTGGGGAGGGAAGCTGAAGCTTTGGGCCAGCTTCGTCGGAGAATGGAAAAAGTAACATCAAAACTAGACAGTAATTTGTGAACCTTCTGGTTTATCGCACCATAGCCAAGTAATCCAATCATACGCCCTTTTATTGGCAGGGTTTTCGCTTCGAAATCCCCCTTGCGCCACTCCCCTGCAACCATCCAATTATGATGAGGAATCACCTTATTGAGTAGAGCAAGTAATAGCGCTACAACGTGTTGGGCAACGAAGACCGAATTCGCATGTCCGTTTACGAGGGTTATTCCCCGTTGTTTTCCGGTCTCATGAAACCAGTCAACAAGATGCTGAACTCCGGCACCTGGGAAAATGAACAGCTGTAGGCTAGTTGCTTGTTCAAGGAGCGGTGGTGATGGGCGCCACCCAACTATGATGTGGGCAGTTGCAGCATATTTCAAGAACGTTTTTTCTTCAGCTTTCTTGGGAAATATGAGGTTCAGATTTGATAATTGGCTGAGCCGTTCTTGGAGCCGTGTTCGAACTGGTTTGGGAACTTTCCAAAGAAAAAGCACATTGATGGTTGACATGCGAACTCACGAGTTCACATCCCCTTCTCGGAATAAAATTACATACTCTTTCTCAAAAATTGCGCTAAAAAGAGAATAAGGAAAAAGATGCGATACCATTCGCCGGTTGTGCGTCCACAACAAGCGAATGATACCAGGGACTCACCCAAGTCCCACAGTAATCATAGTAAGGTTAGTTTCCCTGGTGGTAGCTACCATTTGGAACCACGACGGGAGGTCATAACTTTGAATGCTCGTTGATACCCAGGTGTGGGATGGGGGTTGCGGCAGCCGAGGGCTGCGCGTTCTCCGACAGTGATCCTGTCGAAGTGCACTTTCTTTCCTTTCTTCTTGAATAGAGCCACTTTCTATCACCTATGTGTGGTTACTCTGGATGAGAGATGGAAAGCCTTGCACATATATTCACGGGAGCCAGTCAGTTACTAAATACTCCAAAGAACTGCCTTAACCGAGTCAAAGTCGAACCGTAAAGTTCAGTTTTAGCTAGTCACATCTTATGACCTCAAAATGGAGAATTACTTTCATATTGTAACCCCCTAATTACCTCTGTGTGTGCTTGTATCCCGAAAACTCCGAATCGAATAGAGAATTAGTGCACTAATTCCGACTATGCTAAAAAAGAGAAACAGCACTAAGAAGAACTCCGAAGGCACTTCCCCAAAGCCTCCTGCGAACAGGATGATAAAGAGTATAATACCAATCCAAATGAACATTGCGAGAAAGTACCAATTACTACAGTCTCTTAATACTCGTCCAGTTCCTCTTTGTGTCACGATTAATTTCTTGTGAGCAAACATTAATAGTGCTTTAGATTTATTTCACTGGGGAAAACGGTTTTTGAATAGCAGCAATTCAGAGATTAAGTTATCACGAAAGTGGTTTTCTATACCTATAATTTGCCTGCTCAGTCTCATAATCGTATGGTCCTGCTTTATCGCATACTTAATCTTTATTCAGTTCTTTGGTATTTTTCCTGTCGAATCTACGCTTTTCTCACAACTAATTCTGGTATTTTTAGAACATTTAGTAGTCCTCATAGTCGCATTTATCCTCGCTTTTTATTTTTTGAGAAATTATTCCAGGTCTTCAAAATAGGGGAAGAAGTCAATATTCTTCGGACAGTGAGTACATATTGGAGCCTCGTAATTTGAATCCTTCTTTGGATTTGTCAGAATAAACAACATGATAGTATAGTTACATTATGTGACCTCAGAAAGTGAGCCCAAATGGTGAGTCCGCCTTATATAACGCGGAGTCTTATGCTTTCATCGGTGCTCAAAAATGTACAAATACAATAATTATGAAGGCGCGAACAAGGGTAATGGGCGAAATCACTACCGACACCTCATCTGGTTCACCTGCCGAAACTAAGCAGCTCGCCCCTAACCTTGCACGTGCCCAGAATTGCTGGGGCTCGGGCGAATGGGCACGGGTCCCTTCTCTTCTCTTTCTCTGGGTTTTTTGATTCTTATTTTGCTGGTTGAAGTTTCTGTATTTGCGCTATGAGCTCATTGTTTTTGGCGTGTCCTTCGCGAGTGACGGCTAAGGCGTCGTTGACCTGTCTTTCCGTGATGTCGTCAGTGGCGGCAAGAGCACGGCATGCATCATAGCCGGCCTTGGATAATGCCTTGCAATCACGAAAGGTCACATCAATGTAATCCTCGTTACATCGCTTTAACCACGATTGAATATAGGCTTCACAAATAGCCGGAGAATAGCGGTTGGTCTTTTTGTACTTTTGAATGGCTTTCATTTGAGCGGATTCCGAGTATTCTGCGTTCTTCCGCAATTTGATTAGATTCTCTAATACATCTTGCGTGAATTTCTGGTGTGTTGAAGTCCAGCGAGGTTGATCTTTTTTCAGCTGTTTTTCGATTGATTTGATGGCTTTTGCTAGTTGTCGAAGGAGCGAATAAAACTCTCTTCGTAT
>JBHLPH010000040.1:0-12157 GCA_048939625.1 Promethearchaeota archaeon
TCAAGCATACCTTCACTGAAGCCAATGCGTTGATCGCCAACAAGGAGTTTTGCTATATACTTGGCTTCAATGGGGGTTGCTCGTGTAAATAGGGCTCGAAGCAATCCTGTTTTCCGTTTTCTTGAACCAGGCCCTTGGGCATCAGCAATGTCGATGAATGTGGAATATACATCAGAGATAGTTAAAGCGGTCGAGAAGAGTGTAGATTGTCGGACCGCCCCTGATTGTAAAAATATTTGGTGGATAACTTCACCAATATCCCCGGATTGAGCAAAAAGTGAATGCACCATTTCTGGAGAAGGTTTGAATAATTCATCGAGAATCTGATTTAGAGCCTTCCAGTCCAATGCGAGGGCTCTTTGACTTGTCCGTGGAAACGGTCGCCCGATTAATAGCAGAGCTGCCGCTTCGATTTCATCAGAATTAAGTTGTGAAAGGAAACTCCCAGCTATGTCCATTTTTTCGAGTCGTTTTGTAGTACCCATGATAGCCTCAGAGACTTTCGCTAGCGTTCGAAACGGTGTAGTTGGAGAAGTTGGAGCCTGAGACATTAATGAACCCTTCTTTTCTGATTTTTTCTGCGTTCCTACAAGCTTAAAAAGTGTGCTTTAATACATCCTTGTTAAATTTCTGTTACAAAGGTTCTGAGATTATGAAAGTCCATGAATTATCCTCTGCATCCCGAAGCGTCAATATCCGTTTACGTATACTCTCCCTTGAGCCTGTTCGAGATGTTCAGACACGGTATGGAAAAGCACGTGTCACCACAGCACAAGCTGGAGATGAAACAGGAACCATCAAACTTTCACTTTGGAATGATGACATCGATAAAGTCGATGAAGGCACTATTGTGGAAGTGGAAAATGGGTTTATCAAAACTTTTCGTGGTGAAATGGAACTCTCTGCGGGTCGATACGGAACAATAGCAGTCGTTGATGATCCAGAGTTTCCATCACGCGAAGAAATTATGAGCAAGCATCCAGGTGAGTAACAATAAATTAAAGACCCCCCTTTGTTGTTCACATTTGAGGGAAGACAATTGATTATTGAGGCAATTATCGCCTGGTTACATGCCATTGATGCATGGATTGATAGCATCATATTGCTCCTTATTTCCTGGGTTCAAGCCCTAGGTCCACTTGGCGTCTTCATCGGCGTGATGATTGAGACGTTTATCGCCCCGCTTCCATCACCACTTGTACCCATGGCGGCAGGATTTTTCTTAACTTTGGGATTAGACCCCATTTCACAAATATTGGTTATTCTTTTCAGCGTAATGTTCGTTGGAGCTCTTGCCGCTACCATTGGGTCGTTTTTCGGTTATGGAATTGCCTACTTTGGTGGGTATCCTATCATCGAAAGATATGGTAAATATCTGGGAACATCCATTGAAGAAATCGAGTACATGCGCAAAAACATGGAAAAATCTTCACGCGACGAAATTTACCTCTTCACCGCACGGGCTGTGCCTATCATCCCGCTTTCGGTTGTCTCCCTTCTTTATGGGGCGATTCGGGCAAACACCAAAAGATTTGCGCTTATTACATTCCTAGGCGCCTTGCCGCGATATTTGGCGTTAGGGCTATTAGGATGGATAATTGGCGTAGGGTTCACATCTGCAGTACAGATGATTGATTTTTTCGAAACCTTGATTCTTGTGCTCCTCATCATCTTCTTAGTGGTCTTCATCGTTTACAGAATAATTATTCGTCGTCGTGCACGACAGGCACAAATTATACCTACTAAAGAAGATGCCTAGGATTCCGTGTGAGGGTCACCTACAACTGCAGGACGCAATTCAAAGAAAAAGAGCACCTTACACCCCTGTTCTTGAAGATCCGCTTGGAGAGCAGCAGCACGACCCTTAGCATCATGAATCGAGTCGTAAAGTGGCGAAACACAAATTGGCATGGTTTCACCTGGTGGAGTAAGACAGCTGAAATCCTCCGGAACTTTCGCCGGTGGAGGGAGTCGGGAGGAGACGCGGAACTTCCCATTAAGGAGGCTAAGCCATATTTCGGGATATTTACACTCTGTCATGTTAGCCACACAGATGCAAACTCAGTAAGAACTAATAAGTCTGAGCAGTTGTTAATGGTTTCGGAAGTATCCTAGTTCCCAAGCTGGTGTTGGATTTGACGCAATTAATAGCTGGTATAGATGAAGCTGGTCGGGGTCCAGTCATTGGGCCTCTTGTGATTGCAGGTGTAGTGATTACTCCTTCTCAGGAGGCGGCCTTTCTTGAGTGGGGAGTACGTGACTCGAAGCAATTAAGTCCCCGGCGTCGTGAAACCCTTGCTCATCATATTCGACAAGTGGCGACCAAAGTAGAGGTCCTGGAAATCAGTGCAAAAAAAATCGATTCTGAACGCCAGAAGAAGAGCCTCAACGCCTTGGAGGTCGATTGGATGGCACAAGTATTGAACCGACTTCGTTGGGACGTGGCTTATGTCGATGCTTCGGATGTCAATGCGGATCGTTATGGTAGAATGATTACTGCCCAGTTGAAAAATCCCAAGAAGCTAATTAGTGAACACAAAGCTGATTCGGCATATCCCATTGTCGCTGCAGCCTCCATTATAGCAAAAGTTCGACGTGACCAACGAATTCGAGAATTCCATGAGCAGTACGGAGACTTTGGGAGTGGGTATCCTAACGATCCCAAAACTCGCCGCTTCCTCACTAAATGGATTAAAACGAATAATTCGTACCCAGATATTGTACGGACAAGTTGGGAAACGGCACGAGATATTCTCGCAGCAAATCGCCAGCGAACTCTTCAAGATTAAAGATTGAGGAATTTTAAAAACTAAGACTCTTCTTTTTCAGCTTCTTTCTTCTTTTCCTTCTTTTTTTCTTTCTTCTTCTTTTGTTTCTCTTCTTCCTTCCGTTTTTGTTCCTCTTCCTTCAGGCGCTTTTCTTCTTCCTTCCGTTTTTGTTCCTCTTCCTTCAGGCGCTTTTTCTCTTCTTCCTTCGCCTGTTTTTCCGCCTCTTTGCGTTGTTTTTCTTCCTCTTTCCTTCGCTTCTTTTCTTCCTCTTTGCGAAGCTTCTCCTCTTCCTTCCGCTTCTTTTCTTCCTCTTTCTGAATACGCGTAGCCTCTTTTTCGTCTTCCTCTGTTAATTCTGCGGTATCGGGTGCTTCAGCCTCTGTGTATTCAGGAGGTGGTGTCATTTCGGCTTCCATTTCCGGTAGCTCTTCTTCACCTTCTTCTTTCTTGCGTTTCTTGCGTTCTTTCATCTTTTCACGCATACGCATATACGTCTCGCTAAGCAGCTCTAAATGGCGTTTCGCGATATCTGGGTGAATATCCTTCGATTCGAGGCGTTCCTGAATACGAAGCACTAAAAACTCGGGGAAGAAGGCTTCAAAATGCACATCCGCTGTCAACATAATCAACGGATCATCCTTACCTGATACTTCAACAGAATCGGAGCCCATCTTCGTTATCACTTGAGCTTGTTCTAGCCGGCGCATGACATTATCCAAAGAAGCTTCTTTCTCCACAACATTTGTTAATTCAGATTTGTGTGCTATTTTTCTGCGTAACGTCTTTGTCACATCGTAGATATCGGGGTCAAGGAGCAGTTGACCAATCATCATGGTATCTTCTTCGGTCCACTGATATTCTTCAAAGAAGCTTTTCACTCGGTTCTCGTACTCATTGTACTGTTGTTTGTTCAATCCACCACTCTTTGCGAGTTTCAGTGATTGTTCCGGTGGAAACCGAGCACCCAACAAGTCATTCACTAAAAAGACACAGTTATCGGACACGGCGTTAATCCAATCTTCTTCCACCAAGCCACTCCGAAGTAGCGGCAACGTAACAAGTCCTAAATCAGGATAGTGCTTCCCAGTTTGGAGTTCTAGCCATTCTCGCAACTCCTCTGCCGGAATACCACCCCGAGCCAGCTTATGCATGAGTAACCGAGTTTCCTGATCCACGAAGACTTTGGCAAGCCGCTGTTCCACTGATAGCTCCACCATCCGCTTCAGCTTCTCAAACACTTCACCCAGATACTCAACAAACTCTGGTTCCCCAATATTCTCCACAACCTCCCCTGATGCAAGCGTCAACCCTTCCTCATACGCACGGGGTTCCTCTTCTAAATCCATAAACAACATAATACAAAACTGATCACGACCCCGTAAAATCCCTGTATAATAACTTGAAACCGCGAGGTTCGTACCCTCAAGGGTCATCGTGAGAAAACCTGCTTCGGGTTTACCCATGGCGTGAGCGGTAAATACCCGGAGCATATCATCTTCAGTGACATCCAAGTTTCGCGGGTAGACACCAACAACACGAAGCCCAACCTTGTCGTCCCACCTCGCGATTGATAAACCTTTTGGCATTATAATTAGCCTCCCGTTTAATTAAATGGTTTCTGTAGCTTTGGGTTTTAAAGTGACCTATTGGCACTCCTTTTTGACTATTTGGTTTCCCGTATTTAACTTGTTTGTCGGTTCCGGTGTTGAGCTTGTAGTTGTTGTGGCTTTCTGCATTTTTTCGCAATAAATCAAGGTGAAAATAAAAACGAAACTAATCGGTTGTGGCTTCGGCGACTGCACCGAGGATAATTTTGTAGAGGACTTCGCGGTAACGGGGATCAATGGCGACGAGACCATATGCTTGGACGCCTAGGATGCGTTGGACGAGTTTGGGGGCGAGAGCACCAGGGAGATCCTGTTTGTTGCCGATGGCCCAGACGATGGAAGAGGGCGAGTTTTTGCGGACAATTTCAAGGATGTCGCGGGTTTCGAGTACGTTTTTTAGAGTAGAGTCGGTGACGAGGAGGACGGCGTCAGCATTACGTAGATAGTAGTTCCAGAGGGAGCGAAAACGGTCCTGACCAGCAAAGTCCCAGACGGCGAGTTCGTAGGGACCAAAGCGGACACCTTGCAGAGTTTCGATGTCGACAGCAATTGTGGGGTAGTAGTCGCCGGGTATGCTGTCGGCTGTGAGGAGTTTGAGCATGGTAGATTTACCAACGCCACCTTGCCCTAGGAGGCAGATTTTGAGCATGGTTACGATGACGTTGTCGAGTTCGGAAGCAAAGCCTTTGAAGCCTTCGCCGAGGGGAACTGGTTTCTGGATATATGCGTCGATTTCGTGCCCGAATTTGCTGATGAGGAGTTCCCTGGCTTTTTTGAGTGTTGTTTTGATTTTTTCGTCTTCGTCATTCATGTCGACGGCGAAGACGAGGAGAAGGTGGGTACCTGCATCAGCATAGATGAATTTGACGTTTTTAACGTGAATGGGTAAGTCGACTTGGCTGCCAAGTTCGGATTCAAAGTGTTTGTATGTGGCGAGGAATTCTTGGCGTTCTTCGGCACTGATGTCGACGGCCCAGTATTGACGATGAAAGGCAAGGCGTCCGTCACGAGTCATAAGAAAGACGTTGTGAATCATAGTATGGGTTTCTCCATGGGATTATTCTGCGCGGGTGTGCGCCTTTTTCTGTGCAGTTGTGCGTCTTCGATGTGTATGATTGGGAAGCTTTTTTTCGTCGGAGCTGAGCAATGTTCGTAGTTCTCGGTAATTTCGACGTAATGATGTACGTGAACAACCTACAAGTTCGATTATATCGTTTTCGGGTATTGATTCTCCGGTTTGTTTTGCACTATAATAAGCAATAGATGCAGCGATGATGGGTCGGGGATGACCTTGGAAGAGCCCTTCTTGGTTCACATATTCAACAATATTGTGGGCGTATTCCTCGGTTTCGTGTTCCACTTCGAGAATAGCAAAGAGGCGATCCAGGATGGCGTGAACCGGTTCACCCCACGATCCGGGTTTTTGGTCTTTGAATTTTTGACGTTCGTTATCGTAGTCTTCGAGGATTCGTTGAATCCCCACCCGTATTAGTTGACGGGCATTTGCTAACTGAATTTGGCGTTGACGGCGAATATATCGAGGGCACTGTGGGTAGCCTGGCATATCATAAATGGTGAGATAGCATTGCTTCTTAACAACGCGACAAAAAGAGGTTAATTCGCTGTTTTTGATTGGGCGTTCATACATGTAGGGGCACAGTGATTGATCGCGGGACCCACCACGGCGTTCGATATTCCGATAACTATCGGAGAGGATTTGGCGGTACCGTCGTTTTCGGTTCGCCGGATTGCCCGCAGTTTTGATGATTCGTTGCAAAGTTTTGTACAGAATTTCTTTATAAGCCGAAGCTTCTTCCTCGGCAGTGAGTAGAACGGTGAGACAAACATCATCGTCAGCACCTTCGCGTTTTGCACGTGTGCAAGTAACAGCAGCCCGTTCTTTAACTTCTTTAGTGGGAAAGACTTGAAAAGAGGTGCCATTACCTTCGGGAGCACAACTATAATACATCAGAGAAAGCTCGCTTTCGTCGAGGTCCAAAGAGGCAGGATATTTGGATAGAATCTTGAGTCCTTCTTTGGTGTCCCACTGACTGACGACAAGCCCCCGAGGGATAATAAGTCACCTTCCAGCAAAGCGTAGGATATGATTTTTGAAATCTGTCACCTGGCTTCAATCAACGTTTAGGAGGGCGGCAGAAAAAGGTTTTTGCACGCACATAAGGGCAGTAAATTCATTCCGAGATACTGAACACATGTAACAGCTGATTAGCGGTTCCTTCGTTTCCAAAACAGGATTGTTGCACCAACTATTCCTCCGAGTATAACAATTCCAACAGCCCACGGTACAATTTGATCGAAAGTGGAAGTAGGAAGGCTTGTAGGTTCTCCGATTATGGCGGGAAAGATGTATTCATCAAGGTAGGCATAATAGTCTTCTGACCCATATGGTGCAGCTCCAAAAACAAGAATGAGATCTTGATCGGGGAGCACAAAGAGCCGCATACCTCCTGCACCTCTCATTGAGTAACCGTTGATGGGAAGATCAATCCACCATTGATAGCCATATCCTTCGCCATATGGAAAAACGAAGTGGGGATTAGTGCATTCCTCGATCCATTCTGTCGGTAGCAGTTGCAGAGTATTCCAGCTGCCGTTATTCAAGTAGAGATAACCGAGTTTGGCTAAGTCGCGTAGAGTTAGGCTTAAGCCTGCCATTCCGGTGGTAACGCCTTGTGGATCTTCACCCCATTCATAAATGGAGATGCCTAGAGGTGTAAATAGTCGATTATATACGAGAGTCTCCATTGATACATGCATGGTTTCGGTAATAATTGCGGAGAGGAGATGGCTACAGCCGCCATTGTAATTCCAGAACTCACCTGGTTCATGGGACATTGGAGAATCGAGGAGATATTGTACCCAATCAGATGATGCACCCATCCCGAAATCACTCCGTTCAAAACCTGATGACATAGTAAGTAGATGCCAAATCGTCATGTTGGATTTTCGTGGATCAGGATTTTGGATTGTGCGATCGGGAAAATAGCTGAGTACAGAATCTTGAATGCTGGTAACATATCCATCAGTTAATGCAAGCCCAAAAGCTGCTGCAGATACACTTTTCGTGATGGAATAGACTCGCCAGAGATGGTTGGCACTAATACCAGGAGCATATCCTTCGTATAATAAGTAGCCATTACGAATTAGCAGAAAGCCTTGGACATTGTCTGAGAGGTGGATTGTCGCCCAAAATTCATCTAAGAGTGTTGAATTCATTCCCTGGACCTCTGGGATGACCCCCCGCCATCCCGATGTTGGCCAATAATCACGGAATGGGACTGAACTGCTAACTACGCTTGAATCAGTGTTTAAAGTAAAGGGTACAAGAATCAAAGGAAGTAATAGAAGACTCCAGGTTCTGTGATAGGGCAATTGTTCACCTTCTTCGCTGCTGAATATCAATGGCAAGAGTCACAATCATGACGATACTGAACACGCCTCCAATCAGAGCCAAGGAGCTGAGATACCATGATGATGGGATACCGGGTGAGGAGGCAATGAGCCAACATGATACCTTATAGAGAAAGTCCCATTCGGAGTCAGGATCATAGAGAGTCTGATAGGTTGGCCAGTGGGAAATATGGTCTGCATTTAATCCATCGCGATCCGTTCCTTCCTCGAATTCTGGGTGAGGGCTCGAAAGACAGACCGTTCCTTGGCCATATCGGAATGCGATGACTCCGGGTAGCCCTGATTCTGCATAAGATAAAAGGGGAATGACTGGGGTATTGTCGTGGAATTCAAAATAGGAAGCGCCTGTAGTAAAGACCATATAGGACTCAGGTTCCTCTGACAAGTCTGGACCGGTGGAAGCGCGATTTACACTCATTTCACTAACCGCTAGTTCGCCGTTGTGAGTATCATGGCATTGGACACCAATAGGGCCGAAATAGTGCAGGGTTGCATCAATAATTCCTAACTGGATTACGGCAAATTCAGTGCCCCGACATACACTGAAGAGTGAGCCTCCTGTGGCGAGGAATTGTCGAATTCGTTCTTTTCCAAGCGGGGTTAAATCGCGTTCATAAGTGCTAGGTCCATGGGCGGGTAATACTAAGAGATCAAAGCGGTCCAGAGCCCCTTGTTGGATTTCAGTTGCCGAGACGAGTTCAACGGAGGCGTTCATCCATTCAAACAAGTGAATACATGCGATGAAGCTGAAGTTGTCGAATCGTTGAACATTGTAGATGGCAACGCGAGCAGAAGCCATATCTTGTGACGTCTGGGCAACTGTGGTATTGAAATCGTAGTGTAAGAGAAGCGGAGGAGTAATTACCCCAATTAAGAGAATGCCGAGAATTAAAATTCCTGTTCTACGGTATTTCAGAGACCTTGGATGCACTATTAGGAACCATCCTTTGATGCTGTTTCATTAGTTGAAACGCAGATGGTATAATTTATGGTCTTGGATACCGGCTAGGAGTGAAAATCTGAAAAAATGATATAGGAGCATGCTTTTTGCGAACCCGATGATTCATAAAACAGCGTAAAATCAGCCCGAACGTGTTATTAAAACTCCGTAGCTAAAAGTCCAAAATATACAAGCCCATACCGTTCGCCTTTTTCGATTCGGGCTTCACGAAAATGACCTTCGCGTTTGAAACCTAATCGCTCTGCTAATTTTATGCTGCGGTGATTGGTATCACGAGTGATTACAATGACTTTGTGAGCATGAAGATGGTGGAAGATGAAGTCAAGAGAGAGAAGAGCGGCTTCAGTTGCCAATCCTTTTCCTTGAGCGCCTTTATCCAGAAACCAGCCTAGCTCAAATGACGGAACATCCCACCTTTGAGGTTCAATCCAAAGCTCGCCAATATAGGAGAGAGGGGTATTAGTCCAGATGCCCATCACGAATCGTTTGCGTAAATCCCATTCCGCCGCATGTCTACGGACCTTTAGTTCTGCGGCTTCGACTGTCTGCAGAGTGGCGACTTCTTCTACATTTGGGAAAAGGAAGGCTCGATTGTCGTTTCGTTCTAAGAGAGCATAGATAGCGGTTCCATCACCAGCACTGTATTTTCGAATTAAGAGCCGAGTTGTACTGAGTTTTTCAGGTAGGTCTAGGAGGAGGGGATCCATTTTCGTTCTCATCTGAGTTTAGGTCACTTCGCCGTTGAATCGTATTCCATTATACCTAAGAGGTTACCTTCAGTATCTTTGAAATACTGATAGTAACCCACACCAGGTATTGTAATTTTGTCACCAACAAGCGTGCCTTTGTGTGCTTTGATTAACTGCATATATTTGTCGATGTCATCCACACCAATCACGTTGACCGGGATGCCTTCAGGAAATTCCTCTCGTTTTCCAAATGACCCATTAATTCCAGGTTCAGACTCATCGCCAGTAATCAGGAACCAGTGATCGACTGGTCCAGGCCATTTCTCAACTTTCCAGCCAAAGACCGTTTTGTAAAATATTGCAATGCGATCAACGTTATCTGCAGGGAGCTCAAAATCAATTACTCGTGGCATCGTTAATCACGTCCAGTAAACAAACAGATATTCCGTGTGGTCTCAGATTAGTGTGTATCGGTAGCGACCTATTCTGTATTCTATGGGTAACAGCGTTACATTCTTCGGTAAATGGTTTGAAGCTCCAATGGTTGTACAAGAAGTAGGGTATGATGAATAACTGATGATGGTGTAAAATGTAACTGGATCTTATCAGGAATGCATTTTAATATCGAGGAAAATAATCAACCCTTGTGGAGTGGTTGCATAATGTCTGATGAGAAAGCCGCATCATCACTGCTTCGAATCGCAGCAATTCTCCAAATCCTTTTTGCTGGAATAATGCTTTTAGGTTTCTATAATATTCCTGTGGTAATCATTCTCCAATTCTTTATTGCTTTAGGAGTCTACACGATGTTACTAGGAATTAGTCTCCAAGTACTTACAATTACAATGATGGTCGTAGGAATCTTGTTTGGCGGTCTTTGGTATCAGTGGCGTTATGACCCCAACGAACATAAAACAGGGATGATTGTGACTGGTATCCTAGGAGCATTATTAATTTGTGTGGTGCCGGGATTCCTTATTTTGGTTGCACGCGCCATTCTGCCTAGCGAGAATGGCAGAGCAAAGCGGGAAACAGTATGGTGAAGAATGTAACTCGGTTTTCTAAGGAATATAACGATTATGAAGGGAAATTTTGCCAACCGGTGAAATATAGACCACGAATTCGTCGGTTCCATCAAGACCAAGAAGTTCATCGATTGCAGTCTGATCATACGCTGCAATGGCACAGGTGCCTGCTCCTATTGCTTCACAAGCAAGGTAGAGGTTTTGCCCGATATGTCCAGCTTCAATCGCTGTTCCCTTATGAGCAGCAACGCTATATCGCCATTCGATGCGATATGGAACTACTGCCCAAATGAAGATGGTCGCAGCACGGGCAACAAATGTCTGTCGATGACATATCTCGCTGATTCGAGTACACAAGTCAGATTCTGTTAATGATATCCCCAAAAGTTTGTGTTCCAAAGCAAGATAGCGGTACAGACCGGGCTTCAACCCTGTCACCTTTGAGACTGCCAAATAGGTTTCATAGGGATGACGTGACCCTCCAGAGGGAACAGTCCGTTTTGTGGTGTCGATTTTACCATGCCGATTATCGATTGCCACTTCACGAATTCCTTGAGTGGTCCAAAGAAGAAAAGACAGTTCTTCCAGGGAGAGAGATTCGTTAATAAATCCTCGGCGACTCTTGCGACGATTAATGACTTCAAGTAAAGGTATGGGAGGAATCGTAAAATCCTGAGGCGCCACCAAATCAATCAATTTAGCATTATCGGGGTATGATTTCTGAAAAGGAGGTGGAGAAACCCCTCTTTCTTGGTCCGTCTGTATATCCGGACCTTGACTCCAATCGTAAGCCTTGAGAAATTGTCGACCAGCGGCAATCATCTGTTTCACTGATTTCATAAGGACTTCATGGAGAAGATAAGATAAATAATGATTACCCAAGAGATTGATGGTAAGGAGTCAAGGGTATAATGATTCCATTTTCGGATGTCTGGCAACGAATAATTCTCAATGGGGGAAAAGTGTTCTACACAAAAAGAGGATTGAAATTCAAGTATCGTGTCCAAAACGATTTGCTACGCATCGATAGAGTGGATTACCATTTGACCCGTAAGGACATCATGTCAGCATTTCGTCATGTTCCCTTGGGCGGCCCGGGAGAACTAACCGGACTGGTTCGTGGACAGGGCTATATCTGGGCCATTTTACATGACAAACGTATTCGTCTCACTGACTGGTAACTGAAAGCCTATCCTCAGATAATAGTATCAAGCTGTTGTGACAGCGTTTTTATCCTTTCATAAGTCAATGGTGGATAGGTGAGCCTGATGGGACTTGTTCGAACACCTGAAGAACTCAAACAAAGGACTCAGCACTTCGCTCAAGGAGTGTTAATCGGTGATGTTAAGATGGTTTTTGCCCGATTCCGAACTGATCCGAATATTGTGAACCAGCTCTTACCTCCCCCCCTTGAACCTGGACCTAAGCCCCTAGGATTTGTCTATGTCGCCGAGTTCGAAAACCCCAACTTCTGCCAGCCATATAATGAAGCTGGCGTCTTCTTAGATGCCCAATACAAAAACGCGATTGGTAACTATTGCCTTTCCATGCCTGTCACTGTGGACTCGCCATTGTGGCAGGGCAGAGAAACCCAAGGCTATCCGAAAAAAATCGCTGAATTCATTGCAGTTGAAGAACGAGGTAATTATGTAACCGGCAATTGTATTCGACGCGG
>JBHLPH010000006.1:0-112649 GCA_048939625.1 Promethearchaeota archaeon
GATGTTCCTTCATCAGCCATAATATGGAACCTCCGATGAGTTCCTATGCATTGCACTGAATCTGGATACATAAAATTTTGGAAATCGCACATTCGAAGACTATCTATTTTCAACTAAGAAGTCCAGCAGGTTTTTCTGCGCCTAACAGCCCAAACAGCTTGGATAGTGATGGGCGTGTGCTATCATTACACGATTCCTGACATTGATCTTATTCAGACTCGGTTTAAAGCGAAATTCGCTGAAGCAATACCCTTTGACCGAATTTATCATGTTTCAGGTTTTGCAAAACCTGATTTACCTGTAATTACCAGCGAGGACCCCGATACTATCCAGATGCTGAAATGGGGCCTTATCCCCCATTGGGTCAAAGATGTACCGGCTGCTTCGACCATGCAAAACCGGCTTTTGAATGCGCGAGCAGAGACAATCTATGAAAAACCTGCCTTCAGTTCCTTAATTTCGTTTAAGCGTTGTCTGGTGTTAGCTGATGGGTTCTTTGAATGGCGCCATTTTGAGGGACACGCCTATCCCTATTACATTCAGCTTGCAAGTGGTGAACCCTTTGCCTTTGCAGGGCTTTGGGATAATTGGATACACCCAGAGTATGGTGAAAGCTACAAAACGTACACCATCATCACTACCTGGGCGAATCCTTTACTTGAGCAGGTTCACAACAAACGTAAACGAATGCCCGTCATCTTGCACAAGGCTGATGAAAAGCCCTGGCTCCAAGTGAAGTTGAGCCGAGAAGCAATTAATAGTCTTTTAGTTCCTTATGAAGCCAGTAAAATGGTGGCTCACCCCGTATCACGGTTGATTACAACAAAGGGTGCAAAGAAAAATGTCCCCGAGGCCATTAGACCTGAAGAGTATCCTGAGCTCCCAGCCATCGAATTCTAAGCAATTAGGAAATGATCTTTGTGCCTAAATGGTTTACCACATTCAACACACCCTTTAACGATATGACAATAGTGTGGACTGATTTTCAGCCAAAACCACTTGTGGACCATATTTTTCTTACAACACTCCAAAATCCATCTGAAGCCAGAGCAAAGAGAAACTGCCCCCAAGCCAGACAAGGAACCTCACCTTTCATCGATACCCTTGCGATGGCTTTACAGTCATTTCTACAGGGTGATAAGGTTGATTTTGATTTGACTTCGTTGAACTGGGCTCTTTGTTCGGATACTCAACAACGAATACTCCGGGCAGAAGCGGGTATCCCTCGCGGATGGATTAGCACATATAAACGCATTGCACAGCATGTGGGAATCAGAAATGGGGCACGGGTTGTTGGCAATGCCCTAGCGAGAAATCCCTTCCCCATCATTATCCCCTGCCATCGAGCAGTCAAATCGGATGGCAGCATCGGTGGATACCAAGGTGGTCTCGCCATGAAAAGGAAGCTCCTCGAAAAAGAAGGCATCCAGTTTTCAAAGAGTGGAAAAGTTGTTATGCTGACCGTTTTCTATTAGCGCCTATGACATTTAGTGCCAGCGTAGTCGGATATATTCGCAAACCAGAAGAGGGAGCTATTTTCATCGAAATTAAACCGCAATATTGGAAAGCAACGCTCCAAGTGGATCAATTTTCTCACATCATAGTGCTGTGGTGGATTTCAGGCCACGATAATCCTACAAGCCGGGCAAATTTAGCGGATTATCCCCCGAAGGAGAATGCTGGCTTGTCAGGGGTTTTTGCTAGTCGGTCCCCCGCCCGACCGACTCCTATAGGTCTTTCTATTGTGGCGATTGAAAGACTCGATGAGAAGACTCGACGTATCTATATTGATCAAATTGATGCACGTGATGATACTCCCGTCGTCGATATTAAACCCTATATGCCATTTTCGGATAAAGTTGACAAGGCCAGGGTTCCACAATGGTTCCATGACAATGTTTCACGATACACATCCAAGCCGCTAGGCTAAATCAAACGGGAGAAATCACTTCAAGTGTTAAGGTGATTCTTTTCAGCAAGAAGTGAGTAATGGCTCAGGGAATATATCTGTAGGGCATGTATTTTGAAGTGTTGGAAAAGGTTTCGTAATTCAGCCTCTGTGAAGAGATGGTGAGGAAGTCCTTTTTCAATTCCTTGGGTTGGGACCCATGTTCCAGGCTCAATTTCCTGACCATCCTTAGATCCATGGCCTCTGGGTACAGGAACAGTAACCCAAATGAACCCATGGGGTCGGAGCACGCGCCACATCTCTTCCACGTATTGCTGGATGACTGCAATGCGATTATGATGAATAACTCGAATGCTAATTATGGCATCAAAGGAATGATTCTGAAAGGGGAGATGCAGAACATCAGCTAGAGTCGTATTGTTCGTGAACCCAAGAGCTGCAAGCTTTTGAAATGTAGAATGAAGACCGGAAGGCGCTATATCTAAGCTGTAGACTTCAAAACCTTGTTGCGCTAAAAACACTGTGTGGCGCCCACTTCCACATCCATGATCGAGCACATGTTTGATCCCATGTGCCTTGAACTGATAAGCGATATCTGGTATTTCATAGTGGATTGATTGATTCACAAAAGCGCCTTTTTCATATTGACGTTCCCAGGCTAGCCGACCATCACGAAATTCGTCGTCAGAACCCTTTAAGGCTGCCACCCTCAGTTAGGCTAGAACGCTATAGCCTGGAGCCTTGCAGCTGATGATATTTCCTTGATTCGCTCAGCCATTTTCATGGTAATATAAGCCAGTAAAACGACTTCACGTGACGTGAAGCGGTGCCGTTGTCCCTTGAAAATAGTGAAATCGTGTTTTGCGGGAGTGAAAACAAAGGAGTTGTATCGTTTTAGATGGTCTATGAGATCCTCTGGGAGTCCCAACTTTTTAGGTTGTAACCGTCGTATGTTGCTTCCTAACGAGCGAGATTTCGTGGCTGCATCACCAGTGACTTCAAAGGTCCAAGCACGAACGAGGAGCTCAAGGTAATCGGCCAGATATTGAATGGCGTCTCGCGTAAAGCGTGGTAAGCCTTTCAGAGCTTCTTGGGCGGAGTCTAATGGATGTTTGGGAGGGGGTTTAACGAGTGCTAAGAGGCGCTGCTTTGCAGCCTCTTGCAATTTCTTGCTTCGTACAAGGTATACTGCAGTAGTTTCAGCTTCAATATATTCCTGCGCCGTAAGTACATCTTGGGCTAGTGCCGTACAATATGGAAGTGCCCATAATACCTCAGATTTTCGACCAGTTTGACTTGGGGTTGCCATTCTTTGTTCCTCCTATCACAAGAATACTCAAAATAGTGTAAATTCTCTTATATGGGTCTTATCTACTGGTCTAATAACCAAAGTAGACGGCTTAAAAATAACTTTCACGGTGAAATAGATGTCAAAAAGGGCGAATTTAATGAAGCGCCCTGATATAAATTGAAGTGAACCGAATGAAACAGCCTGCCCTCTTCACTGCCTTCCCCGAACTTCGCGAGCATATTCCTTGGATACCAATTCTTCCAAAGCCGACACCTACACGTCAACTACTCAAATTGGAAAAGGCCTTACAGACCAAAGAACCCATATGGATAAAACTTGACAACCTAACTTCGGATAAGTATGGCGGGAATAAAGTTCGGAAGCTAGAATTTCTTCTTGCTGATGCGTTACGACAGGAAAAACACCAAGTAGCTACGCTTGGAGGATTAGGCACCAACCATGGCCTTGCGACCACCATTCACGGACAAGCCAATAACCTTCGAGTCCGCCTGTATCTTACCGATCAACCCATCACCCCCCACGTTCTGCAAAATCTAAAGTTGCTTTACCATTTTGGTGCTAACATGGTTTATGCAAAAAGCCGACAGAGGGCCCATTTACGCTTTCGGTATCTTGATCGGCTCTTTCAGCGCCATACATATTGGCTCCCACTTGGAGGCAGTTCTGAAATCGGAGTTCTTGGCTATGTGAATGCGGTGTTTGAACTTCACAAACAAATCAATGCCAACCAACTGCCCGAACCGCGGCGCATCTTTATTCCCGTCGGTAGCTTCGGCACCATTGCAGGGATTGACCTAGGGCTCCAGCTAACAGGTCTCTCAACCAAAGTCAAAGGCATTTGTGCTGCACCAAACCCTCCAAGTGCAACTCAGGTGAATAGATTAATCCATAACACCTTGAAACTGCTTCAAACAAGCGATATATTTCAGGATTTTACCTATCGACCTCGATATGAATTGACAACGGCTTATGCAGGAATCGGATATGGGGCACCTTCTCCAGCCGGAAACGAGGCAACAGCTCTTGCTAAGGAGCAAGAGAATCTTGTTCTCGAACCGACCTACACAGCTAAGACTTTAGCGGGGGCAATCGATTATATTCGCAGAGGAAAGAAAGGTCCCATTCTGTATTGGCATACCTTTAACTCCGTGAATCTTTCATCAATCGCCGACAAGGTGGACTATAGGAGTCTACCACCAGCATTTCATACCTTTTTCAAATCATTCCAGCAGTGATACTGAATCCTTGAAGCTAATCTATTTAGCAGAGATATAGCTAGAAACACGACGGGATGGGCTTCAATGCGGAAAAGACGGGCAGCCGCCATCGTTTCTGTTTTTTTGTTACTGAGTTTGAGCATATGGTTATTCGTAAGCTATGTTATCATCCCTGTCTCAAATGTCGAGTTGCGAGTAGAAACCACCCAAATAGCAGGTACAGTGAATAATCTTGTAGGCGTCAACTCATATGGCCCTGATCTAACAGGTTTATATCAGGATCAAGTAGCCTATAACCTATTTCGGAATCTGGGTTTACAGCACCTCCGCGTGTGGTGTCGATTCGGATGGCAACTGGCAGCCAGTTCAGGATGGGGATGGTATCATACTATCTTTAATGGCACATCTTTAGCTGATGCCCAGAACCCCAGCTACTACAATTGGACATACCTCGATCTCCTTGTGGATGTGGTGAACGAAACTGGAGCAAGCCCAATCCTAACTTTCGTGGGATGTCCTCGCTCTCTAGCACCTAATTGGGCACCAAATACAACTCCCCCAGATCTTGATATTTATGCTGAGGTAGTGGCTCGTGTTGTGATGCATTATGAACAGGGATGGCCTGGAACAGGTCAGATTTTCGACTTTGACTATATCGAAATTGGTAACGAGCCTAACCTTCCTGCCTTTTGGAACGGGACGAAACAGGAATTTCTTAACTTGTATTCCGTCGTCTCACAACGATTAGCCCAAATCGGTGGCTCCTTTAAGATTGGCGGACCAGGACTGGCGGACATCAACTTGGCAGATTGGACCTCGAGTTTCTTAGGCAATGTTAATGGATTAGGACTTCCTCTTGACTTTTTCTCGTGGCATGCATACTGGAACGATCCAACTCAGGTAATAAGCGTCATCGAAACCGGAACCAGTTTACTGATGACGCAGGGATTCGCCAATATAGATTGGGTCTTCGATGAATATGGACTCGACTTATTATCCGACACAGAATGGGGAACTATAACCGCAGCGATTCATACAACGGAGGTCTTGATTGGCGCTGCACAACATGGAATTGATATTGCTTGTTTTGGGTTTGCTAAAGACGTGCCGATTCATCCCAGTGTAACATCGCCGTTTGGTGATGAAGCCAATTTCGGGCTTCTCACCAGCAACCCGACGACACCCAAACCCACCTTTCATGCGCTCAAACCCTTCGCGGCAATTTCAGGTCAAAATATACTGAATTCAACCCTCATCCAAGCCCCTACCCTCTTGACTCTACCGATGCCCGTAACAACCCTTGTAACCCAAGGATCAGGCCCACATAATTACACAATACTCATATCCAATCATGGATGGCGAGCTCTGACTACACAGATCACGCTTCAAGGCGCCCCTGCCGGTTTATTCCAAATAACATCGCGTGAGCTCTCCAGTGCCACCATCCAGCAATATAGTGGTTGGAGCCCCTCCAGCAATTTCTCAAGCACAACCATCTCAATCACTAGCTCACCACAGTCAGTGCTCTGGATAACAGCTCACCACCTAGGTATGGTTTACAGCCCACAGGACACCTCCTTCCTTCAGGCGCAAGTTTTTCTTCGCACACAGGCAAGAGATTAACTAATTTCTGAACACAGACAGAAAATACTCTTCTTGGACAGAAGTAGTAGTTTCTTTGATTCACCATATGATCGAAAAGCGAATCAATGGAGAAATTAGATATAACCTTCAACTTCCAAACCATGTGATAGCTCGTTACCTCTCCCAAAAAAAGGAAAGGGAAGCGATGAATCATCGCTTCCTACGACGAATGAGAACAGTAAGACCGAGGGCAACACACAGTCCGATAATAATTGTAGCAATGGGGAAACCTGGGATAATGGGTGGAGGTAATACGATTATGGCGATGCTTTCATCACTGCTCCAATTGCTCCAAGCCCCGTTATTGTCGATTGCGCGGACGCGGAAGTAATAGGTGGAAGGAACAAGTCCGGTGATATTGTAATTGGTGTACGTTGTGGTAAATGTATCAAGGATTGTAGTGAAGCTGGCACTATCGCTCATTTGAAGTTCGTAGTGGTCGATGCTACCATCGGAATCGGTGCTGGCAGACCATGAAACCGTGATGTCTCCACTGGGTGAAGAGTCACCTGGATCATCCAAGACCGGAGTTGTTGGCCGAACTGTCCACGTATAGGAGAAGGTGATATTGTAGAGATGGGCGCTCTGATCATTGCGACTGGTCGTAAAGATGGCGCGCCAATGTAATTCAGGTCCTAGGTGAGCAAAGTTATGTAGAACACCGGGCGTAACCGATTCCCAGTTACTGCCTCCATCTGCCGTCATGTGAAATTCAATATTGGTTCCTGGTGGAATGAAAGTTGTGGCTTCCAGTGTGGCTTCGTATACGAAGTTAGCTGATGAATAGATTGCACTTGATTGCGCCATAGAACTTCCGGTAACATATGTTGCACCTGTACTGTCAAAGAGCCGAAAAATGATGAGTGATGTCTTGTTCGCGAGGTAAATGTAATCGCCGTGAACAGTTACCTGAATTGCACCTGAGGCAGCCAGATAACAGTCTAACACCTGCATATTATGTAAATTTGTAGCATTCACGAGCATCAGACCTGCACTCCCATTGGCGAACAGGGCATATGGTCCAAAACCCCAACACCCCAGGCATTCACCAACTACTCCATTGATTACGTCTGTTGTTGTGATAGACGTTGGATCAGTGAAGTTCCATATGGGGGCATTCATAAGTTCTGTAGCTAGCCCGTAGTCGCCATCGATATAGACGTCATAGTGCGTGAATGTATCAACGTAGGTGCCAAGAGGTTGTATGTTACTTAGATCTGTGATATCAAAGACGGTAACAATATCATCAGAACTCGTTGTCGTGGATACGGCATATAGGAAGTGACCTTGAACGGCTAAACCAGTCACATTGCTTGTCCCAAGATCATAGGAGTCAATGCCCACCGGTGTACTTGGAGTAGAGATATTGGCTAAATAAATCCCTGCGGCACCATCGGCCACAAAGATGACTTCACCATAAATGGCAATGTCTGTTGCCCACCCAAGACCATAAGTACTGATATAGTGTAGGTTCGTGGGATCTGAGATATCATAGATACGTGCGCCACCGCTACCATAATCGGCCACTACGGCTAGATGTCCTTGTATGTCGAGTTTCCGATAGAACCGATTCGAACCTGTTACGTGGGAGTCAAGAAAGACGGGAGCTGCAGGATTACTCACATCGAGTGCGACTAACCCATCCTCTCCAGCGGCAATATATGCGATATCACCTTGCACCTTGACGTCCCAAAATTCATAGCCTCCTGAATAGATGCCTTGTGGAGCAAGCGTGGAGACAAAATTCCCAATCTTGAAAGTTTGGACACCAAGGTTTGTCCCAACCACTAATATGCCTCCGTAAAGGGCCACATCATAAGCAATTGGTGCGGTTAAGGAAGTCACATTAGTTGGATGTGTGGGATCCGAGACATCGATCACCCGGACGCCTCCATCCTCGTCTGCGACAAAGAGAGTTTTTCCTTGTAAGGCTAATCGTCGTGCATTACCTGGTGTGTTACATGATCCAAGGACACTGATAGCAGTGGGATCACTGACATCGACAATATGAATGCCACTGGGTCCATCAGCCACATAGGCAAGGGAACCCTCGACTAGGACATCCGTTGCATTCCCCGGTGTATCGAAATGATCATATTGAAGAAAAATGTGAGGATTTGAAATGTTAGCAATGTAGAGGCCATAAAAATCTTCAGCCAAATAGACGAGTTGCCCCTCAACATCAATTCCAAGTGTCGTTTGAGAGCCCCAGTTATTCGTTATTTCCTGTGGATTGTATGGATCTTCGACATCAATGATTTTGAATGCCCGAAAAGCTGCCGACCCACGGGCTGTACAGTAGACGAAATGCCCCTGGGTATCAATATCTGTGACTACACCATCAAGACCAGTAGTACCTAGATAGACTCCTGTTCCACCATAATTGTATGGATTACTGACATTATAAATCGCTAAACCACTTGTTCGTCCCGCATAAAAGATGTCACCATCAATTCGTGCACAGCGTAGATCAGATACCGAGGTTCGTGCACTCATGAGCTGAAGATTGGCAGGATCTGTGACATTGAGAATGTTATTGCTATTCGAAGAACTTCCATAGGAGATAAAGTAGATTTTCCGCCCTTGGGTATCCAGGCCCATCACTGGACCTACAGAGCTATAGGTATCAAGGAGGGTGTTCGTTATCACCCGATCACTGGTGACCGCTCCCAGACCCCAGCCATAGGCGTCAGCTGTCATTAAAAACGCCGTTGACTCAAAATCTTCCGCGTAGATGCCAATGCCTGGCGTCGGAATCCGAGAAACAGGCACTTCTGATGATGCCACTAGACCAACGATACTCAGTGCAAGCAACAGGACAAAATAGCAGACTGTTATTTTACGAAGTTTAGAAAAGATTTGCATAATATCCCTCAAAGAAATCTTAGAAGTTACTCTAATCCTATTCTAGTAGAAAAGTGTTCTAGCAGCAGATTCTCTGACATTCATAACCTATTCTTAGAACTAACCTTGATGATATTATCAACTTGATCAAAACTCCACAATCATCCAACACCCTCTAACCAACTCTTTCAATGTGAGAAAATTAGACATTTGGAAGCGACAATCATGAAGTGGCGATGAAAATATTTGCAAAAGTTTAGGGTTGCAACCAGTTATTTTTCTGATACCATGCTATCGTTTCGGTCAGGCCTTGTTGGGCATCCGGATAGACCAATTGATAGCCTGTGGCTTTGAGCTTAGCATTGCTATACTGATAATCGTGAAACATCAAATCAATCGTCGCCCGTTCAATTTTCGGTGCCTTATGCGTGAAATTTCGCGCCTTCCATTCAGCCCACAATGCCAACGCGGTGAGAAGCCATCGTGGAAGAAGGGGAAAACGTGTGTAGTAAATCTTTGCATTTAACAACGGAGCCACATACGAAAATAGTTTATATTTCCGATAAGTCGAATCATCCACAACATTATACACTTGACCCCAAACATTGGGTAAGGAAAGGAGATGTACTGCGGCACCTACCACATCAGTAACATGAACCAATGGCACCAACGTATCCAGATTTTTAGAAATAATGGGCAGCTGCCCCAGTGCCACCATTCGAAGAATCGTTCCAATCCCATACCGATTACGTGGACCATAAATGGGAGCCGGGCGAAGAATGATCAGATTCAGTTGATGTTCGGAACAAATCTGGAGGGCAATCTGTTCTTGTTCAAATTTTGATCGTTCATAGGCGTTGGATGGATTCACCAGGTCATCTTCACTCACGGGAAGCGATTGCGGAACTCCATACACCCCAGCACTACTAATCAGCACTACTTTCGAAACACCTGCTTTTACAGCGGCTTGACAAAGGTTCTTTGTCCCCTCAACATTGACTCCATACAACTCATCCCATGGCGCCGAATACCGAAATAAGGACGCCGCATGAAAAATAACATCAACCCCCTTGACCACCCGAGCAAGTGTTGCAGGATTGCATAAATCCCCAGTCATGAACTCAGCTTCACGATTCAAGAAAGAACACGGTGCCTCGGGTAAATCCATGCCCCGAACCAGATACTTCGAATCTTGAAGTAACACGTCGATGAAATGACTGCCGACAAAGCCACAAGCCCCAGTCACCAATATTCGCTGTGTCGTCATGTTCGATCCCCTCAATATCATAACAGCCCAACAATTCCGGTTTGCCCCTCATGACGCCCAAACAGGAAGTACCCAAGAAACACCCCACAATATAGCCACACCGGATAGAGAGCAAACAACACCAACGCCAACACATCAATCACACCGGTCGTCAGGACGAATTCAAAGGCAAATAGTCCACTATTAATCATAAAATCCCGTCCACTAACCGCTCGACCCGTCCAGATCCACATCCAATCAAACCACCCAAGGTTCAGGTACAACGACCCTGCAACCACCCAAAACACTACCACCGTACATGTCCCCAAAATCTTCGTGGCATGCGGCGTCACACGATATAGCCACCGATTTCGTACCCACACGATGAATGCGCCACACACCAGTAACAAAAAAGGGTCGAAGAGAAAGCTCATATTCGTCACTTAACCACCCATCCGATAAAAAACCTAAACGTCACAACGACCGCCTATTCAAAGCACGACTCCCCCCACCCGATTTCGTCTCACAAAATTACTATGAAACTATATTAAGAATATTCACAGCAATTTCTAATAGGGAGGGCCAGTGATTATGCTTCAGAGGCGCGTTCTCCGACGATAACAATGAACGCGGTGACTAGCCCAAGGAGGACCAGGGTTTCGCCGATTTGTTGCCAGGTCAAGGCCGTGGCAACTGTGATGAATCCAATTTGGAGATAGGTGATGCTGATAACAAATAGTCCGCTGCTGAACGCGGTTAGTACTATGATTGATAGTAGTACGAAGAGATAGCGACGTGCGCCTTGCCACCACCAACTAGTCCCTAGAGTACCTGTCAGGGGGGCGCGTCGGACGAACACAATAATGATCCACAGCCCCAACATACTGGCGATTAGTAATACTCCACCAAATAGCATATAGGCGTCAGGAGTCCAGAAAATCTCGGGCAGTAACGCCCAGATAATGGGGATTCCGAATTGGTATGCGATGAAGCCTTCAAATAACAGGATCCAGACCGCAAAAGCAGCTGAAAAATAAGGCAGAAAGGCAAGAAAGTAAAATTTCCAATCTTTCTTGATTTGTATAAATGGAATTGACCAGCTGTGTCCTTCCGGAGCATTCGATACTGTGTGTGCTGCGAGTGGTTGCTGAGTTGAACTAGCTGAACCCGTGGAGGAGGCGATTGTGAGTTGGTAGGCTTTGTAGACTACAACACCTAGAGTTCCGAGGAGAAAGAAACCGACGAGAAGCAATCCAAGTAGATGCAACAGGAATGGATTTTGAATGAAAAGCCCAATTCGAAGGACTTCCGAAAGAAAGATGAACGCACGGTGCATGCAGATCCACACTCCTATCCACGCGATAAATACGAGCAGGAAACCCAAAATGTATTGGAACCCCCGTCGACTACGTTCTGGCGTTCCCAAAGGGAGAAGCCACACAAAATAGACGATATAGAGCACAATAACTCCCACAGAGGCTGAGAAAATACCGATATCATGCAGGACCGCCACACCAAGGGGATTCCCTTGAATAAATGGGATTTGATAGAACTCTGGGGGGAACACCCCTGTGTCAATAAACGCAGCAAGATACTGCCACGATTTATGGATGATTCCCACTCCGAAAAAGTACAGAAGAAAGCCCAGTAACCCAAAAAGGAATAACCCAATCCATTCTTTCACCGAAAGTGTCCTCACACAATCACCCAGCCACATCCGCGTCTATCCCAACCGAGTCATAAAAACTTATGCCAATAATTGCCATTTTCCGTCAACTTTGTCAGCATTTAGGCGATTATTAACCAACTTTGCTTGCAGATAATATCGGGGGACCGAATAACCCAGCATACTTTGCCAAAGAATAAAAAATGCCAGCTATTCCAATGGCAGCATTGCTGAAATCATATTTGACAAGCATCAAATATCATTAGGTTGAAGAACCGTCGCAAGAAGAATCCAAGGAATAAAACGAGAATTTACCTATTAGAATTCTATAGTTCCGGAATGTTAACGCCCTCCACCCCGCACACGCACACATTTAATCGCAGACAACCTTGTGGACAGTTTCATTGAAAGCTATTTATATTTCTGAGGTCAATTTGTACCACCTCAATTAGAGGGAGGAGTTAATTCTGAAACGAAAAACCGTGTTTCTAGGAGTAGCTATTGTTCTTTTATTCGCTGGACTCATTCCACTGACAGCTGCCCACATGGAAGAAGAGCCATTCGTTACTGATTTGATTGCAGGGGGTGGCAATGACAAATCTGCAATCGATGTCGGTGATGTTAGCATCTGGAACGACATGGATTATCTCTATGTTAAATATGAAGTTGTAGATCCGTGGTGCATAACTGAAACACACCTTGAAGTTACGACCGACCTTATTGACATCCCGCAGAAGAACGGTAACCCCATCCCTGGTCATTTCACCTACAAAGATGAATGGACCCCCTGTATCAGTGGGTATACCTATATGATTCCTATCAGCTGGCCCATTGATGCTGAACTCGTAATTGCCGCACATGCAGTGGTTCAGCGCCTCATCGGCTACGAGCCCCCTACAATGGAGGACTTCAAGAGCGCCTTGCCAGATACGGTGACGATGAGCGTCCAATATCCCTATGCAGGTGGACCAGCCTACTTCCCCGTGACGACTGTCACAGGTGAACCCCTGAGCGGAACTTACGAAGGCTGGTGTGCCGACACTGACAACGTCATCAATCAGAACACCGACTACATCGCAGAAGTCTATTCTAGTTATGAGTCACTACCCGAGGGATTGATTGAGCATCCTGAAAATCTGGATCTCGTCAACTGGATCCTCAACCAAGCCTATGTAGGTCAGCCATCTCTGGCATGCTCTGGCACTTACACCTATGGAGATGTGCAACGAGCTATTTGGGCACTAATCGAGGACGCACAATCAACCTCTGGCCTCGGTTCTTGGAGTCAATGCCGAGTCGACGAAATCTTAGCTGCAGCCTATGCCAATGGTGAAAACTTTGAGCCCGGCTGTGGCGATTCCATAGCGGTCATTCTAGCACCCATCGGTGGTCAACAAACTCTTGTGGCCCAAATCACCTTCATCGATGTCGGGCTTGAATGCACGCCCATCTACCAGACAGAGACGGCGTGGGGTGCAGGCTTTGACTTTCCTGGCAAGAACTGGGCGACCTACATCATCTATGAATGGCAAACTACTGTTACATTCCCTGAGGAGGGCAACGCCTACATCGGCTACGAAGACCGCACAGGTGGTGACTTCGACTACAACGACTTTGGCATGAACATGTACGTACTCGAAACCTATACCAATGGCTTCCTGAAATCAATCCACCTAGAATTTACCTCCGTGGTTCACCTAGCCGGAGACAACCATGACATCCACATTTCCCGAATATTATCACCAGATACTGCATATACTTACACCATAACAAGGGATCACACAATCTATGGAACAGAAACCCCAGAATGCACAGACTCTCCCGGTAGCGGCACATTTGATATAATCCTCTTTGATAGCACTGATCCCAATGTGGTGGGAAAAACCGTTACAATCGATATCACAATCGCAACAGACACTGAATCATACAACCCCAATCCCACACCCCCCCGATGGGACCTAGCCCCTGTTTTTGCCTATTACGACCCATGGATGGACGATAAATCCTATAGCCCCAACGCATGGCATATCGACGACCAACAAGCAACGACGATATTCGGAGATCCCTCTCCAGGAATTGATGTACCCTACATCCTCGTGGTTCCATACACCAATTGGCCAGCACCAGGCGAGGGAGTAACCATTACCGACACCTATCCAGACTTCGATGACTACTACCGCACCCACAATCCCAGCTATAAAGAATGGTACATGCCTTAACCAATAGCTGCGACGCCTAGATAAACCCGAACACCCGCCGGGTGAAAACACCCGGCCCCTACCCTTTTTACACCACCACCACACCTATCAACGAGGAACTGGTCCGGATGCGCAAAGATCAAGCTGTAACTCGCTATTAGTTTTAGCACTACTACTGACTGTGGTTCATTATTTCTCCTTTCTAAAAGCAATTCTTCAGAGTGAATATTGTTTTCGGAGTAATTTTGATGGTTATTAGTCACGGAGTAATAAACGGGAACAACCGAATCCGATTATTGAATTAATGAATAATCCTGCCCAAAAGCCCAGAAGTACATAGAGGTGGAAATAGATAAGAGGAATCCCAAAACGTACAGCGTCAAACCAGATATACATGTAGAGAATCCATGGGAGGACAAAAAAAATGAGAGTGATGAGTAGTACACCAATCATTTGGAGCAGATGTTGACCCACATTGAAGCCTATAATGCGTCCTCCGCCAAGCAACCGAACGAAGAGACTGATAGCAATGAGTGATGTTGTATACACTAGGGGTATTTGAGATACGATTATTGCGAGAAGAAAAGGAGGATTTTGTAGTGGCAAAATGAACAGGAGGATAATCTGAATGATGAAGAGGGGAAGATAGGAGAAAGTAGCAAGGAGTGCTTTAGACTGAGTAATGACTCGAGTGTGTAAGGGTAGAGAAGAGGTAAGGGATGCACCATGGGTTTCCGTACTAAGTAAAAAGATTGAGAAGAAGATTATCATGAAGGGAGTTATCGCGATAATCATGAAGAAGAATGTATCAGCAGGGAAAGGCAGTGAGAGAAATGAGAGTAGCGAAAAATGGAGTATAATGCCTGTAGCAATTGGAGTAATAAGGAAAATGGCTTGACTTGGGTTACGAGATGCGAGACGTAGGTCCTTTTGTATTATGGCCACATGATGGGATGAGCTTTGAACAGAGATTGGTTTAATCTTCGTGGGAAGTTGAGGTGTTATGGGTGCTTGACTGACGCTAATGAGGATTCGACGGCTTTGTCGTAATCCCAACAGCCCTAAAGTGATGTATAGGAGAGTACCAATGAGACAGGTTATCAATGAAACAGAAGATAGTCCAGGTAACCCACTAAGAAATGCCACAAAGTATCCCAGAGAGAAAGGAAAGAGAAGAGGCAAAATCCAATCAAAGGTAGTAGCCGTAACGGTAAGAAGTTGGATGAGTGGAATTAGGTAGGAAATTAACTGATAAGAAAGGGAAAAGGCCACAAAGGAGAATGCCCAAAAGAGCACGAAAAGAATTCTGATAAATCCGCGAAAACGTGATCCACCAAGGGATTGGATACGGGTGTAAAAGAGGTGGGATAATAGCAAGAGTACTGAGATGGCTAGGACAATTGTAATCGCAGTGGTTGCAAGGCATGCAAGTGAGCCAAGAATGGAGAATGTGGCAATTCCAAGGGCAATGGGGAATCCAACTAACACAACGAGAATAGGTATATCGAAGAGTCGAAAATACCCTAAGAAGGCGATTTTTTCTGCATCGTTATTGGTGATTGGGAGTTGGAGTGTTAGCGATGCGATATCACAGGAAACATAGGTTGTGGATTGCATGAGGCCAATGAACATAAGTAATGTAAATGCGATTCCTAAAAATAGGCTTGTAATCACGGCGACTTCTATGCCCGTATGGATTCCTGGAAGAACAATAGGAAAGAAAGTCAGTGTTCTAGTAATGAAACCATAGATGGCAATAAAAAACCCAAGAATAATGCTCATAGCTACTTTATTTAATGTAGTATTCGTTCGTGCATTCTTTACGCGGCGTTCAATTGAATCTCGGAAGGCACCACCACCCATCTCTAAATTTGTACGAAATTGGACCTCTGAACTAAGTCGACCAGCAATACGCCATGCGTCACTCAAGCTAAGTTTTGGCGGATGCAATAGTGATCGAATGGAAGGAGACTCTGTGACACGGCTCTCTTTTGAGGTTCTGATCTTCTATCTCACCTATGTATTCTGATTACGATGACATTGGATAGTACTTTCCATACTGATCACGTTAACGACGCTCCTCAGAAATGGCATGTCGGAGTGCTTGAACCGCTTGGGCTACCTCAACGTCCTGTTGAACCGCCTTAAGAAAGACTTCTTCGAGGGTGCCCTGGGCTTTCACGAGGTCTCGAAGTTCATCCACCGTCCCTTCAGCGACTAACCGTCCTTTATCAATAATCCCAATCCGTGTGCAGAGATGTTCAGCAATTTCCAAAATATGACTCGAAAACAAGATTGCTCCATTTCGTTCTAGATGGAGCTTTATGAACTCCTTCAACACACGAGCAGACCTTGCATCCAACCCAATAAGTGGTTCGTCAAGAACAAGCAGGGGGGGTTCATGGAGCAAAGCATTAATGACAGCCACCTTCTGTTTAGTTCCCAGACTCAATGCCGCAATAACAGTATCATAGTGTTCCCGCATCTCAAAGACCGTAACTAATGATTGCACACGCTTCGTCGCAATATCTGATGGAAGGTCCCGCATCGAAGCGATAAAATCAAAGAACTCACGAGGAGTCAACGACTCATACAACATCTTTTCTTCAGGAACTAGCCCCACTGAATTCTTCACTTCAATCGGATTAACCGTCGGATCCAGCCCAAACACCCTCACCGATCCATCAGTCGGTGGGAGTAGACCACACACCATCCGTACTGTCGTGGTTTTCCCAGCCCCATTGGGCCCAAGAAGTCCATAAATTTCACCACGCCGAACAGTAAAAGACAGTTGATCAACCGCCACCTTGGACCCGAATTTACGAACTAACCCATCAGCCATAATTGCCTTACTAGTAGAAATATGCAATACCCATTCCACCCACTAATGCTAGAATTACCTACACGATATCCATCACATAGGTATAGAGTACAAACGTTCCCAACCATAAAGACATTCCTGTTCCCACCTCACAAATCAGCCTGTACTCTGGAGGCCTTCCAGGCGGTGCCAGGGACCAAATCACCATCAATCTACTTACCAGCCTCTACACCATCACACCCACCCATCAGCAAAATAAGTCAAGACTGAACCCCGCTCCCACACCATAACACCTATAAACAAACCAAATTCGGAGCGCCACCCCCACAAAGTGTGGAGTTCTTTACTCCACCTCTACACACATTTCTGAGGCGCTCTCCGCATGCCACCATCCGACAACCCCCACGACCACACCCCCATCGATGTCTGGACCCCCACCATCACTGGCACCCCCATCACCTCCATCCCCCACCTCCACCACATCCTCCAAACCGAGTACCCAGGCCTACAACGCAACCCCAACTACAAAGACTGGCTCCACGACGCCGAAACCCACCTCACCCTCATCCACCACCTCAAAGGTCAAACCTACCTGGAAAGGGGTGACCGCCAACGCCTCGGTCACAAACTCGGCATCACCCGCCAAAAATTCACCGCCTGGGCCCAACACGCCCGCAAACCCCGCCTCTACTACGAACTGGACCGCATGCTCTCCAAAAACCACGCCCAAACACTCATCACCCAACTTCACAAAGAAAACAATACCATCCGTTCTACTGACGATGTAATTACTCGTCTTCATACTTACTATCTCACCCCACTTCATGAACAAAACAAACAACACGAAAAACGGATCCAACAATGCACACTTTACTTCCAAGCCCTCGACTTACTCAAAGACGGCGGGGCCAACCTGGACGTCGCACGACAGCTTGGTATCCACCATTCACAAGTCATGCACTGGCTTGACGGACGACGGCCGGATTATGTCGAACTCACACGTCATATTCCCATACAAGAACTCGAGCCTAACTGGAAATGGCTCCCCCTCAACCTCGAACGCGCATTCGTCCCCACACACTTCATCACCGTCCCTGATCACATCACTCACTATACAGAAATCAACAAAGTCCTCAACCAACTCTCCCCACTCGACACTAAAGCGATGCAAGAATGGGAAACCCGCTTCGGACCACCCAACCCCGAAGACGCCTTCTACTATCTCCTCGGCCTCATCGTCAGCGACTTCGACAAACAAAGCTCCCGTATCTCCTCCACAGAACTCGTCCTCACTCTTTCCAAAAACTATGACTGGAGTAAACAACTCGGTGACGCCGCCTGCTATTACCTCGGACAACTTGGCATCCACGCCAAAAAAGTCAAAGACCGCGACTCATCAGCAGGACCCAAAATGTGTCACTCTTGGCGATCACAAAAAAGTCCTTTCAATACTTGGATTCTGATGTGTTGCCTTGGATTACAGAAAGGGCAATGCACGACCTATCATGCTGTCCATATGAGATGGATCCTTCAGGCTCCAGATGAGTTAAGAAAAGCATATCTACAAGGCATGAGTGATGGAGACGGTTGGGCAAGTGTAAGGGACCAATGTATTGGTATCTATAGTGGACCTAATGTTAACCTTGTAAAAGACCTCCTCAAATTTCACGATATCGAAAGTGCAGATGATGGACAACGTGTCAGAATACGAACTCAGGAAGGAGTGATCAAAGCAGCTAAATTCCCTCTTTTCCGGTTTGCAACATCACGTCAAAAAACAGCAGAGAAAGTAGCACAAATGATGGAAACTCGTCAAAAACAAGAAATCGCAATAACACTTCCAGAAATCGTCAAAGAGATGAAACAGTTACGGGCGAAAGGGTATTCCTATGGAAAAATCGCTGAACACATTTTCGATAAATATGGGATCTCATACGACCATAGTGCAGTTATTCGTCTATTAAAGAAAAATAAAAACTACTAAAATGCCTTATTTCCCAATTTTAGGGCTTCTTATACCTTATTTTCAGCTAATCTCTTATCTCCCGCCCCCTGCGCACGCGCAAGCGCAACTTACGCAAGCACAAGCGCACGCGCATGAGCGTCCTGAGAAGGAGCTGCGTGCTGATGGGGGTGGTGGGGGGCGGAAGGCGGTGGCGATTTGGTTGGCGAGGTTCTGGAATCCGGTGACGACGGAGTTGGCGAAGTGTTGGGTGCCTAATACCGTTGCGTTGGCGAAGTTGGTGAGGGTGATGGGGGTGGTGGGGCGGATGGGGCCGGTGGGTAAGGTGGCGGCGGGGGTGAGGGTGTGGGGTCGGGGGTGGGCGGCCCAGAGCCACCACCAGTACCAGCCGGGGACGTAGTAGTGGTCGTAGGTTTTGATGCGGCGTTCGTAGTCGGGGGTGAGGAGGAGCCATTCGGCGTATTCGGTGAGGGCGCTGGCTTGGGCGGCGGGTGTGATGGCGAGGTCGATTTGGCGCCAGGCTTGGTCGATCATGCGGGTGTAGAAGACTTTGGTGTCGGTGCGGCTATACCCTTCGAGTTTGCGGGCGGTGGTTTTGATGAGGGTGTTGAGCATGGTGCGGATCTGGGTTTTATGGAGGTTGCCGGACGAGGTGATGGCTTTGAGGAAGAGGCGTTCATAATAGTGCAGCCGGCCCTTGCTGCTGGCGGCTTGGGCGATTTCGCTGTGGTTAGGGTGGAAGGTGGGTTTGGCTTTGCCTTCCCGTTGAACCGATATGAGGTCTTTTTTCAGTAAGCCGAAGACAATCATGGTGAAGACGCGGTCGAGGGGGGTTTCGTTGAGGACGGCGGCTTCGACGACCGTAAGGCCGCGGCGGATCCCGAGGGCTTCAACTTTGACAGCTGGTGGAAGATAGCCCCGCTTGACGAGGCGGCGACCAGCTCTTGAGAGAACTGCACTTTTGACGACGCTGATGCAGCAGGCGCCAAAAATGACGATGAAGATTACAGCGTAGATGAGGAATTCACCGTATTCTTCTAAGAAGGCCCAGATGTCAATGCCAGTCGTGGTGCCACCGTCGGTATAGTAGGTGGTGATGTAGGCTTCGTCATAGGGGAAGCTAATGCCGTGGAGAATGCCTTGATAGTTTGATAAGCTCGTGTATTCCCAGGTGTAGACGAGGTTAGTATTGGTCCAGTAGTAGCGAGTAGGAACCGCATAATGATATTTGGCCAGTGTGCCGTTGTTGAATCCGTTGGGAAAATGCATGTGACAGCCGAGATAATCGGTGCCCCGGTTGTAGGCAGAGTCATACCAGGTAGGAGTGAACTCGTATCCAACATAACCGGGGGTGGCAGGATCGGTATCAAGGTAAACCATACGCTGTTGGATTCCCCAAACGAGGATAGTACCATTTTCACCACTTCCGGGTCGAAGAGCAAAAGGAATGAGGATTTGGATACCGATACTAATGACATCAGACGGTTCAATTGTTGTGAGTTCAATGTATGGGGCGCCTTCCAGGGACCAATAGGCCCGAAAACTGGAGAGCACATAGTAGGAATTGGGAAGACCAATGTCGATATAGGCGAAATCAGTACCATAATTTTCAAAGGTGATTGAATAATTGATGAGGACAGAGGCGTCCATTTGGGGAATAACGTGGACGGTCTCGTTCATGACACGAAAATCATAGTTGAGGGGAAGCGTTCGATAAGAAGCTGAGCCAGATGGTATTGGGTCAGCGGGATGGACTCCCTGGGTGAGAAGAAGGGGGCTGGCAAAGGTAATGAAGAGACATATCATCAATGTGAGGGAAAAAAGTCGTATTCGTGTCAAGAGATGGGCACTTCCTTTTAGTGATCTTTCTCCTTGGTTGTTTGTTGGTGTATCTCGTTCAAGAGCTTTTGGGCGCGTTCCGAATCGGTTCCGATGAGCTCATCCAGAACACGTTCGTCAATTTCTTCATTGGTGGCTTCCAGAATAACGCGCCCCCAATACCCACAGTTGAGACAGCGGTATTTGGGGGGAGATATCCCCATAGCTCCTCCGATGTCATACCAGGTTTCCTGCCCACGGATGTTAGGTGATTTACATTTGGGGCAAATCTTGAATTTAACCACTTTCCCCTCTTTTTTCAAGTCACCCAGTATCTGGTTGAGTCGTTTGATAATTTCCTCACTCGATAATTCTTCAGAGGAGGAATAAGGTGAATCAGGAACCATCGGTGTGTTCAGCTCAATCAAGGTCCTCAGGGGAGAAGTGTGGAATTGTCTTAGGTTGGATTAGTAAAGCCAGGCTTTTTTTCTTTCCGTCTTGAGGTCACCATTTCACATCTTCAACGAGTTGTGAAACTTTGTTACAGTAGGGGCAGGTGAGGACCACGGCACCAATGCGAGGGTCGTAGGCGAGGTGTTCTCGGCTTGGTGTGCCACCACAATTTGGACAGCTAACTTGACTGACGTCAAAGTCCCGTGGTAAATCGACTTGCGCTTGCACTACTATTCGTTCTGGTTGGCGTTGCCCGATATATCCAAGGATGATGGCAACAACGATCATAATTCCCGCTGCTCCAAAGAGCACAAGGGCCGTCATTTGGTTTGCAACAAGGTCCCCGACCGTGGCGATTAGAAACATGAGCCCAAGGAACCCTGATGCAATTGCGATGATTCCAAAGAGAATTGCGATACAGGTGAGCGCTCTCATATGAGAGAGTGTGCTAGTTTTCACCTTTTATCCTTTCGTGTTATAACGTGCCAGCATCCCAGAACCGTATTTCAGGAATTCATATGCCCTTACCACAACTCGACAGGAGTGCCTTTATAGGTTGGCGGACGCGATGAGTGTATAGGAAGTACTCGCAATGGTTCGCCTGCAAGTCGCATTGGATTTTGAGAATCTTAATGATGCCCTGAAACTAGCGGAAAAGGTTGCACCCTATGTAGATATTATGGAGGTTGGCACACCATTAATTAAGGCAGAAGGAATTGGGGCGGTCAAAGCAATTAGTAGGGCCCACCCGGATAAGGCAATTTGTGCAGATCTTAAAACAGCTGATGCAGGGTATCTGGAGGTGCGAATGGCAGCAAAAGCGTCTGCTAACTTGGTCACTGTGTTAGCTGATGCATATAATGAGACGCTACTTGGCGCACTGCGAGCAGCACACGAATTTGGCGTAGAGGTCATGGCAGATTTAATCGTCTCCCGTATTCCGATTAGTCGGCTTGCCGATATCCTCGGTTTATCATACAAAGGCACCAATATTCATTATGCCTGTGTTCATAGTGGCTTAGACCGACGGGCAGCCCGACGTGCCCCCCTGTCAGAATTGGATCAGGTTGCACGACTCCGTGGTCATCCCTGTCTAGCGGTAGCTGGCGGAATCCGTGTCGCTGACCTGCCAAAAATCTTAGCGTACCCAGTTGAGATAGTGATTGCAGGAGGAGGCATCACGAAGGCGAAGAACCCAGCTAAGGTGGCACAATCATTTCAAAAGAAAATTCAAGCGCTTACAACGACTAAGGAGACCAAGGGCAGGTAGTTTTCAGTTCATTCAATTTCCTTATCAATCCAAGCAAACTTCCGTTGGAGGGTTTTTGAGTAGTAGTCCTTCCAATCGTAATCGACTTGGCGACCCCAATCCCGATAAATGCGGGGATCAATATAGGATTTAAGGCTGGTTCCCAAATTCCACGTCCGTGTTTTCTTAGCGATATCCACCTGGGCTTTGAGTTTATCCTTGGCTTCTTTCGCTCTCGCAAGCCGCTCTTTCGCGACCTCTATACTCCTTCGTGCCGTTGCAATAGAAGAAGCATATGGACGATTCTTACCTCGAGGAATCGATTTGCCTTTGGCTTTTAGTTCGTCAAGTTTGGCAGTTTGCTTTACTTCCAGCTCTTTGAGACGCGCTTGTCGGGCTACAAGGTTTTCTTTCGATTTTTCAATTCGGTCCTTGGCTTTCTTTTGTCGTTCACGAAATCGTTGTAATCGTTTACTCCAGCCTTTAGGAACCTGTTTGGTGTGATTGCACACAATAGCAGCGTCGAGGTTCGCTTGCTTGGCTGCATTTTTCTTCACCCAATTCGGATTGTCTGGTTTGACTTTGGAACGACCTAAGGAGGTCCTTACTGTGCTACTGGCATGAAAGGTTCGAAAGACCTTCGCGGTAAGCCCTGGCATTATCTCCGAAAGGTAAGCATTAACATTTCGGCTCTTGACGTCAGGGAAAATTTGGGGTCGATCGCGGCTGGGATGGCTAGGTCCACGACGATTCGCCGTGTTTGGTACTCGGGCGTTCTCAATTAGAATTCGAAGTTGCTTGACGACTTCCGGTGGGAGTTTAATCGTTTTATGCCATGGCACTGAGTCTTTACCGAGAAACTCGAACTCAACAACACCATCGTCTTTTATTATGACATGTTCTGGTCGCAACGTTGTCGCGCCAACTGTATCTGCTTCATCTGGGTCCTTTTCATCACCCACACGAAGGCTGAGTACATCAATAAGATAGCACGCGGTGGCGATTTTTCGGCGTCGGGCTTTATTTGAATTCATGTCTTCCTGAATTGCCTGTCGGACGTTTTTGATGCGTTTTGATAGTTGTTGAGCAACCTCGAACTTCTGGGCTTCACGGTCCTGTTTGATAGAAGCCGTATCTGAGACCCAAACGTACTTGATTTTTCCAGAGAGTTTGTCCTCCCAGCGGGCAACCCAGAGACTATCGGATTGCCAAATGCGTCCTTTCCAGTTGCCTTCGGGCATAGGGACATCGGGGCTGAGATTGAGCGTAATGTCTTTTTGCTGTGGACCAGGTTTCCATCGTCCCCTGAGAGGATGTTTGCCACGCCCCATGAAGATGCAGCTTGGTTCAGCGGTCCAATTCGAGATTTCAACTTGTTCTCCGTCAATTTCCGCGTGTCCGTATCGTTCACGGAGGGCTTCACGAATTTCTTTCCGTTGTGCAGCTAGAGCTTTTCGTTCCTCCGTAGTCATGGCTTCTTTTTTCGCTTGTTCTCGCTCCCGCCGTTTAATGCCCACCCAAAATAAATCTTCTAAGTCAATTTCTTGAGGCTTCAAAACCGGTTTAATGCTGAGAGCTTTACTGAAATCTTTGAGAAAGTTGCGAACGAAGACCTGGTCTTCCCAGTAACCAAGATGCCGTTTGGCGACAAAAGCCATTGCCATTTGTTCTTGTTGGGCATCGAGTTCATAATCCGTGCCACGAATTGAAAGAACTAGACCTGTGGGTTCAGGAAGATCTGTGACACGGATACCATGGTGAACCAATCGTTTCATAGAGGAAAAGCCTCATAGTCTCATTTCTGCGCCATCATCGCAATTTGATATTTTAAGCGTTTGGGGAATACTAGAATTGCTAAGTCATTTCTCCCAAAATCGATTTATGCAGTTTATTGGTGTATCCACTACTTTTTGATCTGAATAAGAGGCTTGTGGGGAGATGGAGCTAGTCTGTGGTTCCTGAACTAGGTAGGAAGTATTGTTCGGCAAAACTGAAAATAGTGTTGCCGAGAAGAGAGCCTGCGAGTCCGAGTAGTCCTCCGATGAGGATTATGATCACTGCAAGTGCTGTCCCCATGCCTTCTAATCCAGCAAGGGCTCCGAAGAGTTCGAGGACCACAATTCCGCCTAAGGCTGCATGAATCCCAACGAGAATGCCCCAAGCGATGAAACCACCTAAGAAGCCTACTAAGGCTGCTCGGGAATATCGTTTTACAAAGAACCCTGCGATTGCTGCAGCGATGATTGCGCCGGGCCAACTAATTAAATAGAGCAGGATTACTGTCAACACGATGAGGAGAAGGAAGGTTTTGAGGAGATTTTGTTGGGTAAAGGCACCATAGATTCGTTGTGCTATTGTCATTTGGCATCACCCCGTGAGAATGAGGATAGATTCTACTCGAAATGAAAAGAGCAAGAGATCTTCAATATCAAAGTACATATAATCGATGTGATAATCGCCGACGAGGAAGAGCTGGAAAAGTTGGTCGCTGTAATGTCTGGAGAGAGGATTACCACTTTGGCCTCCAGGGATTACGCTGAGGGCATGCATCGGTTCATTTAGATTGACGATAAGGCGTTCGCTTGGACCACCTGATGCAGCACCTTGTTCACGAGCCCACATGTTCACACGAGATGGATTCACAGTGACTCCACTGCCATCTGCAGGGATTGGGTCGTGCCCGAGAGCATCTCCCACCATGTGGGTGTAGACGACAAAGTGGAACTTATCCCAAGTCCATAGACTGACATCGGTTCCCTCTTCGTTAGTTAATCTGGTCATGGCAGCTTGGAATGACCGGACAATAATGTCGTCACGGGTTTCGGTGGTTCCGGTTGTAGTTACATCATCGAACCATGGTGAATTCGAATTAAACCGTGTGAGATTCTCTAAGATTATTGGGGATGGCCACAGGAGCCCTCCACGGTTAGAGGGGTATTCATCACCGAAGACATCCTCAATATAGTAATCAAACCAGGCTCGCCAGATAGTCGGAGCTACCCATTCTTGGAGCATGGTAAAATTCCAAGTGCGTAGTAAATCGATTGCAGCCGAAAGGATTGGGTCACTGGTTATTGAAGCAGCGGCATTATCAAAGGCGTCAATAAGGTAAGGAATTAAGGCTTCAGCAGCTGTATCCAAAACATCATTTTGTATACGCTTCATGTCATCAACGGTCACATCGGTATCGTTTTCGAGCATCTGAATAATTCGTCGTGCCCGGTACCCGGGAGCATATCCTTGATGAATATAATATGGATATGCCGATGGACCCTGCATGGCTGCTAGCTGATTAGCACTGACTACCCAGCCTCGATCAGGATTTAGCGAAAAGGGAAGCTCATCAAAGTCGACGTAATCAATCCATTCTCCTTCTCCTGCGGACCCATTGTGGGGGAGCCCACCATACCATTCAGCGCGAATCGGCCAATGCCCGGTGGGACGAATCGCTATGTTCCCTTCCACATCCGCAAATACGATATTCTGCGAGATAGTCCACCAGAATTTCTGTCCTTCAATGAATTCTGTGTAATTTCGTGCCATAGTCATTTTATCAAGTGCAATCAATTCGTAGCTTGGCTCACCGCCATTCCAGCGCTGAGCAATAACATGGTTATCGTAGCTAGTTCCGACATCAGACATGACTGGTCCGTGAACGGTACGACGGATAGTGTGGTGATACGGTGCTTCACCTTTTACCGGAATGATAGTTGTTTCTTCCTCAAAGGTTTGCCATGCCCCATCGTACCAGTATTCATTCGAATTTGCGGGATTGATATTATAATAGTACCAGTCGATAACATCAGCAGCGACGTTGGTGAAGCCCCAGGCAACATACTCTGTATGTCCGGCAATGATGAGAGGAACCCCTGGGGGAACAAACCCATAGATATTCCGTCCTGTATCAGCTGCGACAAGATGGGCTTGATACCAGATGGAGGGCACATCCCGGGAAAGGTGCATGTCATTACATAGAATGGGTTTCGTTGTGGCGGATTTGGTGCTATTAACTGCCCAGTTATTGGAACCAATGAAATCACCTTGCCAACGGGTTAGAATATTATCTGGGTCAGGAATGTTTTCCGTCCAGCTCAGGATACCAGAGATGGATTGTTGGAGTGACTCTGGAATGCTAGCGGAATTGATATCACAGGAAGGAGGGGGAATGTAACTAACACCATATTCAGGGACGACCGGCGTTTGGAGTGGGGGATTCAAGGGAAACAGTTCCCAAGCTGAGTCATTTCCCAGTTCTGCGATTGTGTTCGCAAAGCGGAGATCAGAATCAGTCCAAGATAAGCCATAGTCGAGGATACGACCTACAGAGATGGAATCTAAAAGAGTCCATGGCTTTGGACGATAATTCAGGAGCTTAAATTCCAATGGGAGATTTGATCCGAGGTTAGTGATATAGAAGTTCACGCCGTCAGCGAATGCTGAAAGATTTTCTCGGAGTGTTATGTTATACTCATCTTGTTGAGCAAATACATGGTCAATGGTTTGTTGAGCAGCCCGCTCCATACCAAGGGTTCGGAGAAACCGATCCGCTGCAAGATAATTGGGACCAAGGATTTCTGCGAGTTGGCCTCGAGCTTGCCGGCGAGTGATATCCATTTGCCAAAGCCGATCTTGGGCTTGGACATATCCAAAGGCAAAAAATAAATCTCGTTCGTTGGCAGCGTAGATATGAGGAATCCCCCAATCATCCCGAACGACTGTTACTGAGGCTGAAAGTCCAGGAATATGAACGGAGGCATAAGGGGGGTGCTCAGCATCTTGATACACTGTCCAAATACCTGTGAAGGGATCAATTAGACCACCGAGTGGTGGAATAATATCCAAGGGAACAATGAGAACAACAGACATACTGACGACAAGTGCTACTGCGAGAGCAAGTTTTCCAATTTTTTTACCAGGTAAGGCCATTTCAAACCCGTCCTGTTGAATTCGTTTATAATGAGTGCTTCTTCCTAAAAGCAGTTAAGTTCCTTACAGCTCAATACGATTTGGATACAATGTGGCTGCCTTTCCTCGTTTTTGCAATTGTCGGTATCATTCTTGCCGTCTTAATATTTATTATCGCCACTGAAGGTCGATATTTTGGCAAACGGCTGGTTCGTTGGGGGTATAACCGCCGATCCGTCACCTTTGAAGTTCGAGATGATTGGGAGCTTTGGGAACACCTAATCAAGCGACTTAAGATCGAGTCCACAGAGCAGCTACTAGATTTAGGGACACACACCGGTCACTTACCCCGACTTGTCGCTAGACAGCGAGGATTCAAAGGAGCAGTAGTTGGCATTGACTGGTCAGAAGAAATGGTGCAGGAAGCGCAACGTCAAGTATGTTTGGAGGAGACACAGAATAAAGTCCGATTTCTTTGCAGAGATGTACTGCAGCCCTTGCCTTTCAAGGAAAACGCCTTCACTCTCGTAACAGTAGTCACTGGTTTATTGAATAGTTTGAAATCACCTGAGAAACTCTTTCAGGAGATTAGGCGAGTCTTAACACCACGTGGTCGGGTTGCCTTTCGTTTCACACCCCAAAGCATTGGATACTCGCCAAAGAAAAAGACTGAATGGTTTATTCGCCAATTAGCCCCATTAGGATTTCACTATGTAGAAACACTATCATGGACGCCAACATATGAGATTCTTGTATTACAATTAATTGAGTCGAATGAAAACGAAATCTGATATCAGGTTGTTTAGGGAAGCTCGCGGGTCAGTACCCAGTAGGGTTTCCCTGGAACGCGATGGCGGTAAATCTCGAACCGTTTACCTTTTTCAACCTTTACGACGAAATAATCCCGATGCTTGCGTCGATACCATGTACTCCGAAGATCTAAACGCCGATTGCTAGCTTCTATCTCGACGATTTTGTATTTCCGACCTCGCCACGTAAAACTAACTGGTTTCTCGAGATCGACGACTTCGACAGAAATACGTTCTCCGATAAATTGGCTTTGATTGGACATTGGATATTCAAATTCCTTTGAACCCGTAACTTTTTTTACATTCCTGTATGTCTGATGAGCCTATGGAGGACAAAGATGTCATGGTAGTTCAGGAAACGCTCTTTGAGATTGTAGAGCTTATTGAACAACCTAAAGGAAAGAAGCATGCAATCATAGCCTTGCCCGATGCAGGATTAGTTGGAACTATTGCTGGAATGCATATGGTTCAAGCCCTCAACATGCAACTGGTAGGTTATATTGACACTGAAATTATGCCGCCGGTTGCCGTGATTCACAATCGGAAGGCACGACCACCAATCCAGTTATATGCAAACGATGATTTCCTGCTCATCGTTTCAGAGATTCCCCTGCCTAATGAAGCTATGCGACCTGTATCTACCGCTATCTTACAGTATCTACAAGAAATAGAGCCGAAATCCATAACGGCATTGGGAGGAACACCTTTACCTCCTGCCCTTCGATCGCAAATTGAGGTTCCAGAGGTTTATGGAATTGCTACAACAGAGTCAGCATATGACCAAATTATGGATAAGAAAATCAAGTTTTTAGATGAGGGAATTGTTGCTGGTGCTTACGCAATATTGCTTCTAGAGGCACAACGACAAAAGATCCCAGTAACTTACATCATGGCACAAGCTTTCCTGAATTTCCCTGATCCCGGAGCAGCGGCAGAAACCATAAAGACCCTGTCTACTTTAACGGGCATTCCGATTCCTACAAAGGCACTAATTGAAGGGGCAGAAGAGGTTCGTGTTCGGGTTCGAGATTTAATGAATCAAACGGCCACAACCATGCAGACTAGTGGTAAAGAACAGGAGTTCCAGATACCTGCATTTTACTCGTGATAGGAGGTTCAAGACATGCCTGAAGTGAAACAGCCCAAGAAACGAAAAAATGAACTTGAACGCCTTGATGATTCAGTCAAAGATCTACAAACTCGATTTGATGAAATCTTTGGCACATCGATGGGAGTACGTTCAAAGAGTCGAAATTTATGGGATGGAGATGCCTGTTGTCTTGAAGCTCTGGGTGATGTTCAAGAAACCGAAACCGAATATGTTGTGACCCTAGATTTGCCCATGGTAAACAAGGAGGATATTAAAATCACCGCATCTGATAGAGAACTCACCGTCCAGGCTAAAATGCGCGAAGAGATCCACTATGAGAGATGGGGAACGGTCCAACGTGAAATTCGCTTTCAAAGTCTGTCAAAGAAGGTTCCCCTCCCACGAGATGCCGATGCCGACCATATCAAAGCCGGATTTAATGAAGGATTCTTAGAAATCCATATTCCCAAAAGAAAGCAGAAAAGACAGGTACAAATTGATTAGCCTAGCATCTGTGTCTCCGCTATTTGATTTAACATGGCATCTGCCACATGAGGGGTTGAAGCCTAATACTGCGTCGTAATGAATTCAATACCAAGTTCACCCCCTTTTCGAGCTAAGACATCAAAGAAGGAATTCCCTCGGTCAACTATGATAACAAAGACATAGTGTACCTATTCATTGGCAAAACATTGGGCTAGATTTTCCTCGCTTGAAATTATCACGATTTCACAGATCCTTTCGTCAAAGGTTCGCCAACTACGGCATGTTTTGTCTTCTTACAGTCTACTGTTTGCGAAACAAGCGATATTTTTATATGTAGTTTTGAATATATATTCAAAACGTGCCAAGACCACATAAGCGTAGATTCGTTCACGCCGAACCCAATGTGAGCTACTATAAACCGAGAGGCATACCCATCGGCACAATTGATGAAGTTGTTCTAACTGTCGATGAGTATGAAGCTCTTCGTGTCAAAGATCACTTGGGACTTTCTCAAAACGAAGCTGCTCAGCAGTTAAAGGTGTCCCAACCCACTTTGCATCGGATTCTAAAATCCGCTCATGCCAAAGTCGCGGATGCCTTAGTAAACGGAAAAGCCCTTCGAATTGAGGGGGGACCCATCGAGTTACCAGATTTACGCTGGTTTAGATGTTTTACCTGTCAACACCAGTGGACGGAACCCTTTGGGACTGGTAGACCAAATAGCTGTCCTAAATGTGAGAGCCACTATCTGCGCCGGTTAGCACTATCAGAAGTTAATGAACAAGGAGATGTATGAAACGAAAATTTGTATAACCGCTCAAGGTCCAACCCTTGATGCCCCAATTGATTCTCGATTCGGACGATGCGCAAATTTCATTTTTGTAGACTCAAAGTCCATGAAGTTTGAAACCGTGCCTAATCCCGGAGCAATGGCAGGCGGAGGAGCTGGGATTCAAGCGGCTCAATTTGTTGTTGATCATCAAGCCCAAGTTGTCTTGACTGGTCACGTCGGACCAAACGCTTACCATGCCCTCAACTCTGGAGGCATAGAAGTATACACCGGGATTGCGGGAAGTGTACAAGATGCCATTAACCAATTCAAGAATAACCAGCTCACTAAGGCATCTTCATCAACCGCGCCTGCCCATACGGGAATGGGTCGACGTGGCGGAGGACGTGGTGGAGGACGCGGTGGGGGCCGCGATCGATGGTAAAAATGCTCAAATGAATTTTAGGAGATGTGCAATATGGTTGAACGTGTTGTTGTTCCTGTCTTGGATGAGGCAGGTGAAGCAAGCCAATTATCTCCACATTTTGGTCGAGCTCCACTCTTTGCAATCGTTCATTTCTCAGAGAATAGAGAGATTGGGAAAATTGAGTTCGCCCCTAATAGGAGTGAGCATTTCGGAGGACAAGGACGGCCCCCAGATATTCTTCTTAGCTTTGTACCAAATACAGTTATCACCTTTGGTATGGGTCCTCGAGCCCTTCGACGATTCCAAGCAGAGGGTGTTGCGGTCATGCAAGCAACATCACAGAATTTAGGCGAAGTCCTTAGAGCGTATCAGAACGACCAATTGATGGAATTAACTGAAGGATGTCGTGAAGCACGGCATAAATAATTGGATGCTTTTCATTGCGTTTGGATTAAGGTGTAAAATAGATTGAAAATTGCCGTTGCTAGCGGAAAAGGAGGAACGGGAAAAACATCGTTTGCTGTGAACCTGGCCCTCTCCTTATCTAGCCCTGTCCAAATATTAGACTGTGATGCAGATGAACCAAATGTACATACTCTTCTTCCGTTAAACGAGGAAGAAGTTGAACCCGTGTATACATTGGTACCTAAATTCAATCAGAAAAAATGCACTCAATCAAAAGAGTGTGTTAAATTCTGCCCTAATAATGCCATCTTTGTTGGTAAAAATGGGGTTAGTTTCTTTCCAGAACTGTGCATCGGTTGTGGGGGTTGTATTATCGTTTGCCCAAATCAAGCGATTAAAGAAGGCAAACGCAGATTGGGTGCAATCCATCATGGGGTTACAAAAGAAGGTGTGCAAGTTGTTTATGGAAACCTCGATGTCGGTGAACCCCTTGTCGTCCCAGTAATCAAGGCTGTTAAAGAACACGCTAGTATAAGTAATGAAACCACCGTGATTATCGATTGTCCGCCAGGTGTTTCTTGCCCCATGGTTGAATCAGTGCATGGCACAGATTATGCTATTTTAGTAACTGAACCAACTCCTTTTGGCTTACATGATCTGCAGCTGGCTGTTGACACTATCCGTCAGCTGGAAATCCCAATCGGGGTTGTGGTTAATAGAGCAGGAATTGGAGATCAGCATGTATACTCCTATTGTTCCAGCGAAGACCTTCCTATCTTGTTAGAAATTCCCCATAGTCGTCGAATTGCAGAATTATTCGCTGAAGGTATCCCATTTGTCACTAAAATGATTGAATGGAAACCGAAACTGGAAACTGCTTTCCAAACGATTCAGGAGGCTATCCGCTGATGAAAGAGCTTGTGATTGTAAGTGGAAAAGGCGGAACAGGAAAGACATCCATTGCTGCTTCATTAGCCGCTTTAGCGCCGAATGCAATTTTGGCAGACTGTGATGTTGATGCCCCTAACCTGCATCTACTGCTTGCTCCTGAAATCAAATCTTCCGAAGAATTCATTGAGGCGAAAGTCGCCATAATTAATCCCGAATTATGTACCAGTTGTGGTGTTTGTGAAGCTGCATGCAAATTTGATGCAATAACACCTGATTACCAAGTTGACCCAATTATGTGTGAAGGGTGCGGAGTCTGTTACGTAAGCTGTCCAACCTCAGCAATTGAGATGCAAGAACGACTTTCAGGTTACATCTATTCTTCCGAAACCAAGTATGGTCCTATGGCTCATGCCCTCTTGCTTGCAGGTGAAAGTAATTCAGGAAAACTAGTAACGCGTGTACGAGAACTCGCATCGAAATTAGCAACACAGCATGAGAAGGATCTTATCATAATTGATGGGCCACCAGGTATAGCTTGTGCAGCCATATCAGCAATTACTGGTGCTTCAGCGGGTCTCATTGTTACTGAACCCACAATGGCTGCTATTCATGATATGGAAAGAATCCTTGAACTTTTCGAACACTTTCGCATCCCTGTGAGTGTACTCATTAACAAAGCCGATTTGAACCGACAAAAAACTTCTGAAATTCGGAACTATTGTCAGCAGAAAGGTACACCCATTTTAGGTGAATTGCTTTATGATACCATTATGTACAAAGCCGTTGTTGCTGGACGTCCTATTGTTGAATTCGCACCAAGGAATCACCTCTCCAAGGCTTTAGAAAATATATGGAAAAACGTTGAGCAACAGCTCAACGCCCATGATTAAAAAAATGGGGAACCGTCTTGATCTGATTCTGATGTAGTAGGGTGCCGAAGACTATTTGCTAATTTTTGCTCCACAGCTAGGACAATAATTAGCGTCGATTGGGAGGGGAGCGCTACATTTAGTACAGAAATTTATGTTGGATGCGAATTGGTTTGGGAAGGGAGGGGTTTGTTCAGAAGCGGATCCTTGATTTTGTTGTTGTGAGTATAGGTACCAGCAACTACCACGCCCATAGAGCCAACCGGGTCGTTGCCATGGAGGCAGATGTGAGAAAGGTCCATTACCTGGCCATTGGCCTTGATTGCGTCCACGTCCTCGATTTCCACGTTGCCACATTTAGGTTATCACCTCTTTTTGTGTTTATGCACACAAGTATTTTGTGTATATGCACAGAAATATATAAATGTATCCAACCAGCAATTGTTAATGAACAAAAATGAGATATCGTCGTGGATGGGGCGGCCGCGGACGTCCGCCAAAACCAGTTAGTTTAGGCCAGGTACCTGCACAGACCTCTTTTATCCCAACCGAGATTAAAAACAGTAACCCCCTACACCTCTACGCATCAGAACTTGAAGCAATGCGCCTTGTAGACAAGGATAGCCTGGAGCAAAAGGATGCAGGAAAAAAAATGGGAGTGTCTCGAGGAACGGTATGGCGTCTTCTTCAAAGCGGTCGAAAGAAAGTCATTACTGCACTAACAGAAAGCCGTCCTTTGATAATTGTTGTCAAGGACGATAAGCTTCCAGAAAAATATTGAAGATAGGTCCAAAGGATAAGAGAAGGACTAACGGTCATGGATTTGGTTTATGGCCCAGTAATGTCGTGGCGGTTCGGAAGGTCTTTAGGAATTGATCCTGTTCCGCCCCCTAAAAGATGTACCTTTAACTGTATTTACTGTCAATTAGGACCCACGCAATTTCCTGTAAAATCTATATCGCGAGCCCAGCATGCATTCCCTCACACCGAGATGTTACGGAAGAATCTTGAGAATTATCTCCGTCAATTGTCTGTTGAGAGTTTAGATGTGGTGACGTTTTCGGGTTCTGGTGAGCCCACTCTTAACTTAGAATTAGGATCAATGGTGAAAATCGTACGTAAACAGGTTCCAGAGCTGCCTGTTGTATTATTAACAAATGGATCGGTATTAGGAAATCGAAGAGTACTAAGAAACCTTAGGGAATTTGACATTGTCACAATTAAATTCGATGCTGGGAATGATGCAACCCACCGTGTAATTAACAGACCGCTGATTGCATTCCGTCATGCCCAACTGATTAAAGCCATTCATGAATTTCGAAAAATAAGTGATGTTACGATAGCTCTTGAAGTAATGCTACTGAAAACGGACTCCGGGTTTTCATCAATAAGTGGAGCAGCCCGTGAGTCTTTAGTGCAGGAATTAATTAAAGTTGCACCAGTTGTGGATTTGATTCAGCTTTACACGCCTTGGCGACCACCTAGTAATAAACATGTAAAGCCAATTGAAAAATCCGAATTAGTGGATTTTGCTTCTACACTTGAAGATACATACGAACCGGAACGAATTTGGATTTACGGTATTCATGATGCACGAAAAGAGAGTGCCACTTGGAAGGCGCACCAATCCCTACAAACTGATTTGTTAACCATGCTTCAGCGTCGCCCATGTCGACTCAGGGATTTATCACAATCACTTGATATTCCAGCTCATTCCTTAATCTCAATGATTTCGCAACTTCGCCGAACACGCCAAATCATCACTAGAGAACAGACCAATGAAGTCTTTTATTATGCTCCGATTGAAAGTTAATCGTTAGGAAAGTATTTGTTTGGATCTTCATGGAATACTTTCTCAGCGGTTTTATTCGCACCAGGCGTATCTAGTTCTAAATCACGCTTTGTACCTTTGGATTCATGAAGAACTTCTTTGAAAACATCACTTTGGATTATCAGCCGCATGATTTCGCTACTTCCTGTCCAAATAGTGGCAAGACGGGCATCACGGAATAACCTCTCGATGGGATAGACGTCGGTGTATCCAATTCCTCCTAGAATTTGCATAGACTCTGAAACAGATTGAAGACATGCCTCTGTGGCGAAGAGCTTGGCTTGAGAGACAGCTTTCCGACTGGGGTTACCTGCATCAGCAAGACGTGCAGCGCGGTAGATAAGACCACGCGCAGCATCCAAGGCTGTGGCACAATCAGCAATTTTGAAGCTGATTCCTTCAAATCGGCTAATAGTTTTGCCAAAGGCTTCGCGTCGTGCAGCATAGCGGATAGCAAGTTCTAACGCAGCCTGCCCTAATCCGATCGCTCCTGCAGCGGAGGTAAGTCGTTCAGGCACCATCATGGCATTGAAAATGTCAGTGGCACCATCTAATTTTCCAATCAGGTTTGTTTTAGGCACTTTTACATCTTTTAGGACAATTCGGGCAGCTCCCATCCCTCGGCAGCCCATAAGGCTGTAGTGTTCATCGACTTCAACGCCCATATCTCGATCCACAAGGAAGGCACTCATTGACTTATGAGGAGGAGCCTTTGTGTTGGTCTTTGCATATATCAAGAAATAGTCCGCGCCAATGCCACCTGCTACGAATCGTTTCTCACCATTGATTACAAAATGATTACCTTGGGGGACTGCTGAGGTTATTGTGCCAAAGAAATCAGACCCACCTCGCGGTTCAGTAAGTCCTTCGGCACAAATTTTTTCACCCCGAAGTGTTGGAGCGAGGTAGGTTTTCTTTTGAGCGGTTGAACCGAAGAGATTGATAGCCTCTCCCACGATACTTGGAAGAGAATAGGCACAGCCTAAGGCGATTCCTAAAACGCCGATTTCCTCGATAGCCAGCATTTCGGAGACCCAATTGAGATTGCGTCCAGCGAATTGTTTTGGAAAACGCAAACCGATGAGGTTGGCCTTAGTTGCCGCCTTAATGAAGTCGTATGGGTATTCTTGCTCATTTCCATCCATCCGAATAATTAGGCTGGGATCAACTTTATTTCGCACAAACTCCCGAACTTCATCTCGGATTTGTCGTTCACCGTCGGTGAGTAATATATCAAACATGCTGACACCTCTTTTCAAGATTGTTCAGAGTATTTGTATACCTTATAATGTTAGTCTAATAAAGCGCTTAAGGTGTTGGATTCGGATGCTGTTCGCATAATGATTATGGCATCCTCCGGACAGACCATTTCACAAGCAAGACATTCCAGACACGCAGTTTCTTCGACAGGATCAGCTTTGATTTCCCCGGATGCACTTTCGAATGGTTCAAAAACATCCTCTGGACATACCTTGATGCATTTCAAGCAGCCAGTGCAACTATCAAAATCAACGGCCACTCGAGTTCCATGAATCCCATGATGCGAAGTGCCAGATTGCCATACCCAATGGTTATGATGGCGGTTCGTTTGTTTCCATTTTGATTGGAAGCTTGGGTCGATTGGCATTGGTATCACGATTTCGCACACATATTATTGACAGGTCGTCGGTTCTCTAACCATCTGATAGTGCCCGTATATCTTAAGTACAGTGATGGTTCGAGATGGTGTCAAATGTGTTTGCAGAATTACTCTCTACACAGATGGGGTGTTCCAAATCTCACGGATAAAGGGAATGCAAATAACTTCGCTTTCTAAGCACAATCTCGAGATAGCAGCACGAATCTATGCGCAGGGTCTATTAATGGAAGAACCGCCTGGCTCCTCCGAGTCCTTAGAGGAGTTGGTAGAGTTAATGCGACTCCATTTGCAAACAGCTTTGGATGTCAGAACGAATAGGCGTATTTGGCTTGCAATAGTCAAAGAACAAGTGAAAGGCCTCGTTGATTTCTATCATCGTCAAAGTGAACTCTTTATTCGATTTATCTGTGCAATTCCTCCTCGTAAGGGCGTTGGGACTTGGCTTCTACAAAAACTAGCCCAGTATGCAATAAATCATAGAATTGATATAGTGAACGCCACGGTAAGTTCTCGTGATTCCCGCGCTCAGCGTTTTTATTTTCAACACTTGAATTTTCAAAAGACTGGAAGTCGAATAGATGAGCTAGGATTAGAATTGTATCTGGCTGAGATTTCTTCTCAAACCTTGTTAGAGAACTGTATTCGACGGGAATGAAAAAAGAGAAAGAGGAACCTTCACGTCCAGGAGGGGACATGAAGGCTATTATGGATAAATCGGGGAGAATTAGTAGCGTCGTCCGCGGTCACCACGGTCACCACGGTCACCACGGTCACCACGGTCACCACGATCGCGTCGATCGCCACGTCGATATCCACCTCGACCACCGCCGTAGCTGCGGCGACGGTAACGTTGTTCGTGCTCAGCAGCGGACATATCGTTTTCAGCGTCAATTTCTTCTATACCGTCTTCGGCTTCGTTAATTTCTCCGTATCGACCTATGTTAAGGCGGAGGTGTCCTTGAAACAGGCTGGTATAGCCTTTTTCCAGACGGTAGGTTTTGTCGACTTCGATTGCTTCAATATTGTCATCCCATAGACTCAATAAGACAACACCGGTGGAATCGCCAGCTGTAGCGTCAACAACTCGGTGGGTCTCACCATCTTTGCGGGAGGTGACTTCGCGTTCTTCGCCCTTCTCGACGACTTTGAAGGTGATGTTCAAACTTTTCATATAGGGTCGCAGTTCTGCGACTGTAGCCTCAACGGGCTCTCGGTCGTAGCTCATTTTAGGTACCACGTTGCTTCTATACTCAGGCTTCCAACCAAATCCTTCCTCAAGGTCTGCCGCAAAGATGAGGTAGCCACAAGAGAGAACGATTAAGAGTTTTAGACCTGCTTCTTTCTCCAAACCAAACCCAATATAAAAAGGCTACGGGCATCCGCCAGAGAGCCATTATCGTATTTTTTGTAACCTCGGAATAGATAAATAGCCTCTTAATACATCGAAAACAAAAAATGTAACTAACTCAAACAAATTTTCTCCTTTTCGAGGATTACTGGATGGTGAAATGAATGGCAAAAATAAATCCGTTAATAGATAATTGTAAACCGCGTAGTGTTCATCTTGAGAAGGAAAAACAGACAGAACTGAATAGCAGTCTTGACGAAATGCTTGAACCTTCTGCAAGGCATCGTGTGTCAAGTTTTCAGGAAGCTCTAAGAATGATTAAGCAATTTACCTACATTATCAAAGACTGTAACTACCTAATCGAACCTGAAAATTGAGTAGTATTCGTGGGTTCTTAGAGGAGCTGATGAAGTTGGATTCTGAATTGGATATTTCGGTTCTCAATCTTCTTAGTTATGGAATGTATGTTGTTGCGGCAAGAAAGGATAAGCGGGTGAACGGGCAGATTGTGAATACTGTATTTCAAATAACTGCATCTCCGCTTCAGGTAGCGTTGAGCATCAATAAGGAAAATTTGACTCATGAGCTCATTGAGAAGAGTAGGATGTTATCGGTGTCGATTTTAGGTGAGGCAACTCCGATGACGTTTATTGGCCGGTTTGGGTTTCACTCTGGTCGTGAACTGGATAAGTTTCAAAATGTCGAATTTCTGGAAGGCATCGAAGACTGCCCCATCGTTGTCGATAATGCAATTGCCTACCTTGAAGTTAAGGTGATCGATCAAGTGGATGTTGGAACTCACACGCTCTTCATTGGAGAGGTAAAAGGTGCAAAGAAGCTGAAAGAGGGAAAACCTTTGACATATGCCTACTATCACGAGGTGAAGGGAGGAAAAACTTCCAAACGTGCAGCCACTTATCTTCCACCAACCTCCAAGTCCGAGGTTTTCTCACCTAATGAAGGAAAATACCGATGTGAGGTATGTGGCTGGATCTACGATCCCGAGAAGGGAGACCCCGAACATGGAATTGCACCAGGTACAGCTTTTGCTGATATTCCTGAGGATTGGGCCTGTCCAGTGTGTGGAGCATCAAAAAGCCAGTTTAAACCTATTTAGACTGGGTGTTCTAAGAATAGCGTAATGAATAAGAGAAGAAAACAATTCTCATGCAGTGAGGTGTTTTAATGGATATGCCTGAAGTTGGGCAAGTTGCCCCGAATTTTGTTGGAATTACTGATGATGAAAAGGAACTAGAACTTGCTAGTTTGAAAGGGAATATATTGATTTTATTCTTTTATCCCCGCGCGTATACGCCTGGTTGTACAAAGGAGGCTTGTTCGTTTCGGGATAATATGATACGGTTGACTGGAATAGGTGCAAAAGTGGTTGGAGTAAGCACTGACAATGTGAAGAGGCAGGCGGGATTCAAGGCTAAACATGCACTATCGTATCCTCTGATTGCCGATGCAGACAAGAAGATAGTTGACCTCTATGGCGTGAAAACCAGGGGAACCGGCACGGCAAAGCGTGTGACCTTTCTTATTGATCGAGATGGCATCATCCGGTTTGTCTGGCCCAAGGTAAGTGTCACTGGGCATGTTGATGAAATCCTCGCAAAAATTGAAGAGCTGAACCTATAATTGTAACTTACCGAACGAGTTACAGAGTCAATTATCAGAAGCAGGGTTAGTTAGGGTTTATTGGGCTTCAGCTTTTGGAGTGACTCTGAGTGCTCCCGTGGGACAAGCTTCGATGCACGCGTTACACCCGTTGCAAAACATTTGCATTGCCGGTGAAATTACGTATTGCGTAGGGGCAACACCTTCTTGCCGGCTTGGAGCATATAAGGCAAATACTGCTTGAGGGCAGACTTTAAGGCACCGAGCACAGTCAAAGGCATTTTGACACTTATCGTTACTCCATTCAACTTTGTAATAATTTTGCATCGTTACCACCAATCTTTTAGGGCAGGGAGGGATTCCCGCGGGATTAATTCAATTGCGTTCTCTGGACACGTTTCTTTACAAAGCCCACAGCCATAACACTTCCACATGTCGATGTTAGCACGTTCCGTGGCATTTGAGAAAGTCACAGCCCCAAATTGGCAGCGAGAAAGACATTCCCGACAGCCTACGCATTTATCTACGTCAACTTTTGCAACCCAATGACTTTTGATGATATACTTGAAGCCCATATCAACACGGGGTCGGAGTGCGATACAATAGGGAAGTTCGCAGTTACAAACCGCCATAGCCATGGGTAAAGGCGTTCCAGCAAGGGTATGGACACGTCCCTCTTGGTTAAACCGTCTAGTTAACGCGATAGCTTCCTCGACACTGATGCGTTCTACTTTTTCGTCATTCGAGGGAAACATCTCCGCGGTTTCGCCATGTAGTCCGAGGGGAATACAGCACCGATCATTAGCGCCATTTATCATTTTCCTACAGAGGCACTCAACAAGATAAGGTTCCCCAGAAAGTTTGATAACTCCTTCGATTTCTTCGCGTGTTAGGACTTGGGCACCATGCCCTTGAGGGAAAGTGAATGTGACGCCTTTTTCAAGAGGATGGATTTGAAAAATCATATCATCCATCATTTTTCGAATGGAGTCAGCCATTGCTGGATTGGCCATGGCGTCGCCTGCTTGTGCAGCGAGTTGGGCATATTGTTGGTGAACATAATGCCAGTGGTCTTTCTCCCATGGTTCAAAGCCCATTTCCTTGGCATACTTTACTTCAACATGACGTTTAACTTCAAACCATTTTTTGCCAGCACCATGGGCTGTACAAATCTTACACATAATTGCCACCAAGAATTTAGAATCGAGTTTCCCTGAGCATTATTGGTTTTTCTTTGTTCCGAACATTAGAAGAACTAAGGCAAACTCAAAATGTCAGGAAAAGCAGCTTCATCTCAGCGATATTTTAGCAAGCATTAGCCTTCAGAAAAGATTAGCTTACAGTTTGGATTTTTCTCTGATTTTGTAAATGGTCTTCAGCAAGATGATTGAATGTTTCAGGAACTGCTTCTAAAAAGCCCAGTTTATCACTAGAAGAATGGAAAAAGTCCGTTATTTGTTGTTCCATGGTTAATGCTAGTTGGATTAATTGTGCGTCGGGGCAACCAGGAGGACATTCTGTATGTGGGCGATAGCGCTCACTGCTGATTCCTGTGACTTGAGCTTTCTTTTGCTCTAAAGGTAATTGTCGACGGATTTGCATGAGGGTTTGTATGCGACTTTGTCCTAGCATGATTAATGCTTCAAAGAGGCTTTTCAAATTTTGATTTTGTGTGATCGTAATTGCGGTTTCATAGAATGCAGCTGCAGAAGCTTCTAATTCAATGGCGAAACTCAGAAGAATATCGATAGTGTCAAGTGACATAGTCATCCCTCTAATAACAAGATGTTTAATTTTTTTTCACAAATTCGATTGCACCCATCTCACAGACAACGGCACAAAGCCCGCAACCATCGCATTTCTCAGGATCGACAACAAGACGATTTCCACTCATACGGATCGCTTGATAGCCTGCATCGGCACAAGAAATCCGACACTCTTTTCCTAGTATACATTTTTCAGGATTTATTTTCGCTATGACAGGGGGGAGTTTTGGTAAATCGGTCCAAGTAGTTATTTTGGGAAGCGCCTTCCCGACGATTGTGTTAATCGAAGCATATCTTTTCTTCTTCATGAAAGCTGTCAGATTCTTTGTGAGATTTCGGATTATTGAAAAACCATACCACATAACTGCCGTGCAGATTTGGAGTGTACTCGCACCGACCATTAAGTATTCTACGGCATTTTGCCAATTTTCAATTCCACCTATCCCCGATATCGGTGTTTTGGGTAAAGCTTTAGCAATTTGTGAGACAAATCGCAAGCCTAACGGTCGGATAGCAGGACCACAAAATCCTCCGTAGGTGCTCATTGGAGCAGAGAGCTCTGAATCATATGCAAAGGGGTATGGAGTTGCGGTTTCAATATCAATCCCGATGAGTGATTCGACAGTATTGATTGCTGACACCCCATCGGCACCTCCTTTTACTGCAGCTTTCGCAATTGGAACAATATCAGTAACATTGGGAGTTAATTTGACCAATAGAGGTAAATCGGTTCCCTTTCTTGCAGCCTTTGTAACCGTCTCCACAAGATGAGGGTTCTGTCCGATAAAGGCACCCATATGTTTCTCTGGTGATCCGTGTGGACACGAAACATTGAGTTCCAATGCGTTAACACCCGTATCTGACAAAATTTCAGCCATGGTAGTCCAGCCTTCGGGTTCGGGACTGGACATTATACTAGCGATAATGACGAAATCTTTGGGAGCTTTCGCTTTGATTTCTGGAATCCAGGAACGAGTCCATTGGGTGAGTGGATGCCTTGAGAGAAGTTCGATATTATTCATTCCAATGGGCTTTCCCTGTTTCCGTAATACTCCCAACCGCGTGCGTGGATCAACTGTAGGTTCTTCAGTTACAGTTTTTAATACGGCCCCACCCCAACCGAGTTTGGCGGCCCGAATAACTCGTTTTGCGTCGAGGGTGGGAGGAGCTGATGAGAGCAGGAAGGGATTTTTGAATTGAATTCCCGCGAATTCAATTGCTAACTTGGGCTCTGACATAGGTTTAATTTCCTCCTACTAGTTCTACATAGAATGTTCCATTAGATAAAGTCTTTAATTCTCGGTGAATAGTCATATGTCCGTCTGATGGAGTTGTGAGTTATGGATGAAAATTTAGTTCCTGAAGATTTACGACAAGCATATTCCGCGAAAACAATTCTAGAATTAGAGAAGAAACATGTCGTTCCCGCTATCTCTCACTACTATAAAGAACCGTTACTTCTGGTTCGTGGAAAAGGGGCCAACCTTGAGGATTCGCAGGGAAAGCAGTACATCGATCTCTTTGCCGGGATTTGCACGACAATAACGGGATATGCACATCCAAAGTATATTACAACATTGAAATGGCAGCTAGACCGATTGGTCTATACGAGTTCATTGTATGCAACAATTCCTTATGCTGTCTTAGCAAAACGTCTGGCAGATATAGCACCAAAGGGCTTAACTCAGTCGTTTATTGTCAATAGCGGCTCCGAAGCCAATGAAGCAGCACTTTTCATGGCAAAAAAATTCAAAAATAACCCCTATATTGTGGCTTGCACTCATGCCTATCATGGGCGAACAGCACTTACACGGGAAATATCAAGCGCTGGATGGCGTACTGTACCCGAAGCACATCCACCAGGTGTTCGATTCCAACCTTACGGGTATTGTTTTCGATGTCCTTTTGGGAAAGAGTATCCTGAATGTGATATTCAATGCGCACGATATCTCCGAGAGCTCATCCGCACCCAAACCAACAAAGCAGTAGCGGCCTTTATTGTCGAACCGATTCAAGGAGTTGGTGGCATCATACAACCTCCACCCGAATTCTTTCAAATTACTTATGAAATCGTCAAGGAATTTGGTGGATTATTTATCTCTGATGAAGTGCAAACTGGATTTGGCCGGACAGGCAATAAATGGTGGGGCATCCAGCATACGGGAGCTAATCCGGATATCATTACGCTAGCTAAAGGTTTTGGAAGCGGAATTCCGATTGGTGGATTCTTAACCCGACCTGAATATGCCGCTGAATATACTACAACCGACAGCTTTGCCACTTTTGGTGGAAATCCTTTATCTTGTGCGGGAGCTATCGCTGTTGTTGACATAATCAAGGAGAGTAATTACCTTGAACGGGCAGCCACAAATGGAGCGTATCTGAGAAAACAGCTAGACGCACTTAAACACGATCACAGAATTGTGGGTGAAGTTCGTGGGCAGGGAATGATGCAAGGGATTGAACTAATACGAAATCAAAAAACCAAGGAACCAGCCCCACAAGAGCTACTCAGCGTAATGGAACATTGTAAAACAGATGGTCTTCTCATTGGCAAAGGAGGCATCGATGGAAACGTAATTCGAATCCAACCCCCGCTAGAGCTTACAAAAGAACAAATCGATTTAGCTTATCAGATTTTGGATAAAGCGTTCAGCACGGTCGAGAAAACACTTTAGATATCACATAGATTCTTGTATAGATCAGGGCGGCGATCCCGGAAGAATTGCCAAGTGGAGCGAACTTCCTTAATCATATCCAAATTAATATCCACAATGAGGAGCTCGTCTTTATCAGGCGAGGCTTGTTTGACAATCTCACCACGTGGATTTGCTACATATGAGCTTCCATAGAAGGTGCCCATTTTCCAGGGACTCTCTCCAACTCGATTTATGGCAGCAATGAAATAGCCATTGGCTACGGCGTGTGCTGGTTGTTCAAGTGCCCATAGATGATCTGAAAGTCCTTGGACCGTTGCGGAGGGATTGAATACAATTTCTGCCCCATTCAGTCCTAAGGCACGTGCGCCTTCGGGAAAATGTCTATCATAGCAGATATAGATCCCAATTTTCCCATACTGAGTTTCAAATACTGGGTATCCTATATTTCCCGGTTTAAAATAGAACTTTTCCCAAAACCCAGGACCCAGATGGGGAATGTGGGTTTTTCGATATTTACCAAGTAATTGTCCTTGATTGTCGAGAATAATCGCCGTGTTATAATAAACGCCTGGCATATCTTCTTCGTACATAGGAGCAATTAGTATGAGGTTGTTACTTTTCGCTAATCGGCTCATTCGGTCACTTAGTGGACCGGGAATCGGTTCGGCGAATTTGTACCAAAGTGGTTTTTGTTCTGCACAGAAATATGGTCCAAAGAATAGCTCCTGGAAACAAAGAACCTGCACACCTTTTTTTGCTGCGGTTTCAGCAAAGGTTTCGTGTTTCTGAATCATTTTTTCCATGTTTTTACGAATGGTTTTTTCATCTGAAATGGCGCCTTCCCAATGAGCTTGAACCAAGCCAATACGAACGTTTCGCATTTTTTGCACCTTTAAAGAAAGAGTAAGCTAGTCTTTGGTTCTTTCCAGATTTAGAGATTTCCCAAAACCATAAAGGGTAACAATGCGATGAAAAAAGCGGAGTTGTGCGATTTATGCAGTTGGATATGGTTGTTCAGAACGGTACAATTGTAACAGCCACTGAAATGCTTCAGGCGGATGTTGGAATAAAAGATGGCAAAATTGTGGCTGTGAATAATGAGCTGAAAACCAACGCAGATACCCACATTGTAGACGCTAAAGGTAAGTACGTTTTCCCAGGAGCCATTGACGTACACGTACATTTACAGTTGCCTTTTGGCGGGACTATTTCAGCAGATGATTTTGAGAATGGAACCAAAGCGGCCGCAATGGGTGGTGTTACAACGGTCATTGATTTTGCAATTCAACAGAAAGGACATTCCATCATGGAAGCGGTGAAGGCTCGTAGGAAAGAAGCAGACGGGAGAGTGTGTATCGATTATGGGTTACATGCTGCAATTACTGATTGGAACCCACAGACCCAAGCAGAAATCAAAGAAATTATCGAATACGGAATTCCTACCTTCAAGATGTTCATGATCTACAAAGAGGAAGGTTGGATGGCTGATGATGGTATGCTCTTTCAAGCCCTTGAAGAGACGAAGAAGTATGGGGGGATGATTGGAGTTCATGCAGAAAGTGTTGACGTTCTCGATATGCTCATTGAACGATATGCTCAAGAGAAGGACAAATGGGGAGCATACGCACATACACTGTCCCGGCCATATTTTACGGAATCAGAGGCAGTGCAGCGCGCCATCAAATGGGCCGAAGTGACTGGTGGACGCTTGTATATTGTGCACATGTCTGCAGGAGAAAGTGCCCAGTATGTGCGTGAGGCTCGAGAAAGGGGGGTCCATGTATACGCTGAAACTTGTCCACAATACCTTCTTCTTGATGATTCTGTCTTCAAAGGAGAAAATGGCCACCTATATGCGACCTGTCCACAAATTAAGAAAAAAGAGGATGGCACTCGACTCTGGCAGGGCCTAATTAATGGTGAAATTCAAGTGGTCGCTACGGATACCTGTACTTTCGATACGAAACAAAAAGCCATGTGGGAAGGAGATTTCCGTAAGATTCCCTTTGGACTTCCTGGTGTAGAGACGATGTTTCCACTCCTGTATACTGAAGGAGTCGGTAAAGAGCACTTTTCTTTAAACCACCTAGTAAAACTGGTGAGCACTAACCCGGCGAAAATCTTTGGAATGTTTCCAGAGAAAGGAACAATTAATCCAGGGAGTGATGCCGACCTTGTTGTGTTTGATCCGAACAAGAAAGTGACCCTGCATGCAACAGATCTACAAACAAATTGCGATTGGAGCCCCTTCGAAGGTTGGAAATTGACAGGCTATCCGCAAACTACAATCTCTCGTGGAAAAATCGTTGTTTCTAATGGGAAATTTGTCGGTGACTGTGATCATGGACGGTTCCTGCACCGTCAAGCGGTTAAAAAACTGGACATCTAGGTTAGTTTCTTAACCCAGATTTTTTTTGAGGTTCGGATTGCAGTATGACTTCTTCTTGTCCTGTGTTTCTTTCAATTGATCCTTTTCGCAGGAACCGGATTTGTGATATCGCAGATGTAGGTGGCACTCCCTGCCGAAGTACTAGATAAAGCGCGAGGATCATGCCGGTTCGACCCAAGCCTCCTTGGCAATGGACAAGTGTTGGCATATCGTTGGCTTGAAATTCGTCAATGATTCGTAGAGCGGCGGTTCGTTCTTCCAACGAGCCTGCTGTATAATCAGGAATGGGATTTGTTTTCACTTGGAAGCCTAATTGTTGAGCCTTATGTAGGTCTTGTGAGCTTAAAGGCTGGAGGGAAAGAATCGCCCGAATTCCCTTTGAGTGATATAGCCACTCGAGACAAGGTCCAGGATAGCAGGACCCAGCAAGTTTCCCATTCATTAGCCAATAAAATCCACAAGTATCTACCATGTCAGTCACTTTAGTACATGTTAGGTTCCAGTAAATAGATTTATACATATATCCGAGATTCTTGTCGTTCTGGGTGAAGATTCTGAGATGTGGTAGACGATGGTGAAAGTGGTATTAATGGAAATTGGAGAAGATGCAACGACATCTTTTCGAGAAGCCCTTCAACTTTTAGGAGGTATCCCCGATTTCAACACGTCCCAACGTGAGGTGTTGTACAAACTGGGAGTATTTGACCCGAGACAAGAAGCGTATACAACGATACCCATTGCTCGTGCCGTCGTAGAGAATTTTTCCCAGGCACCAAAGATTTGGTTAATTGAATCCGATAACTATCGGGGTACGGGCACAGAGCGCCTTCAAATATGGAAGTCTCTCTTTTCAGAACGAGTTGTGCCCTTCAATCTCTCTGAAGATACTGAAATGAAGCATGTTGATATCGCAGGAGAGGAGATGCCCCTTTCACATCTACTCTTTGAAGATCGTGTCCTCATTAGCTCACACATCTTAAGGCGCTATTCTAAAGGGTCTGTGATAAAGAACCTTTTTGGATTAGCTCCAATGCGCAAGAAAGCTGTGTACCATAAAAAGCTAGAATCAGTAGTTCTTGGTTTATTCAAGGCGGTTGGGGGAATCGATTTGGCGGTCATCGATGGAACAACGGTATTGCCAAGCCCTGCAGCTAAAAAAGAGAAGCGGATTCCAGTGAATATGTTTCTTGTTGGTCGGGATGCGGTTGCTGTTGATGCTGTTGGTTTCGCACTCTTGAATAAAGATCCGATGAAAAGTAAAATGTTGAAAATGGCTAACGAGCAAGGGTTAGGTGAAGCCCATCTCGAAAAGATAGATATCGTTGGGAAAGATTTGGAAGAAGTTCGCGATCAAATTCAAGAAAAGATGAAAACAAGACTCAAGACAAAGTAAAAGTAATGATAATAGATTACAGAGATTTTTGGAGAATCTTGAATGTTTCTGTGATGCGTGGATGCCACTCATGATATAGTTCAAGGCGACGTTGATCAGCCTTTAAGAACTTGGCAATTGCTGGGGATTGCAGTATCTGATTGAGAATTAGGGCCTTATTGAGATAGGGAATTGAGGCATTAATCGTTGATTCCCAGATTGCCAAAGCCTCCTCTGCTTGTTGAAAAGCTAACGGCAGAGTGTCGACAGGAAACGGATTCGGGATTAACCCCTCGACTGTTTGTGCGGGATTAAGCCCTATCGTAACAAGAATTTGCTCAACGGGGGTGTCCTTTGGCAGAACAGCATTCCAAAGATCGGATTGTTCGTTAATCAATATGGAATAGACTTGTGAGCGGAGTTGAACGAATTGCCGAAGATGTTCTATCCCATCAATGAGTTGAGCGATGAACCGTTGATTCATCTTAAGGACTTCTGGTGAATAGGTTGAGACACCATCGGATTCTGTGACAAACATCGGCATAACAGATACGACTTGAGCAATTGTATCCAAGTATCGAGCAAACTGTTGCAGAGTAATGGAAGGATCCCCTTGAGTGTCAATTTCTTGAAGAATCGTAGAAAGGGGCACAAAGAAGTCGCGACGGGCATTCGCTTCCCACGCACTAGCAATTTGTTCGATATTTGATAAAAATGGGCCGCCAAATCGTTCGATTAGATTGGAGAAAAAGGAGTAATCGTTAATGAGTTGATGAGCAGTAACAATCAGTCGGTCCACTTCTTGTGCTGCATCTTCTAAAACCCAACGAAGGTAATTTTGGTCAAATTGCTTCTTTTGTAAGATTTGAGATGCGGTGATTTGGCGATTCTCGTATGCGTGGAGTTCTCGTTGATTTGCGCCTAGATTTTTTAAGAGCCCCAGGGTGTGATTCACCCATTTTTGCACATGGGTTGTATATTGTTGGACATAGAGGAGAACTTTGAGGAGAGACTGTAACCATTCGGTTTCAAGACGGACCGTTGTATCCGGCTCTTGTAGAATAGTCTTCAGCTGGTCAACATTGTATATTCCAGAATCTACTTGAAATAAAGCAACTATGTAATCACGGACCGTTTCAGTATGACGAGTGAACGCCTGAAGAACAGAAATCATCATTTTTCTCTCTCAATTAGTATGTAAAGGCGTTTCGGAGGTCATGCTAGAGGTTGCATATTAGTTAAGAACAGATTATCCACTTTTTTGCTATAAGCTTAGGGGGTTTTTGTGCCTAATTGACACTCATTTAGTGTGAAAACCATACCCAGCCAAGCACCAAACCTACTCTCAAGAAAAGAAAAAACACCCTTCCCACGACCAAGTCCGGATGATATTTTTCACCACATCGAAACTAAACGAGCCCGTTTAATCGCAGTATTGGGAGACCTAATTCGCATACCGACGGTTGTTCCACCCGGAAGCAATTACGAAGAAATCGTTACTTACCTTGAAACCCAACTCCAGAAACTAAAATTCCAAACCAAACGCGTTATTGTGCCAACAGAAGAAATCGCAAAAATCCCACTTCCGTTAGAAGGTCCACGAATTAATCTAGTTGCCCGACAAACCCATCAGCGCCAAGAAGTCGTAACGATTTATGCGCACATGGATGTCGTTCCAACCGAAGAGCCTTGGACAAAAGACCCATTCAATCCCGTGGTTGAAGACGGCAAGCTCTTTGGACGTGGCGCTATTGATATGAAAGGCAGCATCGCAGTCATTCTGTTAGCTATGGAAGTCATTCACGAGCTTAAGCTTCGACCCCATTTTAATTTGGTGTGCACCTTCTGTACAGACGAAGAAATTGGCATGTATCCCGGTATCTTCCATCTTGCAAAGGAGGGGTATGTTCAAGGTCATGTTATCAACACTGAACTTGGTGGTCAGGTCCCAGTTATTGTCGCTGGTGTTGCTGGAAATGTGGATGTGACACTAACAGTAAAGGGTCGAAGCTGTCATTCGGGGATGAACTTCATGGGCATCAATGCTATTGAAGCAACGATTCCGATTCTCACCGAGCTCCTGAAACTGAAAAACGAAGTTGAAAAACGCGAATCAGCTATACCACTTATTCCGCTTTTACGATCACTCGGAGCACCTTCCGATAAGGTCACGCCCATGTTTAATATCGACATTATCCAAGGAGGAACGAAGAGCAACATCGTTCCAGCGGAATGTCAGGTTGTCATCAATCGTCGCTACATTCCGGAAGAAACCTATGAACAAGTCGTTGAAGAAATCAAACAAGCCATTACCCGCGGAAAAACGAACAGTAAAGCCGTCAGTGTTGAGACAGCTATTATTCACACCTATCGTCCATTCAAAGCCGATACAACCAGCCAGCACGCATTGAAGATGCGAGAGGCGCTCAAAGCCGTTCACAATTATCAAGACAGCGACTTCATCTTCGGGGGTGGAGCTGCTTCAACGGATATGGGCTTCATCACCCAAGGGTGTGGCATTGACAAAATCATTGGCATCGGTGCAGCATCGCTTGATAATCTTTCAGCCCACAAGCCGGATGAATGGGTGCGCATTGATGATCTCATCAATATGGCTAAGCAGCTAGTCCACTACCTTTGCCTTTAGTTCTGGCTTTACCGCGTGTCTATGCCACAACTATTTTAGACCTTCAAAAATGCGCAAAAAACTTAGTTCAGTGATGCCTTATCCAACAACTTAATTGATGAAATCCGTTAAGCTTGGAGCGAGATTCAATGGCAAAAGAATTCTTGGAACCCATTACTGACCAGATATTCCTCGTTCAAGGCGAGAATGAAGGCCGATTTCCTCGAGCTCACTCAGTCCTTATTTTAGCAGAAGAAACAGTATTAATCGATACTGGCTGTGGGATTGCCCGGTTAGAAGCACTCAACCGTGAATTTGAGATTGATTGCGTTATCAATTCACATACACATGTCGATCACTCCGCAGGAAACTGGGTATTCCAAGATCTTCGTATTTTTGTCCCCCAAGAAGCCTTTAGCACAAGTGGTGATCTCATCGGACTTTCCAAACGATTTGTCGGTGATGTCCTTGCACCAATTTGGCGACGATTTGCCCAAACCCAGATGGGATTCCAAAACTGTCGGCCCACGCATAGCTATAATGAAAATACACCCTTCCAATTTGGGCAGATAGTTCTCACACCGCTATATACACCAGGACATACGATTGACCATTACTGCCTTTACTATGAACCGAAGCGCATTCTGTTTTCCTTTGATTATGACCTCACCTCGTTTCCTTGGTATGGCCACGAAGAATCTAGCTTGAAAAAGTTTCGCCAATCGATCGCTCGTCTGAAGCAGATACCCACCAAAATGGTGGTCTCCTCTCACCGAGGAATCATAACTTCAAAAATTTCTTCCGAATGGAAGACATATTCCGGTCGACTCGATGAGCGGAATGTTAGAATCCTCGATTTACTCGATTCGCCTAAAACATTAGACCAGCTAGTTGAATCTAAACCAATCTATGGACGATTTCCATATCAAGAACCCCTTTTGCGATACTGGGAGCGAATTATGATTCGGCTTCACCTAGAAGAACTCCAAGAAGTTGGTAAAATTCAACTCCAAAATGATAGATTCAGTCTTCAAAAAAAGTGAGCGAGGGGAGATGAGCTCTCCCCTCCAATTGTGTCGGATAGGCGGAACATTCCCTTTGCCATTCTAACGATGTCACTTTGGTAATATTGTATACTCAGCATTGCTTGCATAAGTGCCATCCCAACCAAGGAAGCCCCAGTCAAATCCGTTAAAAGGTTCACTTTCAACAATTCCAGGGATTCCCGGTCCTGGCCCAATGCGGGGTAGAAGCGTTGGTCGAATTGCGATCGCTACACCCATAGGAACGATAACCATGGCAAAAAGGAAGATAAACCCGATTCCGAGCAAGAGGATTTTCTTTGTTTTCAGTTTCATTTACAAATCCCTCCTGAGGATTGCCACCTTAATGAGGAAGCAACCCAGTTGGTTGGTGACTAATCTTACCTCAGAATCGCATATCAATCGACGGGAGCTAATTTGTGCAAAAAAACGCAGAAATCAGTTTCAGAGAGACGATTTTTGCACCGGTCGGTATAAATCCTGGTTTTTGACCAAAAAGGAGCAGGAGCTAAGTCTCAAGTAGAGAGTTAAGCTGATTTTGACCCAGTCCCGGAAATTTTCGATGAGGGAACATAACCATGGTGTGAACTACGGTACTATATGGAGACTCCTTGAGTTCCAGATCAATTGCTTCCACATGATGTAAGGTATCGACGGCAAAATCAAGGAGCAGAGTGGGTTCATCACTTAGAAGATATGAGGTCCAATATTCTAGCGGGTATCGCTGCTCAAGCCAAGCAACCAACTTTCTGGGACTAGTATTCTCTGCATTATAACGGATACGACTTCGAAACTCGATTTGATTACCAGCGCTGCGAAGCCATTCAAGTGTAAAACGTAAAGTGCCCGAATTTTGTAATTGGCGAAGCACCATGCGAACACGCTTGGCGCTCATCTCTGTTCTTCGAGCCATATCTACGACTGGCATCCGTGGATTTTCTCGCAGACACCTTAATACATTCAATTTAATTTTCGTGAAATCAAAGTTTAAGGCCTGAGGTTTTGAATGCACTTCTTTTGTGATATGGGGATGCATTTCGATGACATCATGAATTTCGACATCAGACACACGATCAAGACCACGGAGAAATTGTCCAAAGTTCACGGTTCCCATGTTACCTCGAACTTCCGCTTCCACATCATAGGTGCCATCCGCCAAACGTGAGACTAACCGAACGACCGGACTTTGCCCAATTTGGTGAATGAATTCATGTGCATCTTCGGATCCGAGGGTTGATACCTCAGCTATGACCAAGTGGGCCCCAAGAGCCTCTGAGTTGAGTTCAACGAGAAACCGCTGAATTACTCCTAACTCAATCAGCTTTTCAATGCGGCTTCGAATCGTTTTACTCGACACTTCTAATTTTCGTGCTAGTGCTCGAAAGGACTGCCGACAATTGCCTTCTAATTCGGCTATAATACCTTTATCAACCAGGTCCACGGGGGTCACCGAACCCTCCAACTAACTGTACATTCAGGTTAAAGAGGTATATATCCATTCATGTTCACGGTTTCTAGCCATGTAAGCCCCGAAAACAGGATTTTACACCGGATTGTTCAAAAATGGGTAAAAAATTGGTTAGCAAAGTTCATTCTTGAACCTCTAAGCTCCCCTTGATTGATATGTGATGCCGCCTTTGGGTTACATGTTCTCAAGAACCTCATAATTGGATGGTGATGGAAAAATGGCAACCAAAGATTTGGGACATGAACCGCAGCAACTTACTCAAATTCCTCAGGACGAGAAAGAGCAAATCGTTTACAATTGGGTGTACGTAACAGAGAAAGGCTATGATATTGATGTGCAAGTGACTGTAGTAGGTCAAGAATTGTTCACGATTGATACGCCCTGGTATCGCGCACAAGTAAGAACCTACGATTTAGTTGACACTGTTGTTCGCTTCTGTCAATCCATGTATGGATTAGGTGTTCTGACTGTAATTATCTAATAACGGCAACAGACATAAGTTTCTGAGAACTCTAAAAAAAGAAACAGGAGGAGGCAAGGCCTCCCATGAATTGTTAGTTTGTTTTAATTAGCTCTAAAGAATGATGATTTTGTTCGCATCGGGTGGTGCAAAGTCCCAGACATCATTTGTATTTCCGCAGTGAACAACAAAATTATCACTGGAGTATGGACCAAGTCAGATTCCTGCAACTGTTTCAGGATCAATGAAGAAAGGCCAATCATAATAGTAAGGCACCACTTCAAGAGTTTGTTCATTGACATCGTTGAAGAAGATCTTATTGCCACTGCCACCATCAGTAAGTGTTCCCCAAAATGGAGTCCAAGCTTCACCCCAGAGTCCGAAATAAATGCCCATAAAGCCATGACCAGAAATTGTATTACCAGCTATCCGGAATCATAGAGCCAGGCATCAAAGATCCCGCCACCTGTTGCGTCATCCAGATAAATATCGTTGCAGAGAATGTAGGACCTAAGGGAATGGATTCCTGTAAAACCATAAGTCCAATCGACTAATACAAACATGTCAGATTCGAAAGCTAATTCGCCTTCAATTTTGGTGGTTTACATTGAGTGAATAAGGTCTTGCTAGGTTCTTTGTCAAAATAATATGAAGCAACCCAGACACCCTCATCGCTAAAGAGATCTAGATTAAACCCGATTGTTTGGAGATTTAGAAGATATTGAAACAGCAGAATTGTTTCTTCAAGGGTTAGACGAAGTTCAGGTTGATTGAGTGTGGTCATCTCATTGGATGATAAGTTGGCATCTAGCCCCCACATCTTTTCAGGAAGAATCACCTCGATATCCATCCGGATTCGCTCTGGTTCATCTGATTGTCGGACGAGGAGGATTCGGATTCGATTGGTTTCTTGTACAGTGACAGCCATTTCAGAGATTTGATTAAACACGAGTTCATCTTCATGAATGGAACGCAGTCGCCTGTATTCTTTAATCAAATCCGAAAACCTCATGTCATCCTAGCTCCTTGTGGGGTCGCCCCTCCAATTGCGTGGATAATAAGCGTAAAGAATGACTGGTGAGGGTGGGTTTTCTATTGACCGGTACTAGGGAGGGTCAAAAAAGTCTGCAAACAGAAGAAACATGGCTGTTCTGGAACGTGAACCCGTGCTAAATGGAACCCCACTGATTCTGGTAAAGAAATCGCTCAGAGGCAAGGCTTTTTATAGGGGTGAACGTTTGGCAGGTGTATCAGCACCCAATGGCGAATTGTGTTTGGGAAAAAATCCAGGTATGGTAGAGTCCCGAGTTACGTTCTCTTTTTGGATCCTGATTTGATATAGACACGTGGTACCGAAAATGAGCTACGATAGAGAGCCTGTTGAGGCAACAGTCGCAGACCTGCGACCCAGTATGAAAAGTTTGAACATCACCTTCAAAGTCGTCGAAAAAGGCGAAGAACGCGAAGTCACCTCCCGCAAAGACGGGGAAACCCATCGTGTTCTTGATGCTGTCGCCGGTGACTCCACTGGCACCGTTATTCTTAGTTTGTGGGACGATATGATCGACACCGTCGAACAAGACAAAAGTTACCGCTTAGAAAACGGTTACACCAGCTTGTTCCAAGGCCACCTCCGATTGAACATCGGACGCTATGGTGAACTAAAAGACACAGACAGTGAAATCGAAGAAATCGACATGGACAACGATCTCTCCGCTGCCGAACACGAACGCCCCCCACGCCGCTATGGCGGCTATAGTCGGGGTTATAGTGGCGGTGGTGGTGGTTATCGTCGTGGTGGCGGCGGTTCACGCCGTGGCGGACGAGACCGAGATCGCGGTCGTGGTCGATACTAATCTACGAACACACACGGAGGCACAGCCACAAAATATTCTGGCATGACCTCCCGTTTTCTTTTTTTAAAAAAGCCTGCAAAAATCCTAGGAAAAAGGTGTTAGTTCGATTCACGATCAATTCGTGACCATTTGAAGCCACGAGACCGGCGAACAGGTGGATTGCGACGGTTTGGGATTCGTTTGTTTCCCTTTGAATCTTGTGATGATGAGCGAGACTTTGAGGATAAATTCCGTTCGGTATTTACTTCAGAGATTGGGTTGACTGCTGGTTCGAGTTTTCCGTTTCGTCCCAGACTGACTTGTAATCGTCCTTGAAATAGACCTGATTGCCCCCCAATGATCCGAAACGCCTTCCCATCTTCAATTTGGGTAATCTCTTCATCCCATAATGTTAAGAGCATAACACCGGTTTCATCGCCGATAAGCACATCGGCAACTTGATGGTTGGAGCCATCACTGCGGCTTTTGACCTTCCGGATGGCTTGGGTTTTTAGAACTTGAAATTTAATCGTGATTCCTCGTTGATAGGGCTGGAGATGGACGAGTTTCTGTGCTTGCTTACTTGACACAACAATGACCTTTCGTGAGGTTGCTGATCTGCGAGTCCAAAAAGCCGCCGTGACCCACAGATACACCACACGCGAGTAAGTAGCTAAGAGCCGCGAAACTTTCGAATAACAGACCGAAAGACTGATTCTCGAAGCCCCTTAAATATCTACCCCGTTATTCAGATGCTGAATCCTTGCTGTTCATTCTGAGTCCTTTATTTCCTCACCCGGTGTGATGATCACCTTTTTCTGACGCCGTCGCCAGACAAGGAAACCGCCAACCACCAAACATAACCCGATAGCCCACGGGGTGACTAACAAGACCATCGGCAGCTCATCATCATATGGTGGTGGGGGTGGTCCATTATCGGGATTATTGTCAACGCGAATGTTGTCAATCCATTGGTGAGAGGTCGTGTAATTGTGCCAGAATGAGATAAAGAAAAATGCGGAGGCACTGAAAGTGTTTTCGTGAACGGGCCAATTATCGATAAAGATCTCGTTGGTCGTCCGATTCAGCCAGACATAGAGGTACCCGTCGTAGCGGCGGACGATTTCAACGTGCATCATCTCATAAATCGATCGTGAATCATCTCCCAGTGTTGTGTTTTTGTAGCCATCCATGATTCGACGAACATTGTTCTCCATGAGCACGAGTTGATATTCACCCCTTTCTGTTCGCAAGTAATATCCATTGCTGGGATAATCGAGATTGGCCACATCGAGTGCGATGAAGAAGACCTCCCAACCACCGTGCAAGTACGTGTCCCACGAATAGATGTCAAAACTCCAGAAACCATAGGCATTGGTACTGGCACGAGATGCGTAATTTTGATAATCACCTGTGGCGTAGAGCCGATCTTGTGGATACCCCTCCGGCACCATTGTGAACCCTCCAATGTATACAGTCCAGTCCTCGAGAGTTCCATCGAACTCCTCAATCCATTGGAGAATCGCGATGCGGGAATCAGGGATTGTAAATCTCACAAAAAGCAATGTAGCTAGAAACAAAACCGGGAAAAGCAGCCTTTTCTTCACGTACAAGCCCTCCAACCTGACAGGAAATATGTTATCGTCTCTTTTGTGTTGGTTTGATTTAAGTGGCTGTGAGTTATTGGGGTCATAAAAGTGCCGAAAAAAAGTAAAAATCGTCTTATTTGTAACCCTGCCCCGTATTATTCAGGTAGTTGGAGGGTGTCCCAGAACGCTTCGTTAAGTCCGGGATAGAATCGATGCTGATAATGGATGATTTGTTTGACGGAAACAACCCCGGGAGCCGCTCTGACGGCTCTGATGAGTTCAGGGGTCTGGCTCATGTATTCAAGCAGAAACAAGGTAAAAATCACCGGCTCTGAGGCACTAGCAAAAGTGTACCAGATTTCCAAGGGATATCGCTGTTGCAACCACTCCACAAGCGCCCATCTCGCATCCGAGCCCCCCTGATACCCTATACGGACTAAAAACCGAGTATACCCCGTTGCCGCCACATCTGAATCAATGCGCGCATGAAAACACGCCAGGTTGGACAGCCGATCGCCTACGCCTTTGGCTTTCACCCAAAACTCAGAAGTGGATCCCTCACGAAGAAGTAACTTATCGAGAATCCGCCGTACCCGTCGAGGGCTAAATCCCGAACGTTGACTGATTTCCTTGATTTGCATCCGCAAATCATGCCTGAGGCACGCCAAGACATGCACATCTTCAGGTTTGAGTTCGCATTTTTGGCCCCGTTGAACGACGAGCGTATGAAACTCAACTTCCGATATTTCTGGTTGTTCATGAAGAAAGTTGGTGAGTTCATCCAAGCCCTTAGACCCCTTATACATTCCCCAACAGAGAAGATCCCCATCAGCAAGAATGGTTATTATGTCAATCATAGGACACGCGCCAAGCCGGTTCAGAAGGGCTTCGTTAGTCGTTGAGTCTGTGGTGGTGAGAAACGCCCAGAAGTATTCAGCATCCAGCATGGCCAGCGACGGATAAATCGTGAACCGAAGAATCACCTTGTTTTCAAGGAGGCGATCATAGCGTTTTTTCACCGAGGTAACCGACAGATTCAGCCTCCGAGCCAAAGCATGGAACGAAATCCGACCGTTTTCTATCAATGCCATGACAATATCCTTATCGATTTGGTCCACACATACCACCAAGAAACCCAAGCATCACTCCTACACGCTAATAGGGTAAATAGTCAGCGGTGTAATTCTCTTTGAAAGATCAAATAAGACCAAAAAATAGTTCTATAGTCGACTACGCTGACTCCTCGAGTTCCTCTCCAGGCGTAATCTCCACCTTCTTTTGGCGGCGCCGCCACACCACCAAAGCACCCACGACCACACATAAGCCAATCGCCCAAGGGGTTACCAACAGGACAATTTCAAGACCGGACCCACCAATAAGAGGGGGTGGAGGAGGAGGTGGTCCATTTTCGGGATTATTGTCCACTTGAATGTTGTCAATCCATTGAGTATAATTGTGGCGCATTCTGATACCAAAATAAGAACAAGTCGTAGGGCAAGGGCCCGGATGAAGGGTTTCGTTGGTTTGGAAGGAAATTCCCGTTTCGGGCTCATCTCCTGTATAGTTGAGCCACACATACAAATGTCCCTGAGGTGTTCGGACGATGTCTACATGAACCATCTCAATAATGTGAGGCCCATATAAGGGCTCTACAAACCCACCATGGTAGGAGATGATACCATTCATGACTTTTTGGAGTTCGTACTTGTGCGGTTTTGCTACATCACCCCCATACCAAGTCTCCTTGTATTCTATTTGGTAGGAATTGAGTGGATCTCCTGAAGATGCGAAGCCGTCAGCGAGGAAAAAAATAGTATAACGCCTATGGTTATCATTTTTAACATAATATATGTCGAACCGCCACCAGCCATAGGCGACGTCACTTTCATGGAAGATGAAACTTTCAAAGCGGTTTGTTGCAGTGAGCCGACCGTTATCAATGGCAAAACCTCCACGTAAGGTTGTCCAGTTATCGAGAGCATCGTCACCAGTGAAGGTTTCACCCCATCTAGGTGTCGCAGTGCTTGAATCGGGAACTGTAAATGTGACGCAAAGCAATGCCATGAACAGCATTGCTGCGAAGCACAGCCTTCTTCTCATTCAGAGACCCTCCAACCTGAGCCATATTGACTAGTATTGTATATATCTGTTCGGATTTCATCGGCAGCTATGGTAGCTTGTGACCTGAGATATTCGGTACTTCCTGGCATTTAAGCCACGTTCACCGGTTCAGGGCAGAAACAGGACAAACTGCATGGAATTTAGAATATTTTGTTTCCTAAGGAGGAACCAAAAGAGCCAGGATTGACTTGCACTTGAAGAAAATGGGAATACCAGGGACGTGGATGCCGCCCTGGTATTCGTGTCCTATGCGGATGGAGTGTGTATTTTTGAAAACATTCGACTCGGGTAACTATTCTTCGTGAAGGCTCAGTGTGAGAATCTGGATCGATAATCAACCTGATGACATTATTCTTTGAGTTCTTCTCCTGGTGTTATGTCCACTTTCTTTTGGCGGTGTCGCCAAACTACTAATCCTCCTACTACTAAGCATAAACCAATAGCCCAGGGCGTTACGAGCAGAACTTCCGGCGGAATTTTATTAATTGTTTCAGTGTTTAAAGCGGGGTCAATGGGATCTGGTCCGTTCTCTGGATTGTTATCAACGCAAATGTTGTCAATCCATACCTGCTGATGGTGGTCAAGAACGATGTCAAAATAGGCAGAGGTGGTATGACTGACATCATAAGTGTCAAAGAAGATATGGTTCGTTGAGTAATTCGCCCAGACATACATGTACCCATCATATCTTCGAACGATGTCAAAATGCATCATGATATGAATTTGATCGTACAAAGTGCCATTACGAAACCCATCCAAGTAATGTGGTTCATAATCCATCGTTTTCATTATTTGATAGAAAAAGGCCCAGCCCTCAAGACAATATCCATTTTGTGGGCGATCCCAGAGTATATCCTCAGAAGCAATAAAGAATACGTGCCAGCTCAGATGGTAGTCAGTTCTGATGAAATACACATCGAAGCTCCAATACCCATAGGAGTTCGTACTCTCATGGCGCATGACGTTTATTTCACGGTTTGTTCCCGAGACTCGGCCGTCCTCAATAACAAATCCGCCTTCAACTATCGTCCAGCCATCTAAGACGCCATCATCAAAGTCGTCCGTCCATTGGATGCTCGCGGAGCTTGATAGTGAGAATTTACCGATGCTCAAAAGCAGAAGCAGCATCAGGACTGGAATTATTACGAAGCGTTTTCGCATGACATACACACTCCAGAAGTGGCTTCCAAAAACTGAGGTCACTCCACTAAGGAGAAGTGTGTCTTCGTGGCATATTAACCCGTGTTTGGTGATCGGTTTACAAAGTGAACGCTACTTATAAGGCGCTTGGACGGTTTGTCAACCGAGGAGGTGTTGCCAGAACCGTTCGTTTAATCCTGGGTAGTAATGGTGGGCAAAATAGACGATGGGTCGAACGGATACCACATCTTCGAGTTCTTTGATTCGTTTGATGATTTCAGGTGAATAATTGGCGATGTCGACAAGGAACATCGAAAAGAGGACTGGCGCCGAAGCACTGGCGTGGGTAAACCAGTATTCCATGGGATATGTTCGTTTTAGAAGGGCGACGATGGATCGGCGTGTTTCATCGCCACCCTGAAACTCGGTGCGGGCATAGAATCGGGTTGCCCCACCTTCGGCGACGTCACCATCGGTGCGGGTATGAAAACATTGTTGGGCGGTCCGATAGTCGCCAACGCCGTTTTCGTGGAACATTTGTTCGTCAGCAGAACCTTCGGTGCCAATTAATTCGGTGAGCAGTTTTCGGACCCGTCGTTGGGTCATCCCAGTGTTTTGGGCAATGTCTTTGATGGGCATGCGCACGTTTTCGCGCAGGCAGCGAAGGACTTGGAGTTGCATGGATGTGAGGGGGCAGCGCTTTCCTCTTTCGATTAAAATCGTATGAAATTCAACCTCACGGATATCGTCGAGCTCATGGAGGAACAAGGTGAGTTCGTCGAGTTCTTTGGGTCCGACGTATTTTCCCCAGACCATCACGTTGCCATCTGCTAGCAGATTGACATTGTTGATCATGGGGTAGGCACCCAGGAAATCGCGGAAGGTTTCGCTGGGTGGATGATGTTTCAATGTTAGGATAGCTGTGAAGAAGGAGGCGTCAAGCATGGCGTAGCTGGGGATGATGAAATAGCGGCGAATGACCTTCGCTTTTTCCATCTTGAGAATCCGGTTACGCACAGCTGTAACAGAGAGCCCCAGTTTTCGCCCGATAGCCCGGTAAGAAATCCGTGCGTCCTCTAATAATGTGTAAAGAATCTGTTTGTCAATTAGGTCCACGGGCATCCTTTGACCTCCCAAGCGCTACACTCTTTCACCTTATAGCGTAAATATGCAACCCTTCTCACCATTCAATAGGCTTTAGTGAATGACCCAGGCAAACGGAGAGAAAAACGTGTTGATGAGCCTCAAAGGTCTTAGTTATTTGGTGCCAATGGCAAAGACAATGGAGGCGTTAGCTATACCGGTTTCTTTTACTCGAACCTTCAACGCCTCTGCCTCTGTTAGGAGTTCAGGGGTTCGTTTGTGGGGCTCTAGGGACTGCAAGGTTTTGTCAACTCCCTTAATGAAAGACGCAATCATTGATGCGGATTTGGGGTTTTCACAGCCAAACCGGTCTTCACAGAACAAGCACTTCACATACCGTGAGGAATCTAGCAAAACAAGATCAGTGAAATGGAGGGCTTCCAGCTCAGCGACTATGGATCGTCGAAATAGGGTCTCGTGATGAGTAAGTCCTTTTAGCCGATCGATTTTGGCGGTCCAATGGTGCTCCAGAATATCAGTGTGTTGGGCTTCGCTCTGCGCGCCATCCTGATACATTTCCGAGACAATGAAATGTCCACCAGGCGTTAAGACCCGCTTAATCTCCGCCAATACAGCGGGGACATTTTCCAGATGGTGTAACGAATTCGCAATCGACACCGTGTCAAAGAATTCATCTTCAAAGTCCAGTTGTGTGGCATTCATTTCCAAAAAGCTAATTGTTTGATTTTGGAACCTTTTTCTGGCGTGAGCTAAGTCGTCTTGGTCTATATCAACGCCGACAAAGCTGTCGTAAGTCTTCAATGTCTTCATGAGTGTCTCAATGAAATTGCCTTTTCCAGTAGCCACATCCAAGACGGTTCCTCCCGTAATTGTCTTTAGATGGTCGGCAATTTCTCTAGCGCCCGAGGTTTCCAAGCCAGGTAATTCCGCCATGGTTAATTTCTGCACCTACTTAGCTTTGAATGTTCAGGATTTGAACTGAATGTGGACAAAGGATACCACCTTTAACCAGTCACTGAATCGCATCAGCATTCGAGTTTTAAATTTCCACTTCGGATTCTTGGAGATTTGACTAAACATGGGAAACCAGTCAATTACTTGAAGACGCGAGGACCACCTAGGGATTTCTTTCCAGGCATTCCCAAGCCCGAAATGCAGTTCAACCCCTTCGATGCCAAATGACCGAAACCGCCGTTTCAAGAGTCGAAGCCCGAACCGTGATGGCATGTCGAAGAGGAGTTCCCCTTCCGGTAGTTGTGTAGCCATGGTATCAAGAAGTGTGGCTACTTCTGATTCGGGGAAATAGTGAAAGAATCCACCTGCGAAGCAGAAAACCCCCTTTTCAGGAGACACTAAAATTTCTTTCAGCCAAGAGGGGGTGAAGGCGGATGTTCCTAAGTACCGATTGCGATCAGTTTGGGGGACTAACTTTTGACGATAAGCGATGGCGTCAGGTAAATCCAAATCATACCAAAGAAGCCGCCCATTATCTACTCGTGAAAAGGTCGTGTCCAACCCACACCCAATGTTTACGATTGTAGCGTCAGGATGTGAGCTGAGAAACGCTCTTATGGCATCATCAAAGATGCGAGCACGGATCAAAAAATTTAGCCCGTAAAATTCATCGATGAACGCTTCCATGGCTGCAAACTCAGCTTCTGACTCCGGATGCATGGCTCGTACTTGCTCTATTAATTGGACTGATTGCTCATCTATCAAAAGCTCTGGATAAAGGCGACTATACATGGCTCTCGCCCACAACGGGCCCACCATCGTCGATTCGAGGGTTACAGCAATGGAATCAGACATAGCGAAGCCAACTCTACACCTACGAACCTAGCCGCGATACAAATACCTATACCATAACGCTGCAATTTATCCAAAATGCGATCTTTAAACTTGAAATGCGTCATCTCGAAGCAGTGGCATTTGAGTGTAATTCGAGTTCAGCGTTAGATGTTTATGTTGAAGGCTTTGATTCGAGTATAAAGGACAGCCCGATGCCCGCAAAGAAAAACGCTAAAAATCCCAGTAGCGCTCCATAGGTGAACCCGGCGCTGATATATCCGTCCAGCGTCAGATCGCCTATGGCAAGGGCAAGTCCAACCACCAACAATGCTCCACCAACACCTAACAACAAACTACCGATATATTGGCGCAAAGTACTCCCTCACCTGCGAATTCACCAAACCCGTATATAAAATTCCTTTTTTTAGCGACCAAGGGAAAACTCCCAAAAAAACAGCCACCCTAGACGCAGCGATGGACAACTCTAGCACTCTACGCCATGCTCTCAATACTCTTCATCACCAATATACACGTGAGTCAGAGTTAAAGAGGAAAGTTGCAATATTAGATGCTTATGTTGGTATTATTAACTGGAGCCTTTGGAAATATCGGAGAAAGTACATTGTTAGCTCTGTTCGAACAGAACCATACGATACGATGCTTTGATTTGCCCACAAAAAGAAACGAGCAAACCGCAAAGAGATTGCAAAAGTATGGCGAATTTGAAACTGTTTGGGGTGATATTCGAGATACTGAAACAACACAGAACATTGTCAAGGACATCGAGTGCATCATTCATTTAGCCGCCATCATTCCCCCTCAAAGCGAAAGGAACCCCGAGTTCACCACTGCCGTAAATGTAGGCGGAACAGTGAGTCTAATAGAAGCTGCCGAAGCCTTACCGGTCAAACCGAAATTCATCTTAGCCAGTTCAATCTCTGTATTTGGACCTACCATGCATCTCCCTCCACCACGAAACGCCGACGATTCCCTGAACCCCACTGACACCTATACCACCACAAAAGTCAAATGCGAAACGGCTCTCCGAGCCAGTGCACTTCCCTGGACAATCCTCCGTCTAGTAGCTGTCCCCCCCTTACATATCGGTGGTGAAATGGATCCGATGTTATTCGAAATACCACTCGACCAACGCATCGAATTCGTCCATACCCGCGATGTTGGCACTGCCTTTGCCAACGCGGTAACCACTGAGACCCTGAACAAAGTCTTACTCATCGGTGGCGGAAAATCCAGCCAAATGCTCCAACGCGATTTCATTACTAAAATGCTCACTGCCATGGGAGTCGGCATGCTCCCCGAATCTGCCTTTCGTGTCGCCACAAAACCTGAAGACTGGTTCTACACCGACTGGGTAGATACTACTGAATCCCAACACCTCCTCCACTACCAAAACCACACCTACGAAGAATACATCGACGACCTCAAACACATGATCGGCTTCAAACGCCACCTCGCACGCCTTCTCCGAGGCCAAGCCCAAAAACGCCTCCTCGCCCAATCCCCCTACTACAAAGAACCGAAGAATCCCTAAGCTCTACTGACCTAATTAAAAAAATAAGAGAAGAAAGGAAGACGATGCCTCCCATGACAAAAATGTTAAGCAATGCTGCTGTTAGGTCCCTGTTCTTCTTCGGCGTAGAATGAAAACAACGACGACAAGGATGACGATAACCGCTTTTACGCCTCCTGCAATCGCTATCACTTCAAGGAGGAGAGGTGGTGGTGTCACTCTACCCTTTTCACCAAGGTGAAAGCTGCTTGGTTATCACGAGTCACTAAGCCTTAAGTATATAAAGTCCAAACTCAGATAGGCTCCTCGGTGCTTACAATGAAAGCAGCAGTTTTTTATGGAGCTGGAAAACCCCTTAAAATTGAAGAGGTGCCAACACCAGAAGTTAGACCCAATGATGTTCTAATTAAAGTAGCAGCTTGTGGTGTATGCAGGACCGACTTACATTATCTGCACGGAACTCCGACATTCAAAAAGCCCCCGTTAATCCTTGGACATGAGGCCTCAGGGACCATAATTGAAATGGGTTCAGCTGTTGAAAAGTGGACTAAAGGAGATCGCGTTCTAATTCCGGCTGTTCTAAGCTGTGGATTTTGCGATAATTGTCGTTTAGGGCGTGAAAATATATGTCAACGACAGGAAATGGTGGGAAATAACATTGATGGCGCCTACGCTGAATACATCCGTGTTCCTGCCAAGGATGTGTTTCGTGTTCCCCAGTCTTTATCTTTGGAAGAAACGAGCATTGTTGCCGATGCGATTTCTACCCCATATCATGCTGTAAAGAACCGTGGAGAAGTTCGACCAGGTGATTTAGTAGCTGTGTTTGGGTGTGGTGGTGTTGGCATCAATGTGGTCCAAATCGCTGCTGCAGCAGGGGGCATCGTTTATGCTGTCGATATTGATGATAAGAAATTAAAACTGGCTGAAAAACTCGGTGCGTCTGTGACTATTAACTCGAAGGAAGAAAATCCTGTCAAACAGATTCGGTCGATAACAAAGAAGCGTGGTGTCGATGTCTCCTTTGAGGCAATTGGTATTCCTGATGTGATGAGCCAGGCACTAGCGGTTGTGAGATGGGGTGGTCGAATGGTTGTTGTTGGATACGCTGAATCCGACTGGACTGTTTCAGCTTCGCGGATTATGTTCCGAGAAGTTGAAATCCGCGGTTCTCTTGGTTGTCGTCCTGTTGATTATCCTCCCCTTCTGCAGATGGTTGAAAATGGCACCATTCAGCTTAAACCAATAATTGATAGCAAACGGCCACTTGAAGAAATCAATGAGGCATTCAAACTTCTTGAAGAAGGAAAGGTTTTGGGTCGGATTATCGTGATTCCCTAAGACACTCTCGCGAGTCTATTTTCCTTTCCATTTAGGTTTCCGCTTCTCTAAGAACGCTTTGAGCCCCTCTGAAGCATCTTCTGTATTCTTTAATGAATCTAGGTAGATCTCAGTGGATTTTTCAACAGCTTGCATGAAGGTAAGAGGTAAGCTCTCGTAAATTGCCCGACGAACGTAGCGGAGCATAACTGGGCTATGCGCTTTGAGTTTAGTAATAAATTCATTGACTGTGGTCTCTAACTGGTCAGCAGGTACAGCGTAGTTGATGAGACCAATCTGCATAGCTTTTTCAGCTGAAATACTATCTCCAGAATAAAGCAGTTCAAAGGTTCGTTTTTGACCAACCAAATGATGCATCGCCGCTGCGGCAATCGTGGGCACTGCACCAACTTGGATTTCCGGTTGACCAAACTTAGCTGAATCCGCTGCAAATACCACATCACAAGCGAAGGCTAGTTCACACCCTCCACCCAATGCGGATCCTTGAACTACAGTGATAACAGGTTTACCGACATCGATTAGGGCTTCAAAGACCTTGTTGAATGCTGCCAACGTTTTCGGTGCATGGTTCGGGAGGTGCTGTTCCACATCCACTCCGACTGAATAGAACCGATCACCAGCTGTTTTCAACAGAATGAAATTGACATCTTCGTTGTTCTTCATCTCCTGAAGAGCCTTTTGAAGTTCTACAAGTGTTTTCTTATCAAGAATATTCAGGGGCGGTCGATTCACCAAAATGGTCCCCACCCCATCAGACACTTCAATCCTGATATTAGAATAGCTAGAATTCATGGTGTTTCTCCTTTCACGCCTGAGTTCATCAGTGTCTGCAATATGACAAGAAAGAGACTTAAGTCTATTCAATCCCTATTAGTTAATCAGGTTGGCTGAGAACAATGTTGCTTGACGAATTAGAGAAAGATGGCTTAATTATAAACTTTAACAAGGTTCCTCAAACAAAACCCAAGCATCTGCCCAAAAAAGTTCTTATCTGGGATGAAACTCTCCGAGATGGTGAACAAACACCGGGAACAAGCCTTTTGATTGATGAAAAAATCGAAATTGCCAAGCTAATGGATGAAATGGGAATCCCTATTATCGCCGCCGGTTTTCCAGCAGTTTCAAAAGATGAGCAAGAGGTCGTTCGAAAACTTGCTGCAGAGGGCTTCAAACAAGCCAAACTTTGTGCTCCAGCTCGTGCAATCAAATCAGATATCGATATTGCCATTCAATCTGGAGCAGAAGAAGTTCCTATCTTCATTGCATTCAGTAATCTCCACTTGAAATACAAATTAAAAAAAACCCCAGAAGAGGTTCTCAACATCGTAACAGAATCTATTGAATATGCAAAAAAACATGGAGTCATTGTCGACTTTGTTAGCGAAGACACTTCGCGTACTAGCATTGATAACACAGTAAAGATTTTTAAAACTGCAGTAGAGGCTGGTGCTGACCGCGTTGTAATTACCGATACTGTGGGCTTCCTTAGACCTGAATCGATGAGATATTTGATCTCCCAAATCAGGGACCGCCTCTATGAAGAGGTTAAACGGAACATTCCCCTCTCAATTCATAACCACAATGACTTTGGATTGGCTACCGCCAACACACTAGCTGCAATCGAAGAAGGCGTCACTATTCCCCACGTCTGTGTAGCAGGGTTTGGAGAACGTGCAGGCAACGCTCCTCTCGAGGAAGTCGTCATGGCATTAGAATTCCTCTATGGCGTGCAAACAGGCATCAAAACCGAAAAAATTCAAGAACTTGCTGATTTAGTTGCGCAATCGTTTGCTATCCTTCTTCCTGTTCATAAAGCAATCACTGGCGAAAACGCTTTTTCACATGAAGCTGGCATCCATGTTCATGGCATCCTCGCTCACCGGCTCACATATGAGCCTATCCCCGCTGAAACGGTTGGACGCAAAACTGATTTTTACATGGGCAAACATACTGGGAGCCAGATTGTGAAAAAGAAACTCAAAGAGAAACATATCAAAGCAACCGATGAGCAGATTAATCAAATTGTTTCCCGAGTTAAAGAAACACACAAACTTCGAGACAAAGTCGAAATGCTTCGACAAGTACATAAAGCTGCAGAACTTCTCCGGGAAACCCGTCTGGGTTTGAAAGAAGACGAATTCTGGGATATCGTAAAAACGATTACTGGGAAAAATCCAAGAAGCAATTAATCACAAATATCGTAGGTAAAGTAAAGAAACTCTCGAAAAAGGTGAATGAAATCCCATCAAAAAGAGAGAAACTCACCGGTGAGGCAGTCAAAAGCGTTGCGAATTTAATGGCAGCTGCTGCAACAACGGCACCCAAATCAAAAGGGTTCGATGATCTTACCATTGAAATTGTATCTGGAGTAACAATCGAACAAATAGCAAAAGAAATCCAAAAAATGCGACAAGAAGATCTCACAAGCCAAACATTTTGGTTTCTGGAACCTGACGCTGAAGCCGTTTTAGAAAGTGCTGCTATCTTCCTAATTGGTATTCGGGCTAGGCGTCCTCCACTAACCCTGGATTGCCAAGCCTGTGGCTTCGAAACCTGCGCTGATTATGAAGAAGCCATTCGTCAAAACAAAACCACTGCTCTCTGTGCCTTTAAAATCCTAGATTTAGGCATCGCTCTCTCTTCTGCAATAACAGTAGCAGCCCAACACTTCATAGATAACCGGATGATGTGGTCCGTTGGGATGGCTGCACAACGATTAGATCTAATAAAAGGCGACTTAGTCCTTGGAATTCCCTTAGCTGCAAAGGGTAGTAATCCCTTCTTTGATCGTTACCTGCGATTTTTCCTTCAACGCGCCCGAGACCAAGGAAAAAATCTCACTCAAGTGCTTCGTGATCAAGGATTCAATGTTTAGAGCGAGCGGTCCCAAGATTCATCAAAGTTAGAATTTGTAACCAGCTGCTTAAGCATTCGAGAAATTCGACGACCTAGGACCGTTGCTGTAATAACACGTGCATCATCTTCTGAATGTTTGACTAGCTCGTTCTTCTCAAGCAACGAGACATGATGGGTTATCACAGCTGGTGAATCACCACCTGCCTGAGGCTGTAAAGATTTCAAATATTGTCGTAGCGCTTTATTCGTACCAAAATCACGATCAGATAAGAATTCTAATATTGCCACACGTGAAGGGTGAGTAATCGCTGAAAGTAAACCTCGAACCCTTTCAGAATACCAATTTGTCATTAGATGAACTCCCTAATTATTTTGTGCATACATATAGCAGTTCTTTCCATTGAAGTTAAATGATATACCATCATTATAAAACATTTTTGCAAAAACTCTTAAGGAAATTATTCCCAGTACCGACCGAAGAAAAAACTCCTATCCAGTGCTTTGGCAGGAAGATCCCTATGTTTGATAAATTCAAAGAGTGGTACGAAAACCGTCACGACTATGCAAAGGCATGGAAAAAACAAACGGGCGGAAAAGTACTCGGTTATTTTTGCACTTATGTTCCAGAAGAGCTCATTATTGCAGCCGATATCCTTCCCGTTCGCATTTTAGGTAGCCACGAGGCACAAGATGTAACCGAGCCCCATATCTTTGGAATGTTTTGTCCCTTTTGCCGTGACTGTTTAGCTCAAGGTTTGAAAGGTCGATTTGATTACCTCAATGGCATCATGATTGCTCAATCGTGTCTTCATATACGCCAAACGTACAATAGCTGGGTCAAACACGTTCCACAAGAGTTCAGCTATTACATGTATATGCCCCATGGAATCCAAACCCCCCATGCCTATCCTTATTTGCGGGGTGAATTGGAAGAAGTCAAGAAAGCTTTGGAAAAATGGATAGGACGCTCCATTTCAGACAAAGACATAGATCGGGGCATTGAGGTGATGAACAAAAATCGACAATTAATGAAACAAATCTATGAGTTTCGGAAACAGGACAATCCACCGCTGACCGGGCTCGAAGCGATGTACATGGTTGTTTCCAGTCAAATGGTCGATAAAGAGGAGCACAATCAAGCACTAGAAGCCGTGCTCAAAGAACTACCCAATCGAAAACTTGACAGAAACACAGGAACCCGCCTTATGATTATCGGTAGTGAAGACGACGATACAGAATTCGTGAAAATGGTTGAGTCGTTAGATTCTACACTGGTCGTTGATGAACACTGTACAGGCACCCGATACTTCTGGAACAAGGTTGAACCCCAAGAAGATCGATTAGCTGCCTTAGCTATACGATACATTGATCGACCTCCTTGTCCCAGTAAGGATTGGCCTGATCGAAGACGATTCCCACACATTTTGCAAATGGCTAAAGATTACAACGTTCAGGGAGCTCTTGTTATTCAACAGAAATTCTGTGATCCCCATGAATTAGACATGCCATCATTGAGAGCAATGCTCGAAGAAAATGGTATTCCAACCTATTTCTTAGAATTTGATGTAACCGTGCCAATTGGACAGTTTAAGACACGCGTTGAAGCGTTTCTGGAAACGTTTGCACTCCCCGATCTGTTTTAGGTGATGAAAATGACTGAGAATAAATATCAAACGAAACCTTTGGATATCTGGAATGAAGGGAAAGCTCTACGACAGCAATACTATGAGAATTATGCAAAAGCTCATGAAAAAAGGGGAATCCGGTGGGCAGGTGGGGCCTGGGCTTATAGTGCGGTTCCCGCTGGTCTAGGTGACGATGTGTGGAGCCTCACTGGTGAACCATATGGGGCATCAGTTGCGTTCAACAAAGAATTCGCAGCTAAATGCCAAGAAGCGATAGAAGCGAAAGGATTTGCTCGAGATTTATGTGCGTATTTGAGAAATTATCTTGGTTCAGTTGTATTAGATAAATACGTTTTCGGTGGCAAATTTCCCAAACCAGATTTCATGTGGACAACTCATATTTGTTGTAGTCACGCGAAATGGTACCAAATCGCTAGCGACCTAGAAGGCGGTATACCCTTCTTCTGCATTGATGTAAGCACAGGATTATTTCAGGATTTCAACGAACGGCGTCGAGAGTACGTGGTTAATCAATTGCTGGATGGCATCGATTGGCTCGAAAAGACCACTGGTCGAGACTATGATGATGAAAAACTAATCCAAGCAGTCTACAACGAATGTGAGGCAACCGCTCTTTGGGCAGAGATTTGCGTATTGAACAAAACCATTCCAGCACCTCTCGATGAGAAGACAATGTATTCACTCTATGTGTTTGGAACCATTATGAAACATCGCCCCGAAGTTGTTGCATTCTATAAAAAGCTTCGTGACGAAGTTCAAGATCGAGTCGATAACAAAATCGCAGCAGTAGGTAATGAACAACGCCGGGTCATTACGGACACCCAACCCCCTTGGGGCTTCCTCGAGGTTTTTCGATACCTTGAATCATATGGTGTGGTGTCAGTAGGATCGCTTTACACTTTTGCATTGATTGGGGCATGGGAAGTGAAAGACGATGGAACTTGGGGCCCCAGAACAACCCCTCAGGAGCAAGGAATTGACATTACAACCAGAAAGCAAGCACTTGAGGTTTTAGCTGATTGGACCCATTCTCGACCTGAATGGCAGCATTTCTATTCCGCCCATGAAAAAAGCGACATGATGCTCCGCATTGTACGAGAATGGAACGTTGATGGCGTTATGTTGCATTACAATCGTGGATGTGAAGGTTTATCATTGAATATCGCAGAGAACCGCCTCGCTTTCAAAGAAGCAGGCATCCCTGTTCTTCCCTTCGAAGGTAACATGGGTGATGAACGAGAGTTCGACTTAGAACGCACCAAGAAGGCCGTGGATTCCTTCTTGGAATTATTAGGAGTCAAATAGGAGGTAGACAAAAATGATTACTGCAGGAATTGACTTTGGCGCAAAGAACGTGAAAGTCGTCATCCTCAATGATGGTAAGATAGTTGGAAAGGGAACTGCACTAACAGGCTTTGATTTGAAAATTGCAGCTAAAGATGCCTCAGAGATGGCTCTCAAGGCAGCAGGATTAAAACTCGAAGACATTGCACACATCACAGAAACCGGAATTGGTCAAGGATCAGTTGAGTTTGCTAAGGATAGTATCAGCGAAGTCGGAGCAAATGCAAAAGCAGGCATCAAATTGTTATCATCAGCCCGGACCATTATTGATGTAGGAGCAGAGGAAGCTCGGGCAGTCAAATGTAATGAATCCGGTGCTATGGAAGACTTTGTCGTGAATGAACGATGTGCTGCGGGAGCAGGTGCATTCGTTGAAGCTATGTCACGTGCACTCGAAGTTGAACTAGAGAAAATAGGTCCAATGTCTTTAGAAGCCACTGAAGCAGTTCCTATGAATGCTCAATGTACTGTTTTCGCTGAATCAGAGGTGGTATCATTAATTCATGCTAAGACACCAAAGGCGAACATCGCCCGTGCAATACACGATGCGATTGCTGAACGCGTAGTCTCGATGGTGCGAAGGTTGGGGATAACAGAAGACGTCCTCTTGGTTGGAGGATTAGCCTATGATGTTGGCTTCGTCGATTCAATGAAACGAGGATTAGGCACGGAGGTTCACGTACCCGAGTCTCCCGAATATGTGAGTGCCTATGGCGCTGCCCTAGTGGCCCAAGAAAGAGCAAAGAAGTGATGAAAATGACAAAAAAGGAATTTTGGAGATGGCCTGAATATCGTCATACCGTTGAGGGCATCGACCCTAAGAAAGGGAAGGTGATTAGTGGAGGAGTTGATATTGGGTCTGTTAGTTCAAAGACGGTGATCATGGTTGATGGAGAAGTCTTTGCACAAAGCGTCATGCGAACCGGGTCCAGTAGTCCTGATAGTGCTGAACGGACGATGAACTGGGCTCTGGAGGATACCGGACTTACCCTCAAAGACGTTCAATATGTTGTGGGAACGGGTTATGGTCGGGTCAATATTCCCTTTGCACAAAAAGCCATAACAGAAATCGCATGCCATGGACGAGGAGCAACCTTCATGTGGGGACCCACGGTCCGAACTGTTCTGGATATGGGAGGTCAGGATTGCAAAGCCATTCGCGTTGATGAAAAAGGAAAGGTTCAAAACTTTCTCATGAATGATAAATGCGCAGCAGGAACTGGTCGCGGCATGGAAGTATTTGCTGATTTATTATCGGTTCCCATTCAAGAAGTCGGAGATCGGTCCTTTGCGGTAAAAGAAGAACCCCAATCCGTGAGTAGCACTTGTGTAGTATTTGCCAAGTCAGAAGCTGTTGGACTGCTTCGCAGTGGATGGTCTAAAGACGAGGTTCTCGCCGCTTATTGCCAAGCCATGGCTCATCGAGTTGTTGACCTGCTAAATCGAGTAGGCGTTGAGAAAGAATTTGTCATTACTGGTGGGATTGCCAAAAATATCGGAATAGTTAAACGCGTTGAAAAAGAGCTAGGAATTCAAGCTCTCAAACCAGACCAATGGCGCGATGACCCACGATTTGACCCTATGCTAGCAGGGGCTGCAGGAGCAGCGCTATTTGCCAGAGTACTCTATGAACGCTCCCAAGGGTAAAGCTAGATCATCTAGGTGAAAGTGTTGATTGCAAATTACGGGTATAAGGATGGTTCCGGGGAATATTTCATAACGCTGGATACGGACAAATGTGATGGGTGCGGGAAATGCGTGGATATTTGTCCCGAATTTGTACTAGAAGTAATTCCAAACGAGTTTGATATCGAAGATGGCAACATTATGGGTGTCCGAGAGGAACATCGACACAAACTCAAATACAGTTGTGCCCCATGTAAATCAACAAGCGCAGACGTCCAACCACCTTGTGCTAATGTTTGCCCAACCCAAGCAATCACTCATTTCCTTAGTAACGCAAAAGGACAGGTCCTCTAGTCACGATACAATCGTTATTAATTCCATATTTCCTGTTCCCGAGAACCACCAAGAAGGTAGAACCCGATGGTTAAACTGACAATAAATGGAATTGAAGCGGAGGTTGATGAAGGGTCAAATATCCTTACTGCCGCGGAATCTGTGGATGTGTACATTCCTCGCTTGTGTTATCACCCGGATTTAGCATCAGGTGTAGGAACGAAGACCACAGATAGCATCTTCCGAGGTAGTCAAGAAATCAAGCACATTGGAGGGGAGATAGAATATGAGGGGTGTGGTCTATGTGCAGTTGAAATCGAAGGACGAGATGGGATTTACCAAGCTTGTGATACCCAAGTTGAGGAAGGAATGGTTGTACTCATTGATACGCCAGAAATAATAGCTCACCGTCAAGAGAAGTTGTCATCAATACTAGCCTCTCACCCACATGCCTGTTTAACCTGTGCACAACGAGAAGGTTGTGCTCGTGAACCATGCCCACCTAATGTGCCAGTTGATGAAAGGTGTTGTGAGAAGTTTGGACGATGTGAGCTTCAGAAAGTTGCAGAATTCGTTGGGATCAAAGGAGATACGCCTCGTTACATTCCCCAGAAACTTCCTAAACTCGAAAATGAACCTTTGATCATCCGAGATTACAATTTGTGTATAGGTTGCACTCGCTGTATCAGAGCTTGTAGTGACCTTCGTGGTGTTGATGCATTAGGGATGGTTTTTGATGGTGAGAAGTTAATCGTTGGATCGATTGCTCAAAGCCTAGGCGAATCTGGCTGCAAATTCTGTGGGGCCTGTATTGAAGTTTGTCCCACTGGTGCTCTATTAGATCAGGAAGTTATCTGGGCTAATCGAGAATTAGCCTTGTTACCCTGCGTCAATAACTGCCCATTAGAGATTGATATTCCGCGGTACCTCAGATTGGTAGTTGCAGGCGATTACACGCAAGCTACAGCTGTAATTAGAGAAAAGGCAGCTCTTCCATCCGTGTTAGCCCATGTTTGCCATCATCCTTGTGAAGAGAAATGCCGTCGAACTGACCTTAATGGTGCTTTGTGTATTTTGAGTCTCAAACGTACAGCCGTTGAGAATGATACAGGCCAGTGGCAATCTAATTTATCGAATCTATCTTCAACAGGAAAACAGGTTGCAATTGTTGGCTCGGGACCCACTGGATTAAGCGCTGCTTTCTACCTCGCGCGATTGGGGTATGATGTCACCATCTTTGAAGAACATCCGGAGCCAGGAGGAATGCTTCGTTTTGGAATACCAACCTATCGACTCCCTCGCACGGTGTTGGATGCTGACATTCAAGTTCTAACCAAGATGGGTGTGAAAATTAAAACTAAAACTCCTATCGGTGATGACATTTCAGTTACTCAACTAAAAAACAACTTTGATGCTGTTTTACTTGCCATCGGAATGCAAGCTGGTAAAAGCTTAATGATCGATGGTCATGATCTTCTCGGAGTACATGGGGGATTGGAATTCCTGAAAAAAGTGAATTCAGGAGAAAAGCCAGATCTTGGTAAAGAAGTTATTGTAGTGGGTGGTGGAAGCGTGGCAGTTGATGTTGCGCGGACATCCATTCGATTGGGTGCTGAGAAAGTTATGCTTACCTGTCTAGAGACAGATGAGGAAATGCCTGCGCATGAATGGGAAATCTCTGAGGCCGCGGAAGAAGGTGTAGTGTTTCATACTGCGTGGGGACCTCAGAGAATTCTTGGTGAAAAGGGCAGGGTCGTTGGTGTGGAATTGGTCAGGTGTACTTGTGTATTCGATGAGGAAGGTTGTTTCAATCCCAGTTTTGATGAAGAAACTACGCAGACTATCACAGCGGATACCGTGTTCTTTGCAATTGGTCAGTCAGTTGATTTATCGAAAATCAGTCTAGGGAGTGATTTGAAACAAACAGAAGTTGGAACCTTATGGACTAAGGAAAACAGTTGGGAAACACAAGTGAGCGGGATATTTGCTGCTGGAGATGTAGCAACAGGACCAAGCTCCGTAGTTGAAGCGATGGCAACCGGTCGTCAAGCCGCTTCACAGATTGATACATTCTTGGGCGGAAGTGGCATGCTTCATGAGGAATTAGCAGGCGATTTGAAAATCACCCACCATTTAGGACGTGATGAGGATTTCTACAAATGGAATCGAGCTGAATTACCATTACTGGCTTTAGAAAACCGAAAGTCGTCCTTTGAGGAGGTTGAGCTAGCCGTTCCGCTAGAAACTGCACAAAAAGAAGCTCTGCGCTGTCTTCAATGTGACCTACGCCTGTTATTGACTCCACCATCTTTGCCTCCTGAAGCATGGCTTATCTTTGACGAGGCACACATTGAACAAGTGCCATCAGGGCCCGGCGTATTTATGTTAGCCGACTCAGAAAAGACGGTCCTAATTATCAAGGGTACTGAGGAACTTCAAACGGCATTGAAAGAAAAGTTAACCCACCAACCTGCTGCTAAATTCTTCCAATTTGAAGAAGACCCCATGTACACAAAGCGAGAAACCGAACTGCTCCAACAGTATGTTCAAGATCATGGTAAAATGCCAGGAGAAGATGAGCTTGATGACTTATTTTAATTGCTCTGAAAATAACTGGGGTGCTTTCAATGATGAATCTATCAGATAAAGAGCTAGAACAACAAGGGTGGGAGAAACGGTTCAGTGTCGAAGAACATCGTGCTGAAGAATACAAAGCGCATTATGAAGAATTAGGCTTCGAAGTTCTGATCTTACCAACTGCGGAGGTTGAGACAGACAGAATCTGTAATGAGTGTATTCAGTCTGAAACATGTTCCCTTGTAACAATCTTCACAAGACCCAAATGAATGGCGTATCTTGTTACTTCTAAGAGTTTAGTTTAAGTAATTTGATAGCGTTCTTGCCAAGAATTTGTGTCTTTGCTCTTTCACCAATATCCAGGTTTCTAATTGCTTCGATATTTTCAGCAATACTAAGAATTCCAGGCCAGTCGCTACCAAAAAGCACCTTGTCAGCAATTATTTCAAGTTGTGGAAAGTATCGTAGTAAATTCTTTGGTGGCAAACCAGAAATTTCAAGATAAACATTAGGATGGAGTCGTGTAACAAAAAACGCCATATCAAACCAAGGACCTCTCCCACCGTGTACAACAATCACAGGCAGTTTAGGAAAGTCTGAAGCTATATCATCTAAGAACAGTGGATTTCCATACTTCAACCGAGCACCAGGGAAAACACTGGTCCCAGTGTGAAACATAACAGGAATGCCGAGAGTCTCCGCTGTTTCATATAACATTCTCAATTTCTCCCATCCTTGGGAGGTTGCATATGCGTTTGGATAGAAATGCTGGTATGTTGGATAAAGCTTCAATCCGCGCATCCCTAGAGTTCCAACAGCGTTTTCAAGGGTTTTAGTAGGGTTGGGATCTTCGGTGGGATCAACAGAACAGAAAGGGATGAGACGGTCCAAATGATTTTCACAAAACTCAGCAACGAATTCATTGGTTACCACGCCAGTAACTTCGGGTGAAAGTTCTGCTAATACTACTGCCCAATCTATTCCGCATTCATCGAGCATACTTATGATATTCTCTGGTGTCATGATTTCATCTTGAATTTCATAAAGCCCCGGATTTAATTCCTTGAAAAGCGCATGAATTGCCGGATTCCAGTGATCCCGTTTTCCAACGTGTAAATGAAAATCAACCACTTTCATCTTTTTGACGGAGTTGGAGGTCATCTATCATCATCCATCTTAAATTCGAAGTGATATAACTGTTGATATGAGTTCTACTTAGAATAGTGGTTGTGGCTAAAAGGTTTTATTTTGGTAAACTCTCTCATAGTCACTTCCATTATACTTTTGCCCATTATGATGGTGTAATTAGCAATGAGTAATTCTCCCATGACCGGTAAACCTGGTGAAACGGTTATTGGATTAGGCAATGACGCTATTGCTCGCGGAGCCCTCGAAGCAGGTGTCCAATTTGCCACAGCGTATCCTGGTACACCCTCTTCAGAGATACTAGGAAATTTAGCCACGATTTCCAAAGAATCTGGTATCTATGTAGAATGGAGTGTCAATGAGAAAGTCGCTTTTGAAGCCGCAACCGCAGCAGCTTGGACTGGTCTCCGTGCCATGGCATCTATGAAAGTCAATGGGCTTTTTGTTATCCTCGACTCACTTGTTAATATCGCCTATACTGGTCATGGACCGGGTGGACTGATTCTGGTAGTAGCTGATGATCCCTTTGCTCACAGCTCCACAACTGAGGGAGATGCGCGACCTCTAGGCTTCTATTCAGATATCGTTGTACTCGAACCCTCCACGCATCAAGAAGCCAAAGATATCATTCCTTACGCCTTTGAATTATCCGAAAAACAAGGCGTCATTGTCATGGTTCGAGAAACAACAAGACTAGCCCATAGTCGTGCTCCTTTCAAACTAGGAAAAATCAATCGGACTCCAAGAATTGCCAAATTTGATTATAATCTTCCATTACATAATCTCCCTCGCCCCCATTTACGACATAAAGAGCTACATACACAATTAGAAAAAATTCGTGACGAATTCGAGCAGTCAACCTGGAATCAGTATGATGGACCAAGTAAACCCTCCTTATTGATAATTACCTCCGGTGTTGCTTGGAAATACGTGCGAGAAGCTGTAGAAATTCTTCAATTACAGGACGTTGGCATTCTTCGAATTGCCACAATTTCTCCATTACCGAGAAGAATGATTCTTGAAAAATTAAAAACATCCACTAATGTGCTCTTTTTCGAAGAAGTTAATCCATATTTAGAACTACAAATAACCGGTCTCGCCTCAGAACTGCCTTCGAAGCGCATTCCTAACTTTTTCGGTAAGTTTTCTGGTCATATTCCAAGTTATGGTGAAGTTGATATCAATCTAGCAATCAAATCAATAGCCGCCATTAAGAAACTCAAGTATACTCCTGTTCAGGAAGAGTACATCAACATCGCAACAGATGCGGCTAGTATCCTTCCGAGACGGATACTCACCTTCTGCCCTGGCTGTCCACATCGACCTGCCTACTATAGTATTTACAGAGCTATCAAACGCAACAAAGGAAAAGGTATTGTCACAGGAGATATCGGGTGCTATTCATTAGGCGTGTTTTACCATAACATAATGCGTAATCAGCATTCAATGGGTGCCGGTGTAGGAATTGCTAGCGGTCTTGGTAAGTTAGAACAATTTGGATTAAAGGACCCGGTCATTACAGTGATAGGTGATTCAACTTTCTACCACGCCTGTCTCCCTGCGTTAGTCAACATCATCTATAATCAATCAAAGGCCATCGTATGTGTGTTAGATAATAATGCTACGGCAATGACGGGATTTCAACCACATCCTGGTACAGGCTTGACCGCAACAGGTGATATGACTTCAACGGTTCCTATAGAGGAAGTGCTTCAGGGCATTGGGTTTCAATCGATTTCCATAGTTGATCCCTTCAACATCAAGGAATCAATTGATACGGTTTACAATGCATTAATATCAACAGAAAGTCAAGCTCTTGTTTTTCGGAGAGAGTGTGCATTAATTACCAATCGACGAAGGCGACAAAAACAAGAGCCTACGCCGCAGTTTGTAGTTGATACAGATAAGTGCTTAGGAGAAAAATGTAAGACCTGTTCAGTGGAATTTAATTGTCCTGCTTGCGTCTGGGACAACGACTCTAACAAAGCCCAAATCGAGATTACCCTCTGTAATGGGTGTGGTGTGTGTGTCGACATATGTCCACACAATGCCATCCATGAATATAGGGAGTGAATGGTTTGAATTTTGATGATCCGTTCAACATTGTGATTGCAGGTGTGGGAGGTCAAGGAAACGTTCTCTCATCCCGTCTTATTGCAGATGCTGCAATTACTAAAGGATATTTTGCCACAATTGGCGAGACCTATGGAGCGGCTCAGCGAGGTGGGTCAGTGATGTCTCATATTCGGATAAGTAAAGAGGATATTGGACCCCTTATTCCACATCATTCTGCTCACCTGCTCCTTGGCTTTGAACCCATCGAAGCACTACGCGTTGGTGCCCGCTACCTTAATCCATCAAGCACCGCTATCGTGAATATGCACCCTGTATATCCCGTTGAAGTACTGACAGGTCAACTTGAGTATCCCCCTATTAATGAAGTTAAAAAGCGGCTCAATCAGCTTTGTTCACAACTATTTACCCTCGATGCAGTAGATTTAGCTCGAAAGGCTGGAGATCCATTAGTAATGAATACTGTGATGGTCGGGGCATTTGCAGGAGCTAACCTTGCACCTGTTAATGCGTCTCCACTCGAGAAAGAAATCGCGAAGCTTCGACGACTGAAAGAGGTTAATTTGAAGGCTTTCAAGCTTGGCGTTGATGCTATTAAGAAAAAGGCGTAACAATTTGTACAAATTTGATACTGGGCGGCTCTTCCGTTGGGTCTAACTAAAATCCTAATTACAACAAACTGTATAAGGGACATCAAAGTCTTATGAGATGACTCTCTAGAAGCTAATAGGACCATGAAAAGGATGCCATTGGTAGAACTTGAGAAGAAGAATCAGATTGCGTTAGTGACCATCAATAATCCGCCTGCAAATGCTCTGAATCCTGAGATCATCACACTTTTACGTAAACTGCTAACCGAATTAGATCAGGATGATACTAAAGCAATAATCCTCACCGGAGCAGGTGACAAGTTCTTCGTTGGTGGCGCTGATATCAAACAATTCAAAGAACAAAATGCTGAAGTCATAAAGAAATTTACTCGATTAGGCCAACAATTCACCCTATTTTTGGAAAAACATAACAAGCCAATCATTGTAGCAGTAAACGGATTCTGTCTTGGTGGTGGCATGGAAATCACCATGGCTTGTGATTTCGTCATCGCCTCCGAAAATGCCCGATTCGGGCAGCCTGAAATTAAATTAGGAGTCATTCCTGGCTGGGGAGGCACCCAACGCCTCCAACGCTGGATGGACCCTCAACGCGCCCGAGAACTCATCCTCACCGGAGATATTGTCCCTGCCTCTGAAATGGGACAATTCGTCTATAAATTGGTTCCACCAAATCAACTTCTCCCAACTGCTAAAGAATTAGCACAACGCATCGCTCGACATGGCCTTAATGCAGTAAAACTAGCTAAGCGTGCACTCAAGGAAGCAATCTCCCGCCCCATTGGAGAAGGACTTAAACTCGAAGCGCAATACTTCGGGCAAGCCTTCGAAACCGAAGATGCTAAAGAGGGCATCAAAGCCTTCTTCGAAAAACGCGAGCCGAAAGTGGTAGATAAATAGGAGACAGATAAATTGACAGACACATTAAAATTTGGAGTTGTCAGCACCCCCTCGGCATGGGACCGGATTCTTGACACAGCAACATATATTGAAAAAATGGGTTTCGACTCATTTTGGATGCCTGATCACACAGTTGGGTTTGGTATTCGTCGCTGGGATGCCTTAGAAGCCTGGTCAGCACTCTCTGCCGTTGCCACTCAAACAAAGAAAGTGAAATTAGGCACCTGTGTGGGTGATACTTATCGTCACCACCCTTCAGCGTTGGCACAAATGGTTACTACCTGTGATCATATCTCGAATGGACGAGCAATTGTTGGCGTCGGACTTGGCGAGGCAATGAATCTCTTTCCTTTTGGGATAGACCTTAAGAAACCTCTTGGACGAACAGAAGAAGCGGTAAAGGTCATGAGACTGTTATGGACTCAAGAGCTTTCTAATTTTGATGGTAAATACTACAAATTAGATAACGCGTTTCTCCAACCACGACCAATTCAAGAACCGAACCCACCAGTTTGGATAGCAGCTAATTCACCTAAAACCATGAAGATGGCAGGAGAATTAGGTGATGGTTGGGTTCCCGCAAGCATGTTTCCTGACGAATATGCGAAAAAATTGAAAATCGTACGAGATCATGCAAAACAGTCGGGGCGAGACCCTAATGCTATTGAGCCAGCGGCATTTGTCTTCACTGTTGTAGCAGAAGAATATGAAACAGCTCGAAAAAATGTGGGACTTGGAGCTAAAATCTATTTCTTAACACGTCCCCGTATTCTTCGTCGATTAGGGTATGACGATGTTACAGACGAGTTTGATATGACTTGGCATCTAGTAATGAACTCAGAGGTTACCGAAAAATTACTCGCGATGGCAAAAGAGATTCCAGACGATGTTCTTGACAAGGCCCCAGTGTTCTTTGGTACCCCCGATGATGTCATAAAAGGTATCAAAGAGTATCAGAAAGCTGGTGTCCGGCATATGGTTGTCAACTTCTTTGTTCCTCCAAAGATGCTAAAAGACACCCTGAAGCTCTTTGCCACTGAGGTTATACCAGAATTCCGATAAACGCCTTTAGGGTACTTGGAACTCGTACGTCACTCGGTTCTCATCGAGTTTTCTAGGCACTAGTTGTACAGCCATTCCAATTTGTAACTGTTCTAATGATACATCCTTAGAAAATCGTGCAAACACCTGTTGACCACTGTTTAACAACCCAAGTGCTAGAATATAAGGAACATCTTCTTGGAATCCTGTGGGTGCAAAATTGACCTCGGTGTAAGTAACAAGTTTGCCATCACCTTTAATTTCAACCCATTCAACTTCGTCTCCCACGCATGATATGCAGTCACCACGGGGCGGGAAATAGATTTTTCCACATTTTTTACATTGCGTTCCCATTAATTGATTATTTTTTAGAAATTCTGTGAATTCACCGATTTTTGCCTGTGAAACATAACTGATTAAACCAAACTGTTCAAATCCCATTATTCTCACCTCAAACCTCTAAACTACGCCTCAAGAATAGTCACACTCGTGTACATTCCAATACCACCAACATTATGGCCTAGCGCGATTTTTGCACCATCAACCTGCACTTTTCCAGATTCACCACGAAGTTGATAGACTAAGGTTCGTATTTGTGAACCGCCTGTCGCTCCGACTGGGTGACCCTTTGATAAAAGTCCCCCATCCACATTAACAGGTATTCGTCCACCAAGATGTGTTTCTTCATCACGGATCATTTTCGGGCTATGTTCACGTTTACAGAATCCAAGGTCTCCATAAGCAATGAGTTCTGCGATGGTGAAGCAGTCGTGGACTTCTGCAACATCGATATCTTTGGGCTTGACCCTAGCCATAGCGTATGCTTGGCGTGCTGCTTCTAGTGCACTTTCAAAACCTGTGAATGGAGGTTTACGGCTTGCAAGAGACATAGGTGTCGAACCAAGACCCAGCCCTTTGATCCAGACAGGTCGTTCTGCAAACTTTTTCGCTTTGGTTTCATTTGCAACAATCAGGCAAGACGCACCATCCGCGTTTGCACAACAGTCAAGACTCTTCAATGGGCTGGCAATTACACGGGTTGACAATACTTTCTCTAAAGTAAATTCTTTCTGAAACATAGCTTTTGGATTAAATTGACTGTAATAATGATTCTTGACGGAAACCTTCGCGAGATCTTCCTCAGTTGTACCATACGCATCCATGTGAGCTCGGGCAAACATGGCATAGTATGCAGGCATGCTAGTCCCAAATGGCGACTCAAACATAACATCACCAGCACGACCCATGACTTCTTGAATTGCCTCTGATGTCATATCTGTCATTTTCTGATAACCGATCACAGCGACAATATCATGAAGACCAGATTTAATAAAAGACCAAGCAGTCCGTAAAGCAACAGTACTTGACGCACAAGCGGCCTCAGTTAAAAAAGTCGGTTGAGGAGTCAATTCTAAGTGCTCTGCAATCACCGCTGCTGGTGACCTCTGTTTATCATAACCAGCTGCAGTAGCAACCAACGAAGCGTCAATATCGGCACCACTCAAATTCTTGGTATCCTCAATGGCTTCATGAAATGCTTCAAACGCCAAATCACGAATTGACGAGTCCGGACGTTTTCCAAAACTACTTTGACCTACGCCAATAATAGCAACACGATTTGTCACAATTAACCACCTTTTCTTCGAATACAGATGTCTCTTGTAAAAAGTGTTTCAGTGTTTCACACTCAAGCTTTCAAATGAAGTAGCCTGTTGAATGCACTTAAAAGAGTGCACGGTTCATTGGTGATGAGTTGCTATAATTAATGTGAATGGCGGAGATTAGATTGAGACCTGTAGCTATTGTTGGGGTCGGACTCACACAATGGGGTAAACGTAATGATGTTTCATTAGGTGAACTCATTGTTGAATCAGCAGAACATGCCTTTGAAGATACGAAGGATTTAACGCCAAAAGATATTGACGCTTTGTATGTGGCGAATGCTCAATCAGAACGATTCACTGAACAAGCGCATCCAGCAAATCTTGCTGCTGAATTTCTGGGTATGTCCCCTAAGGTGACTTCAAGAGTTGAAATGGCTTGTGCAAGTGGAAGTGCTGCTATTCGTAATGCCTTTTTCGCTATTACATCTGGACAAGCAGAATCAGCCCTTGTGTCTGGCGTTGAAAAAATGTGTAATGTACCTTCTCCTGAAGCCATGCGTAATCTCTGCTTAGTAGAGGACCTGACCTTTGAAAGTTTTCATGGCATGATTCCTCCCTCAGGATTTGCCCTTATCGCATCGCGATACATGCATGAGTATGGTGTGACCCAAGAACAACTCGCAAAGATTGCTGTGAAAAATCATAAGAATGGCTCAAAAAATCCAATCGCTCAATTTCGAAAAGAAATCACAATTGAAACCGTTCTTGAATCACCCATGATTGCACACCCACTGAATCTTTATGACTGCAGTCCGATTTCCGATGGATCCGCAGCAGTGATCCTCGTCTCTGCTAAAGAAGCCCGAAAGTACAATGATACACCTGTTGATATCATCGGGTCAGGACAATTCATGGAACCTTCCTTCAACTGCTCGAATATGCAAAGCCTAACAACATGGAGAGCACTCGTAAATGCAGCAAAAAACGCCTATTCCATGGCAAAACTCAAGCCCAAAGATATGGATCTAGCAGAAACCCACGACTGCTTCACCATCGCAGAACTCATTGAATGTGAAGATCTTGGGTTATGTAAGAAAGGAGAAGGACCACAGCTAATTGATAGTGGTGATACTGAAATCGGAGGAAGAATTCCTGTTAATCCCTCTGGAGGACTCAAATCGAAAGGGCATCCTGTGGGTGCGACAGGTGTCGCACAAATCGCTGAAGTAACAGAGCAGTTACGGGGTGAATGTGGTCCGCGGCAAGTCGATGGTGCAACCACAGGGATTACGCAAAACCTGAGTGGGTTCGCGACACATCATGTCGTTCATATTCTTCGGAGGCAGAACTAAGTTGACTGAACAACCGATGGACCTTCCCTATTGTCTTGTTTATCCTGGATCTCAAATCAAACCTTTCTGGGATAACCTCGCGCAAAATAAATTCACGACTACAAAATGCCCTAATTGCGGGGTTTTGTGGCCTCCCAAATCTACTTGCCCCCAATGTGGAGACAAGATCGCAGAATGGATTGAGCTAAAGGGAACCGGAGAGATCTACGCGAAAACCTATGTTGGAGCTTCACCTCCTGCATTCAAGGAGATGTTACCTTACATCATCGCCATCGGGAAACTCGATGAGGGAATTCTCGTTGTTGCCCGAGTAGAAAATGCAAAATTTGAAGATCTCAAAATTGGTACACCAATAAAAATTGAGATAAAGAAGGCATTTGGATTAGATTCCTACGTATTCATTCCTGCCTAATTCACTTTGAAGAATAGATAAGATAGATTCTTCGAAGTGTCATTCCTTTCCCTCCATTTTTGTAATAGAATATTCTATGTTCATCGAAAATTGTAGTATCAAGTAGAAACTTCAAATAAGAGAAACTGATACTTACTCACCAACTTTGGTGGTTAAGATGGCTAAACCCAAATACAAAGAAATTCTTTATGAGAAGAAAGATTGGGTCGCTACTATCACAATCAACCGTGCGGACAAATACAATGCGTATACACTTCTGACACTCAACGAAATGTGTGATGCCCTTCATACAGCCTCATGGGATGACGAAGTTGGTGTAATTGTCGTTACTGGTGCAGGCAAGAAAGCTTTCTGCACCGGAGGGGACGTTAAAGAATATGCAACCAAGTACACTAAGAAACCTCGTGACTTTTGGAAATGGTGTGAAATTTTCGAACGTGCCTTACATCTGTTACGACATTGTGGAAAACCAGTGATAGCTCGATTAAACGGTATCGTTGCTGGTGGTGGAAATGAAATCCAAATGGCATGCGACCTAGCAATTGCTGCAGACCATGTCGAAATATTTCAAGTCGGAACGAGGGTCGGAAGCGTAGCTTCCGGAGGCGCTACTCAGTGGCTGCCAATCATTATCGGCGACCGACGGGCCCGGGAAATGCTATTCACCTGTGATCGAATTAGTGCTGAAAAAGCTAAAGATTGGGGGCTCGTCAACGAAGTTGTTCCCTATGATAAACTCGATGACACCATTGCAGAATGGTCAAAGAAAATCCTTGAAAAATTCCCCGAATGTCTACGCTTTACCAAAGCGCAAGTGAACTTCTGGAAAGACTTAGTCTGGTCACTCACATGGCCAAGTGTACGAGACTGGCTCAGCGTCCACTTCAGTTCCCAAGAACCCCATGAAGGAATGTGGGCTTTCGTCGAGAAACGACCTCCAGCATACATGAAATTACGACAGGAAGCCGCAGATGGGAAATCACCTGAATTCAAATGGGGACCATGGGAGAAGACCTGTCCAAGCTGCAACACAACATACTTACCTAGTGAGTTTACTCACTGCGGAAAATGTGGCGCAAAGCTAGACAAGTAACCCTGAATCCGAGTCTCAAATAACCCTCAATTGTCCTCAATTCGAGGTCTTGAGCTTATGACAGGTTCAAGATAAGGTCAGGGTTTATTTGTTCCAATCATAGAATCCTTGCTTAGTCTTTCTACCTAACTTGCCTTCTTTAACCATCTTTCCCAGTAGAGGAGCTGCAGCGTACTTGTGTTTATCCATCTCTTTTTGGAACACATGGGTGATGGAAAGGGTAGTATCAAGCCCTACATAATCTAAGAGGGTGATTGGGCCCATTGGCCAGTTTAACCCTAACTTAATTGCCTTATCGATATCTTCTGGTTCTGCAACATCCTCTTGGAGTAGCCAGATAGCTTCGTTGAGCGCAGGAACTAGTATCCGGTTAACAATAAAGCCTGGTGAGTCTTTCTTACACAGTACGGTTTCCTTGCCCATTTTCTGTGATACTTGTTCAACAACTGAAACGGTGTTATCAGAAGTCTTATCTCCTCGGATAATTTCAACGAGTTTCATTATTTGCACGGGGTTAAAGAAGTGCATACCCACGACTTTATCGGGACGTTTAGTAGCTGCGGCAATACGACTAATACTGATTGAGGAAGTGTTCGATGAAAGTATTGCATGCAGTGGTGCAAGTTCATCCATTTCAGCAAAGATTTTTTTCTTGAGATCTAGGTTTTCAGGAACCGCCTCAATAACGAAATCAGTGTTACTCATTGCTTCCTTCATATCAAGAGTAGGGTGAATGCGTTTGAGCGTTGCATCAGCATCAGATTGGGTTAGTTTCTCTTTTTCAACAAGTTTGCCAAGGCTCCATTCAATTCGACCCATACCCGTGTCGATGAATTCTTGTTTAATATCTTTCAAATAGACCTCATACCCAGCGATTTGGGCTAGAACTTGTGTTACGCCATGACCCATGAGTCCAGCGCCAATAACTGCGACTTTTTTGATTTCCAAAAGCGTCACCTCGCAGAGGCTATGCAAGATGTTATTAAAAAACCTGTTATTCGTAAAAAATACAGAACACAACCAAGCGGATTTTTATGCGAAATATGCCCTCTTTGGGTATTGAGTGGATTCGTGTGCGCCTGGTAATTATTGGAAGCGGAGCTGCTGGGCTGAGTGCAGTGCAAACACTAATCGAACATCAGCATACCGCTGATGTCGTATTAATCACAAAGGAGACTCGATTCTATGCGCTGTTCTCACTTCCTTCATTTGTCGCCGGAGAAATCGATGAAAAATCTCTCGATCGGTTTGATCGTCAGTATTTCGAAGACGCTGGAATCAAAATGAAACTGGATACAAATGTCACAGCTGTGAATGTTGATTCAAACTCAGTCCTCCTCGAAACCGGGGATGAGCTTCCTTATGATCGGCTTCTCATTGCTACAGGTGCTTCTGCAATTAAACCTCCAATAGAAGGACTTGACAAAGATGGTGTAGTAACTCTGGTTAATTTACGAGATAGTGAAGCTATCTTAGCAAGAGCGGAACGCAAGATCAAACATGCAGTTATAATTGGTGGAGGGTTTGTTGGGCTTGAAAGTGCTACTGCACTCCATCGGCTAGGTGCTAAAGTCACAATCATTGAAAGAGAAAAGCATCTTCTCCCACGAATGCTAGATGAAGATACTGCAGAAATTGTGACTCAACTCCTACAAAAGCAGAACGTAGAAGTTCAGACTTCAACAAGCGTTAGCAAGATTCTAGGTGATAAGACGGTCACTGGAGCCCAAGTTGGTCGAAAACAGCTTCATTGTGATCTGGTTGTCGTTGCGGTGGGTGTTCGTCCAAATCTTGACATCATCAAGGGAACCCGAATTAAAACAAATGAAGGAATTCTTGTTAACGAATACATGCAAACCAACGTGGAGCACATATACGCGGCAGGAGACGTTGCGGAGGCATTAGATCGCGCGACGAACGAATTAAAAATCAATGCAATATGGCCAAACGCCATTTCTCAAGGCCGAATTGCTGCACAAAATATGCTCGGTCAGCAGATTTCATATCAGGGATCTGATGCCATCAACCTAATCAACATCTTTGAGACACCCGTGCTTAGCATTGGTCGGACTTTAAGCGAGATAGGGACTTGTGAAGTTATCCGTATATATCGAAATGAAGTATACAGGAAGCTCTTTCTTTGTGATGGCAAAGTCATGGGGTACCAATCAGTAGGTGATCTTCGAAATGCAGGATTTCTCCTGCATGCCCATCGAACTGGAGCCGATATATCAGATGTCGTTGAGTCTCTAAAGAAAGATCTGCTTATAGGTCAGTATTATTGGCGTTCTCAAGAAAAACAAACCTAGCCAATAAGAATCTCAGGAATTATTTCTCTGTAATGAGAACACGGGCTAATTGCTCTTTTCGTCGTTGCATGGCTTCCTGAGTTTCTTCCGCATATTCGATGGCATTTGTGGAACAATATTTCACGCATTGTGGATCACCGCCACAAAGATCGCATTGAATTAGTTCCTTACCATGGGTTGTTATTGCAGAGAAAGGGCACACAACTGCACATAGTCGACAGCCAATGCACCGGTCATCGTCGCGTGTTACATGTCCTTCGTCTTTTGTGATAGCGTTTTGTGGGCAGGCTGTGATGCAAGGCGCGTCCTGGCATTGAAAGCATACAACTGGAAACTCAAATCGTTCAAACTCATCTCGGACAACGCTGATTGCGGCTTTTCTTGGGTTGCATTCTCCGAATTTGGTTAATGAACACGCTAGTGAACATAATCGGCAACCAGTACACCGTTCTGGATAAACGAAAATATACTTCATTCAATCGCCTCCAATTCGTTCACACGTTCTTCTGATAACATTCCTTCATTGTTCCACCCACGAAGAGCATAGTATCGGTCTAACATGGTCTGAAACTGTTTTCGGTCAATATGATGCCCCTTCGCGGTCTTTAGAGGAGCGGGGTCATCGAAGTAGCGTTTAGGTAGCGAATCATCTGCGCGGGTGAGTCCAAATCGAAGATTGAGGATTCGTTCAGTGTCGATTATTCGTTGCCCTATCTTCTTCAATTCGTGATTTTCAAATTTGAGGTCAACAGCCGCATGTAGGAATTTCTTTACCTGTTCATATCCAATGAGATGTGGGCTGTTAAAGCCATGACAGATGAATTTGCAGATTCCCACAGCATCGATTACTGCATACATGTTATCCGACCAAAAGACGGTTTTTTCCTTTCCCTCATATGATGTGGGATCAGGTGAGATGCCGGTCCCATAGATGTTTTCCTTTACTTCCGAGGGCAATCTGAGAAAGATTTCGAGGGTGGGTCGACTACGCAAGTGGTCCGCACCTCTTGAAGCGGTTGCGATGCCTAGCGCGAACGCTTTGATATACCGAACATCATGTGGATCGCTTTGAGGGAGGTTCTTTACAGCGATGAGATATTCTGCTGATTTTGGTCCAAAATGCTGTACAGCTTGACTACTTTCCGCCAAGACATCTCCCAGCCCTTCACGGCGGGAAGTTTTTTCTAGAAGTGATTTGACGAGTTCAAAGTTTTCGAATTCCAGCTTCTCGCCAAGGAATTTTGATTTATCAACCAACCCTTTTTCATACAGCTCAAAAACCCAAGCCAGAATTCCCCCTGCTGACGCAGTATCTAACCCAAGTCGGTTGCATAGGTTATTCAACTCTATAACCTGTTTGGGATCAGAGAGTCCAACATTTGCTCCCAGCAATCCGATTGTTGTATATTCAGGACCTTCCCCATTCAAGGTGTTTCGATGCCGACAATGTACTATGCATGAGGCGCAGGATACCATTTTTTCGGCATATTCTTCGAAAAATTCAGCGTTCAATGAATCGGACCAAGCGTTCAGCTGACTATTCTTGGTGCGAATCGCTCCCAGTGCATTACTAACATCATACAAATATGGGGAGCCCAATTTACCCATGACTGAGATAACCTTTGAATTCAGGATATACTCGTTTGTATTCTTGGTGAGCTCCAGAAGCTGCTCTGGATGAGCGACCTTAAGACCTTGGGTGCCATAAGCAACTAAAGCTTTCAAGTTTTTTGATCCCATGACGGCACCAAGGCCACCCCGCCCTCCAGCGTTCTTCACACCATTGCGTATGTTTGCAAATCGGACGAGTTTTTCACCAGCTTCTCCAGTGACAGCAGCCTGTACATCACCTAGATCTTTCCGTAACTCGATTTGAACATCATAGGTATCAAGACCCCAATAATCAGAGGCGTCGCGAATTTCAACGGAACCATCCTGAAGGAAAATATAACTTGGCTTCTTCGCTTTTCCAAATATGATAATCTGGTCAAAGCCAGCATAGCGCATCTCCGGACCAAAATAACCTCCACAGTTAGTGTCACCCAAGAACCCTGATTCTGGGGATTTTGCTGTTACATTGAAGCGTGACGCGTTTGGAATAAGATACCCAGTAAGTAAACCAGCACCAAATATCAACACGTTTTCCGGAGAAAGAGGATCCACATTCTTCCTTAACAATTTGTTAAGATGATAGACGTTCGTACCTCGACCGCCTAAATAGCTTCTTAGTACATTTGCGGGCATTTCACTGATTTTCACTGAGCCTGTACTAAGATTGACAATAACATAGTGGTTTGTTGTCATTTTGGGTTATTCCAGAGTGTTTGTTATCCGCCACCAACTGCCATTACTAGTGTTAATGTTGCAGACTTCTGAATCGAGATATCATTAAGATTTTTCTCAAGAACAGGTTTGTTGTCAAGAAAAATATTAAGATACTTGTGGATTTCGCCAGTCTTGGTATACAATTCTGGGCGGAGAGTAGGGTACATTTCTACTAGCCTGCCAAGTATGGTTTCAATGGTGTCATTTTCTTCTGAATCTAGCTTTATCTCTTCAATTCCGGTTGTAATCTTCAATACGCCTACCAACCGAATTGTGACACCCATATCTACACTTTCCATCGATTCTCTCCCCAACCTCCAGCTACAGAAATCAAAAATCTTTACTTTTCTCCAGTTCACCAACCCTCGTACCCACAAACGTGTCTATGACGTGGATATTTTACTCTTCAATTTTCACCGCCTTGAGAAATGCTCAACTCACTACCAAAGCAGTATTTAGACATCTCATCAAGGGAGGTACGAAGTCCTTTTTCTCTGTAGTTACTAGGTTATACTTTCAACCCATTGAGTGGCTATTTGTATATGCCATATTCCTTGGTGAAGTCTGCCATGGCCTTCAGATTCTCTGGCTTGATTTGATCAAAGAAAGCCCCATTGGACATGATATAACCACCGCCTTTACCAGCGGTATCAATGAGTTCTTTTGCACAGTCTTTCACTTGTTGAGGTGTGCCTACAGCCAACAAATCGGTGGGGATATTACCGCCTATGCAGGCAACGGTACCAATCGTTTTCTTGGCTTTTGTCATGTCAGTCGTGTCGAACACCCATAGTGTCTTACCTTTAGGTAGGTCTTTGATAACTTCCAGACGGGAAGTAAAGCCCCCTTCAGCCACAGGAAATGGGATGCATCCCTCTTCAATCAAGCCCATCATGACTTTTCTAAAGGTAGGCCAGTAGAATTTTTTGAATTGTTCATCGGAGAGGAACCCATCAGCACCTTTGTGGAGGGGCATAAAGACCAATGGCTTTTGGTTCACCATTGCTGCTCCTACGCCCATTCGAATCATGAGTGGTGTTAGAGTCTCCATGGCTTCAAGTAGCTTCTCCGGTCGACGGTACATGTCCACCATTATCCCTTTGGTTCCTCTAAGTGTGTCACCAAGCACATCAAAAGGAGCCTTTGTAAATCCGGCGAGGAGCGGTGGATATCCTAAAGTGGCCATCTCACCGTCGAACCCTCCTACCATTTCTACCCATTTCAGGGTTTCAGCCCCAGCATCAAAAAGTGCCTTATAAGTTTCTTGGACTGGAGGTAGACCAAACGGTATGAAGTTAAAAGCAACGCCATACATTTCGAGTATACCAGTCAGAGCGGGGAGCATCTTGAATCCCTCCAGCTTGCCAAATACACGTGGTAAATAGTTATTACTGAAGAAATTCGACGGGTCCTGAATCAAGTTGTCATACTCTGCGGCTTCCATGTATACTCCTTCGTTAGCTTGGTAGGAATGTTCAGGTGCGACCCCATGTCCAGGCCAAGAATATAATTGGTAGTCGAGGATTTCGAAGAACTTACCTGGACCGGGTCCAGCACAGCCCATATGGGCATCCGGTTCAAAGTCTAAGACAAATTTTTTCCACGCTGCAGCACACTTGTCGTAGTCGTACATTGCATCTTGAGTGGTTATTCCGTAATAAAACGTGGGAAACATGTTGGGCAATATAAGGAGTGGTACCCTGTCGGGCACTTTCTTCATTTGAATCGCGTCTTTGATTCTTGTAATTCTTTCTTGGTACAACTTCTTGGCTTCTGGACTTTGAAATTTTAGATCATTCCCTTCAGGGTCTTTCGGTGAAAGCCACTTTTCAAACAACGCTTCCTGTTTTTCATCCGATGATAAATCTTCCCATTGTTTTTCCATTTTTATCACACTCTTCTTTCTTCTCAGCTTAGAGTTCTTTCTTAGCGCCAATCCATTTCTTGGCGAGGGTTACGGCTGCCATGGCATCTTCACCATAGGCGTCAGCCCCAGTGAACTTCCTGATTTCCTCGGTAATCTGACCACCGCCTATCATGACCTTTACTTTGTCCCTTAGGCCCGCCTGTGAAATAGCTTCTATTGTTTCTTTCATGGCATCAAACGCAAGAGTTAGAAATCCACTTAAGCCAACAATAGGGGCATCAGTTTCCTTTATCTTGTCGACAAACTTCTGTACTGGAACATCCACACCCAAATCGTAGACCTCAAAGCCATTGATGTCGAGCATAAAGACTACGATATCTTTTCCAATATCATGAATATCTCCAGCAACGGTGCCAAATACGATCTTACCCAAACGTTCAGTTTTTGCTTCCTGGGTTATCTTGGGTTTGACCAGTTCGGTTATTGCTGACAATATCTCCCCGGAATAAATCAGGTCGGAGATGAAATATTCCTTATTCGCAAAGCGATGACCCACGATTTCAAGGCCTCGCCGTGCATCTTCTAAGATTTTGAGTGGGTCGTCACCAGCGTTCAACCTATCTTTAACAATCTTGAGTGCTTCTTCTTCCTTCAAATCTGCCAAAACACTGACTAACTTCTCGGATTTTCCCATGAAATAACCTCACGACTATTTTTTTCCTCACTCAACCTTCCAAATTTGGTAACAAGCTTTTGATTTCATCTTTGATAAAAAGCTTATGACAGATAATCAATGGAGGAAAATCATTCACCTTAATGGACCTTATTGAGCGGCTTCCTGATGTCGCTAAAACATTATTTGTTTGGAGCCAGCAAGATTCACAGAACTTTGTTGAAACTCACGAATTGGCATATTAGTGCTTCAGTCATTTCATAACGCTCTTTTAGCTTGGTGGACATCTCGTAAAAGTTATTTAATTACTTAGTCAGAGTTCTATCATGCGCCGGATAAAGGAAAGAAATATTACGGTCACATTTGAGCCCGAGGGACGAAAAGTAAGAACTGTATTAGGAGCAAGCATATTTGATGCAGCCGGTACTGTGGGTGTGGATATTCGATCTGAGTGTGGTGGAAAGGGGACTTGTGGAAAATGTAGGATTATCATCCGAGAGAAAAACGCTGTATCCAAGGTCACAAAGACTGAAATGAGCCACTTATCCGCATCAGAAATCGATGCAGGCTATAGGTTAGCTTGTTGTACTAAGCTGAAACGAGATATCACCATAATGGTTCCCCAAGAAAGCAGAGTTGGCGAACGTAAAATTCAAGTCACAGGTTTAGAAAGGGCTGTACCGTTAGCACCTTCTGTAACAAAATTTTTCATCACCTTACAGAAACCGTCATTGGGTGATGCCAGACCAGACTGTGATAGGATCCTTGATTGCTTGAAAAAAGAATACAGTCTCGAAAAAATAGAAATCGGGTCTGAACTTTTGAAGAACTTGCCCAACATCCTACGTCAAGCAAATTGGGCGATCACCGTCACTTTATGGAATAATCAGAAGATCATAGCGGTTGAAAAGGGTGACACGTCCAATAAGCTCCTGGGATTAGCAATTGACATCGGTACATCGAAAATTGTCGGTTGCGTCGTGGATTTGGCAAATGGTAGAACCATAGGCGTAGGTTCTGTTGAAAACCCCCAGATGATCCATGGTGAGGACGTTGTTTCAAGGATCGCCTTTGTGAAGGATAATGAAGAAGGACTAGACACCCTACAAAGATTAGCGTTCGAAGGAATAAATCGGGTGTTGCAGGAAGCGTGCACCCAAGCTGGTGTTGATTCTCACTATATCTATGAGGTAACAGTCGCAGGCAACACTGCGATGCACCATTTATTCTTAGGCGTTCAACCCAAATTCTTAGCCCTCTCGCCTTTTATACCGTCCATAAGAAAATCAATAGATCTTACAGCGAGAGAGGTGAAACTCAATATACACCCAGAGGCTAACGTACATGTGTTACCGATTATTGCTGGTTTCGTCGGTGCGGACGCTATTGCAAATGTCTTATCAACCGGGATCTACGAATCAAAAGAACGCTCCTTACTTCTGGACATCGGAACAAACACAGAGGTTTTTGTTGGCAACTCTGAGGACATCGTTTCATGCTCGTGTGCCTCAGGACCTGCTTTTGAGGGAGTCCATATCAAACACGGAATGAAAGCCGTCACCGGTGCGATTGAAAGAGTGCATATCAACCCAGATTCAGATTATCACGTTGAGTTTGAAACAATAGGGGATGTAAAACCAAGAGGGTTATGCGGGTCCGGCATGGTTGATGTCGTAGCTGAAATGGCTAAATGTGGAATTATTGATCAACGAGGACGCTATGACCGGAAGATGAAAACACCTCGATTAAGAACCACTGGCAATAGCGTAGAATTTGTACTAGTACGGAAAAATGAAAGCGCAACTGGAAGAGAAATAACAGTTACACAAAAGGACATCACTGAAATTCAACTGGCAAAGGCTGCAATATACACTGGATGCTGGATTTTAATGAAGGAGACTAACCTGAAGACTGATGATCTCGATCAAGTCCTTCTTGCAGGCGCCTTTGGAAGTTACATTAATCCTGAAAGCGCGAGATTGATAGGATTAGTACCTGAAGTCTCGACGGAGAAAATCAAGTTTGTAGGCAACACCGCGTTAAGTGGTGCTAAAATGGCGTTGCTCTCACAAGAGGCAAGAAAAACTGCTGAGAGACTGTCGAGCAAAATCCGCTATCTTGAACTCACACGCACTTCCAACTTTAATTCAGAGTTTGCCAATGCCATGTTTATCCCGCATAAAGACTTAAACAGATTCCCAGTGGTTAGCAAACAATTCAGGAGATTTGGAAAAGATGTTTAAATTTGAACAGGAACAAAAAGTCTTCGACATCGCTGGAGTGAAAGTAGGGGGCCAACCCGGGGAGTATCCAACTGTCTTGATAGGTAGCATATTCTATGATGGACACAAAATCGTCACGGACATAATGAAGGGTGAATTCGACAAATCTCAAGCTGAAACCTTGCTTAAGAAGCAAGAAGAAATGTCAGAAATAACTGGAAACCCAGTGATTATAGATGTGGTGGGTCCATCAGCCGAGGCCCTAAAACGATGTGTTGATTTTGTGTCTGAAAAAACTGACGCCCCATTTCTTGTCGATGGTCCATCGGCGGAAGTAAGGATTCCGGTGATGCGATACCTCGCAGAAACTGGGCTCATAAAAAGAGCGATCTACAATTCGATTGATTACGCTGTAACCTCAGATGAAATAACCACACTCAAAGAAATCGGAGCAGAGTCGTCTGTTCTCATGTGTTATAATCCGAGGAATGTGTGGGCAGAGGGAAGAAAGGAGATTTTAGAAGGCAGCGAGGGACAAAAAGGCCTCTTGGAAGCTGCTAAGGAAGCCGGTATACACAACATTCTCATTGACACAGCGGTTTTAGATGTGCCAAGCATTGGCATCTCAGCAAGAGCAGTGTACATCATCAAAAGTGAATATGGGTTTCCTGTAGGATGTGGACCACCGAATGCCATAACAACCTGGAAAAAAGTGAAAAAAGAAATGGGTCCCTATGCCTACAATACGTGTCTGGCAGGTTCAGGTTTAATCACTCAGTCACTAGGTGCCAATTTTATCTTATATGGACCAATCGAAGATGCTGAAGCCGTTTTTCCAGCATGTGCGATGGCTGATGCCATAATCGCCTATAACGCAAGAAGATTTGGAATCCGTCAACAAACTAAGAACCATCCGCTTCTCAAAATTTTTTAGTTATCCACCGCCAACAGGGGTGAATATTCCCAGATAAGTATCCTCTTCAAATGTAATCTTCTTTACATCGTTAGAGATTCTTTTTGCATTTAACGATATGATTATGCGTTGATTCACTTGATTTCCTTCATAATTTGAGAAAACATAATCCTTGAAGACAACCCCATATTTTGTTACGAGTTTTTGCAGGAGGGATAATACGGTTGCTCCTTTCTTGACATTAACTTCTTCCTTAGCTTTACCAGTGATTTCTGTTAGAGGATAGCCATAATGTAAAATTACCTTAACCAATGTGCTCACACAACTGGATAACGAAAAAGCCTCGAAAAAAGATAACTCCTCTGGTGAGTCTTGCTTTTTTGTTTATACTGTTAACTGATCTGCTACGTCTTTAAGTCCAAGTTCTTCGAGTTTTTTCCGTGTTGGGATACTAGTCTTTTTGTCCCATCCACAAGCATCATAGAATTCGTCGAGCATTCCGTCAAGGTCCTTGATAGCTTGTCCTTTTGCTGGACCTGTTGCAACGGGTTCTCTGATTTTTTGAGGAAGTGTATCATCTTTTCTTGTAAGACCTTCTCTAACGTTGAAGCATTTTTCGAGGTTCAATATTCTTTCTGAAATTTTCATTAATTCAAATTGGTCAATCTTACGACCAGTAAGCGCTGAGAGTATCCATGCAAATCTCTTCGGAGTTAAACAATTTTCTTCAGTTCCATAGGCTGTAAATCTGCAAACACCAGTAGTGTCTTGGATAATCCCAAGATGCATTAGCAGTTTTACAGCTAAGCCTTTTTCTACACCTGTTTCATCAAATCTATCGGGAGGTGGAAATGGAAGACCCAACTCTATGAGCCCACCTGTCCACCTATTAAATTCCCATAATCCTGTCAAGAAAGGATGTTTGTGACAGGCACCTCTCGGAGAGGTGGCATACAATATGGCTACTGACTTAGCCTCAGCTCTCGGATCATGTGCAGGGATTTCTAAACCCTTGACATGTAATGCTAATTCCTCGGCCCCCTTCCCTATTTTTGCAGCAGCACGTTTAACGCCTTCAGCTAACAAGTCTCCTATGCCTTCCCGTGCAACAATGTTCTCTATCAAATTAATTATGGTTTCACTATCTCCCCATTTAAGCTCAAGGCCATTTGTATCGGCGGTCGTAAGTAAACCCTTTTCAAAGCATTCCATCGCAAATCCAATCACATTGCCTGCTGAAATAGTGTCTATCCCGTAGTTATTACAGAGATGATTCGCTTTTACAATTGCTTCAAGATTATCGTGCGAGCACCATGAACCAAGCATGGCTGCGGTTTCATATTCCGGACCTTGATGAGGTGGTGTTGCCCAGGGACCAGCTTTCACTTCGGAATATCGATCGCATGCCATTGGGCAACTATAGCAACCGCGTCTTTTTAGGAAGAAGGTGTGTGCTAATGCTTCTCCGGAGATTTTATGAGCATTTTCAAAATAAGCGGTATAGCCTTGTTTCGTTGGTAAAGCACCTTGGCTATTGTACACATTGACTAATCCAAGTGTTCCGAGGGGAATAATCAAATGCTTATTAGGCATATTCTTGTTAAGTGCTTCTTCAGCATCTGTTATGGCTTTTCCAAATTCCTCAGGCTGGGCGATAGAAATTTCTTGAGTACCATTCACTGCTATTGCTTTAACGTTCTTAGAACCCATAACTGCACCAGGTCCGCATCTGGCTGCTGCATTGTCCCTGTCGTTCATGACAGCAGCAAATCTTACCAACTTTTCACCCGCTGGTCCAATGCATGCCACAGACGCTTCTGGATCATCAATCATTTCCAAAACAAGATCTGTGGTGTCATAAACGGGTTTGCCCCACAGGTGCTTTGCATCTCTGATTTCAGCTTCCCCGTCGTGAACCCATAAGTAGACTGGTTCCTTTGCTTTTCCTTCCAAGATTACAAAGTCAAATCCAGCGAATTTTAATTTAGGACCAAAATAGCCGCCAGCCCGCGATTCTGCCCAGCCTCCTGTTAATGGCGACTTTGTACAAATTTCGTAGCTACCTGAACCGGGACAAAGGGTTCCTGTAAGTGGACCGGTCGCAAAAATCAGCTTGTTTTGGGGACCTAGTGGATCGATGCCTGGTTTGAGCTCTTCCCAAAGAACTCCTGCAGCGTAACCCGTGCATCCGAGGTATTTGTCAATGAGGTCCTCCCTTACTTTTTCAATCAAAATCTTGTTTTTGCTCAAGTTGACACGCAAAACCTTACCAGCATAACCGAATAATTGTTTCATGATTTTCACCTCATTTTTGTGCAGGGGTTGGGTCCTGTGTAGGATTCTCGTAAAGTTTGGCAAATGCTCTTTGCTTGTAATAGGCTGCTTTGTCAGCGTCAATGTATAGCAAGGCTTTTTCTGGACATCGTTTTACGCATTCAGGATCTCCACCACAGAGATCGCACTTAATGGCAATCTTCGTAACGGGATCTGTCTTTATCATTCCAATCGGGCAGGTAGGTATGCAAAGGCCGCATTTATTGCATTTCTTAGCATCAATCTCTATCGCACCCGTTTTCTTGTTTCTACTTATCGCGTCCTGGGGACATGAGTCAATGCATAAGCCACATTGCCAGCAGATAATAGGTGTATCAATATATGGTTCACTTCGAATAACGTGGATCCGGGCTCTTGCTGGATTATGCGTTTGATGAAATTTGAAGCTACAATAAAGTTCACAACGCATACACCCAACACACCGATTTGGTACAACAACTAGAGTTTTCATTTTTTTACAACTCACTTAGAGGGAGTTAGTACAGATCTCCCCAATATTTTCCCTTGCGTTAGTTGCTCAAGGGCTTCGTTCGCTTCTTCGAGCTTGAAGGACTTTGTGGTTATTGATTTGACTATGCCTTTCTTCGCTAAGTTTACTAGATCAACAAGCTCTTTGTGGGTTCCAACTTTTACGCCCATTATAGTGAATTCAAAATTGACTGCATCATCTGGTACAATTTTCAAGGGACCAGGTCCAACCCCGATTACAAGCAGTCGTCCAAGGTTGGTCAACATCTTCAGCCCATTTTCATAGGTTTGTTCAAAGCCAACAAAATCCAGGACCACGTTGACACCGTTCTCGCCCGTAATTTTTAAGACATCGCTGACGGGGTCCTTGTTACCATCAACAACGTAATGGGCTCCAAGCTTCTTTGCCATCTCTAGCTTTTCTTCGATTAGGTCTATGGCGATGACGGTTGCGCCCATAGCTTTGGCGATTTGGATGGCATATGACCCAGTGCCTCCTGCTCCATAAGCAACAACGGTATCACTTGGTGTAACCTTTGCTTTTCTCAACGCTCTATATGATGTGACCCCACAGCATGAGAGTGTTGCAGCGTCTTCTGGTTTTAAATTCCCAATACCAATTAGCGCCTTTTCAGGGACTGCTATATATTCAGCATACCCTCCATCCCTTGCAAATCCAATTGGACTATTAAGTTTACAGGAGTTTTCATTTCCAGTTCGACACAGTATACACGAACCACACGCGTACGCGGCCCAAGCATCGATTAAGACGGAATCACCTACTTTGAACGCGGTGACTTCAGACCCGATTTCTTGTACTTTCCCAGCAACTTCATGACCCAAACTCCATGGGCGTTTTCCACCAAACTTCTCAGTCGTCAAATTTCCATGTGATAGATGGACGTCCGTATGACACACTCCACAAGCTTGAATTTTGATTAAGGCATCTTTTGGCCCTGTCTTTGGTACATCAACCTCTTCAAGCTTGAGAGGCTTCTTATATTCATGTAATCTCATTGCTTTCAACAAAACTCCCTCACAAAACAGAAAGAAAGTGACCATAAGTCTTATATAAATCGTGCAGTGGATATTGACGGCTGAGGGAAAGCAATGGCTCTCTCTAGAAATCAAATTTTAGGAATAGTTGCTATAGTTATCATTGTTGCTGCTACTGGCGGCGGTGCGTACTACTACTTCTTCATTTATCAACCAGCGCCACCTACTCCACCACTAAAAACTAGTGTTACGATCGGGTGCGCCCTCTCACTTACCGGACCCTATGGCGGTGGTGCAGAACTGCATCTTATCCCCTATTATAACTGGATTGTCGACACATACAATGATATGGGTGGGCTTTACCTACCGGAATATGGTGAGCGATTACCCATTGTATTGACTATCGAAGATGATGAAGGCAGCGTTGAGAATTTGCTTACAATAACTGAACGTATGATTACTGTAGATCAAGTTGATTTTCTCTTTCCCCCATGGGGAACAGCTTTGAATTTCGCAGCATTTCCATTGTATCAGCAATATGGATATCCAGTAGTTGCCTTAACAGTTGGAGCAAATGAGGCTTCAGCGCGAATTAAGACTGGCGAATGGAACTATGTCTTCTTAACGCTGGGTCAACCAGCTCATGTTGGCAATACAATTACAAGCTACCTCTCACACATAGATGAAAACATTACCTCTCTGGATTCAATAGGTATAGTGTTTATCGCTGACCAACACGGTGTAGAGTATGGTGGATCAATGTTTAGCGCGTTACAACTCGCAGGCTTCAATATAACAGTATACCAGAGCTATCCAATTGGTGTTGCCGACTTTACCCCAATCATAAATGAACTTAAGTTATGGGATTGTGATGTGATGATTGCATCAAGCTATCCTGCTGATGGAATGTTTCTTCTAGGTTCGTGCATAGCACAAGGGTATAGCCCTGATGTTATGTTCTTTGGTCCTGGAGTAGAAGTCCCATTCATAATCCATAGCGCGTTTACTCCAACACAAACAATGGGAATCCACTTCTATGATGGATACCCTGCCACAGCTTACGACACACCAGATTTAGCAGCATGGGCTGATCTGCATAATGCCACCTTCGGTTTCTACCCATTCCCCGCATCAGCTCTGTTCTACTCTGCCCTTGAAGCCTTTTTCCAAGCAATAGAACAAGTTGGTCTCAATCGAGCCCTAGTAAGGGATACACTCGCTACTGAAACCTTCGACACCGTAATCGGAGACTTGACGTTTGTACCTGGCGAACATCCTGAGATTCCTGGTACAGGATATCTTACTCAATGGCAAGGCGGAGACATGATGGAAGTTGTGTGGCCACTAGATGTTGCTTCCGCGAGCATAATTGCTCCGAAGCCTGTATGGCCACCGGGGCCACCGGGACCAACGGAGTCCCTCGTGCTTCCTAAACCGATTGACCTTTCTAATCGGGAAGAGCGACGCTTGGTAGAAGTAGGAGATGGAGCTGTTAGGCTGCTGGAATTTGCCACAATGGACATATCATGTCCAAAGGTTTCATGGCGATTAAACTGAAAGGATTAGTAGTCATGAAATCCTCCCCTTTTTTTAAAAAGGCACTGAGGTTTAATTCATGATAGACATACTCATCGGTGGTGCAATATTAGGAGCTATCTTTTCTTTGATAGCGGCTGGTCTTAACCTTCAATACGGTGTAACCCGAATACTAAATATCGCCCATGGCGAATTCCTAATGCTCGGTGCTTACACTACCTACATATGTTTCACATTTTATTTCATCACCCCACTTTTTTCCCTTCCAATTAGTGGAGTCATAATTTTTCTTTTAGGCATTCTAATTCAGATACTCGTTTTTCGCAGGTTGGTGTACTTATCAAAAACGAGTGAGGAGCTGGAATTTCGGTCACTCTTAGCTTCCTTCGGTCTTGTATTCATTCTTCAGAACGCAGCTCTATTGATATTTGGTGCCACTCCCCTTGGATACTCGTGGGCTACTTTACCAGTCATTATCTTTGGATACTACTTTCAATTAAACATGATAATAGCAGCTGTCACAGGTATGATTATTATCATCGGCGTTTTTCTTTTCTTGCGTTTCACAAGGTTTGGTCTAGCTATGCGGGCTACCGCAGAAGAGCCTACAGGTGCAAAGCTCGTTGGAATCAACATCGATAGGATGCACGCACTTTCCTTTGGCTTAGGCGTTTGTTTAGCTGCTTTAGCAGGCTCACTGCTGAGCATGATTTACTTCTCACATCCTTTCATGGGTACGTCTTACACGTTTATCGCCTTAGTAATAATCATCATGGGCGGTATTGGCAGTTTTCTTGGCAGCGTTGTGGGAGGATTTGTAATGGGTTACATTTACTACATCACGTTAACGGTGGATGCCCTCTTGGCTATGGCAGTAGTTTACATTTTTCTCATTATAATTCTTCTAATCAGACCTAAAGGATTTTTCGGGCGGTAACAATGGTTCAAATTAAACTTCCAGACCTACAAAAAATTACAACTACAGACATACTAAAGATCGTTCCGTTCGTGATAATCATTGTAATCCTGCTTATAGCTCCTCTCTTCTTGGGGCTCTATCATTTGTCAATGTTGAGAAGGCTCCTCTTATTTTCAGCGCTAGCTATGAGCTGGTGGTTCTTCTCTGGCGTTACAAGGTATGTTTCACTGGGATCTGCCGCCTTTTTTGGAATAAGTTTATACATTGTAGCTATTTTTGGTGACATCCTTCCATTCCCTGTAGTTATACTCCTTGCGGGTTTATTTTGTTTTGTTATCGCGCTTGGAATCGGGTTAGTGACCTTGCGACTAAAAGGAATATACTTTGCTGTCTTTACCTTCGGGTTGGCAGAGCTTTTTCACAACCTGGTTCAATGGTATGAAATAACAATCACTCGTACACGTTTTCGATTCATTTTTTATCTTCCCGCTCAATACATCTACTGGTCCGTGCTAATAGGCGCACTAGCAATTTTTGGATTGATACTTCTATTAAGAAGGACTAAACTTGGTCTAGCTTTGAGATTGATAGGTGAAAACGAGGAAGCTGCGGCTCATATGGGTGTAAATGTCAGTCTGTATAAAACCCTCGGTTTCGCGATTAGCTCGATGTTTATGGGTTTAATTGCAGCTTGCTATGCGCCAAGATTTCCGTTTATTGATCCGGCAATTGCTTTTAGTGCAGAATATTCTTTGCAGCCTGCAATAATGGCGATGTTAGGCGGAGTTGCATTCCTTCATGGACCTATCTTGGGAGCAGTTACCGTTATATTGTTGAATGAGTATCTACGCACAATAGCTACAGAAATCTTCATGATTCTACTCGGGATAATTGTTATCTTTATTGTTCTGTTCATGCCTGATGGAATAGCGGGAATCATTGAGAAAACCAGGATAATAATAAAGAAAGAAGGAATGGCGGGAATCATTGAACGGATAAAGGACGGAATTACTGGATTTATTGAGCGGATGAAGAACATATTACGGTTAGATGGAAAAAAAGAACAGATTAAAGGCCCAGAAACGCCTCCTTAACCAGCTTGTTCTCTAGAAGCTCTGTGCAGTTTCCCTCTAAAGTTACTTTACCTGTTTCCATTACGTATCCTCGATCTGCAAATTTCAAAGCATAATGAACGTTCTGTTCAGCTACCAGGATGCTAATCCCGTAATCTTTAAGCTGTTCTATGGTTTTGAAGATCTCCATCGTTAATTTTGGTGAAAGCCCTTGAGAGGGTTCATCTAACATTAAAAACTCTGGACTTGACATTAGACCTCGTGCTATTGTCAACATTTTCTGTTCTCCGCCACTGAGCGTCCTAGCAAGCTGGTTTTTCCTTTCCTTCAATACTGGAAGGAGTTGATAAATAAAGTCAAACATCTCCTCTCGCTTTGCCCTTGCCCTTGAACTATAAGCGCCTAGGGTTAGGTTTTCACTCACCTTCATGTGTGCGAAGAGCTTTCTATCCTCTGGCACATATGATATTCCAAGACCAACAATCTTGTTTGGGGGGAAACCATGAATTTCTCTCCCATTGAAGTGTATAGTGCCAGAGCTTGGTTGAAGTAGACCTGCCATTGTGCTCAAGAGTGTGGTTTTACCCGCGCCATTTGCACCAATTAGCGCGATAACCTCTCCCTTCACTACATTCATTGAGACATCCCAGAGAGTTTGCGATTTTCCACGAAATACGTTTACACGCTGAACCTCAAGCATAATCCTCACCAAGATAGGCTTCAATGACGTGGGTGTTCTCAGCTACCTCTTTTGGTGTCCCCTCAGCAATCTTCACGCCATGATCAAGTGCCATGATGCGATCTGCAGCTTCCATCATGACCCGCATGTTGTGCTCTATCATGAAGATGGTTGTCCCGCCACTATCACGAAGGTCCCGGACAACTCCAAGCATTTGTGTTAATTCTGTGGGATTTAAGCCAGCCATTGCCTCATCTAATAGTAAGAGCCGAGGTTTCGTGGAGAGCCCCCTCACAATTTCGAGGAGGCGCTGCTCAAACGCCGTTAATTGGGAAGCAGGTATATTGCCTTTCTCAGCCAGTCCAAACTTTTCTAATATTTGTGTGAGCTCAGGTTCAATCTCGGAAAACCCCTGATCCTTATTGCACCCGAAGCAAGCAGCGGCTAGCACATTCTCAAACACGGTCATGTTAGGAAACGGTTTAGGGATCTGAAAAGTCCTTGCCAGTCCTAACTTACAAATTTTATGAGGTTTAAGACCTGAAATGACCTTTCCATCAAACTTTATCATACCAGATGTCGCAGGGAGCGCACCAGACACCAGATTAAACAGTGTGGTCTTACCCGCACCGTTAGGCCCTATCAATCCAAGTATCTCGCCCTCATTGACAACAAAGTCCACGTCGCGTAGAGCAACAAGCCCGCCGAAGCGCTTACTTATTCCTTCCCCTTCAAGCAATCGCATAGATGCTCCTTTCTGATTATCATCTATAAATAATTTCATTGCATCCCTGATTCTTATCACCCTGCCATCCCCTTCACCGTTTTAGACTTGAAATAATACAGCAGACCAAAATTCACACGCTACCTAAACCAGAACTTTGCTGGTAGACATGTCCACTTGTGTTGAAATACCGAGATAAGCCATATCGACGACGATAGCTTGCGCTCAAGTGAAATAAAAAAAAGGTGGGAGCCAGTTTAACTGGGATTAGAGATTATGATAGCGATAATCTCTAATCGAATAGCCTGAGCTTCTCCCACGTCTGTCATTCTATAGGTAGTTCACCTGAAGCTGTCCACGCTTGCCACGAGCCGTCATATACCTTGACATTGTAGTATCCAAGTACCTCACTGAGTACAAAGAACACTGTACTGGCATAACCACCTACGCCACAATAGACAATGATTTCTTTGCGGCACCACCGAGTATACCAGCGGCTGCCAACAACATCTAATGCCATTTCCCTAAGGGTAGAAATATCTTTGTAAGTGGCGTATTCTAACATGGTTCCTGTAGCATCAAGGTAATGAACCCAGAGCGTAGGAGTTGGTAAATTCCTTGCCCCTGGAATATGACCGCCTGTCGGGTTTGGAGGCCAAGGCTCAACTACTATGCCGGAGTAAACGACTTCGTCTCTGGCATCGACGATTATGGCTTTACCAAGTCTACTTTCGACATAGGCAGTATCAACAATCATCGATGCTTTCACTCGTCCATTGTACGTTACCGGGTTTATCTCAGGTACTTCCGTGGTTACAGGATATCCATCATTTACCCATACCTCGAATCCGCCATCTAGGACGCCAACTGTATTGACACCAGCATAAACTAACGTCATAGCCACTCTAGTGATATCAGCGGTGTTATAGAGACCGAGTGGAGGTACCCCAGGTATATCATATATACCGCTTGTCGAACCAACCACAACTACTTTGGATCTCTTTGTTATACCTGCAGAGCCAAGAAGATCAAATAGATACTCATCGTCAGGCAATTCCATCCATGGTAAATCTTCCCCAAAGGGAGGATTCGTGATCCAGAGGCCCCCTGGGAGATTTATCGCTCCAGGAATATGATTTGCTGCGTAATCGTCAGCAACTCTGATATCGATGATGACAAGTTCTGGATGATTAAGGTGTTTGTTTAGCCAGTAGGTGGAAACAATAGGTTTCATATGTAGATGCTGAGAAAACCAAGGTCGGTAACAAGCTTGTGTAACCACTGGCGCTACCAACATTATGGCTAAAGCAAGTGTGAACAAGACTAGTATCGGTTTTCTTTTCATTTTTGCTTCTCCTTTTGCTGAATGATGAATGAAAGTGTTCTTCGTTCTCTCTTTCAGCCTTTCATTCCATTAGTTCCGTCTAGCCCATCCCGCTTTTATCCACTCATCCATCAACCCCGCTTATGGCTGCTTATTGTTTATAATCATTATGGGTTGTTTTTTTCATTTTTAGAATCATTTTTGTCATTTCTTTTCAATTTTCATTATCATCTAATCAAAGAAATCGAAAAAGAAATGGAAGCGGGGTTTATGAAAGAGGAAATGCAAAAACCCCTTTTATCTAGAATTCTACGAAATTCTAATGGGTTTCATTTGACCCTGTTAGTATCTCCTTCCTAAGAGTCCTTCTTAGGATTTTTCCTGCCGGGCTCTTTGGCAAGTCCTTTCTAAATTCCACTTCCCTGATAATCTTGTAGGCGGCCATCCTCTCTCTGCAGAACTTGATCAGCTCTTCCTCTGTCACATTCCCCTCGTATCCCTCCCGGAGGATAACAAATGCCTTGGGGTGCTCACCCCGATATTGATCTGGAACTCCTATCACAGCCACCTGCTCAACCGCTGGATGCTCGGATAAGACATTCTCAACTTCAAAGGGCCACACTTGATATCCTGACACTTTTATCACATCCTTTTTACGATCAACAAAGTACACGCGCCCCTCCTCATCCATATAACCAATATCACCAGTGTGAAGCCAACCATCCCTTAAGGTTTCCTTGGTCATCTCCGATTGGTTCCAGTACCCCTTCATGATTTGTGGACCTTTTGCTGTCAACTCTCCATTCTCTCCAGGCGGGAGGGTTCGTGTCCTAAGCTCCATATCCACGACTTTAACATCCGTGTCAGGAAGCGGAATCCCGACGAATTGAGGTTTCTGACTACCAATCGGTGTTAAGACAAGACCAGGGCTTGCCTCAGTTAAACCCCAGCCCTCCATCAAGTTAGGACCAGTGAGCTTTATCCACTTATTCCTAATCTCAGTGGGCATCGCAGATGCCGCTGTGTGAAATAACCGGAAGGAGGAGAAATCACACTTCTCGATGTTGGGATGGTTGAGAAGAGCTATGTATACGGTTGGGACAGCGAAGAATAATGTCGGCCTATACTCGTTTATCGCATTAATTACCTCATCTGCACGAAATCTCTCTAGCAGCACTATCTTCCAAGCGAAGCTAACAGCTGAGCACATACACTCACTAAGACCAAAAATGTGATACATCGGGAGAAAAATCAGGGAGACTTCCTCGCCCTCTTTAAGCCCGCGCCAGGTTGCGTGCTGAAGTTGGTTGACAATCAGATTGTAATGGGTTAACATGCACCCCTTTGGGATACCCGTGGTTCCACCAGAGTAGCATAGGATGGCCACATCTTCTTTCGGGTTTATATCAAGCCTAGGCGGATTCGCATCATATTTTGCGATGATATTCACAAAGTCTATTGTTTCCCGGCGCTTCACGCTCTCCTCAATGTCTCTCATACTGGTAAGGAACGGAGGAGTACTCTCTCTTAGGCTTGTAACAATGACCCTCGCCAACCCAGTTTCACCCCTAATCTTTTTGACGAGCGGGTATAGCCCCTCCGTAGTTATTATGGTTTCAGCTCCTGAATCGTTCAGCTGAAACTTCAGCTCCCTCTCCTTGAACTGCGGATTACAAGGAACAATTATCGCCCCAGCTTTCAGAACTCCAAAGAAGCTGATAACAAACTGAAGGCTGTTCTGAAGAAATAGACCTACCCTGTCACCTGTTCTAATACCCATGTCGTATAATCCAGTTGCCAACTTATCAGATAGCGTGTCGAGTTCCAGATATGTGAGTTCAACACCCTTAAACACAATCGCTACCTTGTTAGGATATTTCTTGGATACAGCCCTCAAACGATCAGGTACCGAGACTTCTGGGTAATCAATCGTGGTGGGGACACCTTCAGGCCAAATTCCTAGCCAAGGTCTTTCCATGAAATTTACCTCGTAACCAGTTATTATTACTTCTTCCCTATAAAGCTGAAATCAAGTTATTCACTTCCCAATAGTTCATTAAATTCGCAATACATGCCTAAATCAATCACGTCGGCGCATGCAACATGAACGAACTATGGTTCGTGTTTTCTAAGTCTTTTTGACATGGTAGACGGCGTACTCTTTGCGGAGCTGTTGGGCTATTTCGGTTGGGTCGCCGAAGTAAATGGCTTCCACTGGACAATGTGCGGCACAATTGGGTTGAAGTCCCTTCTCAACGCGGTGGACACAAAGTGTACATTTTTCCACCACGTTTTGTTCTTCATTAAATTGAGGTGCTTTAAAGGGACAAGCCTCGATACAAGCCTTGCAGCCAATGCATAACTCGGTATCTATGAGGACTATACCATCATCCCGCTTTGATATAGCGTCTTCTGGACATGCCTCAATGCAAGGAGGATTGGCACAATGCTTACACACGGTTGGTACGAAGTGCAAGGTCAACTCATCGCCCACTAACCTTGGTCCCACTTGGACGACTTGAATCCATGAAGGGCTCCCAGGAGGTATGTTATTTTCTTGCTTGCAAGCGACTTCGCAAGCGTAACACCCCACACAGCGCTCTATGTCGATTATTAAGGCATATTGAGTCATGCTTTACCCTCCTTTGCTTTCGAAATTTTACATAGTAAACCCACTAGGTTTGATGCGCCGATGCAAGGATCAAAGGGTGGATTGCTGTCCGTTAAGATGTTTGCATTGGATTCCGACCACCCAAAGCCTGGTTCTTCCCTTTCTGGGAACCACCATGCATGTTGGGTGTGAACCACCTTCGGGTGTATACCTAAGGTGAGTTTCGTTATTTGCCTTATTGTCCCCCGGGGTGTTTCTATGTTGATCCATTCGCCATCCTGAATTCCATGTTTTTCAGCAGTTTCGGGATGGATTTCTACTATGGGGTTTGGGTGTACCTCGCGTAACCATGATAGTTGTCGATGTTCAGTGTGGAAGAAGACTGGGCTTCTTGCTCCCGTTGTTAGTATTAATGGATACTTTGCTGCGAGATCGGGGTTGCTTATTGGGCTTTCTGGCGGTTCTGCGTAGAAAGGTAATGGATCATAACCCCATTTTTCGAGAATCGTAGAGTACAATTCAACTTTTCGTGTAGGTGTTGAAAACCCTTTTTCTTTGTACTGCTTGGGTTCCACCTGAATTATGCCTTTTTCTTTAAACTCGTTCCAAGTCATCCCAGAGGGTTCTAGAATATAGTCGAGGTATTGATCTATGTCATCCCAGAAGTACTCTTTGTAGCCAAGTTTTTTCCCTAGCTCATTGATGATTTTATGGTCAGACCAAGATTCGCCGACTTGTACGGCTTTGACTCTGGCTTGCACATGACCCGCACGGAAGAAGTAAGCGGCGACATCGTTGTATTCGAGCCATGATGCGACTGGTAAGACGATGTCGGCTAGTTGGGCGGTGGGTGTCATGAAGAGATCGGCGACCATGATGAAATCGAGCTTCATGAGGGCTTCGCGAACTCTTTTCGAATTGGGCCAGGTTAAGAGGGGATTACTTCCAAAGACGACCAAGGCTTTGACTGGGTATGGATCTTCCTCTAATATGGCTTTACAAACGAGCATTGGTGGAACTATGGACATCATGTTGGCTAGTTTATATTGCTCTCCGCCAATCCTTTTCGCTCTCTGTTCTGCAGAGAGCTTGTCGGTGAGCATAAACTCAGGGTAGCGAACCACGGGCGGCGAGGGATAGAGGAGGTGACCTCCTGGAGTACCGAGGTTTCCGGTGATGGCCATTAGTGCGATTAGTGCACTGTGATTGGCTGAACAGTTTAGATTTTGTTCGAGCTTCACGCCATAGTGGAGAGTTGCTGGCTTTGTTTGAGCATATAGCCTAGCAGCTTCTTCGATTTTGGACATGGGAACCCACGTTATCTCTTCAACTTTGTCGAGTGGGTATTCTTCAACTCGTTTAGCCAACTCATCGAAGCCGTGGGTCCATTTCTTCACGAATTTCTTATCGTAGAGTTTTTCGCGTATGATGACGTTGAGCATCCCCAGGGCTAACGCGGTATCGGTAGCCGGTCTGAGCTGCAACCATATATCGGCGCGTGATGCTAATGGAGTAAACCGCGGATCGATGACGATTAAGCTAGCCCCGCGATTCAACACCTTTGCCAACTTGATCGCTTTGTACTCGTCTGGGTTGGTGAGAACAGGATTGCAGCCCCAAACCATTACACAGTTTGGGTTGTTATCATAATCGCATATCGGTAAGCCCCCACAGATAATGATGGAGGAACCAACGCGTGGAATGTAGCACACGTAGCCGGGTGAGGTTACGTTAGGAGCGCCAAAGAGGTTGACTAGCCTGTGCACGAAATGGAGGTAAGCTCTATCGGTGCCGTGGGCAAACACCACGGATTCCGCACCGTTCTCTTGCTTAATCTTTGTGATTTTACTTGCTACGATATCTAAGGCTTCACTCCACGTAATCTTTTGAAACTTCCCCTCACCTCTCCCACCGACGCTCTTCAATGGGTGGAGTAGTCGCTTGGGATTGTCGACGAGTTGCATCGACGCTAATCCCTTGGCACATAGGGTTCCATGGCTTATCGGGCTGTCAGGGTCTCCCTCAACCTTTACGACTTTTCCATCCTTAACATGTATCAGTACATCGCAACCACCATGGCAACTTCGACAAACACTTTTGACTATCCTAACTCCGGATTGCAATCTGTACACTCCCTGATTGTTGATTCTCTGCCAGAAGTTCAGGTGAATGGTCTGCTACACTAAGCCATTTATCTATAAATACTTTTGACCAAAGAAACCGTTCTACTAACAAATAGAATTGAAAAGTACATCACACGAATAATGAGAACAGGGAGGACTTGGCTCTCAATAGATGAAGACCAAGTAGGTGCACCAGTAAATAACATTAGCACCATGCTCCCCATAGTCCTTCTTGGTTGTAACGGTGTGTATTCATAAGGTAGGATGGAATAATAATGGGGATAGAGGTTGGATTTATGTCCGAACAAGCGATGAAAACACCGGCTGGAAAAATCACCCACTATTACTCAAAAATCAATGTGGCCGTCATTGAATTATCCGCTCCTTTGAAGAGAGGTGATAAAATCGCCATTGAAGGCGCAACTACGGAATTCACGCAAACAGTCAAATCTATGCAAATTGAAGGCGAAGACATTGAATCCGCGCAATCGGGTCAAGCCATCGGATTAAAAGTCAAGGATCGAGTTCGGATAGGTGATACCATCTATCGCATCTAATGAAACTACCTTACAGATCACGCCAGCACCCTGCTCCATATATTCCTGAGATAAGGAGAGTATGTTTCATCGAATGTGAATGCCTAGTCCCCTCTTTAATGCCAATAGTGGCTCAAACCTATTGGACCTCTGAACTTTCTTGGAGGCGAATGAAGAAGATTAATAATCCACACGCTCAACCCTACCTGTGATTGAAATGAATGCTAAAACCACAAAACCCGCAAGAAAACCGCTGAGCGGCCCTGCCAGCGCCATTATCTTAATTGAAGTCCTCCCCAAAGAACATCTCAACGTCTTACAAATCGTTAAAGGAGACCTTGAAAAAATTGACGGCGTCAAAGATGTCTGTGGCATTTTTGGCACCTGGGACCTCTCCGCCATCATCGAAGAAGAGTCCTTTGAAGCCCTCAAAACCAAAGTCATCGACGAAGTTCGCGCCGTGCCCGGCGTCGGCAAAACTGAAACCCTCCTCCGATTCCCACTTTAATGATAAACTAAAAGCCCCAGAGCATTTAGCCATAAGGACAACTCCCACGTACAAATCCACCACTCACTCTACCAAAAAAAAGAGAAAAGGGAGGACTGGCCTCTCAACAACTGACTACCTAGGAGCAGCGATGGATCACGCCAGCTTCATCTTCCATGTATTAATTCACCATATTTTCACCTACACGGCAAATCTTCATTTCAGAATGTGAAACTCATCTCAACCTTGCCTAATAG
>JBHLPH010000041.1:0-11556 GCA_048939625.1 Promethearchaeota archaeon
TAGTAAAACGGAGGGACGCACATTGAGCTACTTAAGGCTTTCGCAGTCTTCGGTAGCTCTTCACGGCTCCAGCCTTCGGGTTGTGGCAACCGCGATAAATTAAGCTTTCGGTTTATTAGGACCAAAATGGCCAGGGTATTTATCAGAAAGAGGGAGAGGCGACATTACCGGTAGATGGATAATCCTTTTCTTCGTATTCTTCGCACACTAGCACCCATTTGGATAACCATCGGGAGATTTCTATGTGTCAAAAACCGACACTTCACAAACAGGGCGAGTATTAAACATTCAGCGCTTCTCCACTGAAGATGGCCCGGGAATCCGTACAACTGTCTTTCTAATGGGATGTGCATTGAAATGCCACTGGTGTCAAAATCCAGAAACATGGACTGTGACATCCCAACTTGTGTGGTACCAAGATCGCTGCATTGGTGCACAGCATTGCCTTTCTGCGTGTCCGAAAAACGCATTATCTTTGTCAGCTTCCGGTATGACCATAGATCGGGAAGCCTGTGATGGGTGTGGGCAATGTATCCTAGTCTGTCCTGCGAAGGCGCTGGAGTTACTTGGAACCGAAAAAAACGTTCAAGAAGTTGTCGAAGAAGTCCTCCGTGATAAGCCCTTTTACGATGAATCGGGGGGTGGTGTTACCCTTAGTGGTGGCGACCCCCTCTTCCAACATCAATTCTCTCACAAACTCCTAAAGCAGTTTTCCAAAGAAAACCTCCATACTGCAGTAGATACCGCAGGATTTGCACCAAAGGAGATTTTCCAACACATCATTCAAGAAAGTGACCTTGTCCTATTTGACCTAAAACACATGGATGCAAGCCAGCACCTCGAGTATACTGGTGTGCCCTTAGAACCTATCCTGAAGAACGCCAAATGGCTTGGAGGACTAGATAGGCCCGTTTGGATTCGCACCCCAATTATCCCGGGATATACAGACTCGCCACAAAATATCGCAGCTATTGCCGCATTCATACGACTTCATCTCCCCAATGTTGAACGCTGGGATCTATTAGGCTTCAACACACTATGTAAGGCTAAATGGAAACGATTAGATAGAACCTTCCCGTGCGAGAATATCCAACTTGTTAGTGAGAATCAAATCAAATCCCTTGTAAAAATCGCTAAGGACTCCCTAATCGAACAGATTACCTGGTCTGGTGTCACACAAGAATCAACCATACAAGAATAGCTTGGGATATATTTGATACTATGACGATATTAAAATGAAAATACCAAACCTGCTCATGAAGCGTTTTCATAAATCAGCTTTGATGGTGAATTCACGTTGGTAAAGAAGCAACAAAAACGTGCTCGCGAACTTGGATTAATTATTGGAAAGATGCCACCAGGACCACGTAACAGTATAACAGATGTTCCCGGAGTGTTGGTGGGACATTCAACTATAATTGAAGGTAAAGGAAAACTCGTTCCAGGTAAAGGACCGATACGCACTGGTGTTACAGCAATCCTTCCTCATGATGGGAACTTGTTTTTGGAATCTGTTGTTGGGACAGTTCATATCATCAATGGTTATGGTAAGGCTGTTGGACTTGCTCAACTACTGGAACTGGGTCGAATTGAAACGCCAATTCTTTTGACGAGCACACTGAACGTCGGTATTGTTGAAGATGCTGTAACTCAATATGTGATTAAGCAAAATCCCCAAACGGGGATTTCGATAACTACTCCGAACCCGATCGTTGCTGAGTGTCATGATGGTTTTCTTAACGATGCTCAAGGTCGTCATGTTCGCCCGTCCCATGTGTTTGAGGCAATTAAAGGGGCTTCAAATGATGTCGAAGAAGGCTGCGTAGGTGCTGGAACAGGCATGATGGCATACGGGTACAAGAGTGGAATCGGTACTGCGTCCCGAATTATTCCTGAGAAACAGGGAGGATACAGCATTGGGAGTCTTGTGGTTCCTAACTGTGGAAGAAAAGGTGATCTTATCCTTAACGGTAGACCCATAACCGAATTATTAAAAGAGACCCAAAGCTCCACCGATGAATCTCCTCATATACATGGAGGTTCAATTATCGTCATTATAGCTACCAATGCTCCACTTTCATCCCGTCAATTGGGTCGATTGGCACGACGTGCCACAATTGGGATAGGACGAACAGGAAGTGTTGTTAGCCACGGGAGCGGGGATTTTGTCATTGCATTCAGCACTGCTCATCGTGACCCCCTCAAAGCATCAATGGTACTTAGTAAACGTGCACAGTTAAGAGAAGGATTGCTTACAGCGTATTTTGGAGGAGTTATAGAAGCTACAGAAGAGGCGATAATAAATGCTCTTTGCATGGCCACTTACATGAAAGGCCGAGATGATCATTTCGGAAAGCCACTGCCTACTGATGAGCTCTTCCTTTAATGAAAGTCTAAGTTATCACCGAGTAACGTCTAAGATTCGTAATTATTTGTTAGAATTTAGGCGTTCTTTTTCGAGCTCCAATAATATAGTGATTGTAAAAAGTATCGAGTATATCGTAGGCAATGTTGTCAGCATGATCACCGATTCTTTCTAGATTTCGAAGTGTTTCGGTGAACATCACATCTGCTTCTGGTAGACAAATGCCCTTGGTGGTCCTTTTTATGTGTGCTTGTTTAGATTTTCGTTCTAAGACATCAACCTCGTCTTCTAGGTCCACCGCTTGTTTAGCTAAGATTTCGCTTCTCTGTTTCATAGCTGCTATTGCAGTTGAATAGGTTTCTTCAACTTTTGTGAAGAGTTTTGTTAATTCTTTTATCGCCTTTTCGGAGAAGGTTATCCGTTCTTTCACTCTAAGAATACCAAACTCAGCTATGTTATTCGTCATATCGCCAACGCGTTCAACATCAACGATTATATTCAGTAATTTTATTCGCCACAGCTTCTGTCTCTCGGCTAAATCCTCTTCTTTAATTTTATCAATGAATAGCTCTGTTTCGTCACAATATTCATCCACTTCATCCTCTAAAACTAGAACTTCTTTTGCAGCATTTAGATCTTCATTGATTACCGCTAATTTACTTAGATTTAGCATTTTGAGAGTTTTTTCGGCGATGGTGGTTACTTCTTTTTCAGCTTCCTGTAAGGCAAGTTGGGCAATGTTCAGCATCTTTTCATCGAAGAAATGTCGTGATTTGAGTTCTCCTTCTCTCTTTGGAATTATCCGTTCACAGAACCAAACTAGTGCACCTACAAAGGGAATGAACATCAAACTCACTAATACATTGAAAATTGTATGAGCGTTTGCTATCTGACGAGCAAGATCAGGGCTAGTCAAGCTCACAAGTTGTGTAAATGGAATGAGAAAAGGTAAGAAAATGAAAACTCCTACGAAGTTTATTGTTGCTTGAGCCACAGCAGTCCGTTTCGCAGGTCGAGTTGCTCCGATTGCCGCAAATAATTCTAAGAATGTGGTACCGATATTAGCACCCATAACAATGGCTATTGCTGCTTCTAAATTTATAGCCCCAGCTCTTCCAAATGCAATAACGAGGCTAGTAGTTGCCGAGCTGCTCTGCGTGACACCCGCAATTAAGGCACCTATAAGAATTCCAATAAGAGGAATCTGACCAAATGTATTGATTAGATAGATGAAAATCGGTAAATTCACAAGGGGTTCTATTCCCAAACCCATGATGTCCATTGCGAGAAACAGTAAACCTAAGCTAAAACCAATTTTTGCTACAAATTTCACCTTTTCATTTTTGGAGAGAAACCCGACAAAGAATGCTATTGCAATCAGAGGAAAATAAGCCAATCCTATATTGAATGAGACGATCTGAGCGGTGATTGTAGTACCAATTTCTGATCCAAGAATGACGTTTACTGATTGTCTAAAAGTCATGATTCCTGCATTGACCATTCCAATTAAAGTTAGAACTGTGATACTGGAACTCTGTGTCATTATTGTGGTGGCGGTTCCTACACCCATTCCTTTTACAGGATTATCTGTTGCCTTTTCTAGTATCTTGACAACACGTGGACCTGTAATTTTTGCCAAGCTATCGCTAAGTAATTTGACACTATACATGAAGAGCGCAAGACCACCGACAATTGTGAACACAATTGCTAGAGTTTCAATGACTTGCATAGAATGGCTCTCCATAAAAGAAGTAAGAGTTAGATTACGAATTCTTCGAAGCGAAGGTGCATATATAATTTTTCGAAGTAATCTATATATACTGTGTATATTCTATACTCCCAACGATAGTGTTGTGAGCTACCCAAAATGTCAACTGAAACACGAAAAGTGCAAATTACTGGCGGAGCAACCTACATTATTTCTTTGCCGAAGCGGTGGGCAGCGAAAGCAGGATTGAAACCGGGAAGCAAACTGCAACTTGTTCCTCAAGATCGATACTCCTTATTACTCTACACGGCTGAATCACCTGAAGCCGATGTCCTCTCTGAGAGTCACGTCGCAATTCCAAAGGGAATGCCCACAGAAGATATTGTCAGAAATTTCATCACGCAGTATCTAGCTGGCTTTGATATAATACAACTTGATTTACAATACGTTAAAGCAGATCAACGTATAGCCGTGAAAGACACCATTCGACGTTTGATGATTGGAGCCGAAATCGTCTCAGAGACCACTGAAAGGATTATTGTCCAATGTTTTTTGGGACAGGCTAATCTACCACTTTTGAATGCCCTTGAACGTATGGAAGGCCTGGTAAGTTCGATGCAACACGACGCCGGAATAGCATTTTTAGAAGGAGACAAACGACTCGCCGAAGAAGTTGTCCAGCGTGATCCCGAAGTGGATCGCTTTTACTTTTACATTGTTCGCCAATTAACATCTGCTATTAGCCGAACAGATCATATTCAAAAAATCGGCTTGACCACTCCTCAAGCCGTGTTAGGTTATCGTATGTTAGTTAAAAGTATTGAACGCGCAGGAGATCATGCCACGAGAATTGGTTCTATAGCCACAACCACAAGGCTACCAGAAAAGTCGCCACTGGCGACCACCTACAGAAAAATGCACAAATTGGCAAATACTATTTTTCATGATTCATTGAAAGCTCTTAGAAGCTTAGATGTGCCCTTAGCCCATAAAACCATTCATCGCGTTGATGAAATGGTTCAGCTTGAAGAGAGGGGGATTCGGTATTTGTTGGGTAGTAATTACCCCGTTGAATCTGTGTTAAACTTCCGATTGGTATTGGAGAGCCTGCGACGTATTGCTGAATATGGATCAGATATCGCTGAAACGGCAATCAACTTGTCCGTTGAACGATAGCACATGTTTCAGGATTTAGAGGTCAAATTGAGCTCCGCAATATGCACAAAATCGAGCGTCTCCATCATTTTCGGTTTTGCACTTGGGGCAAATTAAAACAGCGTCTTCTTCGGGTTCTTCAAAGAGGTCTTGAAGAGGCACGGATTCTGCCATATAGATTTCATTCACGGCTTTAGCGGAGGTGTAAATGGGGCTCCAAAGAATTCGTTTATTATCTTTGACTCCATGTGTTGGACACTCTAACAACACTACAGTGAAATGCCCTTTGATTCCTGACCGTTTTGGTTGGGCAGGTTCCCCACAGATATTGCACCGAAAAAGGCGATTTCCGACAGGGCCAATCCACTCACTAAGACGACTATAGGGTAAAAAGATGCGTCGCACTCGTCGGTGTACAGGGCATCGCACATAAGCGGCTAATGGTTGGAGCTCCTTATTTTTTGAAACCTGAACCTCATCGATTTTTAAAAGAATATATGGTCGTCCGCAGGGGCAGGTTAATGCGCCTTCCCAGGCGATGTCGGTTTCAGATTCCGAGTTAGTAATGGTGTGTTCCTCCGTGCTAGTTTTTAAATTTAAATACTTAAGGTTTGGTGACTCCTGGTTGAGGTTTTTGGAAGATGAGGATGTATTCGTGAATCTTGTTGACCCGGAAGGTGGTTGGGTAACCAAGAGGGCGAAGGTTATGATAGTCTTTGCGGCGGTCCCAGATTATGATGTCCTCTAGTTGGAATCCGACATTAGTCCATTGATTGATGCAATCAATGTGGAGGGGGTAGAATTTGTTTTTCTTTCGGAGATCCATTACTATCAGGATACACCAGTGTCCAGGTTTTAGTACTGTGAACAGATGCCTTGAGATTGTTCCAAGTGATTCCAAAAAATCTGAGTACTTTGGAATATTACCAAGATCCTGCGATGATGCGGTGTAGGGTCGCGAGGTTTTTCCATCAGCAGTACGGCGTTGTTGATGGATATTCCAATAGGGTGGAGATGTAACGATAAGATCGATGGAATTGCGGGGGATGATGTCCACTAGCATGTTAGCAGTTTCGCAATAAATGTGCACTTTCGATTGTTTCAGATGTAGACGTTTTTTGGCAAGTTGGATATATTTTGGTGAGATATCAAATCCGATTGCGTGACAACCGAGTTGTTGAGCAGCGATTAATGTGCTGCCGGCGCCCATGAACGGATCGAGTACAGTGTCTCCTGGCTTTGTGTAGATTTTTAAAAGACGCTCAACCAGTTTTTGAGGAAACAGTGCCGGGTGCTTGAGTCTGCTTTCTTCCGTGGTTTTTCCGATTTCCCAGATGCTAATCGAATATCGTGTCCACGTTTTACCGTCTAACGCGTTTAGTTTCTTTTTCTCGTGATTGGTTGAGATTGGCATGAAAAATAGCCCCGATCGTATGGCTTATCCACTTCAGAGTTAAAAAGGAGTATTTCTGGTGGGAATCTAGATTGTGAAGTTGGTCTCTTTCTTGGTTGAGGTGAGGGCTTTGCTTAGAACCATGCGAGATAAGCTTGTGAAGGCTTTTTCGACATTTTCACCTGATAAGGCTGATGTTTCAAAAAAGTAGGCTTTCATACGTCGTGCAAGGCGATCTCCTGAAGTGGTACTTACTACTCGATGTTTGGCTAGATCCGCTTTTGTGCCCCATAAAGTGGGTACATAATCATCTAGCACTTCGTTGACTTCGGGAATCCAGCGTTTTTCAATCGCGCGATACGATTCGGGGCGGGTGATGTCATATACGAAGATGACACCGTTTGCGCCTTGGTAATATCGCTTTCGTAGCGCGCTAAAGCGTTCTTGCCCTGAAGTATCCCATAGCGCTAGATTTACATGGAAACCATCAACTTCGAGCTCCTTATTCGTAACATCCATGGCTATTGTTGTGAGGTAGTCTTCAGTAAAGGTGTTTGTGGCAAATCGGCGAACTAGAGAGGTTTTTCCAACCGCCCAGTCTCCACAGACTATAATTTTGAAGACATACTTGTTAGAACTCTCAGATGACAAGGTATTACCCCGCTAATCGCTAGTTTCCGAATATTAGTTTTAAAGCTGTCGTTAACATCTAAGGGGACCTCTAAGGCTTGAATTTAGTCATCAGAGAGTTGTTTAATCCCATAAGGGCAAAGCGAGTTCAATGGGCAGCTTGAACACTTTGGACGTTGAGCTGTACATTGAGCTCGTCCATGAGCAATGAAAAGATGGTTGATGAGATTCCATTGTTCATAAGGGAGTAATTGCATTAGATCTTTTTCCACCTGGTCAGGGTTTTTTCCTTTGCTAAACCCCAATCGACGGCTAATTCGAAAAACGTGCGTATCCACTGCAATTCCGACAACTCGGCCAAACGCACGGTGAAGGATGATGTTTGCGGTTTTTCGACCAACTCCGGGAAGACGTACTAGTTCGTCCATGGTTTTGGGAACCTTTCCATCGAACTCCTCTATAATCATTTGACATGCTGCTTGAAGATACTTGGTTTTTTGCCGATAATATCCGACTTTGAAAATATCCTGCTGTAGCTCTAAAGGGTCAGCAAAGGCGACATCTTGGGGAGTCTGATATTTTTTAAATAATTCTTTGGTCACTTGGTTAACTTGTATGTCTGTAGATTGTGCAGAAAGCATCGTCGCAACAAGGTATTGAAATGGTGTGCGGGCTTTGAGCATCAATGGTTTCTGCGGATAATGATTTTCGAGTATGTTGAGAATACCCAATGCTCTAGTCTTCTCGTTTGTCTGATCCACGTCTAGTCCCTTCAGAAATAGTCACATGATATTAACTAAATTGAATTTTCGCCTTTTTCCATTATAAGATTCGTATTCTTGGACAAACGCGTAACAGTCATATATTATGTTGTAAATCAGATTTCGTGGTTCAGCGATGAAGGACGGCTGCCGGACGCCTAGCGTCTGAGGAAGCTCCATTCTCCCTTAGGCATCGGTACGGCGCGAGCCGTAAGGCGAGAGCCTTGCTCTGGGAACAGAAACGACACGCCCAGCGCTGAATTTACGATGAGGCAGTTGAAGATTAAAGGAAACTTTGATCTAAGCGGCGTGCTGGTAACAGCACACCTGTTAACCTGTTGAGGATGGCGTTGGAACCGATGAAACGGCCCATCACCGAGGGAGCAAGCCCAAATAGGCCACTTATGAAGAGCCTACTGAGGTGGCGGGTAGGGTGCTTAGCTAGATGCCGTCATTCCCTTCAGGGTGACTTGAATGGATGAACAGAAAATGGGCTACTCTCATTACTGAACCACACCTTTTCTCATTGAATGGTGGAGCACAGTGGAACCCCCACAAATCCTTGTATTACGCATTCCGGGATGCGACCCAAAGAAATGCAGTGCACTAAAGCTCTCTCGTCATAACCTAATCAAGCTCCTGCACAGCCCTCGACAAATCCGAGGACAGCCAATTATTTTAGACCCTTTTGCACTCCAAGCCTTTTCGCCTGCAGATTTACCCTATGCTCAAAAATCAGGTGTGCTAGTTTTAGATTGTTCGTGGAACGAAGCCGAGAAAATGTTTCAAAAACGATTACGGGGCACTCCACGTGGACTTCCGTATCTAGTTGCTGCAAATCCCGTGAACTACGGGCAAGTGGGAAAGCTGTCTTCAGCGGAAGCGGTGGCAAGTGCACTATATATTCTTGGATTTGTGAAAGAGGCTGAAAAAATCTTGAATCTTTTCAAATGGGGACCGCACTTTCTTCAACTGAATTTTGAACCCTTGAATGATTATCAGAAAGCCCAGAATAGTACTGAAATTATACAGATGCAGCAGCAGTATATGCCTCTGAAAGAAGACAAGGATTAAGGGATCGTTAAGGTTGATTACTCACTGATTGGAATTCGGAAGTTATATGCAATTGGACTTGCCATGGGATTAGCGAGGACTCGAGGAATATAATCACCCAAATCAAAAGCGATGACTCCTTGCCCCTTCTCTTGGTAAGCGAGGGATCCTGCAGCACCATTGACGAACGCGCCAGCACAAGCGCTGAGAAATGAATTTATCCCTTGTGCACGGAATCCCGCTACGAGCCCTGCTAACACATCTCCGGTACCACCAACGCTCATAATGGGATGTCCTGTCCAATTTAGCCTTGTTTCTGCTGGTGTCGAGGTAATGTCAACAGGACCCTTTAGTAACACAACACATTTGAGCGTTTTTGCTAAATCTCGCACTTGTTGGGCCCGCTGAAGAAGCGGTTGGGCTACTTGGATTCCTCGAATACGTTTGAATTCGCCTGCATGGGGAGTGATTATCGTATTTGTGCCGATATTCATAGCGCGTGAAACCACTTTGAGGGCGTCAGCATCGATAATCAGTGGTTTATTCAATCGATTAGCCATAGTCAGAAGTTTACCTGTAGCGTCAAGGGTCTCATGATGATCACCCAACCCAGGCCCCACTAGAACCGCTTGCACGTTTTCAAGAACTTCTTCGATTTGAGGAAGGTCATCATTAACGAGTTTCCTTTCGCTTAAGGTAACTGGGAGAAGATCTGGTGAATGACTTGTCGCAGCAGTGATAACTTGTTCAGGAGCCGCAAGATAGACTAAATCAACCCCACTTCTAAGTGCCCCCATTGCAGCAAGAATCGGTGCCCCGATATATTGTGAGCTACCACCGATTACAAGTAGTCGTCCAAAGTCACCTTTTTTCGTGAATATTGGACGTGGTTGAGTAGCGCGGATGACATCCCCAGGTCCTACATAAAGTTCTGCTTCAGGTGGAATCCCAACATCTGCGACTACTAATTTCCCTGTGTGTTCTTCGTTTTTCGCTAAGCCCGCCTTCGCATAGTGGAATGTCACAGTCAAATCTGGACGAAAGGCATCTGGTGTTGTAGGTTGCCCTGTGTTAGGATGAATACCTGTGGGAACATCAATGGCAACTTTAAACGCCTCCATTTTATTCATTACTTGAAGCACTTTGATGAAAGGTGTGCGTGGTTTTCCTTTCACTCCAGTACCTAATAATGCGTCAATCACTACTTGCGCGCTAATGTTTGGTAGTTCTGAAGAGTCTTGAATGATATGGAGATCGATAGAATGACGCATCTTCTGGATAATTTCCCAATTTGTCGCTGCAGCTTCATTACGGATATTTGAAGGATCTCCGATAATCATCAAATGCACCATCCGACACCGCGGAGCGAGGTGACGCGCTGCAACAAAACCATCACCCCCATTGCCTCCTAATCCTGCAAAGATAGCTACGCGAGGTAAACGTTTAGACCGTCGAAGGACTTCATGAGCAACTGCACGACCAGCATTTTCCATAAGAATTAGTCGGTTAACTCCGAAAAATTCGGCATTCCACTCGATTGCAGTCATTTCCTCTGCCAAGATAGTTTGTACTGGTGACATAGAGCATCCATCCACTATCATTCATAATGAAGTTTGAGGGACGATAAGGCTTTTGACTGGTCATAGATATTAACATAAGATATTGAATTTGGAGCGATAATCATGCCAAAGGCCTATGTTCTTATTGTTGCGAAAAAAGGTGTTCAGAAAGATGATCTTCTAGACCCCCTGATGGCGATTGATGAAGTAAAGGAAGCATATCAGGTTCTCTGGAATTTTGATGTCGTAGCAAAAATAATCGTAAAAGATATTCGCCAGTTAAAGCATACCATCATTTCGAAAATTCGTCAACTTCCTGAAGTCGATAAAACAGTGACTCTTATTGCAGCTGAGAGTTAAGAGATAATCTCAGCGTTTATCACTGCCAAGTAAATATTTGAGTTCATCAGGTTCAAGATTACGCGGGGGTAATACCGCATCAGCACGATAGGTACAGTGATTCACCCTTTTGCCATATTGTTCGATCCATTCAAACAACTGAGCATACATTTGCATTGCCTGTTCAATGGAACCCCAGCGAGCCTCTTCGAAAATATGATCCCATCGATCCGTTAACTCTTGCAATATTTCATCTCTGTTCGGTTCGTCGATGATTCGGTAACCTTCATTTGTTATTCGTACAACCAGCAATTATGTCCGAACTTCCTTGCATGCCTTTTGTAATTTACCTTACTTAATTACTCAAAAGCTTTATAGCGTGGTGTTGTTGACTGAAACGCCAGACCGCTCTAAAAATATTCGGGCTCGTAGCTTAGCTAGTCACACAGGGAGTCCCTGTGCGGGTGAAGTCAGAGCATCGGGCTTTTATAGAAAATGCCAATGGATGCATTGTACCCATGTGTACAGCAAGTCACACTTGCTTCTAAAGAAACCCGAGGGTCGCGGGTTCAAGTCCCGCCGAGCCCGCCAAT
>JBHLPH010000042.1:0-11488 GCA_048939625.1 Promethearchaeota archaeon
GGGGAAGAATCCTGCTGGGTGGCGCGGTCATAGAAGCTGGGTCACACCCGGTCTCGTCAGATCCCGGAAGTTAAGCCAGTTTCGTCGCCCTGAGTACTGATATCCGAGAGGTGTCGGAAAAAGTGTGAACTGCGCCACTTCTTTTCCTTTCTAATCTCGAGGAGTGGGAGTTGACTCTAAGCAAAGGTTTTTATTTCGCTTTGAATCCGTTCCGACACTAGCCTGTAACAAGTGATAGTGATGTTTCAAATTCCGCTCATTGATTTCAACTGGATCTTCCAGATTATCTTCCTAGTCTTTTTCATGTTCATTTACCTCTACGGTACACGGTTACAGTCCTATATTTGGCAGCGTCAAGCCGAGGCAGGTGTAAAGCAACTTGAAGTTCTTGCCAAACAGGGAAAGAATATCGCGACGAAGACCTTCAAGGATTTGAAGGTTGATGAAAAGGATATCAAATCAACGCTTGACAAGTTCCTCGAGTTTTTTGTGATTGAACCAGTCAATTTAGATCCTGCGGGATATATTCAGCGATTAGAGCATGTGTTAGATGTAAGAGAAATACGGTATGAGGAACATGTAGCTAAGGTTGCACCCAAGGCATCTCCGGTTGAACAAGCCAATGCGGAAGCAGTTCTATCCGGAGCGCATGCTTTATACTATGTCTTTCGGGTAGTTCGGCATTTCTATTTACTTGGAAAAAAGACCAAGAGCATTTACTATACGATGCAGTTGCAGATGCAGCTTCCCGAGATTCTCCAAATGGCGAAAGCTTACTTTGAGGCGACTCGCGCGTTTGCTGATGGAAAACCCATTGGTGACGGAATGGGTCCACTTGCAGTTACTCATTTTGCCAGAGAAATTAAAGCCAACGAGCCAGAGACAATTGCCAAACATACAGTCGCACTTTCTGGTGAATTTGAAGGGCGTAATATATGGTTCATCCGGGCAGAAGGCCCCGGAAGCCAAGTTGGCAAACCTGGCAAGGGAATAGAGGAAGTTGTTAAACGCAAGAAAGGTAAAGTTGCAAGAATTATTACTGTTGATGCCGGTTTGAAACTTGAAGGGGAGGACACTGGTCAAGTCATTGAGGGCGCTGGTCCAGCAATTGGCGGTGCTGGAGTAGAAAAATACAAGATGGAAATTTCTGGTCTTGAACACAAAATCCCCACCGATGCTATTGTAATCAAAGAATCTTTAGAAGATGCCCTGACACCCTTGAAGAAAGCCCTTGCGGATGCGGTTCCAAAAGTCGTTGAAAAAATAAAAGAATACATCTTGGAACTGACAGAGAAAGGAGACACTGTCATCATCGCTGGTATAGGTAACACTGTTGGTATCGGCTAAGCAGGGAATTTTTCGTTTCTTGGCTTGTACTAAAGCTTTTTCAGCAGAACCTCAGAGCAGGACATGAGGTTTGTGTCTTGTCGGAGCCACCATACGATTGGGCAGCCATCGGGGGAACGTTCGACCGCTTGCATAAAGGACACAAAACCCTCCTTCGACGAGCTTTTGAACTAGGTAAACAAGTCCTAATAGGACTGACAACCAAAGGAATGGTGAAACACAAACCTGATTGGGAAATCATAGCCAGCTATGATGAACGACGGACTGAGTTAAAAAAATGGTTGAACAGCGAAGGGTACGGTGGACGCTACATTATCCGACCCCTACGCAATAAATACGGACCTGCAATCACCATGTCCGAACTGGATTTGATTGTTGTCAGTGAAGATACTTGTCCCGTTGCTAAGGAAATCAATGAAATCCGACGGGAACACGATTTACCACTTCTTCATATTGCAGTCTTAACTATGGTCAAAGCCGAAGATCAAATTTCAATCTCGTCCACACGAATCCGAGCTGGACAAATCGACCGAGATGGACGAATTATCTACCAACGGGTTCCGAATCAATAGTGGAAGTCTTTATGAGGCGCCGTTTCCGTTTTGTTGCTAGCAATGATAGGATAATTGCCACCATCGAGGACGAATCTGAGGTTCATTCTGATGAGGATTCGTGCAAATTTGTGGCGACACTGGAGCAGCGTTGAGGGCTATGCGGCATGTGACAGGCTCCTGCAGGATCTATGACGTGTCGTCAAGATGTGACTGTGGGGGCAACCCACGATGTCCACACTTCAACGCCGGGTCGCAAAACGCTCATCATGCCCGACATATTAAGAGAGGACCTGTTGGAGGGATTAAGGCGTTTGCCCACCGATGATAACGGGGCGTTAGTGTATCGGTCTGCAGAGCAGGCGCGACCCACCAATTCTGCCAATCCCGTTTGTTCAGGTGAATAACTATTCCCCGGCGTCAACGTAAGTCCTTTATTCGGTTTCTTCAAGCCGAGTTGGGAGACCAAGTTTCACCTGAGCTTTTACCACGACGCCTTCGCATTCTAGGTCATGTAGGAATTCTTTGGCTACATCCGCAATTAGAAGCGTTCAAGGAATTGATTGGGCAAACCACCTTAGAGTATGACACAAAAATCAAATCGGTTTTAAGACGAACCGATGCAATCACTGGACCTTACCGACAACCAGCAGTTGAACTAATTGCTGGTTCACCTGAAACAGAGACAGTTTTTAACGAAAACAGAGTCGTGTTCCACATTGACCCCATGAAAGTGATGTTTTCTGTTGGGAATAAATCAGAACGGCTTCGCATGAGCCAATTAGGTTCTGGGGAATTTGTCGTGGATATGTTTGCTGGGATTGGCCAGTTATCGCTCCCCATGGCTGTGCATTCAAGACCTAAAATCGTCCATGCAATCGAATGGAACCCTGACGCATTCAACTATCTTAAACAGAATATTCAGGCGAATAAAGTGTCCAATATTATCTTTCCCTATTTGGGGGATACAGCCGTAATTACACCTACTATTTGTTCTAACCAAGCTGATCGCGTCATAATGGGCTTAATTCAAGGAACCGGGGCCTACCTAAGGCAAGGACTGGAATGCATTTGCTCGGGAGGCATAATGCATGTTCATGAGATTGGTCCTAAAGAAGACTCAAGCGCAGAATTGTTTTCGAAGATGCAAAAACTCTCTACCTCGATGAATCGTAGTTTGGAATTAGTAGAATCGCGAATAATCAAGACATATAGCCCACGATATAATCATTTTGTGCTTGACGTTCGCGTTTTCAAAGGGTGAATGGGGAGGCTATCGGGTTATCTGGAAATCCAATATTTCTTGGTATAATTTCTTTGCTTCAAGATTTTCTTCGAAGTATTTTCGAATTGGTGCAAGAAAATCACAGAGAGCTTTAATCGTAGCTTCCTTCAAGTCGAGGGGATGGATTGCACCGGCAGCATAAAGTGATTCAAGTTCATCGGCGCTAGTGAGGCTTAGTGGGCCACCATATTTGGCTGCTCGTTCGATATGGAAGGTGTATCCCTCCTGGATGAAGAGGATGTTTCGAATATAACTAAGAACAGGGTTGTTTTCTACTTCTTTAGCGGGACAGTAGGCATTCTTGATTTTTCGTTTAATTTCTCGGACTGAGTCATGGATGAAAATTGCGTCACCGGGCTTTGATTTTGACATCTTTGTTTCGATGGCGAGATCTTGGGCTGAGAACTCTGCTGAGACATCCATTCGTGTTGTGCCCGTGAGACCCGGGAGAAGGGGCATATGGATGCCAATCGGTTTCCATCCTAGTTTCATCTTATCTGCTACTTCGCGTGCTAGCACATGCGCTCGACGTTGATCCATTCCCGATAGACAGATTTCATATCGTTGATCGATAATGTCTGTTACCTGCAACAGGGGGTAAATTAGTTTGGAAAAGTCAATTGAGGCTTCTTCTTCAGTGCGTCCCATTATATCAGTAGAACGGCGAACGCGAGCAAGAGTGAGGTTCTTAGCAACGCGTAAGATTCGCTCCCAATACTCGAGGCGGCGCATCAAGTCCTCGGCGGTTACAATGTGAACTTTGGTAGTGTCGACTTTGAGGGCGACAAAGCAGTGGCGCAGGTAGTCGGCGCATCGTCGGATTTTTTCAATGTTGCCACCGAATTTATCGTTAACTTGAGCATGCCAAGTTGCCAGAAGAATTTCCATTCGAACTCCAAGGTCAACTAATTGGTTCAATTTCTGAACCCAGCCAATCCAGCCTATATGAAACAACCCACTAGGTTCAACACCAATATATCCACGAGGCTTCTCTTGACGTGTAAAAATCTTAGTTAAATCTTCGATGGTAAGTACTTCTTGAGTATGATCCACAATTGTCTTTACGCTGGGTGGAAGGCTGTTCACTGGTAACACACCTGTGTGCATCGGGCATGTTCTGTGTGATATAAAAGTACACCGATATTGGAGACCTCAATAAAGAGAAATATAAGAAAAAGGTGCATTGGTATCCAAACTTTTGTCAAATAGGCGGATTTCATGCCCTCCCAACGAAAAGTAACGCAAACGAAGCAGGAAAGACTCATCGAGCGCTTTGAAAAAGGATTGCGGTTGCTAAATGATCTCTCAAAAGAAGGAGTAGTAATCGTAGTTGAGGGGCTTAAGGATATAACAGCTTTACGTGGACTGGGATTAACGGGACCTATACATGCCTTAGCCGGACATAATATTGTGAGCTTAGCTGATGAACTTGCCAATTCGAACCGTCTACTAATCTTATTTGATTATGATCGACGGGGAGGACAACTCACACGGCATCTTATTAATCAGCTTGAAGGTCGTGGAGTGACTATTCTGCACAGAGAACGTCACCAGTTACGGAGAGCGTTCTGTTGGCGAGTACGAGTGATTGAAGGGCTTAAGAGAATTGATGAAACTTCGAAAGGCACAAAGTTTTAATGCCGTTTCTTCGTGAGGTTGATTACATCACACTTACCATATTACATAATCATCATTACAAATTGACAAAAAAAAGGGCGTATTCACACTCAACCGCCCAAACTAAACATCACAAATCACTCTTACTAGGTGACGATTATGGGAGCAAATGCAGAAGGAACTGGTACTACTAAATATTGTATTCGTGGAAAAATCGAAATTGATGGAGTAGTTGAAACCCCCGATGTGGTAGGTGCTCTCTTTGGCCAAACGGAGGGCCTACACTTCATATCGCTGATATGAAGGGGCAATCGGTGAAGATTTGGACTTGAGAGAATTACAACAATCGGGGCGAATCGGTCGAATAAAAGTCGAGCTTCATTCGGAAAGCGGAAAATCAAAGGGTGTTATTACCATCCCCTGTAGCCTTGATAGAACTGAAACAGCAATCCTCGCAGCAGCAATGGAAACTGTCGATAGAGTGGGCCCTTGTGCCGCTAAAATCACTCTTGAAAAACTTGAAGATGTCCGAGAAGAGAAACGAAAACAAATAATCGATCGAGCTGTCGATCTATTACGAGATTGGGAAGGCGAAATATCCCCTGATTCACAGGAAATGACAGATACAGTTCTTCAACAGTCCCGAACTGCTGAAATTATTAAACTAGGCAAAGAAAAATTACCAGCGGGACCAGAAGCGAAAACTTCAAAGAATATCATCATTGTCGAAGGACGGGCTGACGTTCTTGCTCTTTTACGATCTGGAATCAAGAATTCCGTAGCAGTTGAAGGAACATCGATGCCTAAATCCATTTCAGAAATTACGAAAGACAAAACTGTTACAGCATTCCTTGATGGAGACCGGGGCGGTGACCTAATTTTGAAAGAACTGTCCCAAGTAATTCAAATTGACTATATCGCACGAGCGCCCACGGGGAGAGAAGTTGAAGAACTAACTCACAAGGAAGTAACCAAAGCCCTCCGGAACAAGGTTCCAGCTGAACAAGTGATTGGAAAAATTAAACGCAAGACCAAGTCAACAATAGAGAAAACGAAAGAAAGGAAACGCCCACGCAGAGTCCCCGCAAAGAAGACAAAAGAAACCCGCCGCACACAGGCCAAAGTTAAGGCGGTTGAAAAACCGGAAGCAGAACCAAAAGATTTGGGACTTCCGCCTCCCGTTCTTAGTTCAGCTGAAAAAATACAGCAAACAATGATGGCAGCCATATTAGATGATAAGTTCAAACAGGTTAAAGAAACACATGTCGGCGAACTCGCAAACGAGTTACAGCAACTAAAAAAGGCAAAAGCACTCGTCCTTGATGGTGTTGTAACACAACGGCTCATTGATATTGCTGAAGAACGAGGCATTGAATTAATTATTGGCGTTCGAATTGGAAATATCGTAAAAAAGCCTGCAAAAATGCGTATTCACACTTTCGACGAGCTTCAATAATCAGTGAATTCTGTCAAGTCAGCAACGCTTAAATATCGAACCCCGCATTTTCGCTTCATCATTATCATTTCAGCGAGTGTGTAGTTTTGGCCGAAACGAACTCCAAGCTTATTCGCATTTTACAAGTCGTTGGCATTTTCTTCCTACTTGGAGCAGCATTCCTTGCCATAACGAACCTCGCTTTAGATATTCCCTTTGACCAAGCAGCAGCTATTCTTCTTCTTGCATATTTGCTAATTTGTGGACTTTGCTTTGGCATGTCTGGATTAATGAGTGAAAACCCCGAACGGACCCGTAAATTATTCATTGAATGGTTTATTGTAGTTGTAGCGATTCTTATTTGGGTCATAGGAGTATATGCACTACTCTAACTATATCCGTGAGGAATCACATCTTGTCAGAATCGGCAGGTATCATTGCAGGGGTTCGCCCAACAAGAATGGAATTACTGACACTCAAAGAACGACGTGAACTTGCAGCTCGCGGTTATGAATTGCTTCGAGAAAAACAAGATGCCCTTGTTCGTGAATTCTTTGCAATTCTTTCAGAGGCAAAAAAGCATCGAGAAGAAATGGAAACGACCCTTGCAGAAGCTTTTACTTCCTTAATGAATGCTAAACTCGTTGAGGGAGGAGCAAAACTTCAGGAACTCGCGCTGGGTGCGAAAAGCCCTCTTGATTTTGAAGTAGAGACCCGAAATACTATGGGAGTTTCGGTTCCTATTTTTCGGATAACCGAACAGGAAGAAGCAGTGCAGTTGCATTATAGTCTGGCAGGAACTTCAGCTACTGTGGATAAAGCCGCACAAAAAGTTCGATTAGCACTTGAGAAAGTAGTGCGGTTAGCTGAAATCGAAGCAACAGTTAAACGGCTCGCATCAGAAATTGAAAAAACCAAGCGACGAGTAAATGCCCTCAATTACGTGGTTCTTCCTCGAATTAACAATACGATCCGATATATTGAGCTCATGTTAGAAGAACAGGAGCGAGAAGACCTCTTCCGAATGAAACGAGTAAAAGCTATGCTTGAACGAAAAGAAGAGAACTAGTTATTTTTCTGTCAAAACTATAATGGCCTTTGCTAAATTCCCCTCGACTGCCCGCAAAGCATCGCGAGCCTCATCTTCGGACACATTAGCTTGACTTGCCACTAACTGTACATCTTCTTCACTAAATGTTTGAACTGAAGTAACAGGAGTACTCGCTTCTAGTTCAGTAGATACCGTCAATCCTCTTTCCTCCGACTGACCGATGATTTGGTAGATATCATCACCCTGCGCCTGCATGACAAGTACTTGGGCTTGAGGGATTACGATTTCTTTATCTGGAAGCCGAATAAGCACCTCAGATACATCTTCGAGTTGTTGGAAATCAACGCCCATTTTGCGCATTTGGCGTTCCATAGATCTTTTCTTTGATTTGACTTTCTTTACCTTCACCAATGCATATCCCTCATAACATATGCAGAATCGGATAAGCGAGTATAAATTTAGGTTTTCCGCTTCCTGATTGAATGGCGCGTTTTCACAGCTACTCCATGAGATAAATCAACCATTTCTCGTGGGCTCAAGTGGGCTTTTCCAACTGCAAGCAACATATCTTCCTCATCAGTAACTAATACCTCATCTCCTGCCCGAATTTGAGGATCTACGGATTTGACATGCTTGGCAAAAACACTTCGTCCTTCAGCGATGAATTTTGCTACTTCTTGGTCAGTAACCACTCTTAGTTTCGGTGGCGAAAGAGCCTTATGAAGTCGTTTACCGCCTTCGATAGTGAGGACGATCATTCCATCATGTGCGCGAACTGTTGCAAGAATTGTAGAGCCTAAGCTTACTCGTCTTATTCGCCCTGAAGTTTTGGAGACCTCTACCTTACACTTGTCTGGAAATAGTAAATGACCTATTGGTGCATTGAATTGGTAATTAGCAATGCCCCTTACTCGGTAAAGTTTATCGTTGATTTGCGAAGTAACTCGCCTCGTTTCTTTTACAACGATTTATCCATAAATGTCTGTCGTGTCTCCTCTATCACCAATTGAGCCTAAGACTTTGGTGATGGCTTTATCGAAATCATCTTTGAAGACTTCATCTCGAAGTTCGCGTATGGCAAACATCCCAGCTTCAGTACAAATTGCCTTCAAATCTGCTCCTGAGGCACCATTTGTTTTCAAAGAGAGATTACTCACATCAACATCAGGGTTAATGTTCATGTTCCGCATATGAATTCGAAGAATCTGAATCCGTGCTTCTTTGTCGGGAAATGGAAATTGGATGATACGATCAAATCTACCAGGTCTGGTGAGCGCGCTGTCAAGAATATCAGGACGGTTTGTTGCAGCCAGGATGCGAACATCACCACGTGGGTCAAAACCATCAAGCATACTAAGAAGTTGCATTAGGGTTCTTTGGACCTCACGATCACCACTGGTTGCGATATCTAGTCGACGACTGGCAACTGCATCTAACTCATCGATGAAGACAATACTAGGCGCTCGTTTTCGAGCCATATAGAAAATCTCTCTTACTATTCTGGCTCCTTCGCCAATGAATTTTTGGACCAGTTCAGAGCCGATAACTCGAATGAAGGTCGCTTTCGTTTCATGAGCGACAGCACGAGCTAGCAGGGTTTTTCCAGTTCCGGGAGGTCCACATAATAGTACCCCCTTCGGTGGCTCAATGCCTACTTTTTCGAATAGTTCAGGATGTAAGAGTGGAAGTTCAACGGTCTCACGAATTTCTGAAATTTGTTCTTCTAAACCACCGATATCATCATAGGTTACATCAGGACTTTCTTCAACATTCATGGCTTGGACAAATGGATCAATCGAGATAGGTAGAATATCGACAACGGCTAGGGTCCGCTGGTTCAATGCCACCTTTGCCCCTGATTCAAGTTGACTACCAATTATCGATTCGGGATAATTAACTACAAATTGTGGACCTGTGCTGCTTTTCACGATTACTCGACCATCATCGAGTACATCGATTACTGTTGCTGAGACCAAGGGGGGCTGACGCAGTTTATTTAGTTCAGCTTGAAGAATTCGAACTTCGTTTTCAAGCCGAGTACGTTCAGCGATTATCTGTTCCCTTTCAACTTCAAGTTCTCGAACTCGTTGCTCTAGTAAAACTGTCCGCTCAGCAAGACTCAGGTAGTCCTCAGAAGAAATCGCTTTTTTTCGGATATCGGTTGAATCAGTCATTGCAAGCTCTCTGAGTCAAACGCGCTAAAAGCTTTTTTTATTCCCCCAGTGCAAGATGTCCTGCTTCTGAGAGATAGTTAGAACAAAAACAGCTTTTTAGATATTGGCGGGTAAAGGATACAATGGTGGCGATTACTAACAATGCCAACCTGTGAAATCTGTGGCCGAGAATGCCATTCAACCCGAGAAATTACCCTCGAAGGGGCAACCCTTTATGCCTGTAACCGATGTGCTGAATTGGGTCAACCTGTACATCGAACTAAGAAACCAGGATACTCAGCATCAGCACCACCGAAAAGCCGTCCGGTCTCTATACCTCATCCCTCATCAACAACTAGGCATACAGGGCTTCGTTCTCGACCTCAACGGCGTGAACTAGTGCCGGTCGAGAATTTTACAAAACTAATTCGAAGAGCCCGAGAAGAAAGAGGATGGTCACAACGTGATGTGGCGAACCAACTTCATGAACGGACATCACTGATAACAAAAGTCGAAAGCGGCAAGATGGCCCCCACAATTACGCTAGCGCGAAAGTTTGAGCGGTTGTACAAATTAACATTGTTGGAGGAAGCAGAATCAGTTGATCTTTCTCCTTCACCTTCACCGAGTTCGGCAACCTTGGGTGATGTGGTTCACATAAAAAGAAAGAAACAATCATCTCGTTAAATCGCTTCGCGGGTATTCACTAAGCTGGAGAAGAGGAAGTTTCTATGGGTCCGATAGAGAGGCGAATAGTTGTTCTGAAATTAGACCATCGTCCAGAACGTGATAAACGTATAACAACGCATGTAGGATTAACCGCTCGAGCTTTTGGTGCGACCGAATTTTGGACTTCGGGATTACGAGATTCCAAAATTTCAGAAACAATCCAACAGGTAACCAGTCAATGGGGAAATCAAGCATTTAAAACCAGCACTGGTGTAAAGTGGCGAAATCGTATTCAAGAATGGAAAAAACAAGGGGGTACAATTATCCATCTTACTATGTATGGACTTCATATTGATGATGTAATCGAACGAATTCGAACTTCACAACAACCATTACTCATTGTGGTTGGAGGTCCCAAAGTACCTATCGAGGTCTTTCACTTAGCCGACTTTAATGTGGCTATTGGTCATCAACCACATAGTGAGGTTGCAGCCCTTGCCTTATTTTTAGATAGGCTCTTTGAGGGACAAAGTCTTCATCAGAAATTCACTGATGCCACTATAGAAATCACACCGACAAGTCATGGTAAACAAGTTAAGAGACCTGATTAATTTTTTGAGCGATTCAAATCAGCAATTTCCGTTGATAAACAAAAAGGTCTATATTCAATGCAAGATTAGATTATGTGTAAATCTATGTCCGGACGTGAGATGCTAATTAAGCAGGTTGTCATTGAATTCGCCGGCGAAGACGCATTTGAAGTAGTTAGACGCTTGAAAGATGATGAAGAAACAACAGATGAGGAAATTGCTAATGAAACAGGCATGCGCCTAAATGCTGTTCGCAAGATCCTATACAAGCTTTATGATCTTCATTTGGCGTCCTATCGCCGAACCCGCGACAAACAAACTGGGTGGTTTGTTTACTACTGGATATTAGAACCTGAACGCATCCATGGCCTACTGCGAGACAAGAAGAACAAGGTACTCGAGAAGCTTCGGCAGCGACTTCAATTCGAAACAGAAAATACGTTCTACCACTGTAACAATAATGGTTGTCCACGCCACACATTCGAAGAAGCTATGGCAAACGCCTTCAAATGTCCCGTGTGTTCTGGTCAACTAGTTCATGTCGATAACATCCAAATAATCACACTTCTGAAAAAACAGGTCCAACTCCTCGAAAAGGAAGTTGGGAACAACTAATTTTATTAACCTGCATATTCTTCGAGAAGCCTTTATAGGGAAGCGTTGAACATCTCTCGACAAGTTTGGGCCGATGGTCTAGCTTTCTACTGGGAGATACTCCTGTAGACTAGAAGGCTATGATATCGCGCTTACACCGCGATGGTCGGGGGTTCGAGTCCCTCTCGGCCCACCA
>JBHLPH010000071.1:0-3587 GCA_048939625.1 Promethearchaeota archaeon
ACAATATTTTGGACTTGGTGCCGCTCACATTTCTGAAGCGGTGAATTGCATTTGGCACATCGACTTAGATCAGGATCTGCAACAAACGGAATTTCTAGTTCCTGCTGGAGTTGTTGGAGCATTGATCCTACGGACCCGCTTCCTGGGTTTAGAACGCGGTACCTTAGTTGTTTGGCTCGCACGATTAATTCTTTATCTCGGGTTAGAAGAATCCTGTTGTGGATCCTTTCAAGGATTTCATCATCGGATTGGGTTTCACAGTAGAGGGTATCATATCCTAGTAATCGGAGCCAACGGGCGAGAGATCCCAGCATGGCATCAGCGATGAACGTGACTTTTGGTGTCAATAGTATCTCCTCGTTTTATTTGTTCAATCCAATCGGCTTATAAGAAGTGATGTATCCTATCCGCGTCTATAATAGTGTAAGTTCCTATACGCAAGAAGTGATTCTCGTGATTGATAAGCTCCAAAAGGCTGCGGAGTATGGTGAAAAACTCGGTGCTACCTATGTCGAGTTACGAGCAGAATCCCTAAACCGCAGCAATACGCAATATGAAGATGGTCGAGTCCGAAGTATTAGCCAGCGTATCGAAGAAGGTGTTGCAATTCGTGTCTTAGCTGGTGGAACTTGGGGTTTCGTCTCTTCTAATGATCTTTCTCCTAAGGGGTTACACGCATCGGTCAAAGATGCTTTTTCCCTCGCGAATAGTGCTAGTCAAGCTCGCAGAGATCCAATTGAGCTTGCAGAAATAAGACCAGCAAAAGACACGATACAACTGAAAGTGGATCGAAACCCCACAGACGTGGACCCAAAAGAAAAAATCGCTTATGCTGCCAAACTGTGGAAAGAGACCCAACGACTTGATTCACGTGTCAAAGCGATTACCATTCGTCAACGCGATGGGTACGGTACTAAATATATCGTTACGAACGAAGGCACCGAATTAGAACTAGGGTTTGGTCATGTCCATTTGTGGGTCTGGTTAACCGCTAAAGAGAACAGCAAAATCACTGGAGCCCGAGACGAGAGCGGCACAACCGCTCATGGCTGGGAATTTTATGAAAATGAACAGACACCCGAAATTGTAGGCGAACGAATTGTTGAACGCGTGAAAAAACAGCTCAAAGGTTCAACACCAAAACCGGGAAGCTTTCCATGTGTACTGGGTCCCAAAGTTGTGGGTACACTCGCTCATGAAGCATTGGGGCACTTAGCTGAAGCAGATCTCACTTTACAATCTGCCTTTGCTGGGAAAATGAACCAAGAAGTTGCTCCTAAGGGCGTCTCGATGGTCGATGATGGAACCATCGCTGAAGGTTTAGGCACTAGCAAATATGACGATGAAGGCGTGCCAACCAGCAGGGTTTATTTGATCAAAGATGGGGTCCTCAGCGCCCTTCTCACCGACCGTGAATATGCAAAGAAAACTAGTTTGCTCCCTTCAGGAAATGCACGGGCTGAAGACTATCGCTATGTACCACTAATCCGGATGCGTAACACTTTCTTTGAGCGTGGTGATACGCCTGATGATGAACTCTTTGAAGGAATCGACTTCGGCTATTATTGTCTTGGTGTCGCAGGTGGTCAAGCTGAAATGAATGCAAGTTTTCAGGTAGGAATCCAAGAAGCTTTTGAGATTGTCAATGGTGAATTAGGAAACTCTGTTACCAATATGTCTATCTCGGGCATCGCTACTGAGGCCCTATTGAAGATTGAAGGAGTAGGCAAAGAGGCTTTTGCTTTTGGTGCAGGTCGATGTGGAAAAGGTCAAGAGGCTCTCATCAGTGATGGTGGACCACTCATTCGATTTGGAAGTGGTCCGATAACCTTTGGAGGAAAAGATTAAGGAGGTTACAAACATGAAAGACAAAGAACAATCCCTGTTTTCGCTTGCAGAAAAAGCTGTAGCTTTTGGCTCTAAGCAAGTTGATCAGATTGAGATTCTATTACAGGATAATTATGAAATCAGCTGTGAAGTCGCTTTAGGGCAGATCAACAAGGCATTAAAAATGCAGGACGCAGGTGCCTCAATTCGAGTTGTGATAGATAGACAATTAGGATCTGCTTATACCAATCGACTTAATCCAGATACAATTGAAGAATCAGTGAAACGTGCAATCGCAGCAGCAAAAGCCAGTACACCCGATGAGACTTGGAAGGATTTCGCACTTAAAACCAAATACACAAAAGTGACAGGAACCTGGGACGCATCAATTCCGGAAAAAGATCCTGGAGTTTTTGTTGACCTATCCACAAAAATTGCCAAGGAGATTAAAGAGAAGGATTCGTCGATAATTATTGGAGAAGCAGGTACAGGTGGATTCTTTGGATGGACCGCTTACGCTAACTCCAACGGCATCTCCATCAGCGATAGAGGAACCGGTGTTTATGCCTACGCTGTTTTAGTAGCTCCAACTGAAACTGGTATGACTCCTTCAGTCTGGTCGGTTGATGTTAATCGTAACTTCAAGCTGGATCTGGAATATATTGTCAACAAAACTGTGAAGGATGTGCTCCTGGCAAAGAAGCATGCAAAAGGAGAAACCGGTTCCGGAACTATCCTTTTTGAAGCAAGTGCCTTGGGCTCTCTCCTCGCCTTTGCTTTCATGCCCGCAATCAAGGGTGAAAACGTAGTTCGTGGAAAATCAAAACTTGCAGATAAGAAAGGAGACATTATCGCTTCTGAAGCTCTTTCCTTCACAGATGATGGACTCTACAATGGTGGATACGCCACAGGTCTTTTTGACGGCGAAGGGGTTCCTCAACAAAAGACACCCATCATCCAAAAGGGTAAACTACAATCCTTTTTATGGACTAATTACTGGGCTAATCGCCACGAAGAAACCAGTACAGGAAACGCAAGTCGCAACCTCCGAACAGGCGTTGTAGATACAGCTCCCACGAATATGGTGGTTCCTGGTGGAAAACACTCACTTGAAGATATGTTAGGAGAGATAAAATCAGGATATTTAATCAAAGGCTTACAAGGTGCGCATTCATCGAACCAAGAAACCGGAGATTACAGTGTAGTAGGTAACCCTGCGTTTCGCATTATCGATGGAGAACTCACTGGCGCAGTCCATGGTCTAATGTTAGCAGGGAATGCCTTTAACCTCATCAAGAAAGTTGATGTTGTTGGAAACGATGTTCGAAGTTACCTCGTTGGAGCAGGCGGTTCACTCATCGCTCCGTCCATTCAATTCAGTGACATCCAAGTGGTTGCCAAGGCCGACTAAGACTTCAGTTCTTATCCAATTCATTGGAAAGTTGTTTGAATAGTTCCTGCTGACGTTGATTCAGCTTCTTTGGAACCTCGACTCTTATCCGTACAAGTTGATCGCCATTTCCGCGCCACCGGGCACGGGGCATACCTTGTCCTTTCAATCGAAGGACGGTATCTGGTTGTGTTCCTGCTGGTATCTTTAACTTCGCCTTAGAAAGAAGAGTAGGGACTTCAATTTCACTTCCTAATGCAGCCTGGGTAATGGTAATAGATAATTCCATCAAAATATCGTCGCCCACGCGTTGAAAGGTCTTATCTGGCTCCACATGAACAACAACATACAAGTCACCAGGCCTTCCTCC
>JBHLPH010000043.1:0-9562 GCA_048939625.1 Promethearchaeota archaeon
GGACTGTACACCTCAGGAAAAGGATCAACCGCCGCTGGACTCACCGCCGCAGTACTCCGTGACCCCGATACCGAAGGCTTCGCCCTCGAAGCAGGCGCACTCGTTCTAGCTGATCGGGGAACCGCGTGTATCGACGAATTCGACAAAATGCGACCCCAAGACCGAACCGCAATACACGAAGCAATGGAACAACATAGTTATCATCCATCCACGGAATTTCTCTTGTCCAACGGATCAAGAGCCGAAATCGGACAATTTGTCGACGATTTGTTCAATCAAAATTATGACAATGTTACACAGGGAATTGATTGTGAAATTTTAGATGGACAGGGCCTTGATATTGAGGTCTTTACTCTTGTGCAAAACAAGGTTCAGAAAATCTCTGTTGATAGAATTAGTAGACATGCCGCTCCTGAATTTTTCTATCGCATTACATACTCCAACGGGCGAAATATTGTTGTCACACCAGAGCATCCCCTGTTCATTTTTGAGAGAGGAAAAATTGTAACTAAGCCTACATCCGAAGTTCAAATCAATGACTTTGTACCTGCCCCGAGAAGAATGCCTTGTGGACATAATCCAGGGGCACTTCTAACTTCTGAGATACCATCCCATTACAATGCAAAACCAATTGATTTTCCAGAACGAGTGAACACAAACCTTGCTCGAATTCTTGGATATTTTGTATCAGAAGGTTATTCATACAACGGGACCTCTGCAGAACTAGGATTCGGGAATACCAATGGTGATATTATTAATGATTTACTTGGTTTGATGAGAGATCAATTTGGTCTTGAAGCCATCGACTATGTCAAAGAAAATCGTACTCTGAGATATGTTTCTGCAAAATTAAGAGACTTCTTTCAAACTAATTTCCCAGAACTCATGAAACTAGCTAAGAAAAAACGTGCTCCTCCACATGTCTTTGTGTCAGGTGAAGAAGTAGTAAGGCAATTTCTCCAAGCAGCTTTTCTTGGAGACGGAAGTTTAGAATCTGAAGGGCTTTGTTATCGAACCTCATCAAAAGACCTTGCATTTGATTACCAAGATTTGCTACTCTGTCTTCAACTTCAAAGTCGAATTATCTTTGATTCATTCAATGACTCCTACAAAGTCTATATTCGCGGAACGAGTCTTCCTTTATTCTTCGACACTATCATCGAAGAATGGGATCCACGAAGAAAGAGAATTAAGAGAATAATTGAACGCTCAAGAAAATCAAATCATAACCATGACGTGTTTCCACCAGAATATGGTGTTCAGGTAAAGGAACTACTTCAACGAGTTGGAGTGACTTACAAAGGGACATTCTATCGTGCCATTAAAGAGAACCATGGCATTACTCGAACACTTCTTCTCAAGCATATTGAGGAAATTAAGACAGCTCTTCAAAAGGCAAGGCTGATGGCAAATACTCCAATCCATTCAATCCGTGATGCGAGAGGTATTCTACGGTGGTCTCAAGAAACAGCTGCAAAGAAAATTACCCGCTCCCGCTCTTTTATCGACTATATTGAACGAGGTGGCTATTCAGACAAACTTCGTCAGAGTACGCTGGATATTGTCATGAATGAAATACATTCCGAGTTGAACGCAATCGAAATCAGCTTAGAAGAGTTGATTTCTACCCTTTCTAGTGATTTGCGGTGTCTAAGGATAAAGGGTATTGATAAAATTCCGAATTCTGATGAATGGGCTTGTCCTTATGTGTACGACTTAACTATCGAACCCAATCACCGTTTAATTAGCCATGGTTTATTACTTCATAATACGGTCTCCATTGCTAAGGCGGGGATAGTTGCAACTCTTAATGCTCGAACAGCGATCTTGGCTGCTGCCAATCCTAACTTAGGACGTTACGTTGCTGAGCGGTCCTTTGCGGAAAATGTGAATCTTCCCGTCACACTCCTCTCGCGATTCGACTTAATCTTTACACTCACCGATTTACCTGAAGCTGAACGTGATGAGCGGACAGCAGAGCATATCATCTCTCTTCACAAAAAAGGCGGGCATACCAAGGATCCCCCAATACAAGCGGATTTACTGAGAAAATACATCGCCTATGCACGTCGAAGCATCTCCCCAGTGCTTACCGATGAGGCACTGAACGTTCTCAAAGATTTCTACCTAGGTATGCGAAAATCCGGAGAACGTGAGAACGCACCAGTACCGATAACTGCACGTCAACTCGAATCTCTCATCCGACTCACCGAAGCCCATGCAAAAATGGCTCTCCGTGAAAAAGTTCTAGCAGAGGATGCACAAGCATCCGTTCGATTAGTCCAAGTCTCATTACAACAAGTCGGATTCGATAGCGAAACAGGTCAATACGACATCGATAATATCATGATAGGACGCGCCAAGTCGCAACGAGACAAACTCCAAGCAATTCTAACCATGATTCGAGAACTCGAAAAAGAAACCCCTGGGGGCGTCCCAATAGAGAAACTGGAAGAACGCGCAGAGTTGGACGGCATTTCCGCCACCTTCGTTCGCCAGGCTGTTATTCAACTCCGGGACAAAGACGGCTTAATCTTCGAACCACGCCCCGGGCGCTTAAAGTACATAAAAGGCGCATAATCAAAGGTGGGAACAAGCCATAAAACGGATAGCCAATTTGCCCCTTCAAGCCTCGATTAAAAAATACTTCAAAGATAAGGGTATCTCAACACTTTACCCTCCTCAGCAAGAAGCAATCAAAACAGGAATACTTGACGGAAAAAATATCGTATTAGCAATCCCCACAGCCTCTGGAAAAACACTCATCGCTGAATTATGTATGCTTAAAGCAATTGTTGAGCAGGGTGGCAAGGCCTTGTATCTTTGTCCCCTTCGTGCTTTAGCTTCCGAAAAATATGACGAGTTTCGCACATATTCTGAATTAGGCGTGAATGTGGGAATCACAACTGGAGATTACGATACTGTTGAAGAAAAGTACGGTGCTTATGATCTTCTCGTCTGTACCAATGAACGTGCTGATTCCTTATTGCGTCATCGGGCAAAATGGATGGCAGACATTGCCATTGTTGTAGCTGATGAAGTACATTTAATCAATGATCCAGGACGTGGTCCCACACTCGAAGTAGTTCTCGCTAGATTAAGACAACTTGCACCCAATGCTCAGATTCTAGCTTTAAGTGCAACTGTAGATAATGCTAATGAGATTGCTGAATGGCTCAATGGACAAGCAGTTGTTAGTGATTGGCGACCAGTAACACTCCGCGAGGGGGTTTATCATGAGGGGCGCGTTTTCTTCGCAGAAGGGGAAGAGGCGCGCTACACTCCTGTGACTTCATTTCCTATCGGTGATATTACACGCCAGGTTCTTAAGAAGAAAGGGCAATTACTTGCTTTTCTGAATACGCGTAGATCAGCAGTGAGAACCGCACAAAAACTTAGCTCGATAACCGCACCAAGATTAAAACAGACCGAACAGAAAAAATTGAGTGACTTGTCTGAAAAACTACTCCATATAGGTGAAGTCACACAGGTCACAGAAACACTTACTCGTCTTATTCGCTCAGGTGTTGCATTTCATCATGCAGGGCTTCGGTACTCTGAACGCAAATTCATTGAAGAGGCATTCCGAAATAATCTGATTAAAGTCGTTTGTGCCACTCCGACCCTTGCGGCGGGCGTCAATTTGCCTGCCAGAGTCGTAGTGATACAGGAATACCGCCGATTTGATAGAATTGAGGGCTACCAACCAATTCCTGTTTTAGAATATAAACAGATGGCAGGACGTGCCGGAAGACCGAAATATGATACCACCGGAACCGCAATTCTCATCTCTCGAAATGAAGGCGAACGTGATTTTCTTCTGGATTACTACACACTTGGAACACCTGAAAGCATAATTTCTAAACTTGCCAGCGAATCCGCACTCCGGAGTCATGTGCTTTCAACAATAGCAATGAATTATGCATCAGACAAAGATGGCATAATGGATTTTATTAGACAAACATTCTTCGGGCATCAACGAGACCCCGATGAAGTTGAATACATGATAGATCTCATTGTCAACTTCCTCAAAGATGAAACCCTCCTTGAACAAAAAGGAAAGCGCTTATCTGCAACACCTTTTGGACGGCGTGTGTCTCAGTTGTATATCGATCCAAAATCTGCTGTAATCATACGTGATGGACTTGCCAAAGCAGTAAAACAATATGAGAACACCACAGATGTGTCTTTTCTACATCTAATTTGTCATACACCCGATATGGCAAATCTCTATCTGCGACGTGGAGAAGATGAACGTTTTCATGATTATGTAATCGAGCATATTGATGAATTTCTAACACCAATACCTGATCCGCGGTATCATAGAGAACAGTACGAGTTCTTTCTGGCTGAGCTAAAAACTGCCCTGTTAGTCAAAGCTTGGATTGAAGAGCTTCCCGAAGATCAAATTATCAGCCAATTCAAGATCGGATCAGGAGACCTCCTCCGATTAGTAGACACACAAAAATGGCTCCTTTATGCCTGTCACGAGCTTGCACCGATATTTGGCTATCAAACAGCCGTTTCCGATCTCGAAGAGTTAGAGTTACGAACAAGATACGGAGTAAGGCGCGAACTCACCGATTTAGTCGAACTGCAAGGTATTGGTCGAGTTCGAGCAAGGTTTCTCTTCAGAGCTGGATTTATTTCAAAGAATCGAATTCGCGATGCTCCATTAAATCAATTAGCAGCTGTACCAGCCATTGGTTCCCAAATAGCACTTTCAATTAAACAGCAATGTGGTGGAGTAGTCAATCCAGAAGAAGAACAAGCGTTAAAGGACACGCGACGACAAACCTCTCGTCAGACGCAATTAACTCTGGATTAAATTCTTCCAATTATACCGAGGTTGTCAATGTGCCGACTGGTTTATTCTATCATTCCGCTTTTCTCAAACACGAAATGGGTTTTAGCCACCCCGAATGCCCAGAACGCTTGACTGCTGTCATGAAGTTTTTAGAAGAAAAAAGGGTCTTCAATGATTATGGAGTTGTGTTACAATCCCCCTCTGCAGTCAAACTCCATGAACTGGAACGGGTTCATCCCAAAGATTACATCGATCTCATTCAGAATGCCTCAGAAAGAGAAGCACGATTAGATGCTGACACCAGAACTTCGAAGGGTTCCTACAATGCTGCCATTTTGGCGGCAGGAGCCGGTATCACGGCTTGGGAACAAATTCAAGCAAGAAAAATCGACAACGCGTTTGCTCTTGTCCGTCCTCCAGGCCATCATGCGAATGAACAATCTGCCAGGGGCTTTTGTTTATTCAATAATATCTCCATTCTCGCCCGCCACATCACAGCCACAGTTCCTGATAGTCGCGTTTTAATTCTTGATATTGATGCCCACCATGGAAATGGTACCCAAGAAATCCATTTTACAGAATCTGATATCCTCTATCTTGGCTTTCATCAAGACGGGCGGACTCTTTATCCAGGTTATTCAGGATATCCAGATGAACTAGGAGAAGGGGCTGGAAAGGGATTCAATATCAATCTCCCACTCCCACCAGGAACCACAGACCTGTCCTTTCTCAAAGGTCTCACTACACTCTTTCCTCCACTCGTCGAGCAATTTCAGCCAACAGCCATCCTTGTTTCTGCTGGGTATGACGCTCATTTCCGTGATTACCTCACCAATCTCCAATTCAGTGCAGAAGCTTACTACGAGGCTACAAAAGTAATCATGGAGGCTGCCCAGAAACATTGTCAAAATCAAGTAATCATGTTCTTAGAAGGAGGTTATGATTTACAAGCCTTAGCTGAATCGATATACAATACTCTCATTGCTATGAGTAATCAGGGTGACCCTATCCAAGAAAAACCTCCAGACGAAGACCCACGCATAAACAAATATCTGGAAACACTTCTACAGGAAATCAAAACGCTTCTCAAACCATGGTGGGCCTTCAATCAGTAGAAACCTAAAAGGAAGTGGTGGGCCGGCCGCGATTTGAACGCGGGATCACCTGAAAGAGGGTTACCAAATAACTAGCAACCACGCCCCAGGCAGGCATCATACCATTCTAGCCAAAGGCAGCTGCCGGTCGGGATCTAGACCACCGGCCCATAGACTTGCTGTTAGAATTCACAAGTCCTTTTAATGTCTTTTCCAGGAAGATGTATTCCTACAACCCTTGTGCTTGATTTTACATGCTGAGCATGTTGGTTCCGGTTCTTACAGTTCTTCGTGTTTATCCTCGAGATACCCGTGCTTGTAATACCATGCAATTGATTCTTTCAATGCTTCTTGCATTGAGGTTGTTGGCGTCCACTGAAGAAGCTTTTTTGCCTTTGCATTAGAAAACGCCCGGTTTTCATCCATACTTTGCACGGTTTTCATATGCCACAGGAAGGTCGTTTTTTGTCGATTCTTGAAGGGACTCAGAATTCCGATGCCAAGTTTAGCTAGTGCGGTTGGAACTTTTCTCTTTGGAGGCGCAACTCCCAACTCGTTTCCTAAGAATTCAAAAAGTTCATTGTAAGTCATACCTTTGTCTGGGCACAAGATTATTGTCTGGTTCTTTGCTTTTGCTGATTTAATTGCGGTAATAATTCCGCTGAGCACATCCTCCACATATATGTACATAAGGGTCTTTTCACCATCACCGGGAGTCATGGGTATTTGTCCTTCATTGATTGCTTGGACGGTTTCGAAAACTGTGTAAAGCTCACCTTCTCCGATAACACCAGTAGGTCGTAAAATCACATGGTCCAGACCGGTTTCCAAAGAACTAGCTCTCACAATTTCTTCAGCTTCCACCTTACTTTTCGAGTAATCAAATTGTGGACGGAGAGGTGAATTCTCGTCACCTGGTGGGTTTTCAACTGGTCCAATCACTTCGGTTGTGGAAATATAGATTAGTCGCGATACAGAAGCTTGAATACAAGCATTAACTAGATTCCGAGTCCCTTCTACGTTTATACGATAGAGTAGTTTTTTGTCTTTAGGATAAAAATCAAAATAAGCCGCTAAATGGATGACAACATCAATATTCTGAACTGCCTCTTCTAACGAACTAGTATCGAGCATATCTCCATCTATGAGACGGAGGGTTTTAGGCAACTCACTTACATCGCTTGTTTTGCGAACAAGAGCTGAAACTTCATGTTGGTCTTCAATCAGCTTGCGTACTAGTTTACGACCAATAAACCCTGTTGCACCTGTTACAAGAATTCTCATAGCTTTTCCCACTCACTAATACTTCGACTAGACTTCCTTAACTTCTTCCAATGGTTTCACAGCTAGGTCCTCATAAATTGGTCCCTTAGGCGTTAAGGTGCTTTTTTTCAGTTTGATTGACTTCACCAAAAACTTACCGAACTCTTTGTTCTCATTTTTTCGGACGATTTCTATCAGTTGTTCCTTATTCAAGCCGCTTCGAACTCGTACAACTGTTAAATGAGGTGAATACTTTCGTTTCTCTGAGGGGAATCCATTGACACGCAGTTCACGACCAAGAACTTTCTGATGTTGGATAATTTGGTCTGATCCAGTGGCGCATCCAATCCAAATCACGCGTGGGCGCTGGGGTCGAAAACAACCAACCCCTACAAGCTCAACGTCAAACGCGTTTCCTTCGACTTTCTGAAGAATTTCTGATAAATTATCGATTCGTGACTCATCGATGTTTCCTAAAAAATGAAGTGTAAAATGAAGGTTTTGAGTCTCAACTAGTTTCAGTTTAGCCCCACTGGACTGAAGCTCTTGCTGTATTCGATTAATTTGACGAATTACATCTGGGTCTTCTACTTCAATTGCAATGAAACAACGAATCGCGGACATCACATATCAGCTCCATCTTTTTACGATAAATCAGCAGGAAACTTTATATCATTCTCCATTCCCAAAGGCGAACAGCTTGCTTTTGGGAGGCATCGATTGGTTGAAGACAAAGAAATCATCCCGTTCACGTAAACCGCTTACTGAAATCTCACGAACACCTAGTGATCCTATAACCCAGCAGATTATTCCAGCCAAAGAGGTTATCTTGCGTCCAGCAGGCTATCCCTTAGAAGTTAATAGTACTCCAGTAAATCCCCTGCTTCGTATTCGCGATGAAAAACTCTTTAGCGCATATGCTGTTGACCAATGGCAAGGAATCAAGGTAAAACCCGCAGATTATTTATTTGACCAACTCCTCCTTCCCGATTTTGCATTTGAAGTCGTTTCAGTAACCCCGACAGAATCACATATTGTTGCAGATACACAAATCCGGCTCATTGAACCTCCAGAGTTAGGTCCAACAAAAGGTCGAAAGATACGCTTTGATGACGTAATTGGTCACGAAGATGCGAAAGCGAAATGCCTCATTATTCAAAAATACATAGCCGAGCCTTCTCGGTTTGCTGAATGGGCTCCTCGACGAGTACTTTTCTATGGTCCTCCCGGAACAGGAAAAACAATGTTGGCACGAGCTTTAGCCTGGGAGACCGAGACAGAATTTGCCTACATCAAAGCAACCTCATTGATTGGCCAACATGTCGGGGCAGGCGCTGACAAAGTCAATAAACTCTTTGAAGATATCATTCGTAAGAAGCCCTGTATCGTTTTCATTGATGAAATTGATTCAATCGGTCTCGATCGAGGATTTCAATCTGTTCGAGGGGATGTAACTGAAGTTGTGAACTCTCTCATCTCCCAATTCGATCTAATTGAAGATCAAGAGGGTGTTGTTGTAATCGCAGCGACTAATAGTCTTGAATTTTTAGACCCAGCCCTACGCAGCCGGTTTGAAGAAGAAATCGATTTTCCCCTACCTGATTTCACTGACCGACTTCAAATTCTCAAGAAATATTCCACAAGTCTTCCAATGCCTGTTGATGTCGACTTAGAATCTCTTGCTCGGCGAACAGAAGGCTATTCAGGCCGCGATTTGAAAGACCGAGTGCTCAAAGGAGCACTTCACCACGCGCTCTCTAAAGGTCTTTCCACCCTTGACGAGTCAACCTTCCAACATGTGGAAATTGTCCAAACTTCAAAGGACAAGAGTTTGTATAAGTAATCTTAGATCCCGAACCGTGGTTACATTGCCTGTAAAAACCGCTGTCATTTTTTGTGGAATGCCTGGTTCAGGAAAATCCATTGGCGCCACGGTGGCTAAAGATCTTGGAGTTCCGGTCTTTGTTATGGGGGATATTGTTCGTGAAGAAGTTACCCGCCGCAAATTACCCCATACTCCTCAAACTCTTGGTGAAGTTATGCTTGACCTTCGGGAGCAGTTTGGTCCAGCAGTCATCGCTCAACGAATAGTCGAAAAGTTACAGAGTATTACTCACTCTCATGTGGTTATTGATGGTGCACGAAGTGAAGCAGAAGTCAAGGAGTTCAAAAAGGCAATTTCTCAGGTGTTTATCGTTGCTGTTCACGCAGCTCCTCACATTCGATTCCAGCGTCTCAGCCAGCGTGGTCGTGAGGATGACGCACTGACTAGTGAAGAATTTCACGAGAGAGACGCCCGTGAACTTGATATCGGAATAGGACGATTAATTGCCCAAGCCGATATTATGATTGTAAATGAAGGCGAATATGAAGACCTCAAATCCAAAATCCATCAAGT
>JBHLPH010000043.1:9662-11350 GCA_048939625.1 Promethearchaeota archaeon
TATGCGACCTAGATGATTTTTCTGCTATGGGACCAATCCGCGTGGAAATTTATGCAGAGAATATCCAAGACGTTATTGATTTTATCAGCCCTCCTACTGTAAAAGGAAAACCCCAATTGCGAAACGATTTGAAATTAGAATAGGGAGCCCAATTCTCATTTGGCAAGGAAGAGCTCTATAATATCTAGATCATTTGGAGCAAAACTTTCTGCAAAAATAGCTTTTGCCTCGTTTTCATGCTCCTCATTAGAGGCATAACGGGGGCTAATATGGACCAACGCTAGTCGAGTAACAGAAGCATCGGAGGCGATTTGGGCCGCTTGCGCTGCGGTTGAATGTTGGTACTTCTCTGCATTTTCTTTATGTAATGCAGTAAACGTTGCATCATGAATTAACAAATTGGCACCTTTTGCCACTTTAGCCAGACTTGGGTTTGGCGCCGTATCACCTGAAAACGCAATGCGGAGTCCCTTTCGGATTGTGCCTAGCACTTCTTCTGGTTTAACAGTCTTACCATTAGAAGTTCTTATGGACTGTCCATTGTAGAGTTTTTTACGAAGAGGTCCTGATGGAACTCCTAGTTGCTCAGCTTTTCGTACGTCAAATTTACCAGGAATATCAGCAGTTTGAAGAATGAAGGACAGAGACGCAACACTATGGATGGCAGGTAGGCACTCTACCCGATATTGATCTTGATTTGAGATTGTACCCTTTTTTACATTCTTGATGGTTAACGGAAAATCAAGATGGGCGTGAGTCAATTCTAAAGTTGTTTTAGTGAATTCCTTTGTACCCGCTGGTCCGTAAATCGTTAGAGGTTTCGTCCGATTAAGCATCATCATGGTCGAAATAAGACCTGGCAATCCCAAGACATGATCCCCATGAAGATGGCTGATGAATATTTCCTGAATCCGATGGGGACTTAATCCCACTCGTTGTAATTGTAGCTGTGTCCCCTCCCCACAATCGAAAAGTAGAATTTTCCCTTGGAAACTAATAGCTATTGATGGTAGAGATCGCGCAACTGAAGGTATTCCTCCACCCACTCCTAAAAAATACACTTTCACAGATTTTGATGTCAATTCATTTGCGCTCCAAAACAACGATATGACGATACAAACTACGATGTATTCGCATAGTATGCATCTCTCTAATTAAGAAACTATTAGCAGGAATCATATCTTCATCGAAATATTCCTTTGGCAAAGCGAGACTAAGATGTCCTCCGGGTTTTAGAATCGAGGCTAAAGAGAATAAACTCGCTCGAATTAACTCCTTTACTGCCGCTCCTTTTGTTGAACTTGATCGACCATATGGAGGATCCGTAGCGATTGCCTCAACATTCGAACGACGTATCGCGGGAACTCGGGCATCCGACAAGCCACCATAAAATAGTATTCCATAATATGAAAGATTCTGTATGCTGCCTGAAATCATTTTACTATCAATATCAAAAGCTACAGGAATACACCCAATTTCTGCCGCCTCCAGAAGAAGGCCACCGGTCCCGCAAAAAGGGTCAACAACATAACTTCCTGGCCTAGCTCTACTGAGGTTAACCAGAACCCTAGCAATTTTGGGATGAATTGCACTTGGAACAAAAAAGGGTCGAAGTGGGCTTCTTCTTGCAGAAAAGGTCTTTCGACTTCGAGATGCCAGATGAGGACCAAAATAAAATTTGTTACCAT
>JBHLPH010000072.1:0-3512 GCA_048939625.1 Promethearchaeota archaeon
ACGCAATTCCCTAAACACGCACCCAGAATGAGTTTGTTTGCTTTTGTGGATTTACGCAATTTGGTCATTCGGAATCAACTCCCTCCCATTCTTCTTGGACTACTGACAGTTCCTCGGCAACCTCCAGAGCTACAAGAGATCCGTCCCACACATACATCAGTAATTCAGATGGAGAAAGATCAGCAATTCCAAGGTTCTCAGCATTTCGTCCGTCCTGCCAGAAATCACGACCACATAACTGTGATGCCATCGCAATTGTTGCCCGTATAGCAGGGGTTGGTACTCCCGCTAGTTCACCCAATGCAGCAATGGGCACCAACCCAGTGGGCACATCTTCAAAGAGATATCGATGGTCCAACGAACTCGGGGCTCTCAAACCTTGGTAGCAAGAAGTTGTGTGCAAGCATTCATACAAGGTGGTCCCTTCAGAGTCGTAGACTGTCCGTAACCATTTAGCAGCTGAAAGGATATTTTTTCCAAAGGCATTTCCCACTGCCACTCTTTCGGTGTCGATATATTCGAGGAAACGGGCAACCGAAGGTGAGACACCTTCAAGATAGTGATTATATTGACCATTGGTGGTTTCAGCTCGACCAATATTTAGAATCAAAGGGGCTGGATGAAAAACTGAACCAATATTGGCAAGACCGGTTTCGAGAACGTCTTCAGCAATTCGGACATTTGGGAGAACGGGGGAAATCAGATTACAGACCATTTCAGTGTGTTTTGCAGGAAAAGCGGCAACGGGTAATTCTGATTTAATTGCCGAGACATGGGCGCTTCCTGATGTGATCACGCGACTAACAAGGGGAAATGTTTGTGCTTCTGCAACGATTGGTCGCCAACCCGTGAGTCCTTCCACTATGGTAGAGAACTCTAATGCACCACCCGTTCGTCCTGGAATAAGGACAACCAGTTGTTCGGGTGTCAGATGGGGTGCACATTTTCGAGCTAAATCGCGATGTGCCGATGCAGGAACAACAAGAAAAACAAAATCTACATCGGAAATGGCGTGTTTAATGCTAGAGGTACAACGTGCTAACTGACCGAATCCATTAACTTCTCCTTCAACATGAATTCCATTTTGGTTTTGTATTGGACGCAGTCTGGATTTTGATCGATTGTAAAGATTTACGTCGTGACCGTTGAGGGCAAGATAAGCTGCTAGTCCTTGGCCTCCGTGTCCCGCGCCCAAGATTGCCAGTTTAGCAGACATTGCCTTCGCCTCCTTATTGGGGAATTCAAATAGGATTTGGTGAATCTGTATTTCGTGGTGAGGAAAATTCTAGTCCTACACTCAAACTAGACACTGTGGTAAACTTGAGAAGATTTGACCGTCAAATTCATGACCGTCAAATTTTTAACCGTCAAAGATTTTACTGTATTAGATATAAGTGTTTTGCAGTCTTTTATAAGTTTTATAAACGCAGAATAAAAATTTGGAAGTGAAGATTCTGGGAGATTCTCCTCGTACACAAACACGGTCTATCAAACAGCCCAAATCAGCATCCATGCTCGTCCGTCCTATTACTGCCAGTATATTACGACACTTAACAGAAGAAGAACGCTCTCTCGGCGAATTAGCAAAGATGTTAGGTCTAAGCAAAAGCCGCATCAGCTATCACTTAAAACGTCTTAAGGAAGAGAACCTGATTATAAAAACTCGAGAAGAATATTACCGAGGTGGAATCCAGAAATTCTATCGCGCTGTGTTTCCGTTACAAGTACCCAAACTTCGATCCCTCTCGCCAGCCGAACAGGAAGCCCAGTTACGCCCCATTAAGACTTTCCTTTGGGGATATCTTTTGGGAAACATCGGAAGCCAAAACCTTGATCTCCACGAGGTCGCAAGCCCATTAATCGATCAATATGCCCAAGAAATCGCAGAAGCCATTGAGGAAGAAATCGATGAAGCCGAAGACAGTAATGAAGCAAAGGCAGAACTCCTTTATCTTTCACTCCTACATAAGCATACTAAATTGCACATAGAACAAAAAAAGATCAATATTGAAAAACTAGGAAAGAACCCTCCAAAATCCAGCTCAACCTCTTAACCCGGCAGTCACCACATTCTCCCAAAAGAGCGAACAGTAAATTTTGTTGTATCCTGATTTTCCTTGTGTTATTAGACAGCTTCCAAGATGTCGAAGACATAGATGCTGTTTTTTTATTAATGTGGTGAAAGATGATTTGCTTTACATCTTAAGAAGTCATGCATCTCAAATCTTCAGAGAATTAAAGAACTAAGCTACTATCTTGATCCACTTTTCGATGGTTTTAGTGAAACGCAGGCACCATATTCCCCTTCCACATACACCTTAAAATCCTCATTCAGTGTTTCCTAATGCAGACCAAAATCCTTTTTTCAGGAATTCTCTATTGTGATTGAGGTGTGGCTATTTATGGTTTTAACATATAGTTTCAAAGTTATTATGATGGGAGATGGTGCAGTTGGAAAAACCTCATTGGTTATCCGATATACGGAAAATCGTTTTGACCTAAAATACAAAGCGACTTTAGGTGCAGCTTTCGCCGCCAAAGAGGTTAAGATCACTAATGTTAAAATCAACCTAATGATTTGGGATTTAGCAGGTCAGCCTTCGTTTGATGAGGTACGAGATCATTATTACCTAGGTTCTTCAGCAGCCATACTTGTTTTCGACGTTACTAATGCTTCAACCACTGAGAAACTAAGAAAATGGTTAGTAAAATTCAGAAAACAGGTTCCGAAAGGACCGGTCATTTTAGTTGGGAATAAAACAGATTTAGTGGAAAAACGTCAAATCTCAACCCAAGAAGCACATGAGATTAGAGACAAATTACAATTACCGTATTTTGAAACATCATGTTCAACAGGCGAAGGAGTCAATGAGGTATTCCACAGCCTTATCATTAAAACCCTAGAAGCCAAGGAAAGAAGAAGGTAAACAGCTAAACGCCCAAAAAGCGTTTATGAACCACCATAGTTATTTTTCTCTTCGATGAGCATAGCATCAGTTTTTCTGATTATATGTTGGTTCTAATAGTTTCGAAGACGTACCCACAGTTTTTTCAAACGATGTAAGTTGATTTGCTTACCTTAGTAGAATTAGAACTTGATGAGTTTATAACATTGAGTTCAAGGTGAATAGGCAGCGGTATTATTGGGAGTAAATACCGATTGCCTTGTGTTTAGCTAGGATTTCATCGGCGAGTTTGTCGAGAGCTTTGAGGTCAGATTTCTTGGGATAACCCTTTGCGATTACAGGTTCAAGGAGCTCAACCTTTAGATTGGGAATCATTCCAGCGAGTTGTTCTACCATTTTTCCACCCCAGGCGTAAGAACCAATAATGGAAGCGTATCGTGTTTTGGGACGTAGCGCGTTGGCGAGGAGTGTTGCATACGCCACGAGGGGATGTGGACCCGTGAGAACAGTTGGTGAGCCTAAAACGATTGTGGCGGCGTCCACAAGTGCCATGGCGAGTTCTCCAATATCAGTAGCTGTTAGATGAAATGGTTTCACCGTAATCCC
>JBHLPH010000018.1:0-36932 GCA_048939625.1 Promethearchaeota archaeon
GCCCCCTTACTGGGACCCGTTCCTGCAAATATGGAAGACCTAGTAGTGGATGCCTGCGATTGGCTCTGTCCACGACCCAAGGCGCGTGTTGTATACGATTTGTCGCATGCCCCACGCCTTGGTGTTGATTCATGGGATACTCTTACTCTGTTTCCAGGATTTTACTATCAGTATCGTGACAACCTCGTGAACCGCCAATACACCTTTGACAAGCTCTATCCCTCGGCTTCTGGGAACTTTACCCTCGCCCGTCTTGGTCCTTATGATGTGCTCATCATTTGTGCACCTGATGCTGATTACACTACCAGCGATCGTACTGCATTTAACAACTGGGTTAGTGGTGGTGGAAGCGCACTCATTATGGGTGAAAATCCGTTGAGCGGTGGCTTCCTCAACCCTGATCTTCGAATTAACTTCTTGTTGAATAACTTTGACATGGAAATGAATACAAGTCTTGGTGCTTCAGCGCTTGACATTGTGAGCGATTTTGATTTGCACCCAACCACAGAATCGGTTGCAAATTTGAATTGGGAATACTATGGATACATCAATGTTACTGGGTTAGCTTATTCGATTGGGCGGATTGCGTCGAATATCATGATTTCTAGTCAAACCTTTGGACAGGGTCGCGTAATTCTTACCAGTGATATCAATTGGCCGGACTTCAATCATTACACACTTTCTTCGAATGCTTTCTTTGCAGTGAATGCCATTAACTGGTTATCTGCAGCAACATCGAACATATTACTTTATGTTGATGAACCAATCAGCCCCAACTATTACCGGACGCCGGTTAGTCAAGCACTCAATGATTTAGGGCTTTCATTTTACCTCACTTATACCGATGTTTATTTTAACCTCTCTTTACACACTGACACATGGAATCTAGTCATCATCGATAATCCATGGTGGAGTCTTGATTCATATTATGGGGAAATAGTGGACTACATAGAAGCAGGTGGACATTTTCTCATGTCCAGCTACTTAGTCGACAATAATCCCTCTGATCCACTCTGGCGACAACTGGGCTTCGAATTTGCCGCTGACGCACCGGATGGAGCAGATCTCTTCATCTGGGACAATAGTCATGACATTTTCAATCAACCAATCATGTATGGAGCAGCTAACTTCACAAGCATTAACGATTATGGTGATGAAGGCGATCTGTTAACCGTCTTTTCTAATGCTTCAGCCCTTGCCGGATTCACCACCAGCCCAGCCCCAGGCAACGCATCAATCATCCTCCGCAATGACCTACAGACTCTCTACAACGGTTTTCTAATCGACGAATTCAGTGGAGACATAGACGACTCTGCATATCCTGACAACTTGGAACTCTGGATTAACGAAATTGCCTTCATGATGCGACCCATCTGTGCTATCACTCCCGATGTACCCGTCAACGTCACGGAAGGACAAATCCTTACATTCCATGCAGAGGTGGCTAACCTTGGATTCTCTACCGCACTCATGGGTGAAATCACCGTGAATGTGCCTGTGGGTCTAGGGACCTTGATGGATCCTGCTACTCAACCCTTCAACATCGTTCCTGGTGATTTCACAACGCTGACCTGGCATGTCAATGTCACAGGCACAGGTAATTACACCTTATCCTTTAGTACAACATATCATGGACTTCCCGGTACAACGTATACAGGTGTTCCAGCACAAGCCGACATCGAAGCGCTTTCTACACCACTTCCTCCACCAATACCACCATTACCTTGGTGGTGGTGGATTGTCGCACTTGTCGTAATCATCGTCATCGTCGTCATTATCTTTATCTACATGTTTCTGAAACGACGTGGAGCTAGTAAATAATTTAACGTGGAGGAAGCTTCCTCCACACCTTCCTATTTTTTTCAACAGCAGGATACCATAAAGATAGAGAAAGCAGTTTACCAAAGTGTTATAGGTCATAATGAATAGCTTCGAAGACGAATCTGCTGTTTCTTACAAATGATGTGAAAGATGATTTACACCAAATCATTGAGTTTGCTCAAATGGGTGTTCTTGATTGCGTTTTTTGAATATTTAAATAGAAAATAGTGGTGAGTCCTTACGAGGTGTGACTTTTGGGACGTATGTTTTGGGTTTCGACGGGATTAGTAATTTGTTTACTCCTTTCGTTAATGCTTATACCATTTCAACTCTCTCCGATGTGTGAGCAAAACTCTGAGGAGCCGCTATTGAGGGCTCAGATTGTGAGTGCTCAGGATTTTTCCTCACCCTGGAATTGGACCTATGGCACTGCAAATTATGATCGGGGCACCTCCGTAGTGGAGGTAAGTACTGGTGGCTTTGCCATTACCGGCTCGACTGGTGGTGGTGGTCCAAATGCTAATGATGTCTGGTTAATTCTGACTGATGACAACGGAAATGCTCAATCGAGCCATACTTATGGCGGTGTATTCGATGATATTGGCTGGGATCTACTTGAGGTTAGTACTGGTGGCTTCGTCCTATCTGGAGAAACCGAAAGCTTTGGAGCGGGTGATTTTGATGCCTGGTTAATTCGTGTGGATGCAAGTGGTAATCATCTGTGGAACCACACCTTTGGGGGAACATATGACGAATGGGGCTGGTCAGTTATCGAAGTGAGCACCGGTGGGTTCGCGATATCCGGTCGGACAGCTAGTTTAGGCGCAGGATCTTCAGATGTTTGGCTGATTCGTACCGACGCGGATGGTAATGAATTATGGAACAAAACCTACGGAGGCATTTATTCAGATGTAGGAAGAGAGTTGGTCGAAGTCAGTGGCGGCGGGTTTGCCATCATCGGATCAACACAAAGTTACGGGTCCGGTTCATCAGATGTTTGGCTGATTCGTACCGACGCGGATGGTAATGAATTGTGGAGTCGAACCTTTGGTGGCTTAACCTCAGATTCAGCACATGGACTTGTTGAAGTGAGTACTGGTGGGTTTGCAATTGCGGGGCGAACCCAAAGCTTTGGCGCGGGAGCGACTGATCTTTGGCTAATTCGAACAAACGCTAATGGAAACCTGCTCTGGAATCAGACCTTTGGGGGCCTTAGCCCTGATGAAGGTCAATCTTTGGTTGAGATTAGCACGGGCGGGTTTGCTATTACCGGGTTTACCGGTAGCTTGGGTGCAGGTGTTGAAGATCTGTGGCTGATTTTCACCGACACCAGTGGAACCCCATTGGTCAATTACACCTTTGGAGGTACCGAATTTGACATTGGAAATTGCATAATAGAGGTCAGTACTGGCGGTTTCCTCATCGTAGGCATAACTGAAAGTTTCGGTGCCGGAGTAACTGACAACTGGTTGATTCGAGTCACTGCACAACCACCCCCACCACCCATTCCTGGCTTCCCAGTTGAAGCAATCGTATTGGCATTACTTCTAACGCTTAGTCTAGGAGTGCTCGTTCGGCGTCACAGAAGGAAGTAGCATCGCTTCCTTCTCTCCTCTTTTATTTAGTCGTCTTCCGCTATTTGGTAGTCTCATTGATTCTATTCCAATTGAAACGGGTTTATCCGTCTTCATTCTCCCTAATTTGCCCAGAACCTACACAGTCAATATAAATCACCCCTCCCCACATCATGCATTCAAGGAGTGAAAATGAAAGCATTAATTATTTGCCGATACAACCTCCAAAAGAGGGAAATCAGACTTTGCGAAAAGCAATCTGGATTAGGCTAGTCCTAATCGGAATCCTTCTAATCCAAATCCCTATATTACAAATACCACTCGCCGGAACACCCCTTCACGAGAAGGAAACGTCCACACCTGCACTCCCGACACCCGATGTCCCCCTTGATACGCAAATCACTGTAGTTCTGAACAACACGCACGATAATCTCCTATTTAATGTACCAATCTCGGATCCCGGAATCTACATTTACACGATGATCATGTATGTTGATCGAGCGGATCCAGGGATGGGTGTGGATCTTTATCTTCAGTTGTATGAGAGCGTGAATGAGTACGTGCCCCAAATAGATACATATCTTCCGAAGGATCGCGAATTTATTTCTCATCCATGGTGGACGTATTTTGCAGGTATGTCAAGTCCCTACTGGCAGGATTTTATGGTGGCCCAACCTGGGGCCGTCGTTATCGAATTTGACTTCACCTGGTATACGCCATGGGATCAGGTATCGGTGAATTTCACGGTTAGTCAAGAATACTCCTTCGCTGATGCGACGTCTGCTCCTCTAGGGCAGGATACTAGTATTCGCTGGACGGAGGAGGATGCATGGAATGTAACGACATTCACTGTTCCCTCGAATGCCTTGTACAATATCTCCTTGTCTGGCAGCGTGCCCTACAGTACTACTGCAGGCTGGCCTGGCGACCCCAGCTTCTCTATGTTTAATGTCATGGCGTTATTTGATCTCATCTATGGTTCACGCCTGAGTTATTCGGAATGGTTTCCAACTGTGAATATTCCAGTAGGACCGGCTGTCGGTGCTGCCACATGGACTGCAATGCAAACGGTTCCCCTTCCTGCAGGCGATTACTACTTAGTAGCTAGAAGCATGCCTTTCTTGTTCCTCAATGGCACCTACCTTGATCTGACGCTCCACGTGGAATCGGTCTCCACACTCGCTTTAGGCGCGGATGAATCACTTTCGTTATACTTTGACGCCGCAGATCCAGTAAATGATGCCTATGTTGCGGTTACCGTCCCTGCTAATTCTATGGTCGATTTCTACCTGAACAATCCTGAAGGCGGGAATTGGACTGTTGCCACCTATGATGCCTGGCATGGAATGTCCCTTCCCCCAACTTACGACTACTATGAGGACCCTAGCACCAACCTGACCCTTGAAACTCGGTACAACTACGGGGTTGCCTTGAAACAGCCTGTGACGATGATCAATCCAGGTTCAGGTCTCTTGGGCGAACAATACTTGGAGCCGTTCGTGTTCGTGGGAACTGAGGTTGCCTACATAGATGATGTTCCACAGCTAGCAACCTTTCCTGCCTTTGGTGGTCCTACATGTTTTTGGAACACTTTCTATATTATTGTGGAAGCCACACCAGGATTTGTTGGACCTCCTAGCGCGACCTTCAACATTAGCTTGAATCTGGATACAAGCCCCCTTCCCCAACTCACTACTACCAGTGTGATCGTGCCAATTAATCAGACCATTGCACCCTTTTACCACGGCTTCCTGTTGACCGTCGAAAGCGGTGTAACCTATGAAATCAGTGCCACACCAAGCTATACCTCAAACGGCGTGGTCATGTTACAAGGACTATCTGCTCAAGGTGAATTCTACAAGGACTGGGGTATAGGCTCATATTGGCCGCTCTTCAAAGCGGTCGGTATGGGAGGTATGATGGCTCCAGGTGTTCTCGCCACATACGGTGTGAACGACACGATATCTGTCCGCTTTACTGCCGTACGAAATACGACCATGCTCTTCGTTGTTCTTGGAACCCAACCAATGCTAGGTCCCAGTGACACAACCGAGCTCAATGTTCAAATGACTATAACCCAACCTACGGTCTATACAATAGGATCAGAATATACAGTAACCACCACGTCGACCGAATACGATTTCACCGCCTACAACGTCCCGGTCATCGCCGGTTACCGCTATCAAATCAGACTATCCATTGATCATGGCAGCATCTTTGCCACAGGTATCTGCTTTGATGATGCTGGACACACCCCTTTTAGCACCACAGTCTATGACCAATGGATCAGCGTGTCCCATACCGCTCTAATGAGCTCCACTCGTATCTACACCGCCACACAAACTGGAACTGTCACCTTTGCCCTCATCCACCAAGGCAACACCCGCTTCTCTATCACTCTCATTGATGACACACCACCCGACGTTGCTATTCTTGAACCGGAGTGGGGCGCTTCCTTCGAACCCAGTGACATCATTATCAACTTTACCGTCAGCGACGAAGTTGGTCTCGCCTCCCTCGTTGTAGGCATCGATGGCAGCGAAGATAGCATCCCTATCGACAGCACCAGCTATACTTATTCCGCGACCACTGCTGGTCTCCACCATATCTATATTGAAGCGGAGGATCTCCAAGGCAACATCGCCAGTGACAGCATCACTATCCTCATCCTCCCCGAACCCACATCCTGGACCCTTGGGCAAAACGCCGCCTTCGGGCTCCTCTATCCCCTCCTCATCATTGGCGCTGCCGCCACCGGTGTAATTTGCTTCCTTCTCGGCTGGTTTATCAAAGGACGACGAAAACCCTAACTGGCAAATCAATCCAGTGAACCCCATGCTGGACAGACCTCTGCCCAGCTCCCCCTTTTTCTTGAACATAACCCTAAGTGATGAGAGTATTTCTCGTGCTGGTTTTCCTCTCTTTCAAAGTAAGTCGTACTCTGTATCTTTAGGTCACCGATAGGGTAGTCTCATCTATTATTGCTAATTCTTGAATTTTCACTCCAAGGTGAGAACGAACTTTTCAGAGTGTTAGACGCTTCTATTTGGTATTTCGAAGACATAAATGCACTAGCACAGAAATGACAGTAAGATCTGTTTTACGTCACTATTTGATTATCTGAGATTCTCAAGATACAAAATTCTTGATGATTTTTTTAATTTCCTTAGGAGATTACAATTCGCCGATATCTTCGTCCCAGAGATGCGGATTAGCATCTATGAATGTGCGCATCATTTCTTTACACTCAGATAAATCCAAATCAACAACTTCCACACCGTGCGATTTCATGAAATCTGGAGCACCGGCAAAGGTGGTAGATTCACCAACTATAACCCGTTTAATCTTGAATTGGATCACGGCTCCGGCACACAAGTAGCAGGGCATTAAGGTGGAGTAAAGTGTGGTTCCTGCATAACTACCAACACGACCGGCGTTTTGAAGGCAATCGATTTCTGCATGCAGGATGGGGTTATCTTTTTGGACTCGTTGATTGTGTCCTTCCCCAACAATCGTTCCATCCTTGACCAACACAGAGCCAATGGGAATGCCGCCTTCGCTGCGGCTTTTCTTCGCTTGTTCAATAGCTGCTTGCATGAAAGGATCCATCATTTGATTCACCATTCTATTCAATAATCATATAATTCAGAAGCTTGCCAAAAAACTATTTCACCTGATGTTCGACTGCTAGCTGACGGCCTTTCCCCTGCGAATTCTTGAGGGCAGTTCGCCTGCTTTGGATATCTGCGCTTTTAGTTTTGGCGAGGTTTTCCGATTGGACAAGCGTCGATACATATTGTGCATTCGATGTAGCTATTGGGCGTTGGGCGTCGAGTGAGTTTCTTTTCGATTTGACGGACATCAGTGGGAACATCTTGCGCATGTGGTTGTTCGGCTGCGTAAGTCAGGCATCGAGTAATCGTAATTTGATATGGGTCCAAAGCCTTTGTAGGACATGCTTTAATGCATTTTTCACAATCGCCACATAGGTCATCTGTGAATGGCTTATCTTTGTCAAGTTCAGCGTTTGTGAGCACAGCTATTAATCGGATTCGCGGCCCATAATGGGGAGTAACCAAGAGGGTGTTCTTTCCTTGACAACCTAGCCCGCATCTCACAGCGGCGGTTTTGAGAGGGATGGAAAGCGAAAAGTGGGCTTCATATCCCTGCTTCGTTAGGTAATCGACAATTGTCCAGGCCTTATTTTTCAAGATTTCATAATAAAATTGGTAGCGTTCCGAGGGCACGTTGGGTGTTTGCTTCTCGTGATTGAGGAGATAGGTTGAGTCGACTGCAGTATTGAGGGATTTGTCCCATGCATAGTATCCTAGCAACATGACAGATTTTACTGCGGGGAATGCTTCTTCAGGTGATAGTAAGTTTTGAACCGTATGGACCCATCCATGGGGTAAGCCACGAAGCATATCTGGAGTGGCAATGCCTACAGTAACAAAGCCTGCGTCCAAGGCTAGTTTCTTCAGATCAGCTGTCAGAGTCAAGTTACAGAATCCTCCCAAATACAGTATAGAATATGTGTTGTATGGTAATATGTAATTTCTGTAAAAGGATTCTCAGTTCCTAAGCTAATCGAGGCGTTTTTCGTAAAAGTAGCTCTCTTTATGTGTTGCAACGAGTGTGTATTCGCAGGATTCATAGAGTGCTCGTGCAGCGCGATTTTGTTCAAGGACATGTAACGCGATGAGTGTAAGGTGTTCCTGAGCTGTCCATTCTTCCGTGGCTTTTAGCAACAATTTAGCGAGCCCTTTGTGTCGAAACTCAGGTTTGACGTGGAGATTATAGATCCAGGTTAAGGGTTGAGTAAATCGCCAAAAGGGTGCACGGTGATATAGCCAGATTAGGCCAGCAGGGTGTCTGTCCAGTGTTTCTCCAATAAAGACCATGTGGTTTGGGTCAGACATGTCGATGGGGTCGTTCGTGTCGAATTCTTGGTATTTTTGCAGAATTTCTTCCTCAGTGAGTGAATCAGCATTTGGGAGGGTGGTTTTGAATGATTCTAGCTGACAGTAATCGAAAAAGAGTTGATCGGAGGTTCGGTTCCAGGGTCGAATATGAAACGGCAAGAAAAATCCCTTTGGTCAGAGGTTTTTTAGTGGGTGCGTGGACCTTTTCCATTTATAATTCAACTGTTAGGGGACTCCGGTGAACGAGCGATGGATATTTGGTTAATCCTTGGGTTTAGTCTCATCATCATTCTCCTTTGTGTTATTGTCGTTGGCACATCTGCAGTATGGCCCTCACTAATTGGAGCACCTTACGTGCCAACATCAAAGAGAACCGCACAAAAAATGCTTGAATTAGCTCAAGTTAGTGCAGACGATACTGTCGCGGATTTGGGTTCCGGTGATGGTCGAATCATCATGATGGCTGCGGAGCAGTTTGGAGCGAATGCTTTTGGGATTGAAGCAGATCCGCTCCGTGTGTTATGGTCGCGGGGTGTGATTCGCCATCGAGGTTTGAGAAAAAAGGTTGAGGTTATTTGGGGCAACTTCTTTAACCAAGGTCTCGCGAAGGCGACGGTAGTGACCGTATATCAGGGACAAGAAATTAATAAACGACTTAAGGACAAGTTCTTGCTTGAACTAAAACCGGGAACACGGGTGGTCTCGTATAGTTTTCCGTTCGATGGATGGACACCAGTAGAGACGCGAAAAAATCCTCATCTCTACCTGTATGTAATCTGAATGTGGTAATTAGGTACGAGAAGAACTTTCTTTACTTCTTGGAGACCTTTCGGGCTTTGGGACGTCCATTGCCTTCTTTAAGTTCGAACGTTACGCTGTCACCTGGTGTGAGAGTAGCACCGTCTTCAACGTCATCACCATGAACGAAGACATCAGAGTCTCCGTTATCGCGTTCGATGAAGCCGTAATTGCGTTCGGTGTCAAACCATTTGATTTTTCCATTTTCCATCGATATCACCTTGATTCGTATTCATGGTGTAAAGTAGCATACAGCCTTGAGTGCTAATTTTCGAAAAAATCGGAAACTAGATTCGAGGTGCTACTACGAGCTCGACGCGTAGACTGCTTATAGTCCTTTCTGTTGAGGAAAAAAAGGGAGTATTTACAGTTTGTTGACAAGTGGACGCAGTTTCGTGAACTGCGGATCTGTTTGAATGATATCGAGTAATTCACCAGAAAGGGCGTGGTGGAGAGCTTTTTGGAATTGAATGGTTGCTTCTTCGGTTTTCCCTAGCTCAATCAGGCTTAATGCGTAGTTGAGGAATACGGTGGGTGCAGCTTCATCGAGTTTTGTAGCCTTGGCATAGCATTTTTCAGCCTCTTCCCATCGCCCGAGTAAAATGTAAAGGTACCCGAGATTGTTCCAATGCCGAGGATTGTCGGGTTCAAGTTCAGCAATCCGTTGCGCGATTTGGAGCCCATTTTGGGGTTGCTGGTATTGCTGATAAATCGCGGTCAGAAAGGTGAGTAACTCGAGATTGTTTTTATCCTTCTCGAGAAGTTTCAAAATTTGTTGCTTCGCTCGTTCGGGGTTACCACCAGCAAGCGCAGCGATTGACCGCTGGAAAAGGTCGTTTTCGGCTCCCAAGCCATCACCTAACCCCTAGAGTAAGATCACCATGAATTTTAAGGACTGGGTATGGCTGAGTTTCTCTGAGGGTTTGTTAGTGAATTCGCAAAGAGTGGAGATTTGAATCGGCTTCTTTTTTAAAGCCAGATTGTGTCACATTCTAAGCCATTAATAGGCTTGAATTTCTAAGGAGGCGTATTGTGCAGTAACAGAAGGAATTACCGATGGTACTTCGAAGTATCGCCCATGATGATGCAGCAATCGAGTCTTACAAGGAGCAAATTAATCGTTACACGGAACAGCTCGAAGCTATTGGTTTTGGGTATCGCCTCTATCTCAAAGACGAGGACGTGGTGGGTCTAGCAATCCTTGGAAAAGAACCGCTACAGCTATTCAAACCTGTGGGAACGCCTCTCACTCGTCTAGTGGTTCTTGATTATAATCAACCGCTCGATGTGCTCAAAGAGTTAGCAGATGAAGTATTGAGTCTAGCGAAGAAGCGCGAGGTGGGTTATGCTTATCTGAACATCTCAGTGGAACATCAAGATCTAATTGCCCATTTACGGCGTATCGGGTTTGAAGAACTGGCCAACCGTTATGAGATGAGCCGCTCTCTCGATGAATCCTTTGAAGTTACGGATTTACTCCGATATGAGCAAATTCAACGAAAAGATGTGAACAAATTCTTCGAGTGCATGAAAGAATTTATGAGCGGATCTCCAGACGATGTGCTGAATTTGGTGATGAAGAATTTCTCGAAGGTTCCGGAAGCAATACTGGATGCATGGTATGAGGGCGTCCAGGCGTATTTCGTCTACCATGAGAACGAACTGATTGGGATTTTAGACCTTGTTCCACCGGATAGCTATATTCAAAACATCGGAGTTTCGCCTGCACATCGTGGGAAAGGGTTTGGTAAAGAAATGCTGCGGTTTTGTTTGAAGCTGTTCAAGGAAGGAGGGGGCAAAGCAGCCGGGCTTGGTGTACACGTGAAGAACAAACGGGCGATTCATGTCTATGAACAACTGGGATTTTCTGTGGACAAACAGGTTCAGACACTCGTATGGTGGAAACCGAGTTAACCTGTTCCTACTAATAAACGTGTTAACATCATCAGGTTGAGACGTCACTTCGCTACAGGTCTCTGTCCCCTTTTATCTCGGTTTGAGTTGTCTTTTGGTACTTCATTGCTTCCGGACAGGTTTGTGCAATGCCGCGTTGGATTCTCCATGTGGATATGGACGCCTTTTACGCCTCGGTGGAGCAGTACCGACTCCATCCCGAATTCATTGGGGAGCCCTTGTGTGTTGGTCCAGACCCGAAGAAAGGGCAGCGACGAGGCGTGGTCCGTGTGGCCTCATATGAAGCCCGCGCATATGGGATTCATGCCGGAATGCCAGTTACGAAAGCATACGATTTGTGTCCGGATGCGGTGTTTGTGTTTGGTCCATTTTCGAATTATGTGGAAGCCTCGGAGGAGATTATGGAGGTATTACAAGAATTTGCGGATGAGCGACGCATTCGGAAGGCAAGTATCGATGAGGCTTACCTAGAGGTAACTGAGCGAGTAAAACAGTATGCAGGACCCACGGAGCTTGCATTGGAAATCCAAAACGCTGTGCGAGAGGAAACCAAGCTGCCCTGCTCGATTGGGATTGGACCCAATATGGCTGTAGCCAAAATTGCTACTGATCAGAATAAACCTCTGGGAATTACGCTCGTTCCACAGGATCCTGCCTCTGTCGCGGAATTCTTGGCGCCTTTAGATGTGACAGCCGTTAATGGTATCGGACGCGTAACCGGAAATCGGTTGAAAAAATATGGAATCACTACGTTGGGGCAGATCCAGCAGATGTCACTTCAAGCCCTCTTACCGATTTTTGGTAAAGGTGCAAAATGGCTCTCAGACCGGGCCTGGGGAATCGATAACCGAGGAATTGTGCGAACTGGTCCCTGGCGAAGGAAGTCAATGGGGAATGAACGGACCTTTCCGAAGGATCTAGATTCTCAGTCGATGGAGTTAGCGCGAGAAACCCTGGAGGGGTTATCGACGAAGATCTGTGAGCGGCTCCAGTCGAAATCTTATCATTTCCGCACTGTGACCGTAAAAATCCGGTATCGAGACTTCACAACGGTGCAACGGAGTCGAACCCTCCCAGTGAGTACCAATGACGCGGATACCTTATCGAGGATGGTGACTTCGTTATTTGAAGAACATCGTCTCCCAAATACTCCCTTACGGCTAGTAGGTGTACGTGTTACAAATCTCACCAAGATGAATGGACAGGCCACTTTAGTCGACTATGTATAAGATCCTAGAAAGCAAACATTGATTCGTAGATCTCGTCTTAAGGTAGTCCGTGGTGTGTGTTCGTGTACTTCAAAGGCTTATCCACGCTCTTAGATGAACCTGGCGATTCGTTCCCCCGACGGTCGGAACTGAAGATTGTACGGGGTAAAACTCTAGCCAAAACTCCTACCTGGCATAAAGCCATTATTTTGGTTGAACTAGCGCAAGGACAGCAACTACGGTTAATTGGATGGAAGTTGAATAAGGAGGGAGAATGGCGGATGCGCCAAAAGTTCAACATTTCTAAAGGTTATGCTTTAAACATCGCAGAAATCTGTGAAGCATATGCAAATGAATGGGAATGAAGTAAGCGTGTAAAAAGGTGACATGTATGGTTTTGATTCTAATTGTGTATGATTCCAAAACGGGAAATACTGAGAAAATGGCGAAAATTGTAGAAACAGGTGCCAAGGATGTTGAAGGGGTTCAAGTTGTTATGAAACGGGCTGAAGATACGACCAACGAGGATCTACTGGCTGCTGACGGAATTATTGTAGGCTCTCCGGTTTATTATGGACTCATGTCGGCGCCTGTGAAACAGGTATTTGATACGTCCGTGAAGATACATGGGAAGCTTGATGGTAAAGTAGGAGGCGCTTTTGCATCCAGTGGAGGCATTGCCACAGGGGCTGAGACGACCATCATATCAATTCTTGAGGCAATGTTAGTGCATGGAATGGTCGTGCAGGGTAGTGCCCGGGGTCCGATGCAGCATTACGGTGCTGCAGCTAAGGGTGCGCCAGATGAAAAGGAGATGAAAGCTTGCTACGAACTAGGAACTCGTGTAGCACAGCTAGTATTACGTCTTCGAAAGCACTCGTGAGAGAGGCTATTCCAAATATCCGGAGCGACTTCTTCATTCCAAGGGTCACCTCCAAAGTCTTGTTTTTTTTGATTTTATCTTTCAATAAACTTCATATTTTCTGAATCAATCTATTAGTGTGGAGGGTTTTTGATGCGATTTCGTTCTCCCCAATGGGTAACCCTGGAAGAAGCTGTGTTTGAGGATCCTGGTGATGAGATTTCTGGTCTGGTAATCGGCAAATTATTTCGAAAAGCCCGGTTTGGTGAGATTCCAGTTTTTCTCCTGTTTGATGACGTAAATAACCGGATTATTGTAATTCAAGCGTGGGCAAAGATGCTACAGGACTACTTACAAGGTGGTTCGGGTCGAACAGGCGTGCGGATGGGTGAGTATATCACAATCACCTATCATGGTCGCCGGACCAAGAAGAAACCTCCTGGAACTTTCTATCATGTGTTTCGTCGAACCCGGAGCCATTATATTTCGAAGCAGTATGCATACCCTGAAAAATCGAAACACGCAAAGAAAAAGAAGAAACTTCAAGCGGGTGAATAGTTTTGGTAATGGTAGTAAAATGGGATGGGCGCACAGAGGAATTTGATTCAACCAAAATTGTACGCACTTTGACTCGTATGGGAGCTCCACAGACGGTTGCTGAGGAGATTGCTGATGATTTGGATGATCGAATTGAGGAGGGAATGACCACCAAAGAAATCTATGATATAGCGGTTAGTGAGCTTGAAACCCATAGGGAAGTCGTTGAATTTCGCCGGGATTTACGTGATGGGCTGGCGCGGATTGGGAGTGGGTTTATCTTCGAAGATTATGTTCGATTGCTCCTTGAAGAGTATGGGTACAAAGCCTCTGGGAATGTGGTCATCCAAGGGGCTTGTGTGGATCACGAGGTTGACAGCATTGCTGAGCGTGGCGATGAGACTGTATACGTAGAGATAAAACATCATAGCGTACTGGAACGGTACACGCCCTTCGAAGTCACATTATCGGCAAAAGCCAAATGGGATGATTTACAGGCCGGTTGTGATCAGGGATTAAACGATTGCACCTTTGATCGAGTCCTGATTGTTACAAATACGCGTCTAACAAAACATGCCCAACGGTATGCTGAATGTGTTGGGATTGAACATTTTGGGTGGAATACGCCACAGGGTCGGGGTATTGATTGGTTTATCGAAAATAAGAAACTATATCCAGTTACGATTTTACGAACCGTGACGGACGAGGAAAGAGATGTGTTGTATACTCACAAGATTTTGACGTTGAATCAGTTGGTCAACGCCGATCCAAAGACAGTAGGGCTCTCTGAAAACCGCGTGAAGGAATTAATTGAAGAAACACACCGTGTCTTTAGTTGTTGTCAGGCAGAATCGTGAATTATATTTTTAGAAAACTCGAAAGTCTTTTCATTGAGTTTGGTAGGATAAGGCGGTAGTAACTGTTCCCGGATTGGTGAAAACTATCATGGATACTATGGATACTGGAAAGCTTCTGACTAGGATTGGTGCAATCCTCGTAATCATAGCGGGGTTTGTCCAAATCGGTGAATACGCGTTCTACAATGTCATGGACCTTCTCAACTATGGTCAACTTTACATCTATCCTCTAGCAACCCTGATTGCGGGTGTCATCGCTGTCGTCTTTGGGTTTATGGTGTTTTTGTTCTTCTTGCCTATGGTTGATAAGAACCGAATCAACGCCGCAATTCTCATTCTCATCTTTAGTATAATAGGCGCAGTGTTTGCCTTTGAATGGGGAATCATCGGAGGTCCCGGTGCTGTTCTCTGTCTCGTTGGAGCCATTCTGTTCTTCATTGAACCTGAACAAGGAGGAGCTTAAGCTCCTTCCTCAACTTTTTTTAGCCACGAAGCTTGGCATGTATTTGAGGCTAATCGCCTGTGAATTATCATCTCATACTGACGCGTAAATGCAACCTAAATTGCCAATATTGCCACGGAGGAGAAGAGTCCGGGGCAAGCACGGAAATTGAGTACTCCTTGGATGATCTCGCCAAGTTTCTGAACAAGGATAATGATGTACAATTGATGTTTTACGGTGGCGAACCCACTCTTCGAATTCCCCTTATGATTGAGATCATGACCCGATTCCCTGAAGCCCGATATATGCTACAGACGAATGGAATACTGCTACATCACATCCCAGCAGAGTATCTAAATCGCTTTCAATCCATCCTTATTTCGATTGATGGAAGAAAAGCTGTGACGGATGGATATCGGTCACAAGGAGTCTATGATCAGGTCACAGAAAATGTCAGTTGGTTATATGAACAAGGCTATCAAGGGGATATTGTTGCCCGGATGGCAGTTTCGGAACAAAGTGACATTTACCGAGATGTGCGGCACCTCCTTGATTTGGAGTCACCGCGGTTTCACCACGTGCATTGGCAATTGAATGTGATCTGGGATGCAGAAGATAATTGGGTCGATTTTGACCGGTGGGTTCGTGACTCCTATTATCCTGGTATTAGTCGATTAGTTGAAGACTGGCTAGCAAAGATGTACACAGGTAAAGTTGAAGGAATTGTGCCCTTTCTACCGATTATACATGATCTGCTAACCGGGAATCGAAGTCGAATTAGATGTGGAGCCGGTAATGATACGTTTGCCATTCATGTGAATGGTTCCATTGGGATTTGTCCGATTTCACAGGATTATCCTTTTTCACTCGTTGGGGATATCTGGAAAACTGAACCTGAGAGCCTCCGTGATATTATGAGTGTTGATGCGCCTTGTCCATCCTGTGACGAGTTTGGATTATGTGGAGGGCGGTGTTTGTTTGCTAACAAAGAACGGTTATGGGGTGAAGAGGGATTTCTGAAAGTGTGTGACACTGTGATCCATCTTCTGGGATGCCTAAGGGAAATCGTTCCTGCGGTTCGTACATTAATTGCCCAAGGAAAAATTGCTTTGAGTGATTTTGCATACCCGGAATTCAATAATGGCTGCGAGATTATTCCTTAATCTTGACACGAATTGATGAACTACGAAAATCCTTTTGGCGAACAGGCTCTTACAGATATCATTCATCGCCGTTCGAGGTACTGCCTATGCCGATTGTGAAAATTCCTCAGCACCGATTTGAAGAGCGATTAGCGAGTCTTCGTCAACGACTGGAAGAAGAAAAAATTGCACATTTTATTGTTTTTAATCCAACTCACATCTATTATCTGACCGGGTTTGTCCATATTCCGACGGAACGCCCCTTTGCGCTGATTGTTCAAGAGTCAGACATTAGTTTCTTTGTTCCTGAATTAGAAAAGCAGCATGTCGAAGAAGAGGTGCCCAATGTGGCAAAGATTGGCACTTACTTTGATTATCCGGATGCAAAGCATCCAATGAAGCATTTTGCCACTTTCTTAACTAAAGACCTTAAGATTGCTGGCAAGTTAGGAGCCGAAGCGCCAGGGAGTTCGGGACGATGGGGCTATGAGGGACCCAAATTAGAGGAAGTCCTGGGATTTCCTGTGAAAGTCATGTCCAAGTTATTGACGAATATGCGGGTTACCAAAGATGAAGATGAGTTAGCCTGTATTCGGGAATCAGCGATGTGGGCAAATCTTGCTCACCAATTACTCCAAGATAAAACTCAACCAGGATTAAATGAAGTAGAAGTTTCAACGGCAGCATCTCTTGAGGCATCCATGGCAATGGGAAAGGCTTTGGGAATTGCGTATCGACCCTTTGCGATTGGAGGATTACCTGTCCGGGCAGGTTATCGTGGTCAGATTGGAACCTATTCGGCGATACCGCATGCGTTGACGCGGTTTACAGTTTTCAAGGCTGGGGATACGCTGGTGACCGGTGCTACATCGAACGTGGCAGGATATTATGCGGAACTGGAACGAACGATGTTTCTGGGAAAGCCCAACACCAAGCAACGAAAATTTTTTGATATTATGATGGAAGCGCAGCAAGCCGCTTTTGCTGCCTTTGCTCCAGGGAAGCCCTGTTCAGTCGTTGATAAGGCTACACGTACCGTGTTTAAGCAAAATGGAGTGATGAGTTTAGTGCAACACCATACCGGACATTCCATCGGATTGGAGGGCCATGAAAAACCATTTCTGGATCATGGAATGAAAACCATAATGGAACCAGGAATGGTCTTCACCGTTGAGCCAGGAATATATGATCGAACAGTAGGTGGGTTCCGTCATTCTGACACCATATTCATTACAGAAGATGGGATGGAGCTAGTAACCTACTATCCTTGGGATATCGAGTATCTAACTATTGATATCCAATAAGATTAGAATCGCTAGATGGTTTTGAGGGCTTCTTTCACGAGAGGAACATCACAGCAGCGGATGCACTCATAGCCTTCGTCAGCGAGGTGTTTAAGGAGTTTCGAGTATAAACGGCCCCCCTTCATGCGAAATGATTCCTGATGGAAGAGGAAGGAATAGTATTGTGTACGATGCACTTTGGCATCGTTGAGGTCTTTGAGGATGTATTTCCATGCCTCATTTTCAGTGAGGTGAAGCCGACCGAAGAGGTCAGTGTCCATGATCCCGATAGGAATCTCGATTAATCCGTTTTCAAGACAATAGGGGTCCACTTGTTCCACGGTTTCGCCACGATAGGAAGAGTCATAGATCACCAATTCTTGTTTGAAGAGTTCAAGAAGAGTGGAGGTTACCCAGAGATTATGACAACGTACCCCTTGAACTGGACCAATCAGGTCCGAAAAGAAGGCTTTCTGCATGTTGAAGAGGCCTTTGAATTGAGGGTGATCTTCATGAACGTAGTGGAGCTGGAGTTCGATGCCTTCACGCTGAATGGCTTTCAAGGTGTCTGCAATGGAATAGAGGTTGAAGAGGAAAGTGGGGATAAAGAAGGTGGAGCGGAAACCGAGTTCTGTTTCAAGCTGGACAATGTCACTGATGTTATTGTATAGATTGAGAGCGCCTTTTTCAGCAGCTTTTAGATCTTTTTCGGTGAAACGGTCACGTCGTGCACGGATGTGCTCAATGGGTTTGTGAACGGAATCTGCGTCGTGAGTGAGGACGATTTTCAAAGTTTTCATCACCTTCGTACGAGTTTTATTTTTTGTAGCGTTTTTCGACGATTCGGAGAAAGTCGTGTACCTTTGTGAAACAGGGAACTCCGAGTTCGATGAATTGTTGAAATCGATAGGGGTTAGTTGTAATGGCAATAGGTTTTATTTGAAGATTCGCTGCCGTGACGACGTCGGTTAGAGTATCACCAACAAGACAAGTGCTGATTGGTTTAGACTGTATTGCTTGGAGTGCTTGGAGAACTTGGTGGGTTCGTTGCATCCCGTGTTCGCGGCCCACGATGAAATCGATAGTGCCTTCGAGCCCAAGGCGGGTGATTGCGGTGCGAATATTGCGAGAGGTTTGTTTGGATATAATAGCAGTTTTTATTTTGTATTGGCGGATTGTGTGGAAGCCTTGTGCCATTGCCTTGTTCTTGGGGAGTTTTGCTATAGATTGTTCCTCATAGGTTTCAACAATATGGCTTATTTTCGCAAAATGGTCCGAATCCCGTTGTTGAGCACGGTAAAGATTAATCATAACAGAGGCTTCGTGGGGATCGATTAAGCCTTGCAGGAGAAGCATCTGTCGGACTTCTCTCCAATTCACCTTTAAATTGGCTAGGGTTCCGTCCAGATCAAAAATTAAAGCTCGGATTGGTTCGTGAAACAAGCGCCGCTGAAGGTCATGGATGGTTTGATTATATTGGGTGCGAAGAATCTTCTTGGAGTGACCTGCTTGGGGTCGAAGCATGTTGAGGAATCTTGAAATTATGCCGTACAGCAGCTCTGGTGGATCGCGGAGATGAATGTCAGTACGCTGATTCCGTCGAAAGGCGTACCAGAGCATCCGAAGCCACACTTGCGGATTAGTGCGAAAATAGGCACTGAATCCCGGAAGAAGCCAAGAAAAACAACCCCGAGTTCCCATTTCATGGAAAATCGGATATTCTGGAGCTTCAGGGGAAGGTGTCCAAGTGTATTCTTGGCTATGTAGCAAGTATTGAGGAAAATCGAGGCCCCAGGCTGTGGCAAGTTCTAGGCTCCCCCAAAACTTCGGGTTCACCTCAATCAAGTAAAATTCACCAGTCTCTTCATGTTTCCTGAATTCTACCATGAGCACGCCAGACCAATTCAGAGATGAAGTAATTTTCCGTCCCAAGTCAAAGAGAGTGGTGTCATGCTCGTGGCAGGCAACGAGGCTGGGACCTCCACTTGGTTTTGTTTCAACAACACGGCGGTGTGCATATTCAGCAAGTATATGTCCAGTTTGTGAGACAGAAAAGTAGCCAGCCCCAGAGCCAGGAATAAATTGCTGCGCAATCAAGGACCCGGTTCGAGATTTAATAATCCGCTCGAGGTCAGCAGCATGAAAGATATATTGTGGTCGGGCAGCATCAGAGGTGCCCTTCACCACAAGGGGCAATCCGAGTTCTTTGAGTGTCTTTTTCCATGAACGTTTGTCGATCTTTTGGGTGGATGGATACTTAACCCCTGTTGTATGGCAGAGTTGCGCTAAAGTAGCTTTATCCGCAGCTTTCTTTATTGCAACATGATTGGGGACAAGAAGAAGCCCTTTCTTCCCCAGCGATTTGCGATGGTTTGATAATAGCATCGCATCGATAAACCCAACAGGCACCACAATTGGATCATATTGGTCCATCAGTTGCCGAATATGAGTAATGTAGGCTTTTTCGTTTTCATAGGGGTTGGCAATTTTATAGCGGCGATCGAGGTACCGTGAAAAAACTGGTGAACGCCATGCATGAAAGGCGCCAATTGTCAGGTATTTCATCTTTTTTAGAGAATGAATGATAGGGTAGGCCTTCCGTTGATTGGCGCAGACGATTAGGGCTGTGGTTTTTCCACGCTGGGCGCCCTCCGTTACTTCACCTCGTCGTCTGGAGGCTGTAGAAAAAAGATTTGCCAAGGAAGAGTGACCCAAACCAGAGGGCATGTCTATCAACACTATTTGTACTCGTTTTCAGGAGTTTTGACTGTTTCCTAGCGCGGTTTACAAATGAGTTCTTGGATGTAAAGATCAAAGAGATTGTTTGTATGAGCAGGCTGTATTATCATCGCAGCATCAAGACCAGACCCTGAACCACCACAAGCCACGATGGCTTGATCCATGGGAAGTAGTCCAGCATCCGCTGCCATAAGTGTGATTTCAACACTCACTTTTACCCCTTGACCCAGCATTTTGAGGGTATTTGCAATGATGATTGCTGGTCCGATAGTGTCGAATTTTTGGCGAATTCCGCGCTCGATACCACTTAAAACGTGGCTGGCTGTGAGGATCTTCACACCAGCCTCTTCGAGGGTTTTTCCGTGTTCAGGGAGCAGTTGATTCTTGCCTGGTTCTCTGAATCCACTCATATGTGTGACAACAATTAGGGTGAGGTCCTTTAGGATGGTGAGGGCTTTGACTGCTGACGCACCCGTCGTCGTGGGGAGGACTGCATGAGTAATATTGAGCTCTTTGGCGCGCTTGCTGACTAGGCGGAGGGTTTCTTCTGTGTTGACTGGTCCCTTTTTTGCAAAATAGGTAACAGGGATTTTCATGTTGGTCTCAATCGTTTTTTCGGTTATTAGACTATGGGTAAACCTCTAGTTTTTTGGGTAAGGAATCTTAATTTCTGTGAGGTGCTTGGAATGACTGAAATCCCCAATGACATTGAAGAAAGTGTGGTCAAACGTTTTGAAAAAGAAATGAAGAAGGCCGTACGTTTGGTCTTCTTTACACAGAAAATGGAATGCCCCTTTTGTGCACAGACGCATCAGTTACTTGAGGCGGTGGCTGGGCTTTCGGAAAAAATCAATTTAGAAGTTTATGATTTTGTAGAGGATAAAGCTAAGGCCGAGGACTTGAGGATTGATAAGATTCCTGGCTTGGCGATTTTGAGTGATCGGGATTTTGGACTTCGGATGTTTGGAATTCCTTCAGGTTATGAGTTCCAGACATTGATTGAAGGTATTATCATGGCGTCTACGGGTGATAGTGAATTATCACCCAAAGCAGAAGAAGCGCTCAAAAGAGCAGCAACGAAACCCGTAAAGATTCAGATTTTTGTTGTTCCCACTTGCCCTGTATGCCCAGTGCTTGGGGCGATGGCATTTCAATTTGCTGTGGCGATTACTAACATTTCAGTAGATATTATCGAAATAGCAGAGTTCCCGCATTTAGCAGTTAAATACAATGTGATTGGAACCCCCAAAGCAGCATTAAATGAAACGATACAATTTGAAGGACTAGTGCCACCAACCCAGTTTGTGACCTATATTCAACAAGCTGCACAAGGGTCACCAACAGGCATTCCTTCAACCATCTAGCGGTCTTGGAAATCTGAATGGACTAAATGATGGTGAATACTATGGCAAACCAACAAGAGATGTATGATATTGTCATTATTGGTGGAGGTGTAACAGGTCTCGCCGCAGCAATGTATGCTGGTCGATTGAAACTCAAAACGCTCCTAATCGGATACCCCCCAGGTGGCGTTATTGCCACCACTGATTGGATTGAAAACTATCCTGGGTTTATTTCACTATCTGGCAAGGAACTGGCTGACAAGATTTTAGCTCATGCAAAGGAGTATGAGGTGGAACTGGTTTTTGATGAAGTGACCGAGGTGACGCGTCAAGAACGCTGTTTTCAAATCAGTGCTGCCTTTGATGAGTATAAAGCGAAGACCGTTCTGTTTGCAACTGGGTCACGGTACCGGAAACTTCAGATTCCAGGAGCAGATACCTTTGAAGGAAAGGGTGTGCAATTTTGTGGGTTATGTGATGGACCCATGTTTCAGGATAAAATGGTAGCCGTAGTGGGTGGAGGAGATAGCGCAGCGAAAGAAGCATTAATTGTTGCCCAATGGGCGAAGCACATTTATATCATCATTCGTGGAGACCGCCTCAAGGCAGAACCTGTGAATTTAGAACGGGTTAAGAAATCCGAGAAAATCACACTCATCTTCAACACTAATGTCACAAGTATCGAGGGAAATCAACGCATCGAGAAGATTGTGTTGGACACCCCCTTTGAGGGAAGCAAGGAGTTAGCTGTACAAGGAGTGTTCATGGCAATCGGTAGTGTTCCAATTTCTCAGCTAGCACAGAAGTTGGGAGTGAAAACGAATGAACAAGGGGAAATTATCATCAACCGACAAACCGAAACAAATATTCCTGGACTCTTTGCCGCGGGAGATGTAACAGATACGCAGTTTAAGCAGGCGATAACCGGAGTGGCAGAAGGAGTTACCGCGGCGTATCAGGCGTACAAATATGTAGGTGGGGACTTTGTGTGCACTTGTGTCGATACTGACTACCTCGATTGTCCCCCTGCTGAAGAGGATTTACGACGCCAACCCGATTGAACGATCATAGATTATGTTCTACGCTAGTCAGGTATTGACTGCCAGAGGGCTGGATTCATTTTGACATAATGTTTCTTTTGTTCAGCGACTTTGAAGCCCTCGGTTTCGAAGATATGGCGAGCCGGGTCGTTGGCAACTGAAACACAGAGCCAGGCACGAAAGTGCCCTTGTTCAGCAAGATAACTTTTCACCCATTGCGTCATCATTCGACCATAGCCCTTATTTCGTAAATCCGGATGGACTCCAAGCATACCAATACTGGGTCCTTCTAAACTGATGACGCCTACAGTGTTAGCCTGGTCTTTAACGAGGATGACTTCCATTTGAGAAAGGGTGGATTGGAGTTGAGCTTGAGGAAGTTGACTGATGTTGTAAACATGCGCATGAAGAAGCCGGTCAGGGGTATTGCTCATCATTGTTTCCAGATTCTCCATGACTAATTGAGTTTCGTCCGGAGATGCACGAGTAAAGGATAAGTGGGTTTTTAGGGGTGTAATGTCTTGGAGTGGTAGACCCATTTTGAGAGTTTCATCATAAACGGAAAAGTTAGCATTTTCGAGTGATTGAATCGTTTCTTGTTTGTCAGCACCAACAATGCAGCTAAGGTAGGTTGCCTGTTGATTAGTGGCGATGACTTCCGCTTCACTCAATAAGCGTGATACAGCAGCAGGTTCATGTCGGAAAAGATAGATTTGAATAAAGGTTGTACTGGCGGGTTGGAGCATTTCCCGAGGTTCTTTTGCAGCGACAATGAGTCCTAAGACCGTTTGGTCCTGCACTAAAGCCCAATAGGGAAACTTAGTTTCGTCAAAGATTGTTTTCAACCCGAGGAACTGGTCTGTATAAGGTGCCATTTCATTATCAGTGGACGCAATCAGCTGCATGGCTATCACACCCTCATTAGTTGAATTTCTCCGGATAAACCACTTAAAGATGGCGTTGAATTAGTGGGTAGTTGAAAATTGTCGGGGGAATCGCAGATTCGACTTCACATCACTCTGAGGAGGATAGATCTTCAGCCAATGTGATAGGAATTGGGAGGTTACAAGAGGGGCATCGTCCATCTCGGGTTAACCGTACCGAAATCGTTTGAATACCAAGTCGTTCAACGAGTAGGGCGCCACAATTATGGCAAATAGTATTGGCGCCTTGATGGCCTGGAACATTCCCTAAGTACACGTATTTGAGACCCGCTCGCGACGAGGCGGCCGCGGCAGCTTCGAGTTTCTTAATTGGGGTAGGAGGGAGATGAGACATTTTGTGATGGGGGTAAAATCGTAAGAGGTGCAAAGGGGTGTCTTCTCCCAGTTCCTGGACAATCCATTGGGCAAGGGTTTCGGCTTCTTCAGTATCATCGCCAACATCGGATACAAGGAGATTTGTGATTTCAATATGGATTTTGGCTGCTTTCATGGCCTTGAGGGCATCAAAAATCGGATCAACCGCGTTAACATTACAATAGTTCTTGTAGAAGGCTGGATTTGCATTGCCCTTGAAATCAACGGTGGCGGCATCAAGGTAAGGCGCGATAGTTTCAATCGCGTCCGTTGTCATATAGCCATTAGTGACGAAGGTATTGAATAGCCCGTGTTCTTGAGCTATCTTCGCAGTATCATACGCGTATTCGAAAAAGATTGTGGGCTCAGTATAGGTATAGGAAACCCCTGTACATCCTGTATCTAACGCATACTCCACGAGTTTTTCCGGAGATATATTCCGTCCCACAATTTCGCGTTCATGACTAATCTGCCAATTTTGACAGTTTCCAACTCCAATGAAATTAGCAATGTAAGAGTGTTCATCTTCCACTTCCATATTGTATACCGGTCCGCTGTATGGTTTTCGATCAATTGCTTTTACCGGTAAAAGCCAAAAGTCCTTATAGCTTCTAAAGGCAACTGCTCTATCAGGATCAGGTTTCTTCCTGCTTCCACCAACCAACTCCCTGCCAAATGTGTTTGTATTTACTTTAACATAATATAGTGTAGATTGGTGGACTAATCTTCCTTCAATTTTTTTCTTTTCAGGAGGTTCCCATTCATACCACCCCGGCAAATAGCCAAGCTTGAGAAGAAGAAAATAGACACCAACTGAGAGTTTTTTTGAAATAGTGTTTATTGCTATATTATTGCCTGTTTCTGTTCCGTCTCCTTTGATATACGCCTTTAGAAATGATAGTATAACATTCTTTGGTGATTTGAATATCAGATTAGGTACTTTCTTGCTTTTCGCGCTAGTTCCACAAAGCTGTTTGAATAGCACGCCAAGGGAGCTTTTATTAACCTCAACAGCTATCGTGGTCCTTCTTATTCTTTTTATAGCAGTAACACCAAAAATTTTCTTTAGAAGGAGGACCGTTCTTTCGGCTAATGCCTCCTCCTCGTGCCCGTAACTGAAACTCACCTGGAATGAGTTAGGGCGGTTTTTGTCTTTAGTAACCCATCCTTCTGCAACATAATATCCTAGAAGCTCAGCGAATTCTTCGTTCATGGAAATTCTTGCAGGTATCCAACCTTTCTCGCTTCGAAACTTCAGATTGCCTTCATTTTCTTTTACATCATTTGTATAATAGAATGTCTTCTCCGTTATTCCTTCTCGTTCTATTTTTTTCATCAGCTTTCTCAAATATGTGGGATGCATACCAACATGCTTCCCTATTTCTCGTGAACTCAGACCCATCTCCCGTAATTTCATAATTTCCTTGAGCTTCTTTTCATCCGTTATTCGTGATTTCTTAATCTTAGTTTTACTTTTTCCGATTATGGGAGCAATCTCGATGATTTCTCCTATAGTTTCATTCGAGATCATTTTTGGTACAATCAGTAAATCTCCAACTCGAATATCTTCGGCTTTCTTCGTTGTTATGGCGCCATTCCAAACATAGATTTCGTGTTCAGGCGTACATTCTAAAGGAGGAAGATAAGAACCATTGATTTCTATGAGTTCTCCCTCGTAATTGTGGCAAAAGACCTTGCGTATTTTTCTCTTCTTTCCAGTTGCGCTATTCGTATAAGCATTTTTTACAATTCTAATATTCTCATTGTGAGTTTTTTCGGAACTAGCAAACAAATCTTGAATCTTTTGGGGAATTCCATTGCTGATTATCGTTGTTTCTGGATGGAAACAGAATTGGCATCTGAAATTACAACCAACGGTTGCTACGGACATGACCATGGAACCGGGATGGAAATGCCAAAGGGGTTTCTTTTCAATAGGGTCCGGATTGGCCGAGCAGGCTTTCCCATAGACTAGTGAATAGAGGGTGCCTTTCTCATTTTTACGTACTTGGCAGTACCCTAATTTGCCTTCAGCGATGGTGCAACGTCGACTACAGAGGTAGCAGCCGACCTTCTTGTCTGCAAGTTTATTGTAGAGCATCGCTTCGTGCATACTTTGTAACCTCAACTTTCCATCATCACAGGACAAGTCCCATAATGGTTCGTGGGAATAGGAAAGGGAAGGATTATGGGAAAACCATAGAGATAGTTGCAGCACCGATTCAAAGCTTTTCCCATATCGCAATACCAGAAAATTTGGTTAAAACGCAAGAACAGCACCTTAATAAGATAGAATTGATTTCGGTATTTTTGGTGAACTAGGTTGAAACAGTCCTACGAACTTGGAAAGCTAACCGTTATCGATCATGAAAGCCAGACACTTACTGGTGCTTTCGGTCTAGAGGAAAATCAATTCGATGAAATCGTAAATACGGCACGTGAAGCTTGGAACTATGAGGATACGGTCTCTGAAAGCGTTGAATTTCTCGTTAAGAAACTGAAGAATTCCGAATTAGTCCTCGGTTTACTAATCCTAGGCCGCATCTGGGAAGAAAACAGCATCGAAGACGAAGAAGCAGCAGAATCAGAAGAGTAACTGTTGCCTGCTCTTTTTCTCCTTCAGCAGAAGATGGAGTAGTCCTAAAGGCTTGAAGAGGATTTAGAACTCTGATTTATCTATTTTAGAAGTTTAGATGACCAATGAAGCTGTATTTCGATTACCAGGGGGTAATCACATTTCTTTACCTCGATCAGTAACATTTGTGATAACCCAGTCCCCATCAATCTTCACTAAATGAAAGTAGGTATAATGAACGCCAATGCACTGTCCCATGCTGAGCATCTGCCATTCTACCGTTGCTGATGAGATTAGATTATCTTTATCGATATCATTCTGTTTGATTCGTGTGATGAGATAAGTTACCGAAAAGTCTGGATTAGCTTTTTTTGCCTGCCGAATGCCATCGAACTGGTTGGCAAAAATGGCTTCGGTGTCAAAGATGTACAATTCATCATTCGATCCGTAACTAAATCGTCGAGCGTCTGGATGCCAGACTGTTAAAAAGAGTTTCTCGTCGATTGTTTCCTGAGCTAAGAAGAATATTCGTAGCGTTTCACGGATCTTTTCCTTTTCCCGTACAGACATTCCAGCACTTCCAATAATGTGAGTATGTTGTGTCAGAGGCTAATTCGGTATTATAAGAATGCGATAAGTTGAGTTTGAAAAAGGGAGAATCGAAGAGCAGAACAGTTCCTGCTCTTCTATGATTTTACTCCGAGGGAATTGACCTTCGCTTCCAATAAACAAGTCCAGTAATGGCAGCGATGACCGCAATCACTCCAATAACTGCACCAAGAACTAAAGGCAGACTCGGAAAGACTGTTGCTACATTCCGAATGACTTCGAGTACATCATCAGTGTCTCTGACTTCCACATCGATTCGATACGGACCTCCAGTCAGTCCTGAAATAGCCCCTGTGTATGTATTACCTGAACCAACCAAGTTTAGCGTAGAAACAGGGGTAATTGGATTAGCCGTGGAATATACTTGAGCACGCACTGTATTAATCGCTGTGGAGTTGATACCAGGAAGCGTACTAGCTGGATCCGTGGTTATTACGGATATGGTATAATCAGCCCCTGTTGGAGTAATGTTGACGCTCTCTGCATAGGATTGGTGGAGTGCAGCTTTGACTACCATAGCACATGCTTCATAGATTGGTGCCACGTCATATCCGCCGCCTGTTGGTCCGCCGCCTTGACTTCCTGTGATAATTCGATTATCATATACCAAGCGAACATTTTCTACGATGTTTGCACCTGCAGTGAGCATTTCATCGTTACTCATCGAAAAAGAAGCAACTTTTGTTCCGGCACATATTGAACCTGCACTAGCAACAACTACGTTGCCAATGCAAAATGTGGCAACAATTAATCCTTGGGCATGGGCGTTGGCAATGAGGTCACGAATTGTAAGACTAGCAATCAGAGAAGGCCAATTTCCGCCAGCCGGGATAAACACACAATCATATGTGCTAAGGGTATTTACATCGAAATTTTGGATAAGCATATCAGCAATGATCTCTCGAGGGGGTCGATTGTGACAAGCAGACACTGTTGTATCCAGTGCAAGGGCAATCGTTGTCGTTTGTACACCCCAGGCATCGAAGTAGTCTTGAGCTGTGAAGTAACTCCACCCAAACCCGTCTGAGACAATGAATAGCACATGAACATCATTTATCGTCTGGCTAGATACCTGAAAAGGAGTAATCCCGACACAGCAGCTTAATGTTAACAGAGATAATAAGAAAACGATTTTGTAATTGATCATACCTCGAAACTCCTCATCTGAGTTCTTACAAAAGTTCACTTTGGAATGTATAATTTCATGGCAAACAACCAGTTCAGAAAATTTAGATTCAGTGTGATTTCAAATCGTATTTCCGAACAAACTGGTTCAGAAATAGAAAAAAGAATAGGGAGAGGGGCCTCGTCGCTTAACGGAGCCTCTCCCAAGATGCCATTCTAACCACCGACGAACTTGCCCTCTGTGTGAAAGAAGATGAGAGTGATACTGGATCTTGTGCGTTTTTTCCTGTATCACTCGTTTAATTGCTCTTGTGGGTTTCTCCCGACATCCATTTCGCAGGCATCTGCGAATATTCAAGTAAGTTCTTAGGCCTGCGAACAACAGCTAACCGGGATTTCCCCTGGCAGGGGACGCGGGGATCCTGGTTGCTTTGTTTTTTGAGTCCTAAAGAACTCGCTCCCGTATATATGATTCAAATATGCGATTCTTGCGGTAATTTTCTTTCTCAAGGTTAATGTGAGGTTCATTGTGTTTCTCACCCTTGGATTTGGGTGTCATAGGTACCTCACCTCTTGGCGTGGAATCGATTTTCCGCTTCTGACACTCTGTAGGATTGCAGCTGAGTGTTCCAATGCTGATTTTATTTACGCTCAGTGTCATATTGATGTCACGCTGCGTCCCTAAGATGTCACACCGGTATATTAATATTACTGTATGTGACAATATCATACGTGATAAAGCCTTACAAAAGCAAACTAATACAGATTGGATTGATTCATAATGGACCACAATAAGGAAACTGAGAAGCCCTCACCACCCAGACCACCAGCCCCACCCACACCGCCGAAGCCCCCAAAACCTGAGGACTATGAAGATTTTATAACCGCACGACCGGAACCTATTCTTTTCTTAACCGAAGAACAGGAAGAGGTAGCAAAAGAGCATGGCGATATTATCAAAGCCATGATAGGAAAGAATCTCACGGCCAAAGAAGTTCATGCCTTGTATTTCAACCCAAACAAGGAAACTTATGATAAAACCATCAAGACTGTCTACCGGCACCTTGAAGTCCTCGAAAAGGCAGGTCTAGTCATCGAATGCGGCCACCGAAAACCCCATGACAGCCGGTTAACCGAGAAGCTATTTTGCCGATCAGCGAATATCTTCGTCCTTGGTGAAGGTCAGACCAAAAAAGAGTGGTGGAAAGAAGAGAAGGGAGAGAAAATCATTCAACGCATAAGCGTGCTTCTCCCTGAACTCCTCAGCTCGAAACTGAAGGACCAAACGGAGTTCAAGGCGTTAATGGAGCAGTTTCTCGAACAGCATGATAGCATTACTATGGAATTGTGGCGAAAAGCCCCCGAGAACGAGGGGATTTTTGAAATCTTCCGTGAAGCAAATCTCTGGGAAATCAAATATCTCTCAGATTTGGTTTCAACCATTGGGTTAATCCTTCGCAATCCAGAACTCTGTGAGGGATTCAAAAAGGTCCTCAACAAGTAGGTAGCCTTTTCTGTGCTTAAGGAAAATCGAAGATATCTACCATTACTTAGAATGTGAAGGCGTCTAAGAACCCCGTAGTACATCCTTTATTCTGGAGTTCTTGGAGGTCGCCGAAGATACCAATATGCAGCGATAATGACAATTACAACGATAACAGTAGCTCCGAAGATTAGACCTGCGAGGGGCGGGTTTATTGGAAGAATACTGATTTGAAACGAATCTGAGTTTAAGCCGGGAAGCCGAGTTTCTCGGTTCGCAGCATCTCTTGCAACAAAATAGTATAGTAGAGAGGGACTCGAAATATCATTTGAAGGGATTGTGAATTGAAAGGTGGAGTTATCGATTCTTTCCATAATCTTTGATGTCCATATTGACGTGGCAGAATTGCGATATAAGAGATCAACTTCTGCAGCATAATCATCATCAGTAACGGACACCGTAAGTGTGAGAGGAGTGCTTTGGTACCATGATTGGATTGGGACATGCGAGACGAGGGGATTTTCCACATCTTGTTTGGCAAAGTAAATGTCTTGATCTTCACCTCGACCATCAGTCCAGACGATATGAACTCGTCCTTGTGGACCAGTTCGCATAGTGAAGTAATCCCCGGGTCGCCAATAGTAGAGCGAAGTACCTTCTGAAGTTACCCGTACGTTTGGGGCAAAGGTAACCGCAGAATCATTTGAATAACTATAGTAGATGTTCCATTCATCGTGCTGCGCATCTAACCAAGCTACGTGAATGTTATTTTCTTCATCGATGGTCATTTCAACCATGCGCTGCATTCTGGTAGTTACGGTATTAACACGAACAGGAGGTTCCCAGAAGAATCCACCATCAGTCGATTTTGTTACATAGATATCTTTGTCTGTTGACGTTCCTGCAGAGTATGCTACATAGACGTTCCCGAGAGTATCTGTGTCGACTACATGGATTATGGCTGTTTCATCGTAGATGAGAGGAGTGACAATAATTTGTGGGGTCCAAGTAGTTCCGCCATCATCGGATCTTGTAATCCATATTCGATCACCAGGAGGTCCGGACAGAGAATACCAGCCACCCGTGGCTACGTAGAGTGTGCCGTTGTGCGATGAGGCGATGTAGGGAATGTAGGGCTGGAAGGGGGAGGTTGTTGGAATGAAGGTTTGCCCTCCATCGGTGGATTTCGTGAAGCGTAGTTGGTTGACTGTAGCGTATTCATCCCAAACGATGTAAAGGTTGCCATTTGGATCCACACAAGCAGTGTCTTTGTCATCCATTCCAGGGGTGTCACTGGCTTCGACTGTGGGTTGCCATGTTTCCCCACCATCAATGGTTTTAGCGACTCCGATGCCACTATCATCGTTTGAAACAAAATCCATGAAAACAAAGTAGGTGTTGTCTTGATTATCAGATACTAGCCAAGGGTCGGATTGTCTTCGTCCAGGTTCTGTTGGACTCATAAGAATATTGGACGAGAAGGTTTGCCCCGAGTCGGTAGAATAAGCAAAGCCCACACGATGCCCAGGACCTGCGTGTTCCGGGGCTTCTTTCCATCCCACTAGAACTCGTCCTGTACTTAGGACGGCTAATGTTGGTTCTACTTGTTGAGGGAAAGGTGATGTCCCATCTATGACATTGACATTTCGCCCAAATCGAATATCAGCAGGATCTACAGGAATTTGATGAAAAATTGCTGAATGTCCTGTTGTTGTTATTCTGGATATTCTACCAAACACCGATCCAGGAAGGAGTACAAATTGTGTTCCAACAAGGAGTGTAAGAATGATGATAATTGTGGTCTTTGTTCGCACGACAGAGACCCCGTGGACGCTTGTGACTGGTTGTACTAAAGCGTTTACCAATCCTGCAAAGAACCTATGGAATTAGAAGTTAAGTTGGGCTATGGACGAGGCTTGGGGTATGTTCCGTTGACCCAAGTTGATGGCGTTGCATGGCAGAACATAGGGCACTAAAAACGAGATTGACATTTTTTCCTGTTTTAGCAGAACACAGAATATAGTTTGCAATTTGGTGCCGAGTGCAAAATGCCTGAATGGATTTCTCAGAGATTACTTGCCTTAAATCGGTTTTATTTCCTACAAGGACGATGGCATAATCTCCCTGAGTTGTATTCCAAGATGAGATGAACTCAAGCCAGTTCCCAGCAACTTCGAGAGACGTGGGTTCTGTGACATCAAAAATCAAAGCAACTCCTGATGCGCCTTGACAAAAACGAGGCATGAGACAGCGGAACCGTTCGTGTCCACTGAGATCCCATATGCTTAGGTTGATTGGACCTTCTTCGCCGTGACAGATTTTTTGAGCAAAGTTAACTCCGATGGTAGGTGCAACCTCAGAAAATCCTTCGAAGATTAGGCTGTTGACCAGAGTGGTTTTTCCAACATTATTGGCTCCTGCGACGAGCACTTTTGCGAGAGAGGTTCTTGCAGTTACCATGGTTGTGTTCATTGCATTCGTTGCAACGACCCTTATAGACTCCACACCAAATTATAGCGAGTTAACTCGAGTTAATTCGCCGTTTCCGAATGAAATAGACGCTAACAATTGCCACAGGAACAGCAATACCGAGAGAGATGATAATCCCTAGTCCCAACGAATTTGAATCGATGGGAGTGAACTCTTCAATGGCTCGGGTGACATAGTTGACCAATTCGAATACGTCAATCTCACCTTCAAAATCGGAGGCTGTTTGCACGATGACCAAGTCGTATTCGGGGTGAATGATAATCCATTGACTATACAAGCCTCTTGCTTCAAAGGTGCCAAAGGCAAGCTGTTTCCACCACTGATACCCATACCCCGTTCCGGACCATGGCATTGCCGCGGAGCGCTGGGATTCATCAACCCAATCCGATGGAATTATTTGAGTTCCATCCCATTGCCCATCGTTAAGGTAGAGAAGCCCAAATTTCGCCATGTCCCGAGGGCAAAGGTGGAGTTCACTTCCACCAAAGTTTAGTCCGTTCCGGTCTCGGGTCCAAAATACATTCGAAATCCCTAATGGACCGAAGAGATGTTCAAAAGCAAAATCAATGGGAACCTGACCACTGGTTTCACGGATTATTCCAGCAAGAAGATGGGATGCCCCAGTATTGTACACCCAAGTGGTTCCTGGCTCAGCGGCCATGGGTCGATCTAACATAAACTGAATGCAGTTGGTACTGTAAATCATTTGAACGAGGTCGTTACGTCCATCAGTGTAAGGGTAGGTCCATTCATCCCATTCAATCCCGGCTCGCATATTGAGGAGATTTTCTATGGTCATACGTTCTTTTCTATCATCCAGATTGGCAATCGTCCAATCAGAATAAATCTCCACTACTGGTGTATCCACACTCGGAATCAAGCCTTGTTCGATGGCAATACCAATTAACGCTGAAGTGAAGCTTTTGGTTACTGAATGGAGAATGTGATAATCATCAATATCGTAGGACCCAGGATAGTCTTCATAGACGATGTAACCATGTCTAACAATTAGATAGGAGTCTAATGGCAGGTTATTGACCTGTGTAAAATAGTGTAGCTCTTGTAGAACTGTTGAACTCATTCCCTGTAATTCTGGTGGCGAGACATGCCAGTCATCGGTAGGCCAATAATCGGGTGTTAAGGAAGCTTGGCTCATGCCACTAGCCGGAGGTATCATTCCGAGAGTTGATAGCAATATGGGAAGAAGAAGGATAAACCACCAACGGCGATTCATGGATATCATTTCCGGAGATGAGCCTCCAATAGATTTTCAGAAGTGGTTCGTCCTTAAATGCTTCAAGTAACCGGCAGAAAGGAAAACCAGAATCACCGTGTGCGTTGTCCGATGTATTCGATTATCCATTCTTTTCGTGGTTTCTTATAGCGGAGATCTGATTCGAGCCCTTCAATACAGTGGAGGGGATTCAATTTAGGAAATAGTTCCAAAACCTCTTCCTTTGAAAAGAAGTGGTAATGCAGTTTGTATCGAGGTATGTAGTAGGTATTTGGTTCAACCAAAGATGTCTCTCGTTTATCCCGAATATAGTATCCATACTCTTCTGGTGAAAAGACCCGAAGATACAAACACCCAAGTTTAGTCAAACCATCAATAATTCTCTGTGCCAGCTCCTCGATTTCTGATTTCAAAAAGAATTGTAACACCTTTGAGGCGATAATCAATGAATATCGTCTCTGCGGAATTTCAAACGTACGAATATCTGTCTGATGAACGACGATCGAGAGATGCTCTGCTTTAGCTCGTTCCTGACATTTTTTCACCGATGACTTGGACACATCAACACACTCAACCTCAAAACCCATCTTAGCAAAAAACAAAGCATTCCGTCCATTGCCTATACCCAAATCTAACACTGTACCTTTTGGGAAAACCGATTGATATTCCATAAGCCGCCAATCCGGCTCAAGCCCCCATTTGCCAACAACCTCTTGGTATGCCTGGTCCCAGCGTGTAAATTCCGACGACACGGGAAACAACCTCATATTACCCAAGGCTAGGCGCCTTCAAAAATGCCTACGAAATCACCCACGATGAAAATCAGAACTCTGATCAATTCTTAGTGACCCAATTAATGAAAACGATTGGTAAGAAGAATTGGATAACGGAAGTTAATTTCATTTGGCTTTGAACAAGTAAACGATGTTTTCGCGAATTGGGTTTCAGATTTTGTAGCTTGCAGAGACCTTTGAAATAGTTGGTTGCAAAGGTGCTTAATTTTCTCAGCATCTGAAGCCTTTTGAATGAACGACGAGGAAGAAATTTTATAGGAGTTAGTTTGGTGCCTTGTATATTCGATTTTCGAAGGTGTTGATACGTCAGGACCGCCGACCAAATCGGGTGACAAAACCACAACACGAAATGGTGAAAGCGAGGAAAAGCATCAGCTCGACGAAGAAGAAACAGTGAAACATCGCGATTCTTGGTATGTGCGATTCCGAACTAGCTTCAGTCACCAGTTACGGAAACGAAAATTAGATGTTAGTACAAAACGTTTGATTCGTTTGAACATATTGGGTATTATAATCGGTTTGGTTGCAGGGTTAGGAGCGGTTGGCTTTCGTTATCTAATTGAAATCATGATCTTTTTATTTGATATTGTGGGCCAAATCGGCCTCTTTGTTGGTACGCTCTGGCTTCCGATTGGATTGGCTATAATGCCGATACTCGGTGGATTGATAGTCGGGTTTCTTACAACAAAATTTGCACCTGAAGCCGAAGGACATGGCGTCCCAGAAATTATGACTGCAATTGCGCTCAATCAGGGCAAAATCCGTCCGCGAGTCCCACTTATCAAAGCAATTGCCTCTGGATTTACCATTGGGTCTGGGGGAAGTGCTGGTGCGGAAGGCCCCATTGGGCAAATTGGTGCTGGTGTCGGATCAAGCATTGGTCAAGTATTGAACCTGAGTGAACCGGAATTACGTGTATTGACTGTTTGTGGGGTTTCCGCAGGTATTGCAGCAATCTTTAATGCCCCCATTGGTGGCGCACTATTCGGTTTGGAGGTGGTGTTGATTGGTATCGAAGCCATTGCCGTCATTCCAGTGTTGTTATCGACAGTTGTCGGTACCTCAGTGGCGTCATGGTTTTTCGGGCTTGATCCCTGGTTTACTGTCCCTCAATATTTTGTTCCCTATAGCTGGGAGTTGCTGCTCTTCATAGTCCTTGGATTACTATTAGGATTATTTAGCATCATTTGGGTGAAATTTCTCTATTCAACAGAAATATTCTTTCAACGAATCCGAATTCCCCGAATGCTCAAACCAGCATTGGGTGGCCTCGTTGTGGGATTGATTATCATGTGGTTTCCACAAGTAGCCAGAGTAGGTTACGAATGGATAGAATACGCCGCGTTGGGATTTCTGGCACTAGGACCATTAGTCCTATTAATGGTGATGAAGCTCTTTAGTACTTCAGGAACCATTGGCGCGGGGGGATCCGGCGGTGTATTTGCTCCCTCGCTGTACATGGGCGCCATGGGAGGAGGCGCCATTGGCACCATCTTTTACATCATGAACCCGGGAATGGTGACCGTACCCATGGCCTTTGCAGTAGTAGGAATGGGCGCACTATTTGCTGGTGCAGCACGCGCTCCCTTGACATGCATTATCATGATAGCAGAAATGACACGGGATTACCTGCTCTTAGTCCCATTGATGGCCGCGTGTGCCACAAGCTATTTCATCAATCTCTTGTTCTCGCGTAATTCCATCTACACCGAAAAATTAGCAGCAAAGGGTGTTCGTCTGAAACATCAACTGATCGCTGACATCATTGACACCATCAGCGTTGATCAAATTATGCGCACACACGACATCATCGTCGCCCGTCCCCATATGTATGCCTTCCAAATCATGGAACTCGCTGACCAAACCCATCACAGCACCCTCCCCGTTGTCGAGGGTGATCAATTGATTGGACTCGTCACCTTCCGCCGCGCATATAAAAGCCTACGCGACGATTTGCCACCTGAAGAAACCACCGTAGCTCGTCTAATGGTTTCTGCTCCTACCGTCTACCCTGACGACTCTGCCCATACAGCACTTGACAGGATGATTGAATCCGGAGAGAGTATCGTCTGCGTCGTCGATCGGATGGATCCGCACCGATTTCTTGGAATAATCTCTCACGGTGACATTCTCCAAGCCCACAACGTCGAATGGATTCAACGACAAACCCTCGGACCCGAACAACCCCAACTGCTTCCCGCGAAACCCAACGAACCAGGACACTAACCTGCATTCAGGAACGATTGCCTGCTTTCTTCTCAATCATTATCCATATACGGATTTCCAAAGAAACGTACTAAAAAAGCGTCATCACAGTGTGGAACAGCCTTGAAGTCGAATTTGACCTTCTACTTGCTAGCGTTATCAGAAATGCTCTATTTAATGTATAGTAAATGAAAGAAAAAGTGGTGGTCGTATACCCTGAGGACAATATCGCTCCAGAACCAGCGCTTATGGTTCCTTTCGAAACCAGCACACTTAGGCGGTACGTGGCGGCCCGCTCAACATCTCGCCGAGGCTCGATGCGTACACGGCCGCTCGTTCAAACCGGTCTTTTACCGGAGCCTTTGTCCACGGTTCACCGTTCTAGTCGCCTAGCCCAGTGTGGACTATCCATCCAATAACCATGGAATGGGTGATTCGTCTCGGGACCCGCTTCGCGCTTAGATGCTTTCAGCGCTTATCGGACACAGCGTGGCTGCCCGGCGATGCCCCATCGGACAACCGGTACACCATAGGCTGCGATCCGCCGTTCCTCTCGTACCGAGCGGACCTTACCCTCAATCACCCAACGCACCCAAAAGAGAGAATCCAACCTGTCTCACGACGGTCTAAACCCAGC
>JBHLPH010000073.1:0-3452 GCA_048939625.1 Promethearchaeota archaeon
TGGAGCAACTATCTGCTTATGGGATACAGATGGTTCCTACTATGAGATCTTAACCACCAATGCGTCTGGATATGCCGTTGCCACTGTGACTGCGTCGGTTCCGAACACAGTTAATGTTACTGTAACTGCGCACAACTACATCCCCTATGAAAACACAATTGGGACGCAGCACTGGCTCGATGTCTCTCGTCCAGCAATCTCTTTCACAGCTGCAGCTCTTACTCTTGATATCACTGAAGTAACAGCCACGTGCAGTAATTCCACTCATGGAAGCTTGGACGATACTGAAGCTACAACTCACACTTATACTATCTACGATGATTCATCTGGAACTGCTACTACTCTCACAGGTTCTCTTAGCTGGACAGGAACTGATTGGGAACATCTTAGTATTGATGTCTCATCTCTTCCACTTGGTACCTACTATGCCATCTGTACCTTCGCTGACGCTGATGTGAGTGCCACTAACAGCCCCCCATCTGCAACCTTCACAATCAGTCCTATCGGACCACCGCCTTTCAATCTATTCGAGTGGCTTGCTCAAAATTGGCTTCTCATCCTAATGGCGATCATCATTCTCATCCTCATCATCGTCATTGTCCTTTTGTTACGGCGAAGAAAACCAAAAGAAGAATAAGTTGATGTTACTCTCCTTCAGGAAAACCCCTGCTGGAGAGCTCTCTTCTTTTATTCTCGTAACCCGACATCTTGTCGATATTTCGCATATTCTCTAATCGCCTTCAAGGATATCTGACTAATAAGATAATGCGAGTGTTCATTGGGAGGCACTCGCATGGCTTGAGCATATGGTCCTTCAGTGTTAGTAAATCTGTGTGAGGGGTCAACAATACAAGAGCTACCGCAAGTAAACACACTAGGGGCATACTCTCTCGATGCTTGATCTGTGCTTATGATGGGAATCGTATACTCTTTTGCTCGCACTGATACAAGGGCGTGCCAGGCCCATTGTCCATATTTGATGTGTTCCCTATCTAAAACGGTAGTCATAGTGGGGACAGCGAGGAAATCTACATTTGATACTAGTTGAGATACAACATCATGGTACCAGAGATCTGAACAAATGAGAACCCCTACTCTAAAGTGCTGGAGCTTGAATGATGGGATAAGGGTTCCGGGTTCCAGACCTAAGCGTTTCTCAGCTCGGAAAGGATGATGCTTATCATAAGAACCCAGAATTTTCCCAGTGGCGGAGAAGACGAAACTTCGGTTACGCCATTGATTGGTTTCCGTTTGGTAAGGCACTGATCCCGCGATAATCGCTAACCCGTATTGCTTTGCTAATTTGCTAATCGTTGATTGAATCTCTTTAGCTAACTTGGCGCTATCTTGTTTTGTAGTCGCCCATTCTCTAAATGTTCCAAAGGCGTATTCGGGTAAGACAAGACAGTCAACTGATTCTTGTGTTGAAAGAGCTTGTTGAAGTAGGGTTTGAATTTGAAGGAATGTGTCTGTTAAATTGCTTGATGGCTGAATCTGCAATGCTAAAAGGGTCAATGAATCCTCTAGAGCCATTTCTGATCACCCTTGAAAGTAAATGCAATCATTGCTGCTACCAATGGATGTTGGTGGCTTATGAATTAAGCTTTGATGGCTTCGAGGATTTCCCCAGGCTTGGGAATCATATTTCCTGGGTTCAGTAGCCAATCTGGATCCAAAATACGTTTTACAGCAGCCATCTCTTCAAGTCCTTTATCACCATACATGATTTGCAGAAAGGGGCGTTTGAGTTTCCCGATTCCATGTTCAGCACTCACCGTTCCTCCCAACTCGACGGCCTTCTTCGCAAAGAGCTTATAGATTTCCATGCCCTGATCCACCTCCTTATCAGTTCGGGGGAGAATATTCACGTGGAGATGGTTATCACCAACGTGTCCAAACATGATATATTCCATACCTGCATCATCCAAAGTTTTCTTGTAGAAGGCAATTATCGTTTCCAGATGTTCATCAGGCACCGCCATATCCGTACCCAGTTTGTGGACGCGACGATGTTGTTGTTTTCGTTGAGCAATAAGCGAATTCACCGTTTCGGGGATTAAGTGTCGAACGGCCTTCATTTTATCTAAATCTCCAGGGTCAATTCCCGCCCATGTGTCATCCATGCCTATCTCATATTTGCCAAGAAGGTCTTGGGCAGCCATGAAAGTGGATTCCATCTCAGCTTCCACAAATGGAACCTCAAAAAAAATAATTGCTTCTGCTTTTTCAACCTGAGGCGGCACCGTAACACCAGCAATCCCTTTCACTCTGGCATCACGCAGCATCTGAACCGCATGAGAATCGAAATACTCAACCAAGGTTGGCTTCAACGGGCTATCCTCACCGCGAATATCTTTCACGAAAGAGAGGGCTGACTTTTCTGTGGGAAAGAAAGCAAAAATCGTTAAGCTACGTTCCGGATACTTTTCCAACCAGACTTCAGCTTCGGTGATGATTCCCAAGATGCCTTCTGAACCGATGAACAAGTCAATGAGGTCCATACCCTTATGTGCAAACAATCCTGCTGCATTCTTCGTAGATGGCATCTTGTAACTGGGGATTTTAATTTCACGGATGGTCCCGTCAGTGAGTTCGATTTGGAAAGTGCCATTTTCTGCGAAAACTGCCCCACGGGTGATATCAAGGACATCGCCGTTAGATAAGACAACTCGCAGCCGTTTGGTCCACTCACGAATAGCTTTATACCGAAAAGAGCGGGCACCCGAAGCATTCGCAGCCAACGAGCCTCCAAGATGAGCCGTCATCTCTGTTGGATCAGGAGGAAAGAAATGTTTTGTACGATCAACAAGGAACCTTTCTAAAGCTGCAAGCTCTTCTTCTGCACAATGCTTTTTCAGTGAATCAAGTTGGTGTTTAAAGACAGCTGAGTTAAGCGTTTCCAGAGTTACTCCTGGTTGCGCCCTAATGAACCATTTGTTATTAGTTTCATCAAACCCAAATCCACACAACTTATCCATTTGTTCTAATGAAAGCAGAATTCCCCCTTGAGGAACAGCGCCTCCTGTTAATCCCGTTCGCCCAGCAGAAACGGTGATTGGTGTCTTCGTTTCGTTTGCCCATTTCACAACTGCAACAACATCCGATTCAGAACGAGCATAAAAGAGGTGTTCCGCAAAACCATCACCGAACCGAGCCTCATCTGTAAGATAATCACTGCAAGTTTCACAAATCGCCTCTTCACCCTCGACGACGCGAACGGAATCAATCTTGCAGAACGATATCTGCTCAGCCGTAATTTTATTAGTTGGCATAGCTTCCACCAGTAAGTTTGAATGAACGCGATGACTTCGCCTGCTCCATAGCCAAATATCTTTTTGTTATGAGAAGAGATTCCTCTTTTGCAGGAATGAACATATTTATCTAGCCAATATTAGTCCATCAAAAAATGAGGGAATCGGATAACATGAAATATTCGTGGATTCAGATTATGG
>JBHLPH010000074.1:0-3436 GCA_048939625.1 Promethearchaeota archaeon
TGCTCTTTCAGTTCCCCGCTCATGATCCTCAAAAGGAGATTTGGATAAATTCTTTTTTAAGTCTATTCAGGAGAAACCCGTAGAGGAGATATAAACGAGGTTTACGCAACCTGACTACTCATCACCGTAAATTGGAAACAGAAACTTCTTTAGGTTAGATTTGCCAGCTCTTCATGGTGAGTCCTGCTGCATCGAAGAAAGCTCTTCATCCTTTTGACTATACTTCTCTTCGGTATGCTATTTGCCGGTAGTGCCTCAGTAACAGGAAATAAAATGCAGGTCGATGACCCGATCCTGATCTACCCAATTTCTGGCCAAATTACTGGTGTGACTACCCTTACGATTCAGGAAGTGATTGCAACCGCTCAGTCTAATAATGCACGTCTCATTGTCATCGAGTTAAGCACGACAGGAGGGGAATTAGGTGCGGTAAGTCAGATTATGCAATTGTTTGCCAACTCACCAGTACCAATAGTCGTTTTTGTTCCCCTAGGTGGGCAGGCAATTAGTGGTGGCACCTACTTACTCACTGCCTCACATGTCGCTGCGATGACTTCTACAGCACGTATTGGCTCATGCCAACCGATTGCTGGAATCTTCCCAATCACTGATCCCACCTATCTGAACGCCCTTGTCACACTCATGACCTACCATACGCACCTCCATGAGCGTAATGAAACCACAGTAACGCGCTACATTCTCGAAAATCTTAACCATGGAGCCAGTGAAGCCGAACAATCCGGAACGATTGAGCTGATAGCAAATTCCATCCCTGACCTTCTCGCTAATCTCGAAGATTATACCCTCGTTCAACGAGAAAATCAACCCACTGATGTTACTTTCACGATTCTCAGGACCATAGATCTGGCAAGCTATAATTACACGCAGGTTATCCAAGATTTTGATGGTGTCGCTTCGGCTCCTCAAATTATCTACTCACCCAATGCAGGCCTTACGATCTTAGCGTTTCTTGCACACCCAATTATTAGTTTCATTTTACTTCAAGTGGGAATATGGGGATTCATCTTCGCGTTAAACGCCCCAGGCCATGCTGGCGAAATCATTAGCATAATTTGCATCATTCTCGCACTTGTAGGCTTAGGAGTCATTGGAATATCGATTGCAGGCATCGTACTCATGGTTCTCGGATTAATCCTGCTTATTTTCGAAGCAAAAACTGACATTGGGTTTTCAGGATTAGCAGGCATTATCGGTATTGCTTGTTTTGTCCTGGGTGGAATCTTTTTCCTTCCTCCCAGTCAATGGCTTATTCCAACCCATGTCATGTGGCTCTTTCAAGGAGTTGCAGCCGCAACCGCACTTATTTTCTCAGCACTATTTGGGTATGCAATTTACAAAGCTGCGCAGGCACGCCGACTAACAAGTGATTTTGACCCCAAGACCTTGCCTGGTTCTCGCGGAATTGCTGAGACGAATCTGGATCCGGAAGGTCGCGTTCGGGCGTTAGGTGAGAGCTGGATGGCTGAAGCTGACAAAGGCGTGATTAAGGCAGGAGAAACCGTTGAAGTTCTTAGGTTAGATGGGCTACGCTTGATTGTAAAGAAAATAGAGCCACCAGACGAATTTCAACCCTAGATAGCTAAGGCATCTCCGAGGAGATAGGAACCGAGGTTGGCTCTTCGATAATTATAATTTCTTCATCCAAAGGTGCGGGTTCCACTTTGGCATCTTGAAGACCGAGTTTTGTAATGACCACACCAATAATGCTAACCACGCCCAGCCCGCATAATACCACAACTGGTCCATAGACAATGAGTACTGGCACAAAAAGGATAAATTGAGGCACAGCAAAGATGAGGGTGAGTGTCGGAATCAACGAATAGATACCGTTGCGAACTTTATCGGGGATAAGATCTAACATCAAGCGTTGGTTGAGGATATTATTGAAGGAACTGAACACTCCGGTGAGAATAAATCCCAAACAGATTATAAGCGTAGCAAGTTGAATGTACATAAAGGGAAACGGAATGAAAATACCTAAAGGCGGCATAAAAAAGTAAATGGCTGCGAAGAGAAAGTAAAACAAAGGGCCACAGGTTTGAAGTGCTCTTGAACGGGGTATCCATTTTGCTGGATCAAGATTTCGTGTCCAGATACCTGCCCTTTCAATCCATAAGACCCCTACCCCAAAAAGGAGAGTCCGAAAGACTGCAATAGCGACGATATTTTGTCCAAGGTACTCCCAATAAATTAAAAATAAAATCATTTCAGCCCACACGAGAACAGTGCTGCTTATCAGCACAGTGCCGATCAGGAAGAATAGAACTAGCCTAGATGATACACTGAACAAGAGACCTTCCTTCAGAATGGAAAAGTAACTTCTCAGAGAGCGTTTAGGTCGGTTTTCAATAACTTCTGGCGAATCACGAAATACAAACACGGAGGCTATACATAAAATAAAGCAAAGTCCGGCTTGAACAAGAAATACGCCTGTGGGAGCAATAAATACAGCTAATATTGCGCCAGGGATGAGAACTATAGTTGCCGCGGTTTGGAAGACCATTCCCATGCGACCTTGTGCCTTACTGTAGGCTTTACGTTCTGGGTCTTTGGCAGCAACACGGTAGTTATTATCAAACCAAGCCATCAGTGCTCCAGAATTTAATGCAGCTGCTGCAGCAGTGAGGATATAGACAATCATGAAGAACCAAAAGTTAGGAAATAATACTCCTATTGCAGTGAGTGCGAAAACAAGACTAAACGTCGCATATGAAGCCGATAGTATCCAACGTTGTCCAATCCAATCGCCAATTCCGCCAGTGGGATAATCTAAGACAATTTGAGCCCCCATCGATATTGCAGCTAGAATACCAACAAAAGCGAATCCAACGATAATATCTGCTGGAAACAATAATGTGGCTATATATATTGAATAGAAAGTTGAAGACATCGTAAATGCGAGCGCAGCCAAAGGCATCCAAGCAGCTGTAACCTTTGCCAGGTAATGAATCCGTTTGGATTCATTCTCGACACCAAAGAACCTGGCAATCCGGCTTGTCACAGTTTTAACCTTCTAGTCTGGTCCCTCAGAGCTAATATCGTCCTACTGCATTTGAGGGTATTCAAAAGGCTTGCTCTGAATCAGTTTTTATCCTGAACTATCCAGTAAAGACTAAAATAATGGTCACAGTAGATTAGTTATGGGACTGATAGGCTGCCATATAATGGGCGGAGTCAAAGATTCTCCCCAAAATGCTCATGACCTTGGCGTTGAAGTCATGCAGATTTTCACCCGAGGTCCCAGCCAATGGAAATGCAAACCACTAGAAGACGATGTGATCACGAAGTTTAAACAGGAAATCAAATTCTTTAATATTCAATGTGTTCTTGCACATTCGATTTATCTCATAAATTTGGCTAGTGTCGATAAGACTATACGTCGAAAATCAGAACGTGCATTTCTTGAAGAAATGGA
>JBHLPH010000044.1:0-10863 GCA_048939625.1 Promethearchaeota archaeon
GTGGAAATATCGATTTGTCGCACTATGAGATCTGGCATGAACCGGTTTCGGAGTACTTCAGCCACATCGACGGCGCGACTGATAGCTCGACCCCGGGCCTTGATCACGAGTTCCTCAGGATTTCGGTTGAGTTGAGTGACACAGGCAGTGATATAACTCATCAAAGGTTTGCTGCCAACGAACACAACGCTTTCATCACGTCGTGACTTGGGAGCTTCAGCCTTTGCTTCAGCTTTAGGCTTTGTTTCTTTTTTCGGAGCCTTTTTCGGCTTTTCCTCTTCAGCCTTAGGCTCTTCCGCTTTGGCTTCTTCGGTTTTTGTAGTCTCAGCAGATTCAGTTTCTTTAGACATTTTGGGAGTTTCCTCCATCTCTGGTTTTGTTGTATGCTGGTTTCACCAGTTGTCCAGTGACGAGTTACAGAAAGGTCTAGGACCTCCTCCTGTAACTTGGTGAGGAGAACCGATACCCGCGTATTAACTTTAAAGTGTTTGGTTTCAACCCAGAAAGCTTTTTTCTAGGAATATTGAGAAATTATTCGCCTTTCTTTTGATAAAATAGCTTATACACTATCAAAACAATGACACCGCCAACAATCGGAATAAGCATACTCAGGTGAATAAGCTGGTCAGGTGTAAATGGGAATCCCGTGGGAGTGAAAGGAGTAGGAGTCATTAATTGCGTTTCCATGAAGGCTTCGATGACCCGCCCTACTGCTTCCAGAGAATCGGGAGAACATTTATCGGGAGTGTCCTCTAGGGTGTGCCAGTATGGGTAGGAGAAATCAATGATATCGACAGCAGGAATCCCTGCGGATAAGAAGGGGCGGTGATCATCAATTACATAGAGACCTGCCGAATTCAGGAAAATATCTTCGTAATTGAGATCAGCAGCAAGTTGCCAGATCGAGTCCACAAGTGCTGGTGTGGATGACCGTTCTTTTGGAAGCTGAAGATCCGCATCACCCATCATATCCAATAATATTGCTGCTTGAATATTCACTTTTTGAGTTTGCGTAAGACTTTCGACAAAGTGTGTTGACCCAACAATCCAATCCCACCCGTTATAATCTCCTGAATCTTCAGCATCAACAAATAACAGCATTGTAACTGCTTGTGCTTCATCAGGTAGTACTTCAGCCAACTCTAATAAGTTGGCAACACCACTCCCACCATCATTTGCCCCAAGAATGGGACGTGACCGATTTAAGGGGTCGGGGTCATAGTCAGCAATTGGTCGGGTGTCATAATGAGCTAAGAGCACATAATGCGGGGATACCAGTTCACCTGCCATGATGTTCCTAAGCGGCGTGTTCAAGTAGGTCCACGTTTGTGTCTGAACGGACCAATTTAGGGATTCTAGAGTAGCAATGATATAATCTCCACAGGCCGTGAGGTTATCTGATCCAGGTGGACGAGGACCAAAATCACATTGCGCTTCAACGTATCCGAATGCTCGAGTGCCATTAAACTCCAAAGTGACTTGGAGTGGATGTGTAGAAGTATCAATTTCTTGACACGGCATCGTGGAATTGCTCACAGCGATTTTGACTAGTGAGATTATCAACAAAAACAACAAGATCAGGACAAGTAGTCCAATTTGACGCGGCTGGACACGGTTCATTTGTCGATTCGATTCCTGGGTCAACATACAATCAGAAATAAAGTCAGAAAACCCGAAACCTATAAAAGTACTGGACAGGAGCCTCAGTTTTGCCGTTAGGTGGCTTTCATGTCCAAAGACGCTGATGAGTTGAAACGCATTCGGGAACGTAAGATACAAGCTCTTCTCAAAGAGCAAGAGCGCCGTGATGCAATCAAAGATGAAGTCGCCGAACGGGAAAAAGAACGTGAAAAAATCGTTGCAGCACTGTTTCTACCTGAGGCTGTTTCCTACCTGGAAGAATTGAAAAAGACCAAACCCACAATCGCCTATCGAATCGAGGATTTAGCAATCACGCTCTATCTCCGTAGACAGCTCATTAATAGAATTCCTAAAGAAGGCGTCATCTTAGTTCAGCGGAAACTTGAAGGTGTGGAACCAAAGATCACTGTGAAACGCCGAGGCGAAGATGAGGTTAGTTTCTATGAAGCAGTCAAGAAGGATTTGGCTGAGTAAAATCCTCTAATATCGAATCCACTAGATTCGACCATCTATTACTGTTAATTGAACAACTGGATTAGGCACCTAAAATGCCGCGACTGGTGCTTCTCCAGTTGAGGTCTCTTTTAAAACCCGACCTTGCCTATTTTGGAGCGACACTCTCACTACACTGACCGCGTTTGCACCCCACACGGTTCGTTTGACATCCCGCTCCAACATTTTTACTGCTGAATCATTGCTCAATTCCTGAAATGCATTGGAACCTAAGTGCAGCAGTAGGTGAAGGATAGTTCCGGCCTCCTGAAATAAAGGATCAGGGGCTAAATCCATATCCATGGTCTCAGGTAAGGTTACCTCGGGTTGGGGTTTCCAATTGAAGTAACGTTTGCGAGCTTCCTTCCGAATGCTGACTAATCCTGCGCAACAAAGCACTTCGATAACATCATACAATCTCCGTTTTTCTTGGAGCGGCAAGCCTAGATGCATTAGAAGCGTATTGGCAGTATACTCTTGTTCTGGATGTTCTCGCAAAAAGGTAATGACGTGACTAGCAACTTCGCCTAATTTCATTTCGATATCCTCGCCCAGTCCATAATGTTCCAAGGCAAGCCGTCGGTTTCGATGATTTGAGAAAAAGCCAGCAAGCTGGCTCGAATCTCCTCATGAATTGCTTCCCTCAAAACATTAAGCGTGTTCTTATCCTTTCTACCTCCTAATTAAAAAGGACTGGTAATACCTTCAGAATCAATTATCAAAGACCTTAGGATCATTTTCTTCGGGTCAGGCAGTAAAAGGAGAGAGCTTAAATCAGTAAAATGCCTGCTAGAAGAGATGGGGCAATGCTGGTCGGAATGCGCAAGTACCGTATTTGGTTCATTGCATCAGTTCTATTTCTTCTCCTCCTGGTAGCTATGTCGCTACCTCGGGTTTCAGCATTCCAGTATGTCCATCATTGGCGAGTCAATTTCTCTGGTTCTCTATATGTGTCAGGAAACCAATCTCTGCCAGTCTCACCATTCTGGAGTTATATCGGCAATACATCCTGGCAAACATGTGAGCAGAAATTCTTCGCAATGACGCAAAACAACGAAACAATTGTAGCTACTGGGATAGGGATTGATGACGATGGTAATCCACGTTTGTCTCTTAACTTAACGTCTCCTCTTGCCCCCCAAGATGTTCTTATTTGGGAAGAAGAATGGATGTTTACAGTATTAGATCATCGTTCTCTTTTACCTCAGATTTCGGTTACTCAGTCTGGAAGTCTAGTTGAAGTTGAAGAGCGCATCGGCTCAGAAGATTTCGATCTATTTACCCATAGAACTCCATTATGGGACACAACCAATACAAGCTTAACGGATTTGGCTCAGACAATCCGGGATGGCCTTCCTGAAGAAAGACAAGATAATGTGCTTGCATTAATCTATGCTTCAATTCAATGGATTCAAGCCAATATCTTTCAATCAAGTGGAGTTACAGATCCTCAATACCCAGAAGAGCTCATCATTAGCCAAAATGGGGATTGTGATGACCAATCTAATCTTCTCATTTGTTTATTGCGAATATTTGGTATTCCTAGTTATTTGATGACTGGTCATTGGTTTCAAGAAGGAGCACGGACATATGGTTTCGTTTGGGGCTCTGTTGCCAACAATTCCTATCGGTATGTGGACTTTCAAAACGCCGTTGGTCATGGGTGGGCGATGGTTTTTGTCCCTCCATGGGGTTGGCTGCCTTTCGATTTACTATCTGTAGGAGTTGGTGTGAACCCAGCTAACACATACGCGGACTCCCTATATGCTTCAGATCGACCGTTTGTCTCCTTGTGGCAAATTGTGGCAAGTGACTATATTGGTGAAATGAGAACTGAACAGACCAATTTGTTCACGTATCAACTGCATCGAACAGAGTACGAGGATTGGACCTCACTCGGCTCGGTTCCCATTGTTGATGCAGAATACCTTGCAGCCAATATGGTAACACTAATTGCCCTCATTATAACACTGGGTTCTCTAACATTCTTGGTTGGACTTGCGATTCGACGGCATTCACAGGAGGACCCAAACCGTGACTCCACAGCTCCCACCCAGTAAGCTCTACACAGACTATGTATTTGACGGAAAAAAAACAGCGCTTCAGTTCTGGGGACCCATACCCCGGAACATCAAAGAGGCTATCAGCCTGAGCAGTCCACTCATTCGCGCTTATAGAGAAAAACAACCCCTCTTTTCATTGGAGCGAATGAAAACTCTTTGCGACGTAATTAGAGAAACCCACCAAGCGGTGAACATGTTAACACCTCAAGTACAGGACCAGCTCCGCAAATTCGAAGAACAAGGAGCCGTGATTGAAGCTGGACACCAACCCGCTTTACTAGGAGGCCCCGGCTTTGTCATCAACAAAATCGCAGCGATATCAAAAATTGCCTCCCTCACAAACGCTACACCAATTATGTTTGTTGGTGATCACGACCAGGAACAAAAGGAATTAACAGTGGTTCATCTCCCCAGTCCCGGACCACGAGGGCTCACATTTTCTTTACCAATTAATCGTGAGTATAGGATGTCACCAATGCATCTGTTACCTTTGCCATCTAAAAATTGGTTAAAACCAGTGATTGAAAAGGTATCCTCAACTTATCACGAGCTCGTAGCAAGCTCTGCGAAGAATAAACTCAACTTATACGAAGAACGAGCAACTATTATTGCAAAAATAATTGAACAAACTTTTAACCAAGCCCGAACAATTGCTGATTGGACAATCCGCCTTTGGATGCAAATTATCAACCAATCACAAGATTCGGGCGTTTTGTTCCATGTATTTTCGAACCCATCGGTTCGAGAGCTAATGCTACCAGCTTTTGAATATCTCCTCACTGAACCAAACCGACAAAAATTCATCCAAGCGCTAAATCAGAGTGCTGAAAAACTTGAACACCTTGGTTATGAACCAGGGATTGGCAGAAGAACACCCGATTATGTACCGTTTCATCTGGAGTGTCCTACCAAAGGGTGCCATCGAACACGCCTAGATCCAACTCTCTCACTGAACACTAAAAAAACACAAACCACAATTTCTGCAACCTGTCCGAAATGTAAAAACACACATCAACTAGAAATCAAATCAACCAACCCGGATTTAACAGAATGGAAACTATATCTCTCGCCACGTGTCGACACCCGAGCATTCCTGGTACAAAGTTATACACCAGTGATTCTTCATGTGGGAGGAGCGGGAGAAACCAGTTATCATGCTCAAGTCTCGCCAGCTCTCCAGGCGAATAACAGTATTGTTCCAATTTTTTTCCGTTATACACGGCTTTATTACGAAAACCCTTGGACGACCCGCACTGCTCAACGTCTCACCAAAGAGCAGTTAATCCCATTAAGCCATAAAGAATTGAAACACTTTGAAACCACCATTAAAACTGGTTATGCCAAAGAGGATAACGGGGTTATTCACTCTCTTTTTGCAGCCAGTGAAGAACACATCATGGAAACAGCTGAACGCCTTATTAGAACTGAAACCCAATTAGAAGACGAAAGACATGAAATTATCCTGCAACAACGAGAAAGTGCTGATTCCACTCAAAAGAAGGAAAGCCAAATACAGATTGGAGTTCTCACACGCCGACGCCAGGTTCTGCAGACGTATCTATCACAAATGTTCGGACGTTACTCCGTTGAGCGCTTAGGCCAAGAGGTGAGTTTCATCTGGGTTGATGCCTCGATGTCCATGGACCCACGACTCCATTTCAGTAGACTCTGCAATCATTATCAGGAATATACCCCAGCGGCAGCGACCGCCTATCTCACGGATCTACCTTTCCAAAACTAGGACATGGTAAGCATATTTCTACTCTTTTCCAATTCGTCCATTTGATGAAAATGGATTTTCTTGATGTTATTAAAGGTCGACGAAGTATACGAAAATACCTTCCCAAGGAGGTTGAAAAGGAGAAGATTGACACAATCCTTGAAGCAGCCCAATGGGCTCCTTCAGCCTCAAATAAGCAACCTTGGCATTTCGTTGTTGTCCAAGACTCTGATACACGCACACGCCTTAGTGAATTACACACGCATGGCCGATTCATGAAGCAGTCGCCCATCGTAATCGCTGTCTTAGGAAACCCAGCAGTTCATCCGAAATACTACCTATGTGACCCACATCAAGCTGTGCAAAACATTATACTTACCGCCTATTGGCTCGGATTAGGATCTTGTTGGATGGGAGTTCGAGGAGCGGACTTTGAAAAGGATATGAAAGAAGTTCTTGGAGTACCTGAAGAATTCACCATTCTCTGTACAATCTCGATTGGATACCCCGATGAAAAACGAGAAAGTAGTCGTCAACCAATAAACGAATTAGTGTCATGGGAACGTTACGGGAAGCAAGGTTAACTCTGCAATATCGAGTCATAGATTGATTCATATTGGGGTAAGACTTTTTCAGCCGTGTGATTCTGGAGGATAGTTTGTCGGGCAGCTCTACCAAGAGTTCCGGCTAGGTTTGAATCGGTGAGAATTGCATAGAGCTTTTCAGCCAGAGCATCAATGTCTCCAAAGGGTACAAGTAATCCATTTTTCCCATCCTCGATAATCTCGGGAATGCCACCCACGGATGTGGCAACAACAGGAAGACCACAGCTCATGGCTTCCAGAAGCGAAAGGGGAGCGCCTTCTAATTCAGAACTTAACCCGAAAGCATATGCGCAACGAAGGTATTGATACACATCGCGTTTGAATCCAGGACATTTAACCCGATTGTTCAGTTCGAATTTTCGAATGAGCCGATCAACCTCAGGTCGAGTTGGACCATCACCAATAAGTAGAAGCTCAACGTCTGGGATATCATCAGCAATCTGGGCAAATGCAGTTACTAAGTCATTGACCCGCTTAACAGGACGAAAATTAGACACATGGACAAGTTGACGTTTCTCCCCCTCTAAATTAAATTCACAAGCATTGGGTTTGAATAGTGCGGGATCGGTGAAGTTGGTAATCGGTTCGATGGCGCAGCGAACGCCTAAGGTTTGTTCCGCTGTTTGACAAATGTGATTGGTCACACAGGTTACAGCATTTGCTGCCTCAACAGCAAACCGAGTTGATGGCTGATAAGCTGGATCGGCACCCAAAGTGTGGACATCGCTTCCATGTAATGTAACAATATAGGGAACCCCAGTCATTTGTTGGGCAATGAAAGCAGATACCGCATGAGGAATAGCATAGTGGACATGTAAAAGGTCCAAATGGTGTTTCCGAACTACTTGCGCCATTTTTGAGGCAAGGGCAACGGTGTACGGAGGATACCGGAAGAGGGGATATTCAAGCACATCAACGAGGTCCACTTTCACATTCTCATATCGACCTTCCTGGAGCTCAAAAGGTACCTCATAGGTAATGAACCGTACCTCATGACCACGTTTTGCGAGTTCAACTCCCAATCGGGTACCTAAAAGTCCTGAGCCCCCAACGCCGGGGTACACTGTGATTCCAATTCGCATTGTTTATCCTGTGGCATGCTAGCGTTCCTGCCCAAATGTGTTGTGATGGCAGAAAAATGCCCTCTGAGGTAGTGTTAGCAAACCTTTTGGTAAGATAAAGAGGTACATTTAGCTATGCCAAAAGTACCACTCAAGCGTCTGCTAGTTATTGCAGCGCACCCAGATGATGAAACCTTTGGTTGTGGAGGCACTATTGCCCAAGAAGCCAATCGTGAAGCTGAAGTGACAGTCTGTTGCCTTACAGGCACTCCTACTCGACATAAAGAATTAGCAGCAGCTTGTGAAATTATCGGGGCTAAAGTAATTGCGCTGAAGGGAAAGGATCTACAACTTACAGTTCCTGAAGTGACCAACGCCCTAATTCCTATTATCCAAGAAACCCAACCAGAAGTCATTGTGTCCCACAGCGCAGATGATTACCATCCTGATCACAAGGTTGCCCATCAAGCAGTCAAACGAGCAGCTGAGTGGGCAGGCCATTCTACAAAGTATAAGAAAAAGGCATGGCGCCCAAAACGCTTGTTCAGTATGGAAATTAATACGCTCCTAGCCTACCCCACACGGTTGGTTGATATTTCCGAAATTATTGAATTGAAGACCCAGGCAATCTCCGAGTACCAAAGCCAACTAAAAAAAACTGACGAATACTATCTGATGTTTAATCTACAAAAAGCAAGGCTACGCGGTATACAAGCCGGTTGTGAGTATGCTGAAGCATTCCGTGAAGAACTTTTGCCAGTTCATGGTCCCTTCTACCATCCTACTCCAATTGCGAAAACAATTTTCTAGCTTCGCTTTTAATCGAGCGGTGGTCGTATCCGGCTTCGAGATTGAGTGATCTGCTTCACCCAAGTTTCATACTCGGAACTAGGAGGATGATCTTGGTACAGATTTACTCGGTCAGCTTCAAGTTGAAGATAAGGACGACCAAGTACTTCCGCGATTGTCAGGAGCTGATTCCCTTGTTTACTTGCATGCTGCTGAATTGGTCCTAACCAGTCATGCCACTCTTTATCCCGTAACAAATGGTGGTCAATAATAATCAAAGGGATGTGGTTAGTAAGGAAACGAAGAACGCCAGCAGCTTGTGTTAGAATCTCAGGAGCCACGCGATCAGGAACCAAGTAGGTAGGAGGACCTGCAAGAAGAAGGATGTCGGGGTGTTGCCTGATAATCCAGCTAGCAGTTTCTTGTTCCATGGGCCCTTGCACATCAGAACCATGGACCATTGAAAACCCGCCACACCGAATTGCGGTCATAATCACCCACCCGAGTTTTGTCCCACTTTCCCCATGGGGAACTGCTGGGGAAAACCGAATCATTGTGTTCCCGATTTTTGTGGCTTTTCCATCTGCGTAGACCACTTCAGTTGCAACTTTTCGGGCTTTCCGAACAAAATTATATCCACGACCTTGTTGGGAGTAATTGATTCGCTTGCGAATATCCTTACACCAGATATGCTTCCCCGCGTAAAGGTGGTTTGCATCATCGGGGTTGGACCAAAAATAAGCGTAATTTCGGTAGAAGGGCATAAAGTGATCATGGTGGAAATGTGATATCACGATGTGATCGACTGATTGAGCAGTAGATAGTATTTGTCTTCGAATAGTCTTCAACAGGAGATATTCCTTGGGATGGGGGTGTAATTGGTCACGAAACCCAAGGGCAACCCCTGGGTCAATTAAAATAGAAGCATCCGAGGTGTTGACATGTGTAGCAAGGCTTCGTAGACCTAGACTTTCAGCTGCAATAGGTGTGATTTCCAATTCACTACTGATTTGGATTTTACCAGATTTTGAAGGTTTTATTTCATCCATTACGAAATAACTCCGTGTACTGCAATGACCGATTCACGCACAGACAATATGTGCTTATCGATACATGCTCATCAGAAAAAATTGTGACTCAAATCAGAAAAAACAGTGAAGTGATGGAGTTCGAGGCGCAAAGGTGCCCCGAACCCCGAGGCTGTGGGCTTATGCTATTTGATCAAGTCTTCAGGCGTTGGAAGTTTTTTGACCTGTTCAGGTTCTTTCCCATAATGAACGCCTGGTTCGGTTTCTAAACGCTCTGTGTAGAGGACCTCACCTTCCACCATAACATCGCGTTCAATGTAGATATCACGCCCATAGAGGTTTTTCACCCGAGCCCGTTCTTCCACACGGATGGAATCACCATAAAACGATGCTCCACGAGCTTTTTCTCCAACGATAATATCTGAGCCTTCAACAAAACCTGAAACTTCACCCCGTCGACCAATACGGAATTCACGTTCTGCAATAATATGAAAAGCCCGAATAGACCCACCCACATCTATTCGTGGACATTGAATTTTTTGTCCAGCCTGTAAAGATCCACCAATGTCAATCAGTCCACCAACTATCAAATCGGTTCCAATTACAGCACTTCCACCAACGTCGAGTTTTTCGCTTAGGAATAAAGATTTCTCAGCTTTAATAGCGCCACCACAATCAATTGACTTGCCTTTCGCATCTCCAGAAAATTTTGCTGCGCCACCAGCGTCTACTTCTTCGAAGGTCAGGTCACCTTCGCTCTTGAAGCTGCCACCAACGTCGACTTTGATTATTTTGGAATTGGGTCCTACGACTACAGCACCGCCAACGTCTATGTCGCCGATTTCAATGGCGCCCTCTGCTTTGAAAGATCCTCCGACATCGACTTTTCCGATGGTTCCAGTGTTGCATTTAGCAGCTCCACCTACTGATAATTTTGTGGAGTCAATATTTCCTTCTATTTTGACTGCTCCGCCAACCCGAATTTCTTCAACTTTGGCGTCTCCAACAACTTTTAGGGCTCCACCGATGGAGACCAGGGTGGCGGTTAGATTTTTCCCAACTTTGAGAGCAGCACTAATATCAATTCGATTTGCTGTTGCTGATCCCGTGACGTCTAGTTGCCCGTGGCGAACACTGACAGCTCGTGCGATGTTCAAGTCGCCGTGGATTTCCGTGGTATTATCGCCGTCAATTTCAAGATATTCAGCCTTCAAAGAACCTTCAACTTCAACATCACCACGGATGGTAAGGCGACCGTCCACGGTGATGGTATCACCTTTTTCGGGGAGGATTCGACGACAGTTTTTAAGTTCCACATCACCTTTGACGTGTCCTAATGTGACTTCTTGTTCATTTTTGTACTGAAGTTTATCACCCATTTTGAATGCCTCCGAGCATTTGGCTGAGGAAAGCAAGGCATTCCTATTATAAAAGGCGGACTCACATTTGGGGGTCACATAATGT
>JBHLPH010000019.1:0-35784 GCA_048939625.1 Promethearchaeota archaeon
ACAAAGAGACTTTGACTCATATTCTCCATGACTTCACAGAAACAGGGGATAATACTCACAACTTCAATACCTAGTTTTCGACCTAATGAATCCTTCAGCCTTGAATAATCCTCAGAGGATTGAAGCATACTGCAGGGGACTTTATTGATAATCAGCTCAGGGCGCTTTCCAAGGGTTTGATTATACACACCTTTGATGAGATGCTGAGTTCCAACGATATCCAATTGGTCCATCTTAATTACTAAGATGAGTTCATCAGCGGCTAGAATCGCGTTGATTGAGCTAAGTGCAAATCCGGGACTTGTGTCAAAAATCTGAAAATTAATTCCAAATCGCTCGAAGAGGAGATCTTTGCCATCTAGGACTAATTGAAGTACTCGAGCTTGCCATTCTTCGTCAAGGCTGTGCATAGTCATCTCATTAATTGCTTGTCCACTGGGATTGGTAAAGCCTACTTGGAAACGTCCTTTGGAGTGGAACTGATCGGTAAGATCAATTAATACTTCAGGTAGTTCGCATCGCTGCGCTAGCCAATCATTGATGTAGTATTCAACTCCATTATACTGGAATAACGTATTCAAGCTAGGAGCACGGAAATCAAAATCGAGGAGTACAACGTTCCATCCTCGACGAGCTAATGTTAGGGCAGTATTAGCTGAAAGATTGGATTTCCCAGTCCCGCCCTTAAAACTGTGAACGGTGATTGCTTTATTTAAACTCGGTCTATTTGCCCCCTGAGTTCGATTTGATTCAGCCAATATTGTTTCTTCCTTTTTCAACGCGTAGAATGGGGAAGGCTATATTGGTAATAACGACCGAGTCGCGAACGTTCTAAATAGCCTAAACGAAATAACGCACCAAGATACTTGGATTCAGCATTTTGGGATTTACCAGTTATGGTGGCAATAGCTGTCGAATTGGCTTGTCGAAGTTTCAACATTGCCATGGCAGTTTCGCGGTACCGTCGTGGTATTTGAAGGAGTACCATCGCATTGAGGGGTAAACTCTTCTTTGGACGTTCAACTGTGACTGTTGTACTTAGCTCAGTGCCACGAATCAGATATTGACGATCAACATACACGATTAACACGTGTGCAGGATCTCCATGGAGGTATGCATGACTTACTGGGTAGGAATCAGCATTTTCAATGATGGCTTTTGGTAATGTCACTTTGATATCCTGTTGACAGCCGTGACAGAAGGTCCTAATGGTTGCTGTGTCTGTAGTCTCCACTAGTTGTGCCATGCAAAACTCCTCGATAGCCGAAATGCATGTAACCAAATTTTTCCCCTCAATGAACTCTCTTAAACATTTTTGGTTCAAGAACCAATCCTTTCAGGTGATGCGAAGTCCTCAAGCAGAATTTTGGATTTTTCGCCAAGCTAAAAATAGACCCTAGAAAAGTTTCTAAAGCAAAGAAGACATGCCTCAATGACGAGAAGAGTCATATGGCCAGGATAATGGAATCAATTCTAGTTGTTGGATTCAATGTACGTCCCCTAGCTCGATCTGCAAAGAAAGCAGGTTATCGGGTTCTCGCCGTTGATTTCTGGGGAGATTTAGATCTGTCAGAATGGGCCGATGAGCAGATAGCAATTCTACACCAACAACCTGATGAGCGCCCAGACCGACCCATCCGTCCTACTGCTGACTCGTTAGTGATGGGAGCCCAACAACTGCTTGAAGATTATGGCCCTGTTGACATGATTATTGCCTGTGGAGGATTCGATGACCACACCCAAGCTTGGAGAAATCTAAGCAAGCTAGGAAAATTAGTTGGAAATTCAGCTGAAACACTGCAACAGGCTCGTAACCGAAAATTAGCTTCCCAACTTGCAAAAGAATCAGGAGCTGCAATACCTCAAGGTTATGAAGCGCAGGACATTAAGCAATTCAGTTGGGCAGTAAACCAATTAGAATTACCAATTATAGTGAAGCCCAAATATGGCAGTGGAGGATTCCACTCACGAATTCTGCAAACAGAACACGACGTGCAAAACTATTCACATCGTCATCAATTCTCTACCGCAAATCCCATTTTAGTACAAGAACTAATCCAAGGAATTGATGCTAGTGTTTCACTACTCTCTACCGGAAAGACCGCCAAGATCTTGTCTATCAATGAACAGCTCATTGGTTTAACCGAGCTTGGAAAAGGTCGTACAAAAGCCTACTGTGGTAACATCGTACCGCTCAAAGCCTCTAAGAAGCGAATTAACAATCTTGCGACAATTTCTGAAAAGTTAGCAATGAAACTAAAATTAATGGGAAGTAATGGGTTTGATTACGTGATAGATTCCGAAGGAACCGCTTTTTTCATGGAAATCAACCCCCGCATCCAAGCGACTATTGAAGCATTAGAATTAGTAAGTAATTTGAATATTGTCTCACTTCACATTTCAGCATGGAAAGGGAGCATTCCAGATGAAAAACCTGTGCTCCAAGCATACTGCACTCGCCTTATTGTCTATGCAAAAAGCGTTTGCCAAATCCCTAATCTCAGTAATATCCCAGGTGTCGTTGATATTCCCATACCTGGAAGCTACGTAGATCGTGGTGATCCAATTTGTACGATTAATCATCTTGCTGCTTCAAGGGATTCCGCCCTTACAGGAGCATGGAATATCGCTAATACAATTTATCAACACCTTTTACCTATTCCCTCCATACAGAAATAGGGATAGTATGGCTTATTTAGTCGAAGTAATAATGACGACCAGAGGTTCTAACCTTGGTTCGCGTAATTGGTATTGATCCCGGAACACGTTCCTTTGATTTTTGTGGATTAGAAGATGGAAGTGTCTTCCTTGAAACATCTATCACCAGTGTGGAAGTTGCTGAAAATCCTCAAAGCATCCTCGATGTGATCACCGAGGCAGGAAACATTGACTTGGTAGCGGGGCCGTCAGGTTACGGATTACCACTCCTTCCAGCCTCAGCAGTAACAGAGAAAGAATTTTTTCAACTTGTTCTCGTCCGCCACGATGACGATAAAATCCCAGTTCTTGAAGCTATCAAAGATATGGTGCGATTAGTTCAAAAAACTAAAATCAACATGGTCTTCATTCCCGGTGTGATTCACCTCCATTCAGTTCCCATCTGGCGTAAACATAATCGCATCGACCTGGGTACAGCAGATAAACTCTGCTGCGCCATTCTTGGAGTATATGATCAAGCCCGTCGATTGAAAATTGCAGCCAAGGAAACCGCGTTTGTATTAGTTGAACTCGGTTATGGGTACCCTGCAGCAGTTGGGGTTGATAACGGCCTTGTTGTTGATGGAATAGGGGGAACCATTGGAGGACCTGGATTCCTTACCCTCGGAGGAATGGACGGAGAACTCGCATATCTGCTTCGTGGGTTTTCAAAGGGTACTCTTTTCCAAGGAGGTGTAATGTCGTTGCTAGAGGACTCAACATTGAGTCCGGAAGCGTTTGCAGAATTGCTCAAGCAAGACGACCAGAAAGCTAAGGAAGCATGGAACGCTGTTGCAGAAGGACTTTCTAAATCAGTTGCTGCTCTTACCATCTCGGTAAGTGAACCTCGTGAAATTCTACTCTCAGGACGTTTAACCCGAGTTCCCTTCCTCGTCAATGATCTTACATCTCGAATGAAGCAATTCGGCATTCCGGTTACACAGGTACAGCGTTTAAGTGACAAATCTAAGGAAGCCGCTCAAGGCGCTGCCATCTTTGCAGATGGGCTCATTGGAGGTCCCTCAGCTGCACTCGTTGATACGATGCGATTGAAAGAATGTAGTGGCACAGTTCTTGACTGGATTAGCTTACCTCAAGCTAATCAAATACGGGATATGTACAAGGAAGCTTAATGTGTCGTGATTTTCGCACCCTGATTATTCACAGTAGATATGAAAGCAGTCCCCCCGGAACTTGTATCCAAAACATTAGAGACTATACGTTTCACTTCTGAAGCAACCTTCGGTCCACGAACGAGCCCATAGCATGTCGGTCCCCAAGAGCTTTGACCCACACCTTTTGCACCAGCGTCAAGCATGGCGCTTACACAATCTGAAACTTCTGGATAAGCGAATCGCCCCCCCTGGGCCGAAGTAAAAGCTTGACCGACTAGAATCTGAATTTGCGTTAGGGCATCACCAAATAGGTCAAGATCATTCTCGACAATAGCTGGAATTAGTTTCATTATCAGCAATCGACTAGCCTTCATAGCCGATTCAGGTTTTGCAGCAGGAAGGTCTTGGAAAGCACGTTTCTCAGCTACGCCACTAAGGCCTTGGGTCACCTTTGGTATTGCTACCACAAAGTACCAATCAGAGGGAATCTCATGTCGAATTATGAGGGGAGGTACTGGTCCAACTCCCTCTATTGGTTGCTCGGTAACTTTCCCCCCATCAACCACGAATCCTCCCAAGGCAAAGGTTGCAGTTCCCACTCCAGAAACAACACCTCTTTGAAGAATTGTAGCCAATTCTCGAGTATTAGGCTCGATACCTGCGACACTAGTTATTCCTGTTGCCACCGCAAGTTCTAATTGAGTTCCAGAACCCAAGCCTACATGATGCGGAATTGATTCCCAAACGGTTACCCGTAACCCCTGAGAAATTCCAAAATGCGCGATGATTCGGTTAGCAACTTCTTTTACTCGATCTTTGTGTTCCCCAGAAACTTGTAAGCCTGTTCTCTCTGAATTCACTTCTACGACACAAACCGGATGTTGAAGTGAAACACCTAATGAACCATACTTCCGTCCCAACCCACCATGTAAATCAATAAAACCTAGATGTAACCGAGCACTCGCTCGAATTGTCACTTTTGTGGGATTGGGTTTGTCCATTGGGTTCACTCACCCCATAACGGTAAGAGCGATTTCACACGACGAACAACTTCAGCTGAAGGTGAATCAGGAGCAATGCGTTCAACCAAATCAGAAAGCTGATTAATCTGTTGACTTGTGTTTCGAATAAATGTGGAGTCCTGTTGAAGAGCACGGATTTTGGTTGCAAGTAGAACAACTTCAATGGCAGCACTTCGAGAGCGTGAATACCCCATCGTAGACGCGGAAGTCAATTCCACAAGACGAATATCACAAACAAATTCTTTGTATTGGGTACTCTTTAGCGAAGAGTCTTGGACTCTTACATCTATTTCAATAAAGCCGGATGCAGATTGAATTCGGGGAGCTTTGACCCGTACGGAAGGTACAAATTGAATTGGCATAGATTCAGAAAACTCGTCTTTGAAAGCCAATTGGAGAAACAAGTGGGGGTCTTGAGATAAATTAATCACCGCAGTACCAGTTTTCTCCAAATTTTCAGCCGTTCGTGTATTGGAAAAAGGACGTAGATGTAGTTCAGGACCCTTCTTAACCCAAACGCCCATTGGAGCCGCATTAGGTTGGCCGTTTTCCGAAATTGACGAGAGAAGGACCTCAATAATATCGCCTTCTACAAATCCGATTTCGTTTAGAGTTTTTGAGAAATCAGTGATGCGAACACCCCCTCGAAGGTGTACTTATACACTCGCCGTATTCCTAACCTTAATGTCTTTTCTAAAACAGGATGTTAACAAATCATTGGCTAACAGAAAAGGAAGATTAGCTCCGTGATAGCATTGGGCTTTCAATTGGCCATCCGAGGGCATTCAATGCAAGACGTGCGAGATTGCGAATAGTCTCCCAGGCCGAATCAGTGCGCAAGGTGTCTTCTTCCCAATAACGAGAATTCTCGGGTCCACTCATCTCATCCAGTTTTTTATTCAAGTCCTCGAGCAACCTCCGCGCCCTAATTGTAAAAAGAGATTGCCGGCGTTTCATGACTTGATACCATTGATCAAATTCAATCGCTAACTCATCGACTTTCCAATCAAAATCTGGAAAGAGTGTTAGCTGAACCTCGGCTGGTGCAGCTAGAGCTTGAAGGGACCACCTAAAGCGTGTCATCGTATAATCCATGAGACCTGCCTCCAACGTCGCATGAAAGGGAAGTGGATGAGGAGCACTCGACCCGTTAATCGTCCGTCGCGGATTTGCTATTGGTGTCAAGCTTCCCTATAATAATAGTGGTTTCAAAATGCTCAGATGCCTTATTTAGCCACTTGAAGAATCAGATGATAAACTAATATTTTCTTTCAAAATGGTTAGAAGTTTTTAGGCAACACTTTCAGTCATAATTTTACTACTTCGGATTATTAAAATCGTTAATTCATCAAAAGCAACATTGGTGCGCTTCATTTCATCATGAGAATCTAGCAAATTGATTGAAAATCACGAATCAGTAAAGGCTTTAGGGAACGCAAATGACCCTGACTAGGGTGCGGTTGACTGATGTCTCCCCGAGACGTACATAATGATAGCCCAGATGTCGCGGTATCAGTGCATCGTGTGGGTGTTACGGGAATTCGTGTTCCCATTCAATTTGTCTTCTTTGAAGGGAAGCCGGCAATCGTTGTACCAACCTTTGACATATTTGTTGATTTACCAGCATTCCAGAAAGGTATCCATCCATCACGGAACATTGAAGCGACCGTTGAAATTGTCAGTCAGTATGCGCATGGTCAGCATTGGTTGGAAAATCTCTGTGCTGATATTGCCAAGGAACAGTTACAACGTCATGAATATGCCCGTGAGGCTGAAGTTCGAGCCTCAGCTGATGTAGTATATGATCGTGCTACACCCCAGTCCAATATTCGAACCTACGAATCCTGCACAATGAAGGCGAAAGCCATTGCCATTCGAAAAGGAAAGCAAAAGTATAGTATTCGGAAATGGATTGGTGTAACTGTGTCTGGTATCACGGCATGCCCTTGTGCCCAAGAAATGCTTCGGGACGAGGTTTTATCAGATTTAGTCAAAGAACACAAAGTCAAAAAGAAGCAGGCCAAGCAAATTGCAGATACTCTTCCCATAGGCAGCCATATGCAGCGAAGTTATGGTTCTGTGATGGTTGAAATTCCACAGAATTTTAAAATTAACGCTTTGCAACTGGTTGATATTGTAGAACAATCCATGAGTGCAAGCACATACGAGCTGTTAAAACGACCCGATGAAGCCTCTGTTGTTCAAACGGCGCTTGATAATCCTAAATTTGTGGAAGATGCGATTCGCCATATGGTGAAAAATGTCGTAGAAGCTTTCCCCTCTCTTCCTGATGAAATGGAGCTTTTTTTTGAACAACGCAATGAAGAATGTATTCACCGCCATGATCTTGTTGCCATGGAAACCCTGACAATGGGTGAAGCACGACAGCAAATCAGTAACTCCGCATAGGAACAACCTTTTAGATATATCATGGAATCATGACTTGGTGTTGGATTTGAGCCCCATTAACCTGAAAGAGTGGTGGCCTCGTTATGGAGCCATTGTCGACCAATTCGGTTATGATATGAAGACCGACCAAGAAGCAACAGATTTACTCAGCGGCTACATCAAAAATGTGGCAAGACCACTATTAGATGCTCAACGACATATCGAAGGAAATAATGTGTTAGTGTGTGGAGCAGGACCTTCAATTCTAGATAACCTAATTGCCATACAGGACTATGGACTCCTCGATGAAACGATCGTCTTTGCAGCGGATGGGGCTACCACAGCTTGCCTCGAAAGAGAGATTATACCTGATTTTGTCTTCACTGATCTAGATGGTGATATGAATGACATCATTACTGCACAGAAACAAGGAGCAACTGTGGTAGTGCACGCTCATGGTGATAATATCCCACAACTGCAAAGTTGGATTACCCGCCTCCAAGAAGGTCGATCAATCATGGGCTCCACTCAAATACGTCCTCGACCTGATGTTCATAACCTTGGAGGATTCACTGACGGAGACCGATGCGTATTCTGGGCGGAAGGACTTCGCGCTGCACAAATTGGGTTGGTGGGTATGGATCTGGGAAATACTATCGGTCGATATTCAAAACCTGAATTAACTCAAGATACGGTAGCAAGCCCCGTGAAACGGCAAAAGCTATTGGTTGCTAAAGAACTATTAACTTGGTTGGCAACCTGGAGTATTAGCCGATTAATCAACCTAACCGGGATCTATGCAACGATTCCAGGCATTAGTAATCAGGCTATCACTGAATTCTCCTGGGATTCAAATTAGCCTAACATAACATGGAGGATTTGGACCATTGAAAATTCTATTAGTTACAGGAACGATTGAAGCACCCCACCTGAGACAAATTCTTGAGGACCACCCTTCACCCCACTCATTTGATGTCCTCGAATTACCTCTCGCCGTTGCTGCTTTTCTACACCCTAAGTATGTTACTTCACAAATTAAGCTGCGCGGACCTCTAGAAAAGTATAATCTCATATTACTCCCTGGGATGGTTTCTGGTGATACTCGCATAGTAACCGAGAGCACTGGCATTCCAACATACAAAGGAACTCGCCATGCAGTTGATCTTCCGCTGCTATTTGACATTCTATTTGACGCGGAAAATCAATTATCGACAACGCAACCCGCAGATTTAGTGTTAGACGCACAGTTAACTAAGAAGGCTCAAAGTGATCTAGCTAAGGGTGAAAAACTCCTCAAAGGAAAGATTCCAGAAGGATACCTGACTTTGGGGAGAGGCACCAATTCCCTTATCATTGGTCCGCGTCTACCCATGCGAATTATTGCTGAAATCACTGATGCTCCGTTGAGAACAGAAAGCGAGTTACTTCGCTTCGCTCGACATTTTCTAGCAAGTGGAGCTAAGATAATTGATGTCGGGATGGTTGCAGAAGCCCCAGACCCCCATGCAGCTAAGGAGATTGTTAAGCTCGTTCGAAAACATCTACCTGTGTTCGTCAGTATTGATTCCATGAACGCCAAAGAAATCGAAGCTGGTATTGAAGGTGGAGCTCATCTCGTCCTCAGTTTGGATCAAGACAATATGATGGATATTGCGAAAAAATATCGTAAACGAAGTCTATTCACAGTTATTCCTGCCCTCCAGCAAGGCGGAGAAATTCCAAGAACAGTTGATGAAAGGGTTGAGCTTCTAGTTGATAATCTCTCGAATGCTCGGAGCCTGGGTTATAAGAAGCTGATTGCGGATCCGCTGTGTAATCCGTTGATCAACCCAGGGCTATCGAAGGCATTGTTAACTTACGCTGAGTTTCACCAACAACAACCTAGCATCCCTATGCTAATGGGTGTAGGCAATGTTACTGAATTATTAGATGCTGATAGTCCAGGTGTGAATGCAATTCTTGCTGGACTTGCCACTGAGCTCGGGGTTTCTTTATTGCTTACAACAGAAGTTAGTCCCAAAACAAAAGGTGCAGTTTGGGAAGCTCATCGAGCAGCGCAAATGATGCATCTTTCACGACGTCGACGTTCTCCCCCTAAGGATTTGGGGATTGATTTGTTATTATTAAAGCCTAAACGCTTTCCTGAACTCCCCTTTGAACGAATTCCTAATATTGAATATTCTACCGTAGACGTCTCGCAAGAGACTGCACCTGTTCGATTAGATCGCGCGGGTTTCTTTACATTCCACGTTGACCGTGAACGCTATCTTCTTGTGGCTCGTCATTACGAAAACGAAACACGAGAAGCACCAACCCTTGAACTGGTTGGGCCAACTGCACAGCAATTAATCAATGCAATCCTTTCACGTAGACTCGTAACCCAATTAGACCATGCGGCTTATATTGGACGAGAACTGACTCGAGCTGAACTTGCTCTCGTAACAGGACGACCCTACATACAGGAAGCCCCACTTTTTGCTAAATAGAAAAAAGAGAGGAAAGTAGAGGAGTTCTCCTCTACTTAATTAATCATTTAGCTGCTTTTCGTCGTTTCAGTATCATATAGATGATTATGATAAGAACGATGATGATTACTACAACCAATACAGCGATCCACCACCACCAAGGTAATCCTGGAATTGGTGGAGGTGTGAACGGTGAAGGGATGCCTTCGATATCTGCAGTTGCAGTTGGAGTCGAGTACATGGTTCCAGGTAAGCCGTAGTAGTCGGCATCAAAGGAGAGCGTATAGTTACCAACGCCCTCAACTAGGACTTGCCAGTTGATAATCTCTGTGTGCCCTGGAAGGATTAAGAAGGGTTGAGTTGCCGGTACGGTTAGGCTACCAAACCCAGGAGGAACGGTAACCGTAATTTGCCCTTCAACAGCAGCAGTTAATCCGAGGTTCTCGATTTCCACAGCAAAGTTCACTGGAAACCCTAAGGTTCCATTCATAGGAACGAGGGGGAGGAGTGTACAGCGTGGGGCCATCATGAAGGCAATTTCGTTAATCCAGAGTTCGAAGTGGTCTGCGTAGGTGGAGTCGTCTTCGTCTGATCCAAAGTTATCGATGAGGTATCCGTTGAGTAGAGTCTTACCATCATTACGGACGATTATGTAGGCTTCGTTTGCAGTGGGTGTTGGTGTGCCACCAGCAATAGCTGTTGCGTTCGATAGTACGGTGTAACGGTCGCCATCATCGCTATAGCCAAGGGTGGTGTTGAAATTTGTGGTGGTGAAGAGATGAGGCATACTAAACACATGGTGTCCTGCATCCCATACGTACGTCGTGGGATCGCCACCTACAGAGGCAGCATGGGTTACACCCAGTCGACTGAATAGTGGATGAGGTGCACCAGTATCTGCATCAAATGAGGTGAAAATTAGTGACCCGCCAGCATCGAGATAATCGACTAGACCATCGTAGTATGTATCGAAGCCAAAGTAGTCGCCGTTATCCACTATAGCAAGATCCCAGTTGTACCGGTAGAGTGAGAAGTTAAAGTAGTCAAATCCGATAGTTCCACCTTTTGTAAGGTAGAATTTAACTCCAAGGTCATTGAGCGCTCGTGCAACAGGTGTCTTGTAATAGTTTGGACTATACGCTTCATCGGTATAGATGAGAACTCGGGCAAGCGATGAGGTAAGCCAATTTGCCAGGTTTATACTAAATTGGCGATTATTGTCAGTTCCGATGTTGCCATCTGCTACCCAGTTGATGTCACCGACCAGAATGATTCGACCCATGTTGTGGGATTGACCACCGATAATGATATTCACAGCGGTGGCTCCCCAAATGGGATACGCTGAGCCAGTGTAATTAATAAATCCTGCACTAGCAAAGTAGAGTGAGGAAATAGCTTCTGTTGTTGGATGTTTGACGTAGTAGGTTTGTGATCCTGAACCAGCGTCAACCGTAGCCATGGAGAGACCAACATTGGAGAGGAGGTAGTTGATGTTGTTGTTTTCATCAGCAAGACCAGTATTATCTCCGAATGCAAGGAGTCCGCCACCAGCCATTACCCAATCGTTCATAGCGACGACTTCAGCAGCGGTATAATTGTACTGAGGAAGACAAGCGATGAACATATCATAGGGATTCAATCGATTCAAGGTGATGTTGCCACCCGCAGCTGGATAGAGTTTATCCAACAAGTAGCCACGGGTAACCAGTTCATCTCGCCAGATCTCATAGTTGCCAGCGTAATTTGCCAGATCGTCCCAGGGGTCAATTCCGTAATAGGGTTGATGGCTCAAATCGAAGAGGATTCGTCCTTTTGGTCGTGGACAAAGCCACATAACCGCGTCTTGGATCATCTGATGAATACCTGGGAGGGGTTCGGTGCTTCCATCCCACCAGAAATGAACTACACGTCCACCCTGGCTGGTCGGATCAAATGCTAGAACTGTCACCTCGTCTTCATTAAGCCCATCATGGGCAACTCTGGTTAAGTCAGAGCCAATGACAGAGGCTGAAAGTGCTGTCCAGTCCCATGCTGCATAGCCATAGGGTGAAAGCGTAAAGCTGTCATTTACTGCATAGCTCTTCGATACCGGGTGTCGAGTTGTGACATTAGCGCCATCACCCATGTACATCCAGTATCCGGGGAACCCGTTAGTTCCTGCGGTTTCGGGTGGTAGAATGCCCATGTAGCAGGAGTATACTGCGAAACTATCGAAACCAAGTAAGGCGCCCCCACCAAGCCAGTATTCGTAAATCTGGTTGGTGATGCTCTCACGGGGTAGAGTGTCAGGAATTACAAACACATCGTAATGTGCAGTCATAAGTTGATGATTATAGATGTCGTTAGTATCAAGCAGTGTTGTCTGATATCCAGCAGCTTGGAGAATGGAAGCAATCTGACTGGATGAATTAGTATTGATTGAGCCAATGCCTCCTTCATAGGAGGGAGAGGTCGTATTGGGTTCATTGTATATCGCAACACGAATCGCATCCGGTGGAATCGTCAGGGCCATGGGTTCTGTAAAAAAGCTGGGACCATTGATAGGTTCAGAAGAAACCAAAGGAGATGACGATGTGGGAATGTAGACTACAGGTGCGATGAACATAGGGAATAGTAGAGAGACTAGTAGCACTACTGAAATGAGCCTAGAATTTCTCATAACAGAATTCTCCCAAAAAATGGGTTAATGGTCGATAGGAAAACTAACTTAAAAACGCACCGTTGGATGTCTAAATAGCCAAAATAGTCCTAGTTGCAGGCAAAAAAAGAGGAGAGAGTAAGATAAGCAACATAAACGAGGAGAGTATCCACTTCTATTTAGGAATGAAATAACCAAGCATCGATATTCTCAGTTCATAATGAGACCTAATTCCTAAAAAAGCACGAGTCTGTTAGGAGGCCGTTAGAGTGGGATTACGTACATTTAATGGTTGTTTGTAAATGACGTCGAAACTCGGTAGTTAATTCACCGACAACATCTTTTATCTGATTACGTAAATCAAATCGGCGGTCAGCAAAATATTCGGCAAGTAGGGCTTCTAGCTCAAGGATGCTTTTTGTTAGGGCTTCGTGTTCTTCAAGTCCACCTTCAGCAAGGAGTTCCCAGTAGCCATCGGTGAAAGCACTGAGGAAGGCGCTAAGTGTTCGGGGATCTTGGGTTTGGGCTACACGAAGAGCTTCGAGAGCGTTGGAAAATGTGATGTTGGCTCTTCGGTCAAATGGGAGATCAGCGATGGTCTCGCAAAGCATGCCATCTAAAAAAGTTCGCCCGCGGCAATCTTGTATATGTGCGGCGTGGGGTTCAAGTGTGCAATGGCTGAGGACTGACTTGTCGTAGAATGGACACTCACCTGGTGGGGAAGTATACTTCTCCATGATGGTTTCAATACGCTTCCGGGTGTGGAAGAGTTTGAGAAGCTCCCGCGCTGCTTCTATTCGCTTAAGCTCACTTGGCATAGGTGTACATCCTACCCTCGATAGTAGCCTGCAAGCCAAGCTGACTTAACACGTCTCTCGAATTTAAACCCTTTGATATGTTTAAACCCTTATTCGGGTAGCTCATGGTCTCGTAGCCCGAGTCTTCTTCGAAAGCGGGGTAATTCCTGCGTATAGACCAATAGAAAGAAGGCAGGAATTATCATAATGAAGTTGTGATGCCAAATACCCGCAGGCGCGCCAATTAGAAATAAAGCCATGCTGACGAAGCTGTAGAGAATACTCTTTCCTAACTCAGGTCGAAGCAACACCCTAACTAACAGTATGACGAGTACAATTACGGCAAAAAGCGTGAAGATTACGCTGACCCGTATCCCATCGGGCGGAAGGAGACTGCGTGTAATAATTTGCATGGGATCACCGATTTGAGCCCATAAATCTGGATCGACTGTAGGGAGGCTTAAGCTAGCCCAGATGGAGTTAGCTACAATCCAGAAGACATTGAAAATGATTGCAGGGATGGATCCCGTCCAACTCCACCATGAATGAATTCGTAATGGCCAAGCTTCATAGGAACGACCAAATTGAACGAATAATAAATCATTCAACAATGCCAAATGTCGTGTGGGTTGAAGATAAAGGATGGCTTCCAGGGATGCCCAAAGTTGAAAGAGCCCAAAGATGACCACCGCAGGTAACACACCATAAATCCATTTTCGATAGCTGCGGAAATGATATGCAATCGCAAAAAGGAGAAGTAGTCCGATGTATTGGTAGGTAATTGCACCAATCCCGAGCCAAAATGCCGACCAGAAAGGATCTTTCCATTTTTCGTAACCCATCCACACTAAGAAGAGTACGACACTCATGTGTGTTACCAAGTTCAAGGTTACCATTACGGGATTTATCCAGACAAACAAAGCGGCAAGTCTGTTCCCTGACCGCATCATACGGTCGAAGAGCAGAAAATCAAAGAACATATGGAGCGCCATGAAACTGGGTTGAAAATCCATGCAGCCTGCGAAATCAAATGAGTATGGATAAATCATACAGGGAATGTGGAAGAGTAAGCTTCCGGGTCCATAATTAATGAAATTCTGAGGATACCCGTCACAGGGACCTGTAGCTAAAGCAGTTAACCAGTAATCCCGGTTATAGGGATTAAGTCCGCTAAACATATAGGTGAGGCCTTGGGTCAGGAGCTCATTCATGTCATTGACGTCGGGGAAGGTTGGGTTGATATTCGCAATATACAGTATGACAGCCAAAGTAAGCATCCGAATAAAGAACCCCAGGCCTATTTCTTTCCACCAGGATCGATAGAGCTGAAAACTGTTGGAGAAGTAGGCACTAATTCGAGATCCAAGTGTGGGCTGTTCAGTTAAAGGAGAAGACAACGTGGCTTCAGTCTCATTGGCTGATGAGTTCATGAACCTACCTCCTTATTTGAATCAGTTTCTGTTGTACCATGAGCGTCAGGAGTTGTTTTCTTGGTCGGAAAAAACGTGTCCCGATTCCGCCAAAAGATAAAGGGTAATGTTAGACAGAGAACCCAATAATGCGCTAGACCTTCAGCCGTACTACCAATGAATAATGCTAATAATACTCCTGGAATGAAGATGGCAAGTGCTTTTCGTGGATTTTTGATAAAAAACCATAGACCGATAATACCAAGAATCGCGACAAGAAGCAACATCATAGGTGCTATTTGCGGAGCAATAGGCGGAGGCACTCCAAATAAGATTCCAATATTAAAAGCCCAAGAGGGGATTGATCCCATAAATAGAAACACCAAGGGGTAGTAGCGATTGTAGTAAGGACTCAGATTATTGTAATCTTGCCAATTAACTGGAGGTCTTCCGATTTGCTGTATCACTAAATCTTGCACGAAAAGAATTGGATTCCAGAAAAAGAAAACCAGAACAACAATAACTATGGGTAGCATCCCCAAAAGGTTGAGTCGGAATTGACCTTTACGCCAATAAAAAATGAAAAGGAATGGAAGGAAAATAGCCCCCATTTGGTAAGTCGCTGCAAGGAGTGCCGCATACACGCCACAGCGAACTGGGCGGTTCAAGTTCAACAAACTTAGACTCAGGAGCATGAGGGGAAGAGACATGAACGTAATGATGTTAACGAAGACAAAGAAAGGGTTAATCCAAATGATTTTCGAGATTGTGGTGTGATCGTCTTGCCAAAGTCGATAATAGGTAACGAAGTCGAAGAACCAATGTAACAGGAAAAACGCTGGCATGAAATCCATGGTGCCAACACTTTGTGGACCTGGCCAAAGTAGAGAAGGAAGATGAAAAATTATTGCAAAGGGTGGATAATTGAAATAATCTTGCGTGAAAGGTCCCGCAAAAGTGTGAAGAAGATAACTCTGTCCATAAGGATTTACGCCATTGAGCAGGTTTGCCAAACCTTTGAACACTAATTCATTCATATCGGTGAGATCGCCTGCAATATTAAGGAACAGAAGAAACCCAAAGAGGGTTGCTATCCGGACGATAATGCCAGCCCAAAACTCAGTTTCATGGAATAGGCGAGACAGATCATTAAGGTTAAGCGTGTCACGTATCTGAACCCAGGTTGATTCAGCAATTTGTGCTTCTGGGTGTTCCTCGTTCAAACCAAACACGCACCAATATGTCAAAAAGGGAGTTTTGTTAGGCTTGTGACATGTTTCCCCACATAAGCCTTATGCCAGCTAGAAGATGAAAGAGCAATTGAAGATATTTCTAAAATTAGAGATATCGACGAAACATCTTACCCCATTCAGTTTTCATGATGCGGTCGATGTGTTTCTTTCCACGGGTTTTCAGCCAGATATCTCGAAGATAGTGGCTGATTTTCACGTTGACTTTAAAAAATGCGGAGCGCATCATGAAGGGTTCGAGAAAACTACTCCGAAAGAACCGATCAAAGCGGATGACAGGATCTAGTTTAGTCTCATATTCAAAGCAGACCCCATCAACTTCATCGCCTACAATTTCCTTCGTGCATAAATCTCCATTTCCGAGTCCCTGTTCATGGGCCATCCGAACATGTCCAATCTCCATGGGATTATACCCAATCATTTGGGCACAAAGTGCGTCCAAGGCAACGAGGTCTCCGCTAGCGGCAATGTAATTCTGGACAAAAGGCCGTCCTGTCCGAGGTCCTGCACCATCCATGGCAATCGTGCTATCTGCAAAGGCAAACAATGGTCCACAGAATTCCTGCTGAATGCGAAGTAAGTCAACTAGGATTTCATGGATTTTGAGGTGGTAATGATGGCGTACCGTTCGGAGAAACCCAAAGGCATTCTTCATGGAGCACGTAATAGTGCTGTGTCCATGGCACTTGAAAGTGGGTAGATGAATGATTTGGGCGTCGATGATGGGTTTAGGCATTAGCATGTCTTCCTGTCCGAATACCATAGGTTGGGACGGATTTACTTCAACCCACTCCTCATCAACTAAAATTGTCCAAGGAATATCATGCTTTTCGAGGAGTGGCACATAGCGGTTCTTGTACATCCCAGTGCGTGCATCTGTAACGACAGTCATGTTTTCCAAGGCAAGGACATCAGAGAAGTTACGCTTGGACAATTCCCGAAGCATTGCATCCAATTGGTAGGGTTGAGTCGAACATGACGGAAAGTATTCTTGCCATGAGATGTTAAGCTTCATAACCGTGCGAACCTTAGGATCAAAAATTTGGTCCAACTTCGCGAGACGAAAAAGGCGTGCAACATCATCAAAATAAGTTTCGGGAGTTGTTTTGACAACTGCAAGAGGAAGCTTTCTTGGATCGGTTTTTTTCATAGTGGTCACCTGTAATGCCCAAACAAGCACAGGGGGGAACTGTATCAGCTTTAACTTTTCGGTCTATCCATCTTCTTGATCTTCTATAGTTTCAGTGTGTTCGGTATCTTGGAGTGTACGGTAACCTCGGCCCATTGTTGCAATGGAAGGTGCCCCAAGAATAGTTAATCCGATGATATAAACAAGTGCATCCAGAAGCGCTATGCTGGCAGCAGCAGCAATTCCCCAGCCTTCTAAAGCGAGGGTGATTGCAGCTGTTTGTGTTATGAATATGCTAATTCCGGCAGGAAGGAGTATTGCTAAGATGTGGCCTGTCATATAACTAATACCTAAAATGAACATGGATTGGGAAATACTGATAATTTGACCAAAGATTAGCGCAATGAAAACTAATTTTGCAGTTTCTAACATCCAAATTGGTACACTGATGAGAAATGCCCACCCAGAGTTCCAGCTGCTAATATCAGTTCGTAAATCGATTGCGAAGTTTTCTACAAAGGATGGAACCTCATCTTTGAGTCGTTCAGAAGGTTTGAACAACCGACCTGCAATTCGTGACATTAACCCAACGAAGCGATCATTTCGAATTAGAATAAAGAAGGCCACAAATGCTATTGCAACTAATGCTCCAGAAATTAAGTAATTAATTAATTGGCCCGTTAATGCACCAAAGATGAGGAACCCGGAGACAATGATTATGAGGATCAGTGCAGCAAAGTCTAGAACTCGCGCCCAGACAATCGAGGCCAGCCCAGCAGTAAACCGTGTACCTTGTTTTTCTCTAAGCCAGTAGGGTGTGGCAATGTCTCCTGCACGAAGTGGTGCTACATAGGTAAGAAAGATTCCACCAACCAGCATTGGGAATTGGTTAGCGGGATTTCCTTTCGTCTTGAAGGGTCTAAGAAGGACCCACCAGCGAATGGCCCTCAAGATGTAAGCTAGCCCAAACAGACCAAAAGCAGGAATAATCCACACCATAACATTGCCAGGATCTGTGAGGATGCGTACTATCTCAAATATGCCTCCGATAGGTAAGAGAGCAACATGAAGCCATATAATAATCAGAAACAGGCTCACAATACCAATGACGTAATAGGTTCGGGCTCGCATCAGAATCTACTCAAGCACTTGATGGAGTCACCCCTGCTGACTCCAACCTAAAAATGCTATGGGTTACGAGAAATTCTGAATCCATACGAATCTCTTTTATTTTTTCAAGCAGGCAAGCTTATTTAACTAAAAAGTACGTTGGCACTCCTGTATGCCACCAAAATATGCCGTCATTCCCGCAGCAGGAAAAGGAAAGCGTATTCGCCCCTACTCCGAAAAAGTTCCAAAACCGATGATCCAATTATTTGGGCGACCAATTCTTGCTCATGTTATAGACCGATGTAAAGATGCAGGAATCACCAATATCATCATTGTCATTAACCCCAAATCAGATGTTGTCAAGAATTATTTCCAAGATGGCAGTGATCAAGGCGTTTCTATCGAATATGTAGGACAACCATCACCAGAAGGCATCGGACACGCAGTGGGACAAACAGAGGGCATCGTAACAACCCCTTTTGTTGTTTATCTTGGTGATGAACTATATTTTGACTCAGATCATAGAGGTTTCATCCAATCCTTCGATGCTACGGGCTGTGCAGCCTCTATCGGGCTCATTCGAGTTGACAATAAGGCTTTAATCCGAAAAAATTACTCTGTAGAAATTGATCCAGAAACCCAGATAGTTCGGCACCTCGTCGAAAAGCCAATCGAGTTAACGAACAATATTCTTGGGTGTGGATCCTATATCTTTGATGATACTGTTTTCGAAGCTATCAGGCAAACTCCTCGCTCCAAGAAAAACGAAATCGAGATTACAGATACTCTCAACACAATTCGAGAACTAGGCAATGATGTGTACGGATATTTCTTAGGTGGTCAGTATCTCAACGTGACATACCCTAAAGATATTGTCGAAGCTGAGAAGTTTCTCAGTCAAGATAGGGACTCAATCTTATAAGTTCAAAATCACTTTTATCATTTGGAGACCATTACGGAATGCTTTCGTTTTTGATGTCGTGATTTTTGCTTCTCCAACTCGAGTCAAATAGTAGACTGGGATTTCTTTGATTTTCCCTCCATGTTCCAGAACTTTGACAATCATTTGGGGGGAAAAGGCTGCTCCTTCAGCGTCAAGTTTGGGAAGAATCGCTTCGAGCATTTCACGTCGTATCACCCGAAGCGTACAGCCTACATCGGTTAAGGGAGGGTATCCATGGAGTATGCCTAATAGTTTGGCAACAGCTATATTACCTATAACAAGAAAAAGTCCCATGTTTGCGCCTTCTTCGAGATAGGGGGTTGCGGTTCTTGTTCCGACCACGAAGTGGTGATTCCTCACTTCGCTAAGAAGCCGGGGCACATCAACACCGCGGAAGGTTTGGTCGGCCTCGGTGATGACGATCAGATCATATCCACGGTCCAAGGCTTCCCATAGACCACGTCTAATGGCTGCTCCGTATCCTTGGATTGGTTCTGGAATTACAGTGGCACCAGCTGTTTTCGCCACCTTGGCCGTATTATCTGTTGAGTTGTTATCGATAACAAGCACATCGTCGACCTCTGGGGTCAAGAAATCTTTGATGGTGGCAGCAATGGGCTCTTCTTCATTCCAGGCAGGGATGACGACGCAGACACGCTTACCGGCAAACAATGGGATTCACCAAGAATCAATATAGCAAATTGTGTCGTTCCTTAGCGAAGGTGTCCTATAAAAGAATAGAAGCTGTAGACGCCCTGGAAATTTGTTTATACACGGATTGAATAAGCCGGCTTAATGCGCCCTTCATCTGTGGCAAGAAGCATCCTCTCAGCAATAAACTCAAAGAGCTGATTGATGTTCTCACCCGTTCGAGCACAGACGGGAATGAAAGCCTTGATACCATTGTTTTCACAGAATCGTCGTATTTCCTCATTAGAAGGGCCATCATCAAGGTCTGATTTGGCTCCAACTAACACAATTGGAATTCCATCAGTGCTTTCGCGAATTATTTCCATCCAGTATTCCAACTGAAGAAAAGTAGAAAAGCGACTGAGATCAAAAACAACAATAGCTCCATGGGCTCCAAGACAAAAAATTGGGATGAGCTCACGGAACCGCTCTTCCCCCCCGAAATCCCAAATACTCAGGCCAACTTTTTGGTTTTTTATTTCTAATTCTTGATAGGCAAACTCGGAGCCTACTGTCATGGTGGGCGTCGTGCTATAATCGTAGATATAGCGTTGGATTAAGCTGGTCTTCCCCACTCCTCCTTCGCCAGCAACAATTACTTTGAAAATAGGCGTCTTGGGCTTGATTGCTGGAGTTTCAAGTATTGCCTCTGTTCTATCATTTACTCGTTCGTGAGTAGCCAGTGTGTACACCACGCCGGGAGCCAATTGTGGCGAAACCACTCTTCGAGCGGTTGCCACACCTTTCAGGTCAATTACAGGAAACCCGATTTTTATATTCTCCCAGTTCTTCGATCCATTGTGATATTTTGTTGGATTTTTCGCAAGTACTTTAGGCGGAAACAACGAATATTAAGTGAAACCATCATTAGGGACGGATGGTCGCTGTGACAGATTCGATCGCTGTTTATTACGATGAGCAGTTCATCAAATATGATTTGGGTCCCCATCATCCCCTTCATCAAGATCGAATCCTATTACATTATGAACTGAGTAAAGCACTCGGTATTCTATCTAGCCCCGGAGTTAGCGAACCGGATTTCGAACCAGTAGATGATGAACTGCTACGATTTGTTCACACTCAGGAGTATATTGATGAGATTCGGGCCCTAAGCCAGAAACAGGGATATTCCACCTTGGATATGGGTGATACTGTAGCGTTTCCTGGAGCTTATGACATTACCCGGCTTATGGTGGGGGCAACCATAGCCTGTGTGGATAGTGTGATGCAAGGTAAAACAGACCATGCCTGGAACCCGGGAGGGGGTCTGCATCATGCCCATGCCAACCGAGCCGCTGGATTTTGTATTTTCAATGACGTAGCCATAGCCTGTCATTACCTAAAAAGGAAATATCAACAAAAACGTATATTGTACTTAGACATCGATGTCCATCATGCGGACGGCGTTCAAGAGCAGTTTGAAACAGATCCAGAGGTGCTAACCTTGTCCATTCACCAAACAGGCCGTACCCTCTATCCAGGAACTGGATATCCCCATGACATCGGTGAAGGCGAAGGACGAGGATATACTGTGAATCTTCCAATGCCCCCTTACACACAAGACACTCAATACCTCGAAGCCTTCGAAGCCATCGTTCCCCCAATCATTGACGCTTTCAAACCCCAAGTAATTTTAATGCAAAATGGAGTGGACACACATTTTCAGGATCAATTGGGCAATCTTCTCCTAACCACCAACGCATTTGCGAAAATAAGTCAGCGTGTTCACGAGCTCGCGCATCAATATTCACAGGGCAAGCTTATTGCGGTCGGTGGAGGTGGCTATTCCTATTATTCGGTTCCGCGATGCTGGACAGTAATTTTAGGACAACTATCAGGAGTGCATCTAGCCAATGAAATTCCCGAAAGCTGGCAAATGTTATTCACAGAGATTACAGGCCTTCAAGCACCAGAGTGGCTTCATGATAAAGAAGTACCAACCCTTTCCCAAGTATACCATGATCGGATTGGACGGATTGTCAAAGAAAGCGTCTCACGCGTCCAAGATTTTGTTTTTCCACTTCTCAAAATAAAGAAAACTAGCCCCTGATTTCGTTTAAGGCTAGGTTTGATTCATAACAGAATCGAAGTAACACCCTTACAAATACTTCTTCTGGAGTGCAGAAACTATGGAATCTAAAAATTTGCTGACCTCTTGCGATTCTTTTGCCTTGACCTCTAATTGTTGTATCAAATCAATCGCAGCACGCTTCCGATCTAACTCGTTGGGAATATTGCTTAACCGTTGGACGCGAGAAACTAGTTGGTAGATTTCTGGATAACTTCGTTGAATGACACCTTCAATGGTCCGCGGCTTTTGCATTGTTGGAACAACACGGACAACACGAATTCCTTGTGGGGTAATTTGCACAGATACACGGACCGTCTTCGCCAAGCGATAGTATTTCCGTGGTGGACCACGAATGCTTTCGTCTTCATATGTTTCTAAGAACCCCTTCTGAATAAGTTCCTGTAGATGACGTAGGATGGCCTGTTGGTGAACGGAGAGTTCGCGACTGAGTTGCCCAAGGAACATGGGCTCCTGGGAAAGCCGCCGTAATATCTCGAAACGCGTGGGATTACCTAGCAGCCAAAATAGATGGACAGACTCATCATGGGAGTTACGATGGGACATGGCGATTACCTTCGTCGCGTGGGTCACTCACTAGATGTTAGTGACATTTTGCGAGTATTTAGTGTTGTGGTTCTGTGGAAATGTTTAAAAGGAAGTATTACACACATTTTGTTAGTCACAATATGTGAGTAAATAAATGTGAGTAACTCACGGAGGAAAACACCATGAGCTTCTTTGATGAAACTGACGAATTTGATGAACTATTCAAACACCAAATGCAGGCAATCCGTCGTATGTTCAACGATCTACAACAGTCCACCCCTCCTTCCGATTCTGATATCGAAAATCGTGAGAGTGTTCGCACTCAGCGATTTGGACCCTTTGTCTATGGTCGAACCACCTACTTGGGACCGGATGGTAAAATGCACACCCAAGAATGGGGCAATCTTCCTCCTCAAGCTCGTAAGGAACTCGAAGAAAGGATGCACACTCAAAGCGTTCCATTCCGATTTCCTCCAACACCTCAAGAACGACGTCCGTCACCAATCCCTGATCCCTTGACCCCAGACCGACCGTTTCCAGGGCCCCAAGCACAATTCAAACTCGACGCTGATGATTATCTAATCGATATTTTTGACACGGCAGATGGCTACACTGCAATCTTTGATACCCCTGCGATGAGTGAGCATGATGTCCAAGTCGACGTGAATGAGAAGCAATTGAAGCTTTGGGTGCAGGGGCGGATTTTCCGAGAATTGGAATTACCTATTCCTGTTACGCTTACCTCGCTCCAATTTCGTAATGGAATTGTAGAACTGCAGCTAAGATCCACAAAGTCAGAGGAAGAGCCCAAAGCCTCCGGGGAATCGACTGATCAGACGGCGTGAGGTCGAAATGGACGGGTAGCCAGGCCCGTCCTTCCCCACTATTTATCTTGCCTTGGAATTGCGGACTGTTAATGCTACCATCACCCTTTTAGGCAGAATTTTCGTTTCTCACTTTGAGGTTTTACTTCTTGGCTCATGAGGACTTTACAGCTGAGCTCGCTTTTTTAAGTCAACAATATGGTGTTCCTAAACGTGTCGATTTTGATGTTGAGATGCTCCATGATGAGTTTGCCCTTGTCCAACGTTCGATGGAACGGGGTCGACAGCACGATGTAACCATATTCATTCAATATCAGGGGAAATACGTAGTTATCGAAAAACACGCGTATGCGAAAACTGGGATTGTACGAGCTCCGTCTGGCGGAGCGCAACCTTCTGAAAGCTTAATCATTGCAGCGCAACGTGAAGCCAGTGAAGAAACAGGGTTTGATGTTGAAATTGACCGATTTGTCTTGGAATCACATGTGCGTTTACATTGTGGAACTCAGCCAGCTGTCCCTTGGGTCTCCTACGTCTTCCTTGCTCATGTTGTCGGAGGAACACTAGGAGCAAAAGATCTCAGAGAAATCTCGGATGTCCAACTCCGGTCACGCCAAGAACTCCTAACTGATGTCCGACCATTAATGTTAGCCTCTGGACTAGGTGGTTTTGAATATCGAGCAAAGATGACGGATGCCTTCTTTGCCCAACTTGATAATTTGGAAAGCCCCTCAGAATAAAATGGGCAGACTAAAGAGGGGCCGCACAATGGATGCAAAACTTGGCATCAGCAGCGGTCACCCGTCCACACTGTGGACAGATTTTACCTGCTTCAGCATCAGCTCGTGAAGTTGTTGGTTTTGGACTGGGGGTTTCAGGTTCCTCAGTCTTGGATTTTGATGTGATAACTTCTACTTCTTCCGGTTCTGAGCTGGTGACCTTTGAATCCGCAACCGTCGTTTCAGTGACTTCAAAACGAGTGATTGGACCAGTCCGCATAGCAGATTCCTTTTTAATGATATGATCGCAGGCGAGCAGGGCATAGTTGAGCCGCTCGGCTTTGCCTGTAAGTGTCTCTTTCGTTGCCATATCTTTTATTTCGTCGTCTCCTATTAGTAAACGTGCATTTAAGGTTTCTAACTCTTCTTTGACTTCGGCATGATCTTGTTGGATTTGGGCATGATAGCCTTGAAGCTTCGTGAGCCCCTCTTTGATTTGCTCATCCATACGGGCTAGTTTTTCGTCATATTCTTGTGCGAGGCGGTCATAGACTCGTTCACTGACTTCCCCTTTCTGATGGAGAGCTTCAAGGCGGTCCAGTTCACTTTTTTCATTAATGTAAGAATCGATGAGTTCCTCTAATTCGAAATCACTATCACCTGCAGCCTGACTTAGTTCATCCAAGAGCTCGTCTGATTCAGCGCCATTTTTCACCAGCTCATCTTCAAGTGTGAGCTGGCGTCCACGAGCCATGAGGCTGGCTAAGACTTTGGCAGGCACTTGTATGGGTTTAACTGCAGTGACTGGCTCTTTTGTAGGTGGAGGTCTTTTTACAGGTGCAGGTTCTGCAGTTTCAGAGGCTTCTGTAAGTTTGCCCCCACAAAATATGCAGAACTTAGTACTGGGTTTAGCTTCACGACCACAAGATGAGCAAACTAGTGCTGAAGTTTTTGAGGTGGGAGAAGATTCCACAGGTGTCGATTCTGATGGAGGCGGAACAGCTGTTGAGAGTGCTTGTCCGCAATTAATACAGAAATTTGAAGACGCAGGGTTGTTCCCGAACCCGCAATGAGGACAGGCATTTAGATCAGAAGGCGTGGGAGTAGGAGTAGTAGGTTCTTCAATTGCAGTGCCACATTTAGTACAAAACTTAGTCCCTGCTTTCAGGGGTAAACCACAATTAGTACATTTCAGTTCTCTGGTAGGAGATTGAGGTGTGAGAGCACTTTGGGCTCCGGCAACAGGGTTACCACAGACCGTGCAGAATTTTGCTGATTCTTTAAGCGTTGCTCCACAACGAGCACATTTCTGAGTCATTGAAGTTCTCACCATGAAGTATTCAATGTGAGTGCTACAAATTGTACCCTTTATTACTTTCGTATTTTGGCATAAACGTCAAACCAAAATTGAACCCCAATAAAAGTGGGATTAATATTGTGAACTACTTCTTTGAAATGGGTTTAAGCGCGTTGAAATGGATATAGCCATCAAATTGCGATTGGGGCGCAGAAAAAGAATCTTAAAGCCCATTCGCTCAAAGAATCTTAAAGCAAAGAATATAATGACGATGATGAGAACAATGAGAAGACCAAGAAATACCGCATACATTAATCCACGAAATCCAAAATCATCAATCAATGGTGGCGGTTGGAAACTAGAAAAAAGAGATATCAAAACTATTAACAGATACTCCAAACTTATTCTCTCTTGAACCATAATTTCAATACGGATTTTAACGATTTCGGTATAGGTCTGACTTTTTCAATTGAATCTTGGGCGGAATCGGTACAAAAACATGTTTAACAAAAATGATACCATTCATTACTTTTGGAATAATATCAGGAATTAAGCAACGATTTAAATTCTCATATCCACGAAAATATTGACGAGTTGGGAAAATGCCATTTTGGATGGATAATCTTGGTTCAATCGTAATTTCTCAACCACCACCACCGCCAGTTGAAATATGGTGGCCACCACCTCTCCTTGTTGTATACTGGATAATTGCTATTTCGTTTCTTATTATAATCGCAATAATCATCTGGAAAAAGTGGTCAAGTCCAAAAGAATGAGTTACAGAAATGTAATGATTCATTACTTTTGCAATAGTCTGAAGTAAATAATAGAACTTTGACCCAAATCAAAGAAACAAAAAAAATTCTCGAGAGGAAAGCTGTTACTTCTTCTTTGACTTTTTCTTCGACTTCTTCTTTGGTGTCTCCTCAGCTTCAATCTCTGCAGTTTCAGTTGTGATTCGGAAGATGTCGATTAACTCACTCACATCGGCTTCCGCAACAGCATCCCGCAACCCATGTGAGTTTTTATCACTCTTCTTCAAAAACTCAGTCGCAAGTACACGACCATCCTCCACTAAAATACGGGGTGTATAATCGCCACCGAAGAAAGGACCATCAGGGAGCGTGCGTGTGCGTTCCAGTTGCGATGTTGTTTGAGTCTTTCCCAGAAAAGTCACTTTCCGATCAACACTGGTAAAAACCTCTTGACCAATAATGACCAGTTCCCGGCTGTACCCCGGAGGAGGGGTGGTATTAGCTACTCGCCCAACAATATCATCTTGAGCAGGAGCAGGCACAATACTCGCTGTTGATGATCGCTGTGGCCATTGTTGCTCTGCTCCATTATACTCGGTCCCAAGCTGGGTTGTTGCAACAGGCATCCTAACAGGTTGAGGTTCAGGTTTGGGTTTGGAGGAAACTGGTTTGGATGGGGCTTTGTCGGGAGTAATCTCGATGGTTTTGTTTGGTAATTCGACCTGCACTTCCACTTCTTTCTTGGGTTCAGGAGGTTTGGGTTTTTCACCCATTAGAGCCAGAAATGCATCTGGTTCTTCACCACCGTCAACTGAGAGGACTTTGTACACTAAACCTCGTTGACTACGAACGGCTTGACCTTGACGTGCTGCGATGAATTTTTTACGAACGCCTGCTTCTGCTCCTTTCCATAACCAGATTTTCCGATCGTCATCATCTACGATGATTAAAACGCGGTCATCATTCAACTCGGTTTTAAGCTGACCTGGAGTTGTGAGCTCCATAAGTTCCCCGGTTTCAACGACATCATAAATTTGCAGGCGTACGGACAGTACCCTCACCTTCTTAATTTTTCAATTACTTCTATAACTTTTAAAGATGGTGTCCCTTCAACACGCTTACAAAGGTCATTTGCGGGAAATTTAGGGAGCGACTCAAAGGCTGATGCTAAAATTAATGTGCTGAGCGCGCGAAAGGTGTTGTTTAATCTTCTCAAAAGGCTAGGTTTTTGTAGGTTTAGAGTGCACACCGTTGCATGGGAGGACTTTGAGTCGTGTTTCATACAACGTTCCGTGATATCATCATTGAAGAACTTTCTGGGACGATTGCCAAAGACTATGTTTCTGAAATCATCCGCTTTCACCGCATCCAGGCTTCACCTGGATTTCATGATGCAATTTATTACGTGAAAGAGATTATAGATAAATTCCCGGGATTACGTACTGAAGTTGAAGTATATCCCGCTGATGGGAAAACGAAAACATGGCAATGGACAGCACCCCTAGGATGGCGTGTTGTAGATGGAACACTCCATCTAGTCAGCCCCAAACCAGAAATATTGGGGCGCTTTACAGAAAATCCAGTGAGTGTTGTTGCACATAGCCAGTCTGCAGATATCGTAGCACCACTTGTGTATCTTGAAGATGGGTCCTCCGAGAAAGATTATCGGCGAGTCGATGTCAAGGGTAAAATTGTATTGACCACTGGTCGTGCTGATCAAGTCCAACGGGAAGCCGTGTTTAAACGTGGAGCCTTGGGCACTATTCATTTTCCACCTCTTGAACGGCGTACAAAGCACCCCAATCTGATTCCCTACCTGGGCATCTGGCCAAATGCTAAAGAAAAAGACAAAGTCAGATTTGCGTTTGCCGTTTCAGGTCAGATAGGAACTCGGCTCCGACACCTCATCGAAACCGAGCCTGAGGTTCTTGTTCACGCGAATATTGATGCGGAATTGTTCTCTGGTGAACAGCGAGTTCTTACAGCCGTGATTGAAGGCACAGAATTTCTACGCGAAGAAGTGCTCTTAATAGCTCATCTCTGTCATCCTAGACCAGGGGCTAATGATAACGCGAGTGGTAGTGCCTTACTCATGGAAATTGCCCGGGTTATCACAACGCTTATCCATGAGGGTAAACTACCTGCCCCTTTACGCACTATCCGGTTTCTATGGGTGCCTGAATTTTATGGAACATTAGCCTTCTTGAAGGCACACCCTGAATTAGTACCACGGATAATGAGTGCTATCAACTGTGATATGGTGGGAGCAGACCCAACAATGGTTGGTGGTGTTATCAATCTCCACCGAACCCCCGACTCTCTCCCCAGCTTTGTTAACGATTTACTTGAATATCATCTCTGTGAAGCTGCTAAGAATCCAAATCTCATTTCTCCGGATGGGAGCCATTTACCATTCCATTTTGATGTCCAGAAATATGATTGGCGAAGCGACCACACGGTGTTCATTGATCCATCGTTCAATGTGCCTTGTCCGATGTTGAATCAATGGCCTGATGCTTATTATCATAGTAACCTCGACTCGCTTGACAAAATTGATACCACCCACTTACGTCGTGTGGGATATGGGGTCATCATGACTCTATTAACACAAGCATATGCAGAATCTGACGATGCCATGTTCCTTGCAACCCAAGTCCATGCTAATGCGCATACTCGGATTACCCAAACCACTCAACAATATGTCCAAGAAGCGATCCAGGCTATCTCACAAACAGAAAGAGGGGCTGTCCTCGCTAGAACACTGCGAAAGGCAATGGAAAGCATCCGTCAAATCTCGCATAGAGAAAGTGTCGCACTGCAAAGTGTGAAAGTGCTAAGTCCGCATGATTCTGAATTACACAACTTCATTGATTTGATGTTAGAAGATTTGGTTCAAGAGCGGCAAGAAGAGGTGCGAAAACTCCGACAGGTTGAAGACTTACTATCTCGGTCCATTGGGTATTCACCCTTGAAACGGTTAGTGCTCCGAAAAAAGGAAAGGGAAGCCAAGAAGCTAAGCCCGCGTCGCAAATTCCAAGGACCGCTTCATTTCACCGAATTTGTCCGCCAAACGCGTCCACAAGATAAGAACTGGCTCCGTGCCAACCAGAAAAACCAACCCTTCTTCGTAGAGGCGCTCCTTGAACTCACTAACTTCATGGATGGACATCGAAGTCTGTACGAAATCTTCACAGCCTTAGAAGCAGAATTCGGGGAGGTAGCAAATATCGACACTATAATGCGGTTCATCCAACTCCTTAAAGAGCAAAATCTTATCGAGATAGAGAAGGTTAAGTCCACGTAATGAGTAGTGAATAGTATGAGTCATGACCAAGCTCTACTGTTGCAGAATCGTTTAGAAATCGTACTTGACCAGTTCGAAACCGAAATCACAAATATCGAACAAATTCAGACTCGAGAGGAACTCACACCTCTACTCGAAGCAGCAGAAAATCTTCGGGCAGTACTGGTGGAGGTCAAGAACTATTTCGTGGAGGTTCGAAATCAGCTCTCAACAACCTCTGGAATTCCCCCCGCGAAGGAACTCGCCCAATTGGTTATCGGCGCATCCACCGAGGCATTAAGCGCCATTCGGGAAACCCTTCACTATTTTGAAGATGTGGAGGAAAAAATGAAAGGCAAACGCAAAATCCACTTGACCCGCGAAGAAATCCACTATGCAGACTTTGGAGCTAAAGTCGCGATTCGAAAAACCCGGCATATCATCAATCGCATCTCAGATCAAGCCGAAAATCTCCCGGACCAAATATAACCAACAAACATAGCCAATCAGGATTTGGAATATAATGAATCGATTAGCTGTGATTAGCATCATCAGCATCCTTCTAAGCCTACTAATGCTAGTCCTGTTTTTCATCATCCCTGGATTTCCCCTACTCATCTTCCTCTTCCTGCCACCACTTTTCTGTTGGGGGCTTCAGGGGCAGGGAGAAGAATCATCTAGTACCGCTCATCCTATCCAAATGGGTCCACGGTACTGTCCTCAGTGTGGCAAGCAATTGTTGGAGCCTTTTGAAACGTATTGCCCTCGGTGTGGGGCGGTACTCAAGTTCGATGACTAGTAAGCTAATCGGTTTCCTTTTCCGTGTCTTCTGTGTTCTCACGAGTGGCCTTGCGTCTTTGTCGCCATTTCCACACATAATGATAGGATCCATACACCAAAAGAAGAAAGAAGAGCGCAAGCAATATAGCATGGGTCAAGAACCGATGAACAGCAAAAATTCCAATACTTGCTAGACCAATGAGGATAAACCACCACGTGGTAACATTGTTGACGATACGCATGCTTAGATCCTGAAACTGCTGGATGAACTGGACCATCCACGAAGGTAGAAAAGCCATGTACTTCATACGCCGCGGTTTTAATGGACAGCTCATCCCCTGCACAGGTACAAGCGGTCCACGGAGAATTGCACCAAAAAGGATGAGAAAGGGTATCATTGCAATAAGATAGAATTTGTAAATTCCTCTGGGCAGAAAAATGTGGGCTGATAAGGACAGAAGAAGAGCAAGCAGGAGTAATTGCTCTAAATAGGCGGACTGAGGTTGATCTGGAACCAAGTACGCAATAATCCAAAAGAAAATTAGACAGATGAGCCACGGAATTCCATTCGACACCAGACTGAAGATAATAAATTTGAACGGTTCGGGCCAAAAGAAGGCTAGGACTGAGACTGGAATTGTATATGTAGGTGCAGGTAAAGTATCATAAAATGGATATGCCCCCATCCCACGCGTGAGAGCATCGATGTAGGCTGTAGGATAGAGGAGAAGATAAGGCATCGATATAACAAGGCCGACCGCTACAGTGATTCCCAGGGAAATGAAAAGCTGCTTCAATCCACGCCGGTATTCTAAGAACCATATCAACGGAAGCAGGATAGCTGCAGTCTGTTTCACCATGGTAGCCACTGTAGCCACCAGTACTGCCCAGCGCAGGTCTCCTCGAAGCATGAAGTAAAATCCCAAAACCAGAAAGAAAGTATGAATAGGAGTACTTAACCAAAGGTAATTCCCCCACCAGATAGAAATTGGATTTAAGGCAAATGCGAGCATGACAACGATTGGGATGAACCGGTTTTTAGTTAGGTGTCGGGCAGCTGCGTACATGACGACGCAGGTTGCCAAATCGAAGACAATGAACGCAAAAGCTACCCGGAGATAATCCAGGTTTACAGAAAGAGCAATTGCCTGTGTTTGGATATCTGGAAACAGAAACTCGGAAGGAATATAGTAGAAGATGCCGAGAATATAGACGAAGAGAGGCGGATAGATGTAAGTTTGGGCACATTGACTAGTATATGGATCGCAGTAGACATAGAGTCCTTCCGTATAGGGAAGGTTCCCTTGAACGAAGGCGCGGACAAAATTCATGTAATAAAAGTTAAAGTCAGAAAACGCTTCGACTACCTCAAAATTCATTTGAAACCAAGGAAACCCAGGTATCCAAACCCACTCAGTTGAAAGATCAACTGCCACCATATTTCCAATAATAAGGTACTGGGAGGCGGTAAAATGGAAGACCGCAAGCTTCAGGACGATAATTGGGATAAAAGCCATTAAAAATAGTGGAGCCTCCTGTTTCACCCAGATAATTAATATCTGTTTGAGGTCTCTATCCGAGGTCTGGTCTGCTGACATGCCAGTTCACCTTAGGTATGTGTTTCCCTCACTCAAGGCTTTCAACTTGGCAATTTGTGGAAGTATAGATTGTATAACACCTTCTACCATCCGTCATCCTTAATAAGTTCCACAGCACAACACAAGGTTACTTCAATGATTCGTGATGTGTACGTCCTCAGGCGAACAGGCGAGGTTCTCATTCATAAAGCCTTCAGCAAACGTGGCGTTGATGAAGCCATCTTTAGTGGATTCTACAGCGCCCTTAGTGCATTCGCTGAGGAACTCGGACACGGTGGCATCGAAACCATCAAGATGGGCGACGTCAGTTTCTATTATGAGCACAGCGAAGACCTCCTCTTTGCCATCGCGGCTGACAAATCGCATAACGCTAAAGATGTCAAAATCATCCTCACCGAAGTCAAACGCCATTTCATTGACAAATATGGTGATCACCTTGGTGAATGGAATGGTGATATCGGTCCCTTCCAGAAATTCGCCAAAGATATTGAAGCTATCGTCACTGCTAAACGCAACGGCGATGGCAAAGGAGCACTTTTCACTCTGCCTTTTGTCCTTGATGGGACAAAGCTGAAGGGAAAAGCCCTTGATGACCCTGAGATTAATGGTGAATATATCCTTGATTCCCGGTTAGAACTCGCTATCGTGCATCTGCTTCTGGATGATATTCGTCGTGCAGATCCCGCCATGAAACCCTTAAAGGAAGGATGCTATGAATTTATTGCCAAACTACTTTGGCCAATCTGGGTTGTGGCAGGTCCCGATAAACGATTACTCCTCATTGATGGGTTGAAATTACTCCAACCACAGGTCGAACGAGGATTTGTACCCCCTGCGAGTCGGTACGAAGCGCTTCTCAATGTGAATGCGTCCCCCGAATATCTCGCAGTGATGGAGAAACTAACTGAAGAAGTACGCACCGCAGCTCGCTCGACACCCTTTGAGATTCATGTCCTTCCTGCAGAGCTTACACGTCTCGTCCGTTCACTGTCACGGATTACCAATGGAAACGATGAATTCGGTGTTCAATTACCCAAACAAATGAACTATACCCAAGCTCAAAAGGAAGCGGAACAATTCTTCGCTGAAGCCATCACCACCCACAAGGATGCTGCAGAACAGTGGAACCAATTCCGGTCCTATTTTGGGAACAACGTACAGAAATGGGAAGAACGCATCCAAACCGAACTCAAAACCCTTGAAGAGCATTACGCGAATCGAAAAGTCGCACTCAAAAAAGAAATCGATAAAGCCCTCACCGAACTTGCTAAACAAGAAGAACAAGAAATGGCAGCTGTCGATAAATGGCAACAGGGCGAAGAAAAAACACTCATCGCCCCTCTGAAAAGCCGGCTTGAACCCCTCAACCAAGGCATTCATGAACAACAAGAATCCCTGAGCCATTTTCTCACCAGTAATCCCAAAGATGATATGCGAGTAGACAACTTCATCTTACAACTTGACCAAACCTTAGATCAATTCAACGACTTCGCTATTGATTTACGAAACAAAGCCAAGGAAACCCGTCGAGCCATTGAACAAACAAAACGTGACGTCGGGAACTTGGAACGCGATGTCCAGAGTCGTAAAGCCAAAGTCCGTGAAACCTTCGAACTTCAAGAAAACGAAGAAATTAAACGACTTGATGCCCTCGAAGAAGAACGGCAAATCCGATTACAAGAAACCAAGGAACGATTCAATCAATTAGAAGGGTATGCCACGGAAATCGATAACTTAATCGAAAAGCACATCATTCACAGCCAAGACCAACTTACCACATTCGAGGAGTACTTGACCGAGACCGGTGCACCCTTTTCTGGAGATCTGAATACACCGATATTTCTCCCCGTCTATTTAGCAGGTCTCAAACGTGAGGATGAATCCACCAAACTCATCGTCATCCCACCTCTGGTCGTTCCACCCACTAAATCAGGAGCAGACGCCACTCTTGGACAAAAAAGCGCACCAGTCGGTGTGCTCTCACCCGCTTTGATTCAGTACCTGAAGGAACCTCTCGAAACAGTCCTCGCTAAGAATGAAAAGTTCGCCAAACAAGTCACACGCTTCTCCCCCCGAAACAATCTGCTTTCAGACCCACAAATTGAGAGCCTCTTATATTCCGGATTACACGCGCTCTGGCAGTCCAAGTTGATTCCCGAACACACCCATACCAAGATCAAGCTTGCTTGTATCGATATTTACCGAAGTACCAACGGTAACACTTAACCAGTTTCTTATAGATTGGGCAGAATATCTTGAACAATAGTATGAATGGATTCATCGCTATCTTCTGGATGGACCAACCGTAAAGCGAGATGAGTAGCACCTACTTTTCGATATTCCTGAATTCGATCCAGACATTCTATAGATGAACCAAAAATAACTCGGTTTTCATGAGAAGATTTTCCCCACTTGGGTAACCGTTTCTGCGCATCCTGTTTGGATTTCCCTAACTGCAACAAAATACTTGGCATTACCTCTAGTTCATCCAATGATCGTCCTTGGTCCTTCAATAGTTTGCTCAATTGTTGTAATCGCTGGGACAATCCGGAGGTCGTAGGCGCAAAGGGCATCCAGTCCTGCCCATACCGTCCACGCCTCGTTGAAATTGGGGCCTCTAGGTAATCGAAGATGGTCATTTACAACAACATGATCTAATCCTGCCACATCAACGAGTTTCGCAGTTTTAACAGCTTGAGAGGCTGAATAAAATTCGATGGGAATATGGATACCAAGCTTCATTCTAAAAGCACCTCCGCGACCACAACAGAGTCTATTCAGCTTGGCATTTTTGAGCCTTCTCCTTGAATCGCTCGAAAACCAGTTATTCTGTTTCCTGCGGCTTCTGTTTCTCTGATCCTGCTGCGCGACGTGCGGCTAAGTGCCGTAACAAACTCACCGTTGTTCGAAGTTTCGATGTCTCCTGCAAAATTATATTCTCTGCCTCCTCTTGGTTGGTGAGTATATTTGCCCGGATGAGCACCTTCTTCATCCAGGCCAGCTGATCCTCATCGAACACAGAATTTGAAATTGTCTTCGAAGCAATATCGATCGTCATGTGCTGCTTCGTGGAATCCGGAAGATCTGAATACTCCTCCTTTGTCACCATGTACACGCATGCCCCCACATCTACACTATCTGGTAACACCCGTTCCATAAAACTCCGAAGTCCAGCTGTAACGGGGAGTGAGCCTTTGAGTACAATGGTTTGTTCGCTAATGCCAGCAGTAAGTAGCGCGGCAAGAATATCAATACCTAAATTTCGGATAGCCGTTTTAACCGTGAATTTCACTGTACGAAGTTGTGGCTCTTCAGGCTCTTCCCCTGTCTGGTATCCCAAGACCAGACCTGCACGGGAAAATTCTACCTTGAACTCATGTGGACAGATTTTGCCCTCCACGACGCGTCCAGTCATGAGCGTCCCTTGTACCCTTTCCCAAGCTTCATCGGGTACGTCAAGTTCACCCTGAGTGTGACATATGGGACAGGTGACTTTCAACTTCACAGTTTAACGCCTCGCAATCGCAAGCAAACAAACAAGAGGTAGGTATCTCCTCAAAAGTTCTTCCCTTATTTTCTAAAGTAAGAAGTACTGCTTGTTTTCATATACAACTATTTTAAAGAGGTTTGCAAATTCAAACAATTAGTAGAATAACCTGTAATTACAATAAACCTCTGCTTGGAGCACCTAGCCACCAAAATTACACACAATTTCTAGAGGCACGAAACGGCGTCTACCTGCATTTTCGTATTATTATTACGATTTGTATAGAAGGTGGTGCAGGTAAATGTATTTAAGCCGTTCATTCTCCGAATAAATCACGGTTTGGCGACAGATTGGAATAGACAACGAGGCGCAGCACAGGGATATGACCAGGTAGAAGCGATAGCATGCAGGTGATAACTTTCCGCTGCCGCCTTCCACCCCGGGGCACAACACCATGAAGCGTCAAGCAGTATTTTGTTTTATTTTCCTCACACTATTCTGTCTTAGCCCACTGATTAGCACAATTCCACCGACGAACCAATACATCGAGACCCAAAGACCTCTGCAAAATGTGACTCCAACAAAGGCCACCGAAGATGCTACTGCTTTTTATTCATCGTCACCAACCCTGCCTGAAGGACCTACCTATTCAGAAGGCGAATTTCAATATGAGGGTCTAGGAGCCACGCTTGCCACCACAGAATATGCACAAGGGTCGAATCTTTCACGCCATGTCACAGCTCTGAACTACAGCGATAGTGCGTATGGACA
>JBHLPH010000045.1:0-10702 GCA_048939625.1 Promethearchaeota archaeon
GCAATCGAATAAGCCCCCCTTTCAACATTTGCACAGTACTCCTCGAAATATTCAATTGTTGCGTCTATTACTGGCCTGGGAATTGGAGTTGTTGCAGCATTATCAAGGTAGATGTATTGTTGAGTGATAGGTAGATCGCGACGCATATCATCAGGTTTCATCAAAGACCTCCGAGAACAAGTTCTTTATAACTCATTTACCTAAAGAGTTATTGAAGCTTCCCCTCATAACCTTCTAGCATCTTGCACAATTATCCTAACTTGTTTCCCGACCATCAGAATCAACAACTTGCAGCCGTTTACCAATAAGCTCTAGAAACATGGTATCACGTTTCAGCGACTTTTCGGCTTCGATGGTTTGATCATAGCTAAGGGTGTAGAGTGTTTTGATGTTTTGGAGGTTGCTCCGTATTCGACCAAGACTTTGTTCATATCGAGCTAACGACAAGGTTGTGCCATAATAAATTCCTACATCAGCCTCCGGCAAATCAGTGCCTTTTTCTATCAATCGCTCCGAGGCGAACAAAGCGGATACTTGGCCTACCTTGAATGATTTAATTTGCGAATACTGCTGAGCACCACTCATTCTTCCATGAACGTAAGTACTTGTGATTCCATTTTCTGTGGCACGTCGTGAGAGGAAGCGTGTCATCTCAATAAAACGACATAAGATGAGGGCTCTTTTTCCCTGAGTATTGAAGCGTGCTAGCCAATAAAGGAGCCGCTCCTCTTTCTGATCAGGAACCTGGTTTTTCGTTCTTTCAGCCACTCTTTCCTTAATCAATGATAATTCAGATGAAGCAAGAAGGATACGATTTGTAATGTTGTTTATGAAGGTGCTAAACGAGTGGAAAGTACCTTCAAGAAGATGTTGGCGAGCGACAGTCATAAGAAGATAAGCTCTCGCAACCGCTAAAATTACCAACAGTTGTTGTTCGTCTCCATTGAAATGTTCTAAAAGTTTTTTCTTCAGACCTTTCTTTCCCAGCAAGTCGGTAATGAAGAGGAGAATGCGATCACTGGGAATGTTCTGGATTCCTGTAATTATTTTGTAGGCGCTATTCAAGCGGTGTAATTGCGCCCGTTTGATATCTGAGATTAAATTATCAACCAGTGTTATCCATTCATCAAAGACCCGAATTCGTTTCAATTCATAGGCAGGTTGAAATGCTTCAAAATCATCCCCAATGGGTCGAATTTCTGCAACACGCTCAGCGCCCCCAAAGGTCTTCTTTAGCAAGCCAATTTTTGCGTCTTGCGAAAGAGATGCCGTCAATCCGATGACAATTCGTGTGGATTGCGAATCTAGGAGATTGAGATGGTGTATGATTGGCGAATAGGTTTTGTTCATCCGATAGTTCTGGAAGCTAAACTCCTGAATCACCTGATCCGCTAAACGGGATTCATCGATTTTATAATCAAGAGTATTCGATGCTTCCAGTTCGTGTTTTAAGTCAGTGATAATCTGATTGAAGTTTCGTCCATTTCCGAAGCGATTCTCAATATAAGCGATAGTATCTTCGCGGGGACGCTTCTTGCCATAACTTTGAGCAAAGATGTCGAGGATTTCATCAATAATAATGACTTTGACTTTGTCAAGAGTTTCTTTGTCAATACGTTTGTGTCTCCCTGCCACAGCATTCATTAGCAAGATTGGAGTGGCAAAAATGAAGCGAGCCATCGCAGAATGTTGACGTGCCATTGAGCTGGGTAGGCTTTTCTGATCATCTAACAGGAAAAGATAACCATGAGAAGTGAGACCATAGGTCTTAGCCATTTCATATAATTGATGTTTGAGTTTCCGGTCTTGCACAAGGAAGAGGACTTTCTCATCTGATTCTAGAATATCCCGTTCAAAGAGAAGGTCTAGAGTAAGGGTAGAGATAAGGGTTTTTCCCATACCTGTAGGCAGAAGCACTAGAAACACACGCTTTTCACTGGTGTCAAGAGTCGCTAGAATTTGGTCCCGCGCGTTCAGTTGATAGAGACGCGGAGTGAATTTTGTTTTTTCTGCCACAAGAGTCACCAGAACACAGGCTTACGGGCTTTTCGAATTTTACTTTATATATTTTCGGAAAAGTGATTGAAGTCGTTAATCATGCTTCATAAAGACAACGATTAGTGAGTGGCTAAGACTTAAATTTGACATATGAATCATCAACTTAACATTGTTAATATTTACACCTTTCTTCGACTAAGAGGTTTTCAATATGGCATTTCCTTGTGAAGCTGTGGTTTGGAAGGCGCTTCCGGCGATCAAGTCATCATTAGCCCGAGCGCTGGTCAACGAGGGAATGACGCAGGTCCAAGTGTCGAAGATTCTCGGAACAACTGAAGCGACCATCTCTCATTACATGAAAGGTGAACGTGGATCCTCCGTGGTGCTAGAGAAAAAAATCCAGGAAGCTATCAACACCGTTGCCCACAAAATTAGTACAGGTACAATAGCTGAAGACCAAATTACCAAAGAAGTGTGTGGTATCTGCCAGCAGGTTCGAGAAAACTCTGCTGTCTCTAGTACAGAAAACTCTCAAGATTGTACAACCTGTTCTCAAACGTGATTCTAAATAGAAGCCGAACTCTTTTGAATAATTATAACACAATAACACAGAATAGCACTCAATTCAGGTGACTCAATGTCGTGCCATCACTGAAAGAGTTCTTTCGCCGAGAAGGGGTGACTGCTTTTATCATCTTCCTTTCAGTAGCAGGCATTATTTGGGTCATTTTTCTCTCTTATTCATGGGGCGTCGAATTCGTTCCTGGTTTTGCCCTTGACGATGATACAATGCACAAGACTGTTATTTACTACATGATAAAGGGCGAAGATTTTTACTCCGCCTGGCGTCATGCTGCTGCAGTAACAGGCGACCTTGGAGATCTGCGTATCTATCGCACTCCCTTGGTGTTTTACCCGATTGTCTTTCTGACCGGGTGGGCAGGAACAGGATTTGTGTTTCCCCTCAGTGTTGTATGTGTTATTACCGCTGCAACTAACCTTATCCTCACTTTTTGGGTAGTTAACAAAATCACTGGCTCCGGATGGGCTGCTTTAGCAGCTAGTTTTGTGCAATATGCATTTTTCTTTAATGTAATTCCACTCTTTCAAATTGCCTTATTTGCTATGCCATTCGTCATTCTAGCCGTATACTGGGCTTGGACAGATCACCCGTGGCTGGCTGGAACAGCGATTGCTTTTGCTTTTCTCATTAAAGAGACCTTTGTATTTGCACTTCCTGCCATTCTAGTGTTTTTTCTGATCCGGCGTCAGTGGCGCTCAACAGGAATAGTCATGGTCTTGAATATCGTTGCATTGGCCCTATATTTCATTCACACACTAATTGCCCAGCCGATTCCAGACCCCACCATGATGCTTACTGCTAGTGGGCCTGAATTCTTACTCAATTTCGGAAGTTTCATCTGGTTTGGATTTGGCGTGCTATCCTACAATGTTTTTGCACCCGCCACCTTCCCTGGTTATTATCCGACAAATCCTTTACCTGCAATTATCCCCATTCCTCTATTTTACATAATCTTAACATTCCAAGTAATCATTGTGTGGGGAACAATCAGCTGGTGGTTTCTTAAACTGATTCAAAAACAACAAATGACATCGGTCCCACTGCTTTCCCTTGCCCTCGTTCTATGGCTTGTTCCAATCCTTTTTGCTGCGACCACACACATCACTGACTTTACTCGATACTGGATGGAATATGCGATTTGGAGATGGTTTGGTGCATCCTATGTTGGTTTCTCACTTCTCGTCGCTCTGAGTTGGACCGAGATGCGAGGAGCAGTTAAGCAGTTTCTACAGAGACCTCGTCTAATTGCTGTAGATGGGGTCTAGCGTCTTTAAAAATAGAGGTTCGGGATGTGCCTTTGAATACACCAGCGCTATAAAAAGAAACCAAATCCCTTAGCTATGTGTTACTAACGATTCTATACTAGGCATTACTCTTGGCGTTTGCCTCTTGGCGAAGGGCGCCGCTTAACCTCCGACGCCCTCGCTCCTTTTCCGATTAGTAACGCAGCAGATGCCTGGGAAGCATCAGGGGAGCACCGATGACCCCTCCGGTGTCGAGCCAGGAAGGTGAGGCCTCCATCATTTCATCTTCATTAAACGAACGTTTCGTTATGGGATTTTTTTCGAGGTCTTTCGTATTTCCCATATTCGAACTTTGCCATCAGAAGAACCAACAGCTAGCCAGCGTCGAGTGGGTGAAACGGCAACCGAATAGACACCTTTGACAGGTAGCTCGAATTGCTTATCAAGGTCACCCGTCCGTAAATTCCACATACGGACGCCATAATCGATAGCAGCAACCACTTTCTTACTATCCGTTGTAAATGTTAGATCCATAGCACGGGATTCAAGGTTGATGGAATGGATAGGTTCCCAATTTTTTGTGTCCCAAATAATGAGGGTTTCTTCGTATCCGAGAGAACCAAGCAGTTGCCCGTCAGGAGAAAATTGAATAGCGTTCACAGCTGTTTCATGGCCTTTAATCTCTTTCACAAGGTCACCAGACGGAAAAGCCCACAAATAAATATCGTCTCCCAGTCCCCCCGCAGCCAGGTATTTGTCATCAGGAGAAAAATGAACCGAACTGATATTTCGTCCTATATTGGTCAGAGTCAAAATTTCGTCACCACTTGCGATATCCCAAATTTTCACATGACCATCATAAGAGCCCGACGCGATGAATTTATTTGATGAGGAAACCGCCACAGTCGATACTGTCTTGCGATGCCCACTTAGGGTGTACTCAACTTCACCAGAGGGATAGTGCCAGACTTTCACTGTTGTATCCGTTGAACCTGTGACCACAAACTCGCTATTGTGAGTCATGCAGAGAGCATTCACGCTATTAGTATGACCAAAGAACGTGTGTTTCAAGGTCCAGTCCTGTAATGCCCAGGCATGAACGAGGTTATCCATCCCTGCTGAAAGTAATGCTGTCTTATCAGGAGAAAATAATACTCGTGTAACATAACGAGTGTGAGCATCGATGCTATTGAGGGATTCCATTTTTTCCACATATCCAAATAGATCAACATCATCTAATGTAACCCTGAAGTTTATACTTGTTCCAAATATAGTTAAGTTTGATAGCCCAAGTCGTGGTAGACACGAACTACTCGGTCCTTCCAAGGCTCGAAGGTGTCAGGAGCTTCAGGAAAATTCTGGTAAAGCGAAAGCATCTCGCTCATTCCCTGAGACACTTTTTGGATACGACGGAGTAGTCCAAGTTTTCGCAACCCGCGTAAGAGTCTTCCAGCTTTATCAAAAGCAGATAACTGAAGCCCTATTCCAGCGTTAGCACGTAGAAGATCCTCGGTAGTTAGAATGCGATTATTTATCACATAATTAAATTCCTCGTTCCCAACCTCTTGGAGAAAGTGTCGCATCAAATCTAATGAAGCGATTTTTTGTCCATAGTGATTCCGATTATATTCAACATTAAATGACCAAAGCCCTGATGTTGACACATCATTCGCCTCAATTGCATGTTTAATAACGGGAGCCAAGACATGTCCTGCTTCAATAGCAGATCCAATTCCCCCACCATGGATTGGGTTGACGTGACAACCGCTATCACCAATAAACGCAATTCCATCAGCGACGTAGCTCCAAAGGGGTCTTCGGATTGGTGCCGTTCCACCTCCCCCATGAATGAGTTTAGCATCTTTGAAAATGGGATTAGTGGAAAGGAATTTTGTATAGAGTGCTTTTGGACGATGTCCTTTACCCCCTTGAGTTCCTAAGCCGACGTTTGCGAGTTTTCCTCCACGCGGGAAAATCCAAATATAGCCACCTGGACTGTAGCGATCGTTCATGATAATCCAACAACGATCGGCGGGTTCGAAGGGTTCTTGGAGCTCGAGAATTTCCCGGTAACAGACAGCTTGGTCTCGAAGTGCAATAGTTGATTCGATGAGGGGATTTTTTATTTTCCGCCGAAGAGTTGCAGACATTCCACTTGCATCAACAGTTACTTTTCCGTGTGCTTCTTTGGTGCGTTTAGTCTGGGTCTCTTTGTACTTGACTCCAATGACTGTATTATTGTCGAAGAGTGGTTCAAGTACATGGGCGTTATCTGTAATTATAGCTCCAGCCTTTTCGGCGTAGCCAAGGAGCCTTTGTCCAAAATAGATGCGGTCGATTGTCCAGCCATCGCAGGGTTCTCCTTCAACACGTTGGCTGATCGTTACGTAATTTTTCATGTTAGGAGGATAGATGTCGATACCATTGATCGTATTTCCGAGTTCTTTCCCGGTAGGATATGGAATGTCAGTGTTTTTGAGGTGATGGAGGGCGATGCCTTCACCGCAGACTTTATCGCCTACTCGTTCGCGTGGGAGACGTTCTAAAACCAAGACATCTAATCCAAGTTGGGAAGCTCTTTTTGCAAGATGAGCACCTGCAGGTCCAGCACCAACAATTATGAGGTCATGTTGAGACACAGGGTAATCCTCCTAGTGTTGTTCCTTCAATGGACGGGGTACTTAAAACCTCACTTATTTAGTTAGAGTCGATGAATCTAAGAAAGTCTATAATGAATGTTAAAGTATCTTAGCAAGCACAGGATCGACCTTTACTCGATGTTGAGCAAATCCTAACTTCTGTGGTGGAGTGCCGACAGCAAGGTTGAGGAGCTCAGGATAATAGAAAACAGGGAGAGGTGTTTTGTCCTCAGAATCCCGTAGTGCAAGACGTTGCATTAAATCAAATTGAAGAGTGCATGCCGGACAAATCAGTACTAAAGCTTCCGCTCCAGCGCGTTTCATGTTTTCAAGCTTTATGCCAGTCATTTTTAGGGAAAGGTCACGATCTGCAGGACGAGTACCGTATCCACAGCAGTCCATTTCATCAGGAAAAGTCACCGTTTTAGCTCCTAACGCACGGACGAGTTGATGAAGAATCGTCGGTCGTTGAGCATCATCAACGTTGAGTAAATTACTAGGTCGGAGAATGTGACAGCCGACATGGACAGCAGCCGTCAGGTGGGTGAGGGGATGAACAACGGATTCAGCAATTGTTCCCAAGCCGATATCTTCGAAGAGGAGTTGGATGAAATGCTTAACTTTGACCGGTCCTTTGTACTCATGACCAGTTTTAGCAAGAATGGTATTGATTTCGTCACGAAGCACCTTATTATCGTCAAGAGAGACTGCTGCACCTTTTAACATTTCAAAGCAGCCGTTACAGGGTGTGAGAATATTCAATCCTGCTTTCTCTGCTACCGCAAGGTTTCGGGCGGAAATAGCTAAGGCCGCGTGGTGATCAATGTGGGGTAAAGTAAGGGGATTTGGGCAACAACTAAATCCCCCAATATCCTGGGTTTTGATCTCAAAATACATTAATGTCGCCCGCATCGCCACTTCCATGTAAGGGAGACGATTTGGAATCACACAACCCATATACAAAGCCCATTCATCTTCGCCCATCAAGCCTCCCCTCCTTCTTCAGTAGAGACAATTGCCTTGGTTTCTTGCAACTTTCGCTGTTTCACCTTTTCAAGGCGTTCAAGGAGCTCAGTAGCTTCAGCAATCTTTTGCAGGTTTTTCCCACCGCGATCATGCAAAGGAATGGGAGGTAATCCCAGCTCCGCTCGTTTCTTATTAGCTTGATCGCTAGGGGGTAACGCCCATCCAGTCGCTATGATATTTTCGACTTCGGCAACAATATCATCAGGTGTGATTCCAATTGAACTAGCTAAATTCTGAAGATCCCTAATCAATTCTGATACTGGGACTTTTTGGGGACAATGCTCTAAACATGCGTGGCAGCTGGTACATAACCATAAGGCAGGCTCTGCGAGTAGTGCAGCAGCTTCGCCTTCTAAGGTTGCCTTGACCACCCGCCGTGGATGATAAATCTCGGAACCAGTTAATCGCGAAACAGGACACGCCGCAACACATGTGCCACAAGCAAAACAACTTTTAGTATCAACCCGTTTCGCCAGTTTCGCTGAAATTTCTTCGAGTTGTTCATCCAGGTTCATTTCACCTTCACCTTTGCCGTCTTTGTCTTCGCTGCTTTCTGTGCCTTTGAATTAGGCTTTGGTTTTGGCTTTCCCTTCTTCATCAGTTTCGCGAGTCGCTCTTCAATCACAGGACGTAACCGAGTATTCTCTTCAACAATATAGTCATGTCCCATCTCCTTCAACTGCTCAGCCATTTCAGTTGTAACCGCTGCCCATTTATCACCTTCAGCAGCGGACACCCATTCTAAACGAAATCGCCGTGGATCCATACCAATTCGCTCAAGATACGCGGACATACGCTTCGCCCGCTTCTCCGCCCACACGTTCCCACTGATATAATGACAGTCGCTCCCTGTTTCCGTTAGACGACACCCTGACATCAACACCATTCCGGCCCCTAACCGAAAAGCTTCCAAGATGAACTGATCAGACATTCGTCCAGAACACATCACTCGAATGCCCCGAACATTGCTGGGATAATCATACCGGCTGATTCCAGCCAAATCGGCGCCTGCATAGCTACACCAATTACATAACATTGCGAAAATCTTGTCTTCCGGATTCTCCCGGAGAAGAGCACGAATCTGGTCCATGATCTGGGCATCTGTAAAGTGCATCTGCTCAATAGCACCCGCTGGACACTCAGCAACGCATGTGCCACAACCGTGACATTTGGCGGGAGTAACAACTGCAGCTTTACCAGGTTCTGCTGAGATGGCGCCATATGCACACCGGGAAACGCAGATACCACATTTTCCAGTGGCACTACGGCAGAGCTCAGGGTTGACGACCGCGACGATTGGTTCGATTTCCCATTCATTTTGGGTGATAATGCGTAAGGCTCGTGATGCGGCCGCACTGCCTTGGGCAACGCTTGCAGGGATGTCCTTGGGTCCTTGGGCGGAGCCACAAAAGAATACGCCTTCTGTGGCGGCGTCCACAGGTTTGAGTTTGGGATGAGCTTCCATGTAAAAGCCTGAAGGGCCGAGGGGTACATTGAGGACGCGAGCAAGTTCTTCGGTGCCTTTGCTGGGAATAGCAGCTGTACTTAGGATGACCATGTCGTATTCGCGTTTAGTGAATTTGCCAGAAGCCATGTCTTCGGCTTGGACGAAGAGGTTACGGGTTTGAGGATCTTCGGTTATGCTAGCGGGGCGACCTTGTTGGAAACGGATGCCTGCGCGTCGGGCACGTTGGTAGAATTCTTCATAGTCTTTGAAGTTGGTTCGGATATCCATGTAATAAATTGTGATTTCAGCATCGGGATATTTTTCATGGATAAGAAGCGCGTTTTTGATTGTGTACATACAACAGAAGCCGGAGCAGTAAATATTGCTGCGTTCGTCACGGCTGCCAACGCATTGGATGAAGGCGAATCTGTGGGGTTTGGTTTGATCGGAGGGACGAATGACTTTTCCTTCGGTGGGACCCGCAGCGTTGATGAGGCGTTCCAATTCCATAGCAGTAATCACGTTGGGGTAGACCCCATAACCGTATTCTGTGATTGGTGTGGGATCATAAGGCTCATAGCCGGTTGCAACAATGATAGCGCCGATGTCGAATTCATGGATTTTTTCAGCATCATCAGGTATAATGGCTTCTTGACCTGCTTTATTACACGCCTCGTAACACATCATACATTCTTTGGGAGTAAGACCTAAACAGTGGTCAGGATCAATCAGATATGCAGCGGGAACTGCTTGAGGATATGGTATATAGATGGCGTGTCGCCAGCCAAGATTAGCATCAAAATTATTTGGAACTAGGACAGGACATACTTTCTGACAATCCCCACAACTGTTGCACTTGTCGATGTCGACATAGCGTGGTCGTTGAGTAACTTGCACTTTAAAATTGCCTACAAACCCTTCAACCTTTGTAACTTCAGCATTCGTGATTAGCTCGATGTTCGGATGTCGAGCGACTTCGGCCATCTTTGGCCCGAGGATACAGATGGAACAATCAAGTGTTGGAAAGGTTTTGTCTAAAAGTGCCATAATGCCGCCAACTGTTGGGGAGCGTTCAACGAGATAGACTTTGTAACCGGCATCAGCGATATCGAGAGCAGCATGGATGCCTGAGACACCACCCCCAATAACCAGCGCAGTATGAGTGACTGGAACTTTGAGGACTTCTAGTGGTTGGAGGTGGTGAGCTTTTGCAACAGCGCTAGCAATAAGATCGGCAGCTTTTTCCTGACATCCTTCAGGGTCACTAGCGTGACACCATGTACCCTGGTCGCGAATATTCGCCATTTCAAAAAAGAACTGGTTGAGACCTGCATCTTCAGTACACCGGCGAAAGGTTGGTTCATGCATTCGTGGCGTGCAAGCTGCAACAACCACGCGATCGAGTTTTTCTTCTTTGACTATCCGTTTGATTTCTTCTTGCCCAGGATCTGCGCAGGTGAATTTATTGACTTTTGATGCTACAACCCCGTCTAATTTTTCTGCGCCTTTCGCTAATGAAAGGCAGTCGACGACTCCTGCAATATTACGTCCACATTCACATACAAAAACGCCGATTCGTGGTTTCTTTTCTTTGGGCTGCTTGGCTTTTGCGATGGCGGCCACCACCAGTTCTCCATCAATTCACTCCGCTTTCGCTTTATATTTTTGCAACTTGCATTACTAGGTTGCAAAAGCAACTTAGAAGGGTTTCCATGTTGAATAGAATAGTTTACACTTAGTCAATACTTGTGATGGTTGGTCACAC
>JBHLPH010000046.1:0-10622 GCA_048939625.1 Promethearchaeota archaeon
GGCGTTGAGTCATCCATTTTGTTGATGGCAACGACAAGCTGCTCGATGCCCAGAGTTCGTGCGAGGAAAGCGTGCTCGCGCGTCTGACCACCAGCACCCACGCCAGCTTCAAACTCACCCTTACGCGCTGAAACTACTAGAATTGCAGCATCAGCTTGACTGGCTCCGGTAATCATGTTTTTGATGAAGTCAGCGTGACCCGGAGCGTCAATGATCGTGAAGTAATGTTTCTGAGTCTCAAAGCGTCGGAACGCAAGGTCAATGGTCAGTCCACGTTCCCGTTCTTCTTTGAGACGATCCATCACGTAAGCGAACTTGAAGGATCCTCGATCCATCTCTTCGGCCAGCTTCTCGAGCTTTGCCATCTCTTGTTTTGATAGAGCCCCTGTTTTGTAGAGCATGTGCCCCATCAATGTGGACTTGCCGTGATCGACGTGGCCGATTATGATGAGGTTAATGTGGGGTTTCTTTTCGGACATTGTTTGTTCAACTCGTTTGTACTAACTTAAGCTGGCATAAAATATGCAAGTGATGGCACTTCAAGTGGGGCGTATAAAACTCTTTTGGCGTTGTTGGTTCTGAGAAGGTTACAAGAGGCGTGTAGGCAAGGTGTGGCATAATGAAGGCGGAACTTGGTTAGGGGAGTTTTACCTAGCCGAAAGCGCCATTCGTTCTTTTTCTTCCCTTCGTCGAACGGCGTTACTGCGTGAATCGGCGTTTGCAGCAGCGATAAGTTCATCGGCGATTATCTCTTCAATAGCTTCGATAGTGCTGAAGCTTCTGCGCCATATGCTTTCGGAGATAAACCGGAGGGCGAGGTCAATGCGGCGGAGGGGGGCTACATCGCAAGCGGTGTGGTAGCTGATTCCTCCATAAGAGATACGAGTCGTTTCTTCGCGAGGGGCGGCGTTTTCGATGGCTTGGATGAGGATTTGTAAGGGGTTTTGGTTTGCACGAAGATGGATGATTTCGAAAGCTGATCGGACGATGCGGATTGCTGTTGATTTCTTGCCAGCAATTAGACCGGATTGTCGAGCACTTTGGCTTCGGCGATTTGCCCAGCCTGGTGTCATGAGTCGGTTGATAAATCGTTCTACGATTGGGACTTGGCGCTTGCCAAATCGACGGTGTTCATGACGGCCAAAGGTGTGAGGAATGATTACTGGCTTAAGGCTGATGTATTTCGCAAGGCCTTGATCACGGATCTCGATATCTTTAGTACTCCAACGACCAAATACCTTGATTTCTGTCATCGTTGTGGTTTCAGAGGGAGAATCTGCAGACATTATTGACACCTTGGGCTAGCGTTGTGGTTTTTCGACTTTGCCGATTATCATAGCTTCTAAGGAAGCGCCATTACATTTCACGACTTTCCAACGAACACCCGGAAGGTCACCAAATGCTCTTCCTCGTGAGCCACCTATTCCTTCCACAATGACTTCGTCATGTTCATCGACATAAGTGAGCGCACCATCTCCTGGGAGAAAAGCAGTTATTTGTCGACCATTACGAATCAGTTGTACACGAACGCACTTCCGAATAGCAGAGTTGGGTTGTTTTGATTCGATACCCACCTTTTCTAGTACGATAGCCCGTGCTTGTGGGCTTCCCTCAAGTGGGTCGGCTTTTACGTCTAAACGAAGCATCCGTCGTTTGTAGTATCGGTCTTTCCAGCGGAGTTTTTTACGCTTCTTTTTTAGCGTTCGGCCAGCAAATTCTCCAGATGGGGATTTTGATCCAGGCAATCTCACTTAACCTCGTGATTATTCAAGGTGCTGCGATTCCGTAAAGGAGCTTAAAACTTTTGTCATCTGTCCGGTGATACAGTCTTTATTGAGAAGGTTCAGCTGTGGGTTCAGCAATAATAATTGCGTCTATTCCATGGTGTCTCTTTGCGAGAAGACGCGCGCGTTCGATGTTACGCCCATTACGTCCAATCACTCGACCTCGATTTTCACTGTTCACGGTAACGACAGCGACTCTGCGTCCCTTGGACTGTTCTTGGACATTAACAGTGGTGACCTTCGCAGGTGCTAGTGCGTTTCGTACGAAGACTTCAGGAGTGTCTGCATCTTCGACGACATCGATGTCTCGTTTAAGCATTGTACGAGCCCGTTTTATCGTCATACCACGACGACCGATGGCTAATCCAAGATGACCTGGACTGACAACGAAAATTATACGTTCACCATCTTGATCGACGACACAGTCTTTGACTTCAGCACCAGTGATGTCGCCAAAGAGGGCCATCAGCTTGATTTCTTCCATATTTAGTTTGATATCAGAGGTCGTCACTTCTTCCTCGCCCCAGTTAGAGCAGTAATATCTGCATCCCCTGGTTCTAAGACTGCCAAAGCCGCCACCATATGAGGGCGTCCACATATTTGGCCAAGGTCCCAACTGTTGCTTCGATATTGATGAATTGGTATTTGGTTTGTTGTGGCTAGGGTATTGATTTCAGCTGTGACATCGTTTGGTGCATTTGCTGCAAGAATTACTACCCGTGGCGATCCAGTTCGAAGTAAGTGGATTGTCCGGTTTGCACCAAACACCGTTTTTCCTGATTTAACAGCCAATCGAATCGCAGTTTCAGCATCCATTAAGAATCACTTTTTCCTATCAAATTTTCACTCGCAATGCATCTTGCAACTAAGTGTGCAATGTACCCTCGCATATAAGGGCTGCGGAAGATAATTGCGGCTCTGCGAGAATTTCAACGCTTCCTTTTAAGTTCTATGCACACCCCGCTATAATTTCCAAAATTGAATGGCTCATTTCTTTTTAGTGGCCTTTGGAGGGTTCATGAATAGATCAATTGCCCCGGTTCCTAAGGGAATTGATTGTCCGATAATGACGTTCTCAGTAATTCCTAGAAGGCGATCCTCTTCACCTAGAATACTAGCCTGAATGAGGTGGCGTACCGTGACTTCGAAGGCTGCACGAGCCAAGACGCTGGATTGTTCGCCACTAATTCCATGGCGCCCAATTTGGCGAATTTCGCCTGTGGCTGTCATAAGATCTGCTACAAGCATGATGTGGCGAATGTCAACATCAAGACCTTGTTCGTCGAGAACATCTTTTGCCTCATTGATAATGACTTGGCGTGCTGCTTCGATTCCAAGAGTTTCTGCGATTTCGTGGATGTGATTTGAGACTGTTCGGGTTGTGTCAACGCCTTTGGTGCGCAGGACACCTTTGAGGTTCGTGCCTTCAGTGTAAAGAACCCATTCAGTTCCTTCCTTTTTGATTAGAACCCGTTTAATACCGTCTTGACCCTTAATGAGTCCGTTGCGGACTTTTTCAAAGGTTTTTTGGAGTTTTGCCATGTGCATGGCTTCTTCGCCTTCACGTAATTCAGGGGCGACAATGATTCGGTTTCCGTCTTGAGCCACTTCCCCGAGATTAGGTCGAGTGTTATCGAGTCTTTCGGCAATCTGCTCAGCTGTTGTTCCTTTATCTTCTAGCAGGTTGGGGTCCAGAGTGACAACGACACCACCCTCAGCAAGATCGATTTCAACTGTTTCAGCTACGCGTTCAACACGAGTTTGTTCGATTTGCTGTGCGATATGCCGTGCCTGTTTTTCTTTCTGTCGGTGTTCTTCATCAAGGTAAACATTCATTGTTGGGGTTGAGGGATTTCGACGGGCATCAACGATTTCAATGAGGCGTGGAAGTCCGAGAGTGACGTTAAATTCTGCGACGCCAGCAAAGTGGAATGTTTTGAGTGTCATTTGGGTTCCTGGTTCACCAATCGATTGAGCCGCAACAGCACCCACAGCTTCACCGGGTTGAACCAGTGAATCAGTATAGGCAACTTCAACATGTTTGATGATTTTGTTCAGCTGTGCAGGAGTGATTTTTTGTTCTACTAATCGATCACGTAATCTTTGAATAACGAGAGGAGGAATAAGGCCGCGTTTTCGGAGTTGACCGAGTTTGGTATCAATTGCTTTGGTGGTAACAACTTTGGATTTACTCATTCTGTATCACTTCTCCTCACTAAGAACGCGTTCAATGATTACATCGATGTTCACGGCTTTGCCATGATCACTTCGTGCAGGATCAACACCATCTTCACCGTATCTAAATTGGATAATTTCTCCCGTTGAGTTTCGAACTGTTCCATCATATTCCACCTTAATGTCTTGGAGTGCATTAATGAGCCGGCGTTGCATGTATCCACTGGTACTAGTCCGTACCGCAGTGTCCACGAGGCCTTCTCGCCCACCCATCGCATGGAAGAAGAATTCAATGGGATTCAGTCCTTTTCGATAACTGGCTACAACAAACCCGCGTGCCTGAGGCGACAAATCACCTTGGGTGAAGTGCGGCAGCGTTCGTCTCCGATATCCTCGAGAGATTCTTTGCCCACGAACAGCTTGCTGTCCCACGCTGGCCGCCATTTGTGCAAGGTTAAGGGGATTCCCTTTTGCACCAGTCCCAGTCATAATCACTGCATGTTTGTCGAGTCCAAGTTGTTGCTCTGCGACCTCACCAGCCTCATCACGGGCACGGGCAAGGATTTCAATCATTTTCATCTCAAAGGTTTCTTCAAGTGAGCGACCAGGAAGTCGTTGAAGTTCATCAGCTTCATAAATTTGAACTAGTTGGCTTCCTTCTTCCTCTGCATCGGAGAGGATTTGTTCAATTCGTCGAATCGCAGTTGGTGAAAGAATCACATCATCAATTCCCATGCTAAAGCCCATATTAGTGATTAGCACAACAAGGAGAGGACAGATCTTGTCGAGGAATCGACGAGCAGCAGCATTACCATAATCTTTTGCTATTCGGTGAAGTACACTCTCAGGTTGTGCAGCACCGATGGCTTTTTTATCAATCACTCCGGCAAGGAGTTGTCCATCACGAATTAGGACATAAGCATCATACGGACAGCGTTCTTTTTCGCAGACATCACATTTCTGGCATATTCGTGCCTTCAACGAAAGGTTAAGTCCCTTTGGGAGAAGCATGCTGAAAATTTGTTTTCCAGTCCACATTGGTTCGGGATCAATGATTGTTGGTGGCGGAAGATCCTCACGATACCCGGCGGAGGCAAGAAGCTGACAGGTCTGGCGTTTGTTGAAAACAGAGTTCTTCCGGGTGAGTAAGAACGCAGATGAGATATAATCTTGGATTCCTCCAATAATTGGGCCACCATAACGTGGACTCAGAATCTGTTCCTGTACGAGCATCAATATTCGTGCTTCCGCCCGCGCTTCTTCACTTTGTGGGACATGGAGGTTCATTTCGTCACCATCAAAGTCAGCATTATAGGGCGGGCAGACTACTAGGTGAAGCCGGAAGGTTCGATATTTCATTACCTTCACTTCATGAGCCATAATTGACATCCGGTGAAGTGAAGGCTGACGATTGAAGAGAACGATGTCCCCATGCCTAAGATGTCTTTCAATAACATAACCAGGTGCTAATCCATCGGCGTTTGTTTTTCGATCCTTTACATAGCGGAGATCGATACGTTTGCCATCAGGTCGAACAACGTAGTTACAGCCGGGATACCCTTGTGGTCCTTGTAGGACTAGTTCTCGCATGTCTTCGATATTCCACTCGGTGACGCGTTCTGGAACGGTTAAGGTCTTAGCAATTTCTGTGGGAACACCAACTTCGTTGATGGAGAGGTTGGGGTCAGGAGAAATTACTGTACGAGCTGAGAAGTCGACACGTTTACCTGAAAGGTTGCTTCGGAATCGTCCTTCTTTGCCTTTCAGCCGTTGGGCTAGTGTTCGTAATGCACGCCCCGATCGATGACGAGCGGGAGGAATGCCAGAAACTTCATTGTTGAAGTAGGTTGTAATGTGGTATTGCAATAGTTCCCAGAGGTCTTCGACGATTAGCTGTGGGGCACCAGCTTCAATATTTTCTCGAAGACGTTGATTAATACGGATGACATCGACGAGTTTGTGGGTAAGATCATCTTCAGATTTCACTCCGGATTCTAGTGTGATGGAGGGACGAACGGCAACTGGAGGAACAGGTTGGACGGTCAGAATCATCCATTCGGGTTTTGAGACGCGGTTATCAATTCCCATGAGGAAGTTATCGTCAGGAGTTATGCGTTCGAGTCGATCACGAATATCAGTCGGGGTCAACCGGACGCTGCCTTCCATTTTCTCTTCATAGAAGGTCGTTGGTTTTTCGAATTTAATTTTATACTGTTCAGCCTCGCAGTGAGGACAGGTTGTGGCTTTTCCTGCTTCTTTGAGGACCTCTTCAGCAATGTCCTGATCAAGATGGTCATAACGTTCAAAATGGGCGTCCATTTTTTCTTTGAACTTTTGCCATGATTCATCCTTCAGCTTTAGTCGAGCACAACGTCGACATAGAGCTTTGAGGAATTTTTTGATTTGTTTGGCAAAGCTCACATGGACAACTGGTCGAGCTAATTCGATGTGTCCAAAGTGCCCTGGGCATTCACCGACTCGGTTTCCACAGGATTTACATCGTTGACCGGGTTCAATAGTACCTAGTTTCGGGTCCATGAGCCCGGAGGAGATGGGGAGTCCGTCCTCGTCGTAAGTGTCGGCGGTAATTACCTGTGTGACACTCATTTTGCGTATGATTTCTGGTGAGAGAAGTCCGAACCAGACACTTCCAACCTGTTTAAGTGGGTGTGAAATTTTTGATTCCTCCTTGATCTAATCCTCACGTTCTGTCAGTTAATTTCAGTCGGGGCCATATCCCAAGAGAGATGAGTTCTTGTAGGACAAGCTTGAATGCGTACGACATCTCGACTTTACTTATTGTGGTGGTTTTAGGAGCACATACCCTACATCGATACCGATCCCGGTTTCTGTCGTATTCGGCAAGCATGCCACATTCTTCACATACCATTGCTGTGTATTTATCAGATTCTTCTAAGAGACGTTCTCGGAGAAGGAGGGCTGCTCCATGACCGATTAAGCAGTCCCGTTCCATTTCTCCAAACCGTAATCCACCTTCACGTGCCCGCCCTTCTGTGGGTTGTCGAGTTAGAATCTGTACAGGTCCACGAGCCCGGGCATGCATTTTGTCTGCAACAAGATGGTGGAGCTTCTGGTAATAGACAACTCCGACGAAAAGGTCAACATCATATTTGTGTCCAGTTACGCCGTTGTACATGGTTTCTCGACCGCTATATTTGAAACCAAGATTGAAGAGATCTTGAAACATAGTCTCCAGTTTCTTTCCTGAGAAAGGTGTGGCGTCAACTGATTGTCCTTGTAGGCAGCCAATCTTTCCAGCCATGGATTCAAGAATTTGTCCGAGTGTCATTCGGCTGGGAAATGCATGAGCGTTGACAACAAGATCCGGAACCACTCCAGTTTCGGTAAAAGGCATATCTTCTTGTGGTGCAAGGAGACCGATAACGCCTTTTTGACCATGGCGACTGGCGAACTTGTCTCCGAGTTCGGGTACACGTTCATCGCGGACCTTGACCTTGACAAGGCGGTTTCCATCAATTGTTTCGGTGATGAGTACCTTGTCGATTGTTCCTTCTTCTCCATGGCGGAGGCTAACTGAGGTTTCGCGCCGTTTAGGTCCGGGAACTTCTAGTTCTGTGTATTCCTCGAGGAACCGTGGAGGACTTGTTCGGCCAATAAGAATCTCATCTCCCCCAACTTGAAATTCTGGCTCGATGATGCCATCTTCGCTAAGAAGGCGGTAGGCTTCGGAGGCTCGGTATCCGCGAACTTCGCGGCTGGGGATTTCGAATTTGTCCTCTTGTCCGCCTGGGTACTTGCGTTCTTCAGCATCATAACTTCGGAAGAAAGATGACCGAGCGATTCCTCTTTCTATAGAGGCTTTGTTGATGACAAGTGCGTCTTCGATGTTGTATCCTTGGAAGGAGTGAATGGCAACGATGAAGTTTTGTCCCGCGGGTCGTCGATGATATCCTATTACTTCCATGGGTCGAGTGGTCACTATGGGACGTTGTACATAGTGTAGAATGTGGCTGCGAGTGTCCACCCGGAGTCCGAAGTTGGCTGAATATAGTCCAAGGGCTTGTTTCGCCATTCCCGCTTCATAGGTATTTCGTGGAGATTGGTTGTGTTCCGCAAAGGGTACAAGACTTGCACAAATTCCGAGAATGGTTTCTGGTACGATTTCTAGGTGGGTGTGTTCAGGGGTAATATCCTCAAGATTCATGGCAATTAGCGTGTTTTCTTCCTCTTCGGCATCAAGGTATTCGATGATGCCTGCTTTTATGAGATCATCCCACGAAATTTCGCGATTTCGAACTCGTTCCACGTGTTGTTTCTCTAGGAGCGGGACCCCATCTTTGACGACAATTAGGGGGCGTCGAACCCGGCCTGCATCAGAGTTAATTTGAACTTCGTTGGTATCGGGATAAAACGCGACATTCACCTGGTCACTTAATTCGTTGCGTTGGCGTCGATCACGTAGACGTGTGACTAATAACTCGGGTTGGGAATGGTTCCCAACAAATCGGCCGTTCAAATAGACATAGGTGCCTTTCTTTGCTGAACTAGCTTTGGCGTCGATGGGCAGGACTTTTAGTGAGAGGAGGGCTTCTTCGACTTCTGCCTCATCTGAGCCGACTGAAATGTAAGACATCAATGCAAGGTTTTTGACGAGACCACAGTTCGGACCTTCTGGTGTCTCATTTGGACAAATCTTCCCCCAGTGGGTGGGGTGAAGGTCACGGGCTTCGAAGTGAGGTTGACTGCGGCTAAGGGGTGAAACTACGCGGCGAAGATGGCTAATGGAGGACATGTAATTGACGCGATCGAGAAGTTGGCTAACTCCAGCCTTTCCACCAACCCAATTGCCTGTTGCAAGGGCATGGCGTAGTCTTTCAGTAATAACGTCTGCGCGTACTGCAGTCTTGATATTGGGTTTGCGCCCGCGAGTTGCCGTTCTTTCCAATTGGTATTTGATATCACGACAAAGGTTGAGAAAGGCGACCCGAAAGAGACTGGTGAGCAAATCACCCGCCAGTTTGAGCCGTTTATTTGCATAGTGATCTTTGTCATCTTCCTCGCGTCGGTCAACACTTAGCTCCAAGAGGCGTTGTGTCATTTGACCCACATAATAAGCCTTGTTGACTGCGGATCCAGAGTCTGTGCCGATGTGGGGGAGAAGATAACGGTTAAGAACCTGTTCAGCTCGGCGTAGTCGATAATCTTTGGTTTGACCTACTGCAACCCGTTTTCCGATATAATCCAGTGCGTTCTCGCGGGTGGCTTTGGGATCCTTGGGAGCAACGAGGGATTCAGCGGCATGAAAGCTTGGAATCAACTCTTGAGCAAGAGCCGGATCATCGGTAATTGCAGCGACGATTTCTCGGTCTGTAACTAATCCCAGAGCACGCATTAAGACGACTAAGGGAATCTTGCCTGGGACGGAAGGGAAGGAGACACGAAAAGTATGATCGGCACGACGTTCCATTGTAACTGGGGCTCGAAAACCGCGTGCCGTTGAGAACACCTTAGCCATATGAGTACAGGAACTGCTACTTGTGGCCTCTTCAATGAGAATTCGATTTGGTGCCAAATCCTCCTGAGTTACGAGCACACGTTCAGAGCCATTAATGATGAAGTACCCACCGGGATCGTTTGGATCCTCACCGGCTTCAACAAGCTCTTCAGGGGTCATGGCGGAAAGGCGGCAAAAAGCGGATTTGAGCATTATAGGAAGCCGACCTACATAGACACTGGTGGTCTCCTCATCGTATTCCATTCCTGTTTTTTCATCCCGATATACAGGTGTCATTTCCAAATAAATCGGAGAGGAGTAAGTGAGGTTCCGAATCCGCGCTTCAGCGGGTGCTATGTTACGGACTGATCCATCTGCTTCTCGAACAGAAGGATTTTGAATCTCCACCCGGCCTAAGCGCACATAATAATTAGGAATATCTGGCTCGATTTTAGCAACATCACTCACAATTTGTTGAATCCGACGTTCAACGAAGTGATTATACGAGTCCAGATGCTGCCGGACTAAACCCTTCGATAGGAAGAAGGATTTCATAACTGCCCAACGGTCTTCAGATGAAAGTGCCATACTCTACCCTCAGAGACGATTCTGCTCAAATTGCGACGCAATCCTGCCCTCGTCAGACGGCATCACACTTCCATGAGCCCATATAGCTATAGCCCGCATGAGAAACGTGGAACCCTGTGTCCCATGAAGCAGAACGGGAACATTGTCTCATCGGTAATTTTGCCCAGGCAGAAACATGCGGCGCCAAACCAGCCGTCGCTCCAGCGAAGCAGACCGTCTGCGGAGTTACGCCGACAATGTACAAACGCCTTTTTAAGCTTTCGATTAAACGCTTTAATATCACGGAAAAAACCTACGGAATTCGCCCCAACAACCACTGGAAAGCAAAAAATGGCGCTTAATCATTGGCTAGAGGTTTATATCAGACAAACAGGACAGGATTTCTTCACAATTTGAGTTTTAAGAGATGTTTGAGAAGTGCCTATGAAGATTAAAATTGAATCGGAGAAAGATTGGTTCGGCTCGAGAGCCACAGGTGTCATGCTTGATGGGAAGAACCGGGTCCTGCTATGTCAGCTGGAAGGCGATGATCTATGGGTGCTTCCAGGCGGCGGAATAGGGCTACATGAAACCCTCGAGGAAACCGTTGAAAGAGAACT
>JBHLPH010000075.1:0-3289 GCA_048939625.1 Promethearchaeota archaeon
TGTTTCTGTGATTTATTGAAAGCCAAAGCTATAAATGCAAGGAACGTAGAACAGGGAGCGCCTAATCACCCTTTGGGTGGGTAAAACCAAAATGCAATATTTAGTTTGGACAATCATCAACTTCATCGTTCAATGGTTCGTCATGGCTTTTATCATCATGCTTGCTGCTAAGATGGTTGCTGGCATGGAAGCCACCTTCGGTAAATCATTGATTGCCTCATTGATCGGAAGCCTTGTCGCCGCGGTTCTTGCATGGGCTTTTCAAACGTTTCTAGCCGTCTTCTGGTGGGCTGCGGGCATCGTCATCTTCATTGTCTGGTTGCTCATCATCAAGTACTACTTTGGAACCGGTTGTATCGGCGCGTTGATAGTGGCAATACTGGCATTTATCATCTATCTGATCTTTGCATGGCTCTTCTATGTCTTCCTAGTACCGCTCTTCCCAATGCCATTCTAAGCTGCGATACTTTCCAGGGGGGCCTTTCGGGCTCCCTTTTCTCTTCTTTTTAAATTTGTAAAAGAAGATGTTCTCTTATCCAGGAAACAAACCTTTATTATGCCAGCTACATGCTGAAGAATTTGGTGAGTATACGCTGGCACGCGCGTTATTGGCGATGTTACGCTCTGATGTGCATGACCATGTTGAGTGGCCCCTGCATTTAGAGGAGTTTATCTACCTCGTTGAGGCGGCAGGGTTCGAAGTGATTGAAACTGTGCTGCAAACCCGAATGCGCCAGCATGGAGGGTTTCTCTTTGGGCGCGGAAAAGTGGACGAGATTGCACAGATCGTGGCCATGGAGGATATTGAAACTGTTGCTGTATATAACGTGTTGACTTCTATGCAAAAATTCAATTTGCAACGCGTTATCGGTGTTCCCGTGCTGGATCGGTATGAGATTGTGTTACAGGTATTTGGCCGCGAGGCACGCGATAACATATCACAGCTGCAGTTGGAATTGGCTGCCTTGCAGAAGAGCTATCCCTACATCAAAGTCACAGAAAGTGAACGGTTGCTCCACGAAAGACCCGCTCGGCGAGGGGGTAGAGGTCCTGGTGAGTATGCTTATCATGCTCAGTTACGGCAACTGCGAAAACGTATTGCCAAGGTGACTTCAGAATTAACCCGTTACCGTGGAGAACATCGTCGACGAATGCGGAAACGTCGTCAGATGGGCGTTCCTATGGTTTGCATTGTCGGGTGTTATAATGCGGGGAAGACGAGTCTGTTCAATGCGCTCACGGGAGCAGAAAAAGAGGTCAGTGCTCGTCCCTTTACAACTTTGGCGTCAAAATGGTCACTCGCAGGGAATCCGGGACTATTTTTTGTGGATACCATTGGCTTTGCGTTGGATTTGGACCCTGAGTTGATTTCCGCTTTTCAATTGAATCTCGATGATATGCGAGCCGCAGATGTGTTGCTTTTAGTAGTGGATATATCCGATGCAATACAACTTCTGGGTATGAAGATCGAGAGTTCGTTAGAGATTCTTCGTGCAACAGGCATTGATGAGGCGCGAATTCTCGTTGTATTAAATAAAACAGATTTAGTTGATAGTGAAGAAGCTGAGGAAGCGACTGCATTCATCAAAGAAGCTTATAAGCTCCCCTCTGTGTCTGTCTCGGCAGAAACTGAAAGCAATTTCGAAGAGCTTATGACCAAAATTCGTGTTATCTACGAAATGGTGGGGGTTGCCTCCTCTTCTCCAAGGCAGGAATGAAAAACGAATCGTTCATAAAGCCTCACTCAATACTGAAAAGAGAAGCCTAGGTGACTAAGGTGTCTGAGCAAACCACGTATCAGCATTGGATTGATGCCTTAGTCGAGGAAATTATCGACTACTGGGGTACTGATGTCTCAAGCATAGACTGTAGCTGTGGTCTTTCTGTCTCAGGTCTCCAACATGTGGGACGTCTCCGTGGGGAAATTACTCTAACGAACACGGTGATGCACCAGCTTCAACAGAAAGGGTACCAGTCCAAGCATTATGTCGTCCGTTACACCAGCGATGAATGGAAGGGCAAAGAAGGTCAACTGACTCAGTTTTCTGATCCTGCGAAAGCAAGGGACTACGTTGGTCGACGGCTAATTGATGTACCTGATCCCAAAGGCGAGTTAGACAGTTGGGTCGACCGATATTGGCTTGATTTCGGCAATTATCTCGATTGCTTTAGTCGTGATACAACCATAGTCAGTACTAACCAGATTTACACCTGGCCACAAATGCAAGAATTGGTTCGGTATACTATTGAGCATCGAGAACTAGCCCGTGAAATCGTAAATAAATATCGAGTACGAAACCCCTATCCATCGGACTGGTTTCCGATTAATGTGTCCTGCAAGAAATGCCAGCATATTAGCACAACAACGGTTATCGCCGTTGATTTGGACGCTTATACTGCCACTTATCAATGCGAGGAGTGCGGCCATAAAGGAACTATAAGTATTGAAAACGGGAAACTCTCTTGGCGATTAGAATGGGCTGCCTTGTGGAGGGTTCTCGGGGTTGGGTTCGAACCATTTGGTAAAGATCATGCCACACCTGGGGGATCACGAGATAGCGCCAAAGAAATCGCGGAAACTTTCTACAAATTCAAACCTCCAGTTCCCTATGCAAATGAGTGGGTAGGTCTGATTGAAAACGGGGTCGACAAAGGAGATATGGGTAGTTCGGATTTCAAGGGCTTCACTCCCAAAACATGGATCTCCGTTGCTCCAGGAGAACCCCTTCGGTATATTTACTTGAAGAATAAATCAATGAAACGATTAACTCTAGGTCTAGAATACATCCCCAATTATATCGGACAATATGAACGCGCTGAACGCGTGTATTATCAAACTGACACACCCAAAGCTCCGCCCCATGAAATTGCTGATATCTGTCGGAGCTACGAACTTGCGAACCTTGACCCTTTACCTAAAACAGCTCCCCTTCAGCTCCCGTATCTACATGCAGTTCTGCTCACCCAAATTATCCCGCACGATCAATTATCAGATGCGGCTATCGACAAACTAGCCAACACGGATATAATTCCTCAATCTTTGACATCTGAGGAAAGAGATTATATTACAACCCGCTTGAATCAGGCTTATACTTGGGTGACTCAATATGCTCCAGATTCTTATCGAATTATCACACTTTCCACTCCTCCCCCAGGTTTAGCCGATGAAATTCCTGATGAGCTTCGAATCATATATCAACAGCTCTATGACAAGCTTGATCCCACTCAGTGGACCGAACAGCGAATTACTGATATAATGAAAGATTTGACACAGAAGCTTTCTAAAAGG
>JBHLPH010000047.1:0-10409 GCA_048939625.1 Promethearchaeota archaeon
CCATTAACCTTAATTGTGGGAATATATGGGATGAACTTTCCAAGCATGCCCGAATATCACTTTCCATTTAGCTATCCTATTCTCCTACTTGTAATGCTGGGAATCGGTTTAGGGTTAATCTTGTATTTCCGGAAAAAGCGATGGCTCTAAAAGGAAGTTCTTTCTGTCAAACGAAATAACCGAGTGAATAAGTATCCGAATTTGAAGGGTTTTGAACTCCGTGAATGATACCAAATATAAGAGCGCGACACGCTACCAGCTTGCCGCATTAGGCCGTTATCCAGGCACTACAATTGTAGCTACAGCACTTGCGCTTTTTGCATCATATCTCTTGACACTTCCTGCCATTGTTATTGGGAATGCCATTAACATTCTTGAAACTGAAGGATTTTCTGCCATGTTCATCATGCAGGTGTGGTCAATTCTTGGAATTGCGTTGGCTTTGTTTCTCACGATTCTTCTTGTTGGATATGCTTTTGCATTGATTACTCTTCGATGGGAACGGGATGCACGTCAAGAATTTTTTGAGTTAGTGCAAGAAAACAGTATGACCTTTCACGACCAAGTGGATAGTAAACAACTTCTGGCTGTGGCAATGCAAGATGTCCGATGGGTTCGCTTCTCCCTTAATCCTGCACTTCGAAATATCATCTCAGCAATAGGTACGTTGATTATTGCCTCGATTTTTCTAGGTTTAATGGATACCTGGTTAGGCGTCATCGTCGTAATTGGAACCCCTCTCTACCTTTATTTCGCATATCGGTATGCGGTGAAAATCGAACCTGTCCGCCGGACACGATCTGAACAGAATGAAACGATTACAGCCATTAGCCAGGAAGTATTTCGAGGAATCGAGGTTGTGCGTGCATTTGGATCAGAGGACCGGGAACAAGAGAAATTTAATGGAGCCGCCGGAGTATATGAGGAACTTACTGCCCGAGAGGGCAAACTTGGAGCTTTTTACTTACCGACCCTTATTCTAGTCGCGATTACTACTCTTGCCTTTGTTTATGGAGCAAGCTTGGTCTTGAATGGAACCTGGACCGTTGGAATGCTTGTGACTGCCTTGGGATTGTTTGCAGCAATTGAAAGTTTTAGTTTCATGCTTCCACGTTTCTTACTTGTTATTCGTGGGGGATACATCAATGCCCAACGAATCATTGATGTGTTAAATTGGAAAGATCCTTTGCAGGAACCTGAGGAAGGGGTAACTGGAATCGATTGGACTGGAGACATTGTGTTTGATAACGTCAGTTTTCAATATACCAGTGAAAACGGTTCAAATAATCCCTACGCGATTAAAAATATCAATCTTAACATTCCAAGTGGCTCCCGCGTAGCCCTTATTGGGGGCCCAGGAGGCGGCAAGAGCACCATTCTTAAACTTCTTTTACGTCTTTACGATCCCACAGAAGGAAGAATTCTCATCGGAGGAGTTGACCTCCATAAGGTTCTTACTCGTGATGTACGGGCAGCAGTGGGTCTCGTTGAACAAGACACTTTCCTGTTTCGCATGAGTGTCCGCGATAATATTGGTTTTGGATGCGTCGATGCATGCGAAGAAGAGATCATTGATGCTGCGAAGAAAGCTCAAGCCCACGAGTTTATTATGGAATTAGCTCAAGGCTATGATACGATAATTGGAGAGCGAGGAATGACTCTCAGTGGTGGTCAACGTCAGCGCCTTGCCATCGCACGCACTCTTGTCCAGAACCCAAAAATTCTCTTGTTAGACGATTCCGTGAGCGCTATCGATGCTCAAACTGAATATTCTTTAAGAAAAGCCCTTGATGAAGTCATGAAAAATCGAACCAGCATCACGGTCACCCAACGCCTCCGAACACTTCTCGAATCGGATCTCATTGTGATTGTTGATAAAGGAAAAATCGTGGCCACAGGCTCTCATGACGAGTTAATTCAGACATCTGAGAATTATCAGCGCATCTTCGAACGACTTCCTGGCGCATTGCCATATGTCAAGAAAATTCCAAACCAAGGGGAGAGTAACTAATGGCGATACGTCGAGGTCCAACTGCATTTGCTGGGGAACGGCACAAGCGAAGTCGTCCCATGGGAGTTCTGCTTAGAGCTCAATTTGGCTACCTCGGTCGGTTCAAAAAACTCATCGTGGTTGCAGCCACGTTTGCCATTATCGCAACGATCTTTCGTTCATTTGATCCTATCATTCTTGCGAGTGGCATCAACCTCGTGCTTGTTCCAGGTGCTCCTTTGAGTGCTGTTCTTTTTCTGGGTGTAATCTATGTCATATTGCGAGTGGCAAGTTGGTTCTTGAGTTCACTGTATACGTGGATACTTTCAGGAGCCCAAGCTGGCTATGTCCGTTCGCTTCAGCAAGATATCTACAGAAAACTCGTGAGTACAGATTTGTCCTATTTTCGAGCCAAACAAAGTGGAGAAGTAACTTCACGTGTTACAACGGATACAGATAATCTTGCAGTTGGAATTCAGATTGTCATTGATTTCTCAAGCCAGTTACTATTGCTCATTGCTACTTTTATCATCATGTGGCTTGTGAACCCATTAATTGCAATTAGTTCACTTGTTGTTGTTCCAGTTGTCATTATCATTGTAATTCTATTTGGCACCGTGGGGCAACGAACCATGCTTGCATCACAACGGGCAACAGGTTTTGTATCTGGACAGATAGCTGAAAACCTCAGTGGCATCCATATAGCAAAAGCTTTCAACCGCGAAGATGAGACTGCAGCTATCCTCAGCGAACTCAACCAGGAATCCTACCAGCATGGATTTCGGTTTATGATGCTTATGACTCTCATGATGCCATTGGTTCGAGCAACAGGAATTGCAGCGGTTGCAGCCGTTTTATTCGTTGGTGGAAGCCTAGCTATCGGAGCTTTGCCAATCCTTACTCTTGGTGAAGTGTTTCTTGGCGTCATTCTCGTTCAACGATTCTTGTGGCCACTTCTAAGCGTGAGTATGATGGCCACCCAATTTCAAGCATCATTAGCCTCCATGGATCGTGTTCTGGACATTCTTGAAGCTGAACCTTCTATTCAAAACAAAGCGGATGCGACGCCAATTAGTCCAAAAAGTGATGGTATCACCTTTGATGATGTTACCTTCAGCTACATTGAGGGTGCAGAGGTATTGGAAAACGTGAGTTTTATGGTTCAACCCGGCGAGCTAGTGGCGATTGTCGGACACACAGGAGCTGGAAAAACCACAATTGCAGCCCTTATTAACCGGTTCTACGACCCTCAAAGTGGAAGTGTCCGGATTGGGAATCAAGATATTCGGGAAATAACCCTGGAATCGCTCCATAACACAGTCGCACTCATTGCCCAGGAGCCTTATCTCTTCGATGATACCGTGATGGAAAATATCCGCTATGGCCGTCCCGAAGCCACTGACGAGGAAATCCTTCAGCTTTCACGCTTAATCGGCGCTCATGATTTCATCGAAGTCTTACCTCAGGGTTATGAGACCGAACTAACTGAAGGGGGCAAAAATCTTAGTGCTGGGCAGGTGCAAATGATTTCGATTGCACGCACTATGTTAGCCGATCCCAAAATTCTGATTTTAGATGAGGCGACCAGTCGTTTAGACGCCTACTCGGAATCCCTAGTCCAGGCAGCCCAAGAACAGCTTTTTTCCAAACGAACTACTATAGTGATTGCACACAGACTGACTACAATCGCAAACGCATCTCGAGTCCTAGTATTTGAAGATGGGAAGATCATAGAGCGGGGTACCCATCAAGAGCTCCTTGATCTTGGAGGCCATTACAAAGCCTTGTATGAGACCTATTATGCCCATCAGTCAGTCGAAGAAATTTCTGAAGAGATCCTCAAAGTTGCTCAAGAAACACTAGCAAAGGGAGATCGCCCAGCGAATCCCTCTCAGAATCCAGGTGTAAAAAGACAAAATCGTCGTAAAGAGAATTAATTTCCAACGCCTTTCTAGTTGGTAAATCCACTAGCCTCTAGGGAATGTAACGCACCGGGAAATGGGATTGAGGAATCACTAGGTTGATTTTTCGAAATTACGAACAACCCAATGCCCAAGACTCTGGATGATGATGCTCACACCAACGAATACGATGAACCACCCGGAAAATACTGCAAAGGCGCTAGTGGGAGTGTAATTCAAGAATAGGTTATAGGCAGCCCAGGTGATCCCTGCACTCATGATGATGCTACCAACACCATCGATTTGCCGATCATAAGAGTCTCGAAAGACGACCCGAAGCGCTAGTACAACGATATTAGTGATAATGGTTCCAAGGAAGAAGAGGTACATCGTCTCATAAACGTACACATGGGCAAGGGGGGTTTGGGGTGACCACCACCAGATGCCAGGAGATACTTCAATCCACTGCAAGTCTAAGATGAAGTTAAATCCTGAAGGAATTAGGAGTGGACGGATAACTATGAATACTGCAATCAGGATGAGAATCAAGCCCGCATTGACTATGCCGATAATATCTGGATCTTGATGCGATTTCTTACTCACTATCATAACCTCCAAATCATGATGCGTCTTTCATGCCTCCACCCTCATCCGACGTTTATGTCGAATCGAGTTTAGTGCAAAGATGATAATTAGAGCTCCGAAGATAATCCCTATGATTGGGCCGATAACAAACCAAATGGGAATTTGTATGACGAGAGCGAGCCCCAATACTATCACAACGATACCAGCGATGACTCCAAAAATAGCGCCACCACCAGCGATGCCAAAGCATTCTTCTTCAGCTCGTTCACCATATTTCACACGCCAAGGACGTTTGACCGGCGCCAAAGGAGCACCACACTTCTTGCAAAAATCAGCCTCATCGGCGTTTTCAACACCGCATTTCTGGCAATAGACCATGAGGAACACCTCACCCAGCTGTAGCAACCTTCCTGCTCTTAAGACTTTGGGGAACACGCAAAACCTCAACCAAAACAAAACTCGTGAAAGAGAAGTTTTTATTAAGAGAACACGTACGACTCTAGTCGTAGAGGGACTAGTATCAAACCCTGAACTGGAGTGACGAATATTCAGGCACCACTTACTCCCCTAGAAACCATTCCCTCTCCCCTCCAATTGTGTCCTTTTTGTGGGGCCTGGATCGCCATAGCTCCGGTTCACCAATTTCTCTTGTCGAGTGTAGACTAAAAGGTTAAATTGGGGAGCTAGTGATAGCGGAGCTACGGTTTGGGTGGATTGTATCGTTGTGAAGGTTTTGTTTATTGAGCCTCCGAAAGAGCCCTGGTTTGTGATGGGCGAATATTTGCCACCTCCGTTGGCACTTTTGTGTTTAGCAGCCTATTTAGAGAAACATTTTCCTGGAGTCGAAATACAAGTTATGGACTGCCAGGCAGAAGAAGCCAAATGGTCTGAAGTGAAAGAACGAATAGCCACCGTTTCACCTGATATTGTGGCTCCGAGTACTGTTTCAACGTGCAATGCGAACATAACACTTCGCACCTTGGATATAGCAAAAGAGGTCGATGCAGGGATTGTCACGATCGCGGGGAGTCAGCATTTTTCAGTTCTAGCCCAAGAAGCATTGGAAGCACACCCTCAGCTTGATCTGGTTGTGCGAGGAGAAGGCGAAGTTACGCTTCTCGAAGTATTGAAGGCTCTTGACCAAGGCGAACCGCTGAACAGGGTAAAAGGAGTTTCATTTCGTGACAAAAAGGGAATTGTGCACACACCGAATCGCCCCTTAATTAAAGATTTGAACAGCCTGCCTTTTCCAGGCTATCATTTCGTGCATGAACATATGTCAAAATACCGATTTCCTGCTGGACGAGATTTACCCTATGCTTTGGTTGAGGGGAGCCGTGGTTGCGCGCATTCTTGTTCGTTTTGCAGTCAATGGCGTTATTGGGGACCGTGCCGCCAGAAATCACCAGAAAGAGTGGCAGATGAATTTGAATACCTGTATCGGGAATTTGGTAGCCGATTTCTGTGGCTAACTGATGATTACGTCCAATTGAATGAGTGGATGAACACCTTCTGTGATGAGCTACTTCAACGGGGCATTACAGAGGATTTAATGTGGTTTTTCCAAACTCGAGCAGATCAGATCGTAGCGGGAAAGGAGCTACTGCCGAAACTCCGACAGACTGGGCTTCAGTGGGTGATGACTGGATTAGAAAGTCATGATGAAAAGATGTTAAAACAGTACCGAAAAGGAATTAGCGTGTCCATCGGTAAAGAGGCCATCCAACTGTTAAAGGAAAACGATATTCTTTCCCAGACAACAGCGATTATCGGTCATTGCCAGGATTCTCATCAATCGCTTGAAGCTTTTCGGACATGGATTGATGAAGTTGATCCGGATATTGCCGTTTTCATGGCGATGACTCCTTATCCAGGAACACCTTTGTTTGAGGAAGCGTTAGAAAAAGGCTGGATGGTAGATCCTAGATGGAATCAATTTGACATGGTACACGCTACAATGCCAACAGAGCATTTGACACGCGAACAGGTCCAGAAGGAACTTTTTGCGACTTATCGTCGGTTTTATGGGTGGCGCCGTCGTATCGCTGGGACTTTGGCAATTAATGAGGTCAAGCGAAGCTATTATCGGCATATGATGTGGAAAGGATTTTTGGGAACACTGAAAGGACTCATTCGACTATGACTCGCCAGAAACACAGTTCAGGAGTAGCCATTATATCGCTTGTTGTTTCTCTCTTAGGATTGGGACTCCTGCCCATACTATTTCTAAACCCACCTCCCACCATAGTAATTCCTTGGCAAAACACGCTCGTTGGGGCAAGTTTCGCCCTGATTTGTATTTTCGGTGTCATTGCAGGCATTTCCCCAACTCATTGCTCGCGGTGTTCTACAAAGAAGAAAACCGATTCCAATCGAGCCATGAATAAAAACCAAGCATCCTCTGGTGCTTCAATTCGTAAAAAGGGACACCATCCAACCTGTGACCAATATTCAGGTCATGTGCTCAGAATTCACTCACGAATCTTGTGTGCCGGGTGCACAGGGCTAGTAATCGGTGCAATCATCGCTTTAATTGGTACGGGTCTGTTCTTTTTTGCCGGTTTTTATTTTCAACATGTAATCGAAATCTTCTGGATTGGATGGATTTTTGTTGCTCTTGGATTAGTGCAACATCAAGTGTATCGTGTCGTCAAAATAGAAAGGGGAGAGCTGCGATTTCTCATAAACGTCCTTTTTGTACTTGGAGCATTTTTGCTACTGGCTACACAAATGCAAATTAACAATAACCTGCTACTCGCAGGTTACCTACTTGTTCTCATTATCTATTGGATATTCACACGGATTGTAATGTCGCGTTGGTCGCATCAACGCATATGCACTCAGTGCGGTAGAACCGACTGCGCCCTCTCAGATGCATAGCTAGCCTCTATCGTTGTCGCCGTCGTATCGAATAGATCGCTCCAGCGATGAGAAGAACTCCAAACACTAGAATGATGAATGGCCAGAAATAGGTCCAAATGTCCAATCCAAATAATGGCCCAATGGCCCAGAGAATGATGAATACCCCAAGAATAAGACCACAAATTGCACCACCATAAGGGAGTCCGAAGCAATCGTCTTCTTCAGAACCGTAGCAATCTTTGTCTTCTTCATGAACTTTGGGTTTTACAGTTTTATCAGTAAGATGAGCTCCACATCGAGCACAAAAATCTGCATCATCTTCGTTATCATAACCACAGGCATCACAGGTTTTCATAAGAAGCCTCCTTGGCTCTACCATCTGGCTCCGAGCTCTTAAAGTTTTCAGGTTCAAGAGAAAAAGCACAATTCGGCGAGGGCTAGGCGTAAAATTCTGGTTGTTGATGGCTACCAGTAGGTATTCCGAAATTATGCCCAAATGTCCAAATGACAAACAGCATACTCCGAAAGACCTCATCAATGGCTTCCATAAGAGTCGTCTTTGTCAGATTATCATGGAGTAATCGCATCTGAAATTGCACCGCATCCCAGACCCCATCATTCTCCTTAACGGAAAAGCCTGGACGTCGGGAAAGCAGCCGGAGTTTCAGCTCGTGAAGTAGAGGTTTACGCTTCTCAGAGGCAAGCTTTGCGAGTGCATTCCTATGTGATGGTGCCACGCGTAGTATTGAAACGATGAGGATGCCATCTTTCATGTCCCGGGGTTTTACTATCTCAATATGATAAGGTGAACCCACAGGATAGTTAATGCCAAAATGGAATGCAGCTTTCGTGTCATCAACCTCTTTACGAAACATTCCTTCTTCAGCTAACCAGTTGTAGACCTTTTGTTTCCACTCATTTACTTCATTTGCAGGTTTAGAGGTTTTTGACACAATCATCCTATCCAGAGGTGTTTAGTAGTGTTTCATCAAGGTAGAGTAAATAAGAACCTTTCTTCTCTAACGAAGAACCTTCGATTAATAGCCAGAATAAGTTTCCTCAAACGAGAAGCCGGATTCGAGCTGGACGCCTGGGATTTATCTCTGCCACTCCGACGAAAGCGAGGACGGCTGCAAATTGGCTCGCAGAACTGGCGCCAGTTGTATGTTCACGAACGACCGCGGCAAGAGTTCCAGCTTTGGGTTGTCCAGTCGTGGCTCCAATTTTCATCCAACCATTAGGAGGAAGGAATTTAAATTCCTTGACGAGATCATCGACTGTGTTCATTTGGATTGCTACGCGGGATTTCTTCTCTCCTACACGAAAGACCAGCTCAAGCGGAGTAATGGATTCGATTACAAATTCTGCTCCACCCACTGTTTTGAGGGCTTTTCCTTCTGTAAGTTTATTTCGAATGGCTTGACGAATGGTATCAGACTGAATCATTTCATTTTCGACTCCGATTTCCCTTTATTATTATCCTGATTCCTTTTCAGACTTACTCCAACCGACAAAATGAAAACGAACTGGCTAGTTCGAATAATCCGCGGTTTTCCGCATTTAGTAGAGAATTCCGAACTCATTGTATCCCGAGAATAAATAACCGATTTCATGCTCAGAAGAAATGTTTGGCAGTATTCTCTGTTGTATACAAATGGGTTGGAGTGTATAAATTGACACTAATAAATCGATACCACTCTTTGATTTTTATGCTTGGCGTTCTAGCACTTCTCGTTAGTTTTCTTGCTGTTCAGCCATTAACGTGTACTGCGGCACTTGTGTGGACAGATGATTTCGATGATGGGAACTTTGATGACTGGACAATTAGCCAAGGCGATTTCACAGCAGCTGATAATAGCCTCCGTGCAACAGCAGCAGGATGGAACTTTGCCATCCATTCAAGTACTGTAGCTTATGGGCGATGGATCTTCGATGTTGAAGCAACAGAAACTCCATCTGATCATTTCTATGTTTATCTTATGAGTTATATTGGGAGTAATTATCGATTCTCGATTTTTACAGATGCCTTCCCTGGTTGGAGCGTTGGCGATGAATTCACACTACTCAAGCAGCAAGGTACTACAACTGTCCCCATTGCTGAGTTCATCCCCGTAGGAGATATCACTGGATGGTACCATTTCGAAGTTCATCGCAATAACACAGGACACTTCGAAGTCTATATCAATGGAGTGCTGCGCATGCAGGTCCTAGACAATGATATTACACAGTCTAGCACCTTCCAATTTGCGACCGAAATCGGCCCTGGAATCGATAACGTCGAAATCCACAATTGGATAGAAGAACCCACAACACCGCCCCCAGGCAGCCCCAGTCTTCCCTGGTTTATTATTCCAGTAGTCGTGGTTGTTGTCCTTGTCGTAATTCTGAGTGTAATTTTGTGGTTTCGAAAACAAAAGAAAGGAGGATTGTAGAGTCGGTTTTTTTAAGCTCTGACAATCCCATTGCAAAGGATTAGTGTTTATTCGAAGACTTCATTCGGCAAGGCTTGCTCCACACACGCCACAAAATTCGGCGTTCGGATTCGTGACAGGGTTTCCGCATGCTGAACAATACTTCACGCCTTTTTCAGGCTTTGAGGGGACTTGTTTCACTGTGGTGGGTGGTGGAGTGGGTATTGATGAGCTGGGAGCAATGGCTCCTGCAATAATGACTAGGATTCCCGGAAGTATACCGGAAAAGAGGAGTGCTATGATGCCAGAGATGATGAGACCAACTTTGTGTTGGCTTGGACTGCTACGCCACATAAACCAGAGAATAGTAAAGATTAGCGCGAAAGCAGTCATGACTACAAACAGTACTGCTATGCTTGCCATGACTGCGATGAATTCAGCAAGGGGAGGTGATCCCGGAGGGAGCATTGATGGTGGTATTGAGGGTAGAGCTGCTAATACTAATGCAAAGAGCCCCGTTAGCCCGGCTAGCACAAAGAAGAAGATGAGCTGGAGCACAGCGGCAACGAGGACCAGTGTTGAGGATGTTCCTTCATCAGCCATAATATGGAACCTCCGATGAGTTCCTATGCATTGCACTGAATCTGGATACATAAAATT
>JBHLPH010000076.1:0-3160 GCA_048939625.1 Promethearchaeota archaeon
GTTCGCTGACAACGGTCGTAATTGAAGCAGCAAGTTGAGAAAAGACGCTATTTGGTGAAATTACGGTGGCACGACGTTCATGGACAATAGTCACCCTCATCGTCGTCCTCTTTATTCCCCTAATTGTGAATACGCCATATTTACCTAATTCAATAAATGCTGCATCTAATAATTCTTCTCTGAAATCATCTCCACCGCCACCATATGGTGGAGGGACTCCAATCGGCCAATATTGGGGTTCTGGGGGTTCAACCCAAGTTCGTGCCCAATATAACAAGACCATGTCCACGAAAAGTGAGACAACAGATGTTAACGATTTTCAATTTAGAGTCCCATCCAATTGGCAGAGCTCTGTGAATATTACATTAGAAGATATCACAGCGGATTCTCCTGTCGTTCTTGACATAGAAACGAATGATACAGCAATCGATGGAAATATTTTCTTCTCGTCTAGTCCACATATGAGCTTTCAAGTCACGAACAGCTGCTATTTACACAGCCTCCAAATATACATCAACCTCATCCAAAATGACGCATTATTTGATGCCAGGGTCTGGATCTATAATGCCACTGATTCAGCAGGAACACCCCGCCCTGATACAGCAATCACCGGAACAATAAATGTTGAACTTGGGGCTATGGGTGTAGCTTGGAAAAACCACACCTTTGCATCCCCTGTATTTCTAAATACCAGTGAGACCTATGCTAATACCTTCTTTGTTAGATTTCTAAATGATGGGATTGGGATTTCAACGTGGTATATGCGGAGTGATGTTCTTTCTCCACCAGACAATGGCTATATTTGGTATTCAAGTCCCCTTCAGCAATGGGTTGGCAATGATTTAATGATGAATGTGTCACTCCTTCCTTTGGGAATATACCCAACACCTCAACAGATAGGATTGCAAATCAACGGGTCATCGGTTAATGATACTGGGAGTAATTCGGGATGGTGGTTAAGCACGTTCATCGAGCCAGGGAGTACAGCATTTTTCAATGTCACAGCATCTTGGCCAATTACGTTTAATTATACTTACTTTGCTGATTTCAATCAGACTTTCACGGGGAGCACAGCTTTTCGAGCAGACTACTTGGCCATCTTTGCTGACTGGAACATTAGCACTGTAATATCATTTCCGAATGTGGGAGCGGATATAAACAGTCGTTCTCTGAACTTTTCGCTTCCAGCATATTGGAATATGCAGTTTCTGTATAATGGTTCAACGTCGATTCTAGGCTTCCAAGTGCAAGATAGCAGCCCATCGCCTGGCTGGGTATTTCTCGATGAGCCGAATGGTGCAGGAAATGGCACCCTGTGGCGTGTCCTCTCGACTGATGCTAATCGTGTGCAAACACCCACCATCTGGCATGAGGGCATTGATGTGACAGGGTCTGAAGTGAATATCACAGACCTAATTCACGTGGAAGCGCAACTTTCGACATTTACGGATGGAGAAGGACGATTTGTTCCGTATGACACAGCAGGAACTGACCTCTTTGAAGAAAGACTTTCTCCAGATCTGAGTGGATTATTGAATTTTACTGAATTTGATCCAAGCGCCTCTACAACCATTAATGACACTTTGCGTTGTGAAGTGGTCTGGAATAATAGTTATTATGTCGGTATCGGCCTCAGCACCATCAATTTAGTTTTCCCAACGGTTGTTTTAGGCAATCCAACATCTTACTCAGGCCTAATTGGTGACTTTGTAAACGTATCGGTCTATTACGAAGACACTTACAATTCAGTTGGAATCCCAAACGCTGTAGTAAATGTTACATTTGGCGGAACAACATACGACCTGCCTAATGGCGCTGGAGGATATTATTGGGGTTGGGTTGATACCAGTTCAATGAGCCGTATGGACCATAGTGGTGTAGTGATTGCTGACAGAGAAGGATATTCGCCAACTACAACCTTTGTGACCCTCACTTTGTGGTCAAAAACAAATTTAGTTGCGAATTGGACAACTCTTACGATAAGCTATACTCAAAGTGTCGTATTAGAGACTAATTATTCGGTTCTAACACCATTAGGCGAGGGAGGGATTGCTGGAGCGCAAGTTAACGTTACTGACTCTGCAAGTTATTTCCGAGATTTATCAGATGTCGGAGATGGAAACTACACGATCCTCTTGAATGGTACCGACCTTGGTGTGGGTATACACAACCTTATTGTGAATGCTTCGATGCCTGCAGGTTTTTATCAAAACAATACCTTGTATGTGACTCTAACCGTAACAGGTGAAGCAACCAATATTACTGGAAGTAGCCCTGCAAGCATGTTTGGTGGCGCACCGTTTAATGCTAGTATAATCTATCGCAAAGTATCAGATGGATCCGGGATAACAAATGCGACAATAACTTGTCTTCTTAATGGTTCACCATTTTCAGGGATTAAAGTCGTTGATATGCTTAATGGCACATACCATGTACAGTTTATTCTGAATGTGAGTGGAAGCGGTTCGACATTTACAATTAATCTCACTGCTTCAATAGAAGGGTTTGAACCTTCAACTTTCAATACTTCTGTGTTTGTAGATGTCCGCCTAACCATGATTGATGTGCAAGTGCTCTCTTCAACTCCTGTTGTTCATAATGGACCTTTTGAGATCCTTGTCACCTACCAAGATTTGTTATCTACACAGGGAGTTCTTTACGCGATTGTTCAGGGTAATTGGTCAGACATCAATGATGTCGATAACGGTGACGGCACCTATTCAGTGACCTGTGTAACGACAGGGGCATCGGCTGGGTGGTGGACTATTAGTTTCAACATTAGCGTGGAAAACTATGAAACACAATACTTCAGCGAGACATTCTATTTAGTCTGGGCTACATCACTAACGCCTGAAAATGGAGACTATTCTCCCAGTGAATTTGAAAACGAAACCTTGGTCCTTGATGTGCTGTTTTGGGACACAAGTAATAGCCTAGCTATCAATGGTGCGACGGTTTGGGCAATCTTTCAGAGCAGCCCCTATAGCATGGTCTCCATTGGTAGCGGAGTATACCGGCTTAGTTTGAACTTGACCCAAGTAATTCCGGCAATCTATTCCTTGACAATCTATGCGCAACAGCCTCTCTATGAAAACCAAACCCTGATTTTAAGCTTGGAAGTGTTAGCAAAATTTGATACAATGTTGACTGTGACGTTGCC
>JBHLPH010000077.1:0-3127 GCA_048939625.1 Promethearchaeota archaeon
GCTTGAAAAAACTAGTTGTCCCCCTCGAGAGACGTAGGTTTCGTTGGCTTCGAAGAGGATTGTTTGAGCAAGTTGTTTAATCTCTCTAGGAGACTTTCCGCGGAGGAAAGGCGCCAAGAATACATTAAAATTGAAGAGTCCTTGACCGCCGGCGCAGTTGGTTTGACCTGCTGCCAAGACTTTGATGAGGTGCAATATAGCCACCGTAGGGTACGACGCTGGCTTTGCAACTGCAGTCCTTTCACCGAGCCCATCACACATCAACCCATATTTGAAGAAATATCGTGCATCATAGTCTGCACAAAAAGGTCGGGTACCAAAGTATTCGAGGTCATGGATGTGAATATCTCCTGCAAGGTGTGCATCTGCCAATTCAGGTGGAAGCATTAGTAGATAGGCTTCTTTACAAAGACGATCTGCGATTTTTTTGTGGATGGTCTCTGGGTTTGGCTGCATATTAGCATTTTCTTGTGCTTCGTATCCGTTTCCACCAATGATATGGCTAAAATCCCACATGGGAACACCGACACGGGTCAAGGCATTACGATATACAGCGAATCGGGCATCCTGCTTCGCCTTTTCGAGTAGAACCTGATTTTGAATTTCTCGGATTAGAGGCGCGCTAACAAAAGGAAGTTGCATCTGCTGGATTCTCTGTTCTACTGTGTTGGCAATTCCCCGGGCTTCATCTTGGCTAATTGATGGAATCTTGAAAAGTTCTTGCACTAACATGGTTTCCCGAATTAAGGCATCAACGATTTTCTTGCGATTCCAACTACGAATTAGAGAATCGCTGGTCCGCACCATCGGCATTCCAGCTTCCTCTTTTCGGACAGCCTGAATCCACCTATCTAATGACACCGTACGCTTTGTTATCCCTCTTTGTGTCCTCTTACGTCGGGCCATGTCCGTTGCTCCTGAGGAATGTTAAGAGTGTGTTTTCATCGAGTCGATTATTGGCGAACAAATCCTTTTGATGAAGTACGTTATTGCCAATGACCAGTGCGGGTGTATTGTAGATATTTAGCATCAATGCGTCTACTTGAGCATCAGGCTCGTCCACCATGCGAACTGTGTGCTCAACACTATGGTCGTGGAGATATTCTTTGAGCACTTCGCATCTGGGACAAACACTGCTCGAGTACACCACACAGACCACGAAAAGATCCCGCCTTCTAACCTATTTTCACGTCATTCCATAAAAATCCTATTTTAAGTCGGCAGTGATTTGAATACGTAAATAGCTGTGAAGTTAATTTCTGATTTAGGTAATTCTTGTCTTCGAAGGAACTTAGCTATGTCTTGTTGCACTTGAGAGCACTCCCACAGAGGGAATGATAATAATTCACTAAAACTTCTCACTATCTCAGGTTATGGCGATTTTAATAGGCTAAGTAACGAAATAGACTTGAGAATAATAGAGTCGGTTGCGCGCGCATTGATTAAACAAACTTAGCCGCTCACTCGCTCTAGGTAACTATGATAGTTCATCCCGCAAGTGCGGTCACTCAAATGCCTTCCTGTCATCGCGGATAAGCGACCAGAGATTTTTCAGCTTATCGATGCAAATAAACCTGCCGATAACTTGTACTGAACCATTGGCGTGTCTCACAATGAAGAAAGATCCTTGCATTCAGTCTAGTCGTCATCTTCATTTCCTCCTAAACAATGTAATATCAGAGATCTTTGACACTTCGGAACCATTTGGAGTCTTGTTCTCTGGTGGTCTTGATAGTAGCGTAATAACCGCTATATTATCAGAAATTTACCCAAAGCCCTTTCAACTCTTTGTTGCGGGAGTCGAGTCGGCAAAAGATATTGCCCAGGCTCGTATCGCCGCAGCGTCCTTAAACCTTCCACTAACAATTCAACTATTCACTATCGAAGATGCTCAAGAAGCTCTTCCTACAATTCTGTCCATACTTAGGCGTGTTGATGTATTACATACAGAACTAGCCATTACACATTTCTTTGCAGCTCGCTGTGCAGCAAATTTCAACATTAAAACGCTTTTCAGTGGCCAGGGTGCAGACGAGCTTTTCGGAGGATATGCAAAACACGAAAAACAATTGATTGAAGCAGATGCGCAATCTGTCATAACCCAAATGGCAACTGATTTCCATATGCTTCAAGAAGAAACCCTTCCACTAATGACCGCAATAGCTAGTCACTTTAACCTGCAGTTGGTTTTACCCTACCTTGATCAGAAAATCAAGGATTTTTCCTCAACACTTACTCTTTCATGTAAAATCACGCAAACCAATGAAGGGGTTGTTCGAAAACGCGTACTCCGACTGCTTGCACACTCCTTAAATCTCCCCTCCCAGGTTGTTAACGCCCCAAAACGAGCGCTTCAATATGGATCCGGTGCCAATCGAATTCTGGAAAATCTAGCAGCTGAGTATTGGCTTGAACGTAACCCAACGCTCTCAAAACGAGAAGCCTGCACACATACGCGTGTTGAAAATTATCTAAAATTGCTTATGAAACAAAAATCAGTAAAATAAAATTCAAGATTCTATTTCAATAGTCCTTTGAGACGTTTGGTCATCGAATCTATCACTAAGCTAATGGCACCAAGTGGAGCATTACGATCAGCCAATATCGCTAAAACGTTTGCTTCGCTGATACGTCGTACAAGAAGGTACCCTCGTCCGCATCTAAGCATCAAATCCTTATATTTGCCAATTTTTAACTGACTTGCAGTCTGTTCTGATAAAGCACCCAAGGATGCAATTGCCGCAGCTAATTCTAACTTCTCCACTTCACCTTTACCCATCAGAACAATAAGAGGAAATCCATCTGCAGTCATGACAGCTGCACTATAAATTGAGGATTCGCGGCTAATAGCGTCATCGAGATAGCTCTCAACCTTAGACATGGTGGATGAATCAGAAACCGATTGCATACTTGTTTTCCCTCATTGTGAAGCTTTTAGTGTTTCCCGCATTCCTTAAAGCAACCGCATAAAACAAAGAATCTGCATCTTAGCTGATCTAACGCCCTTGGACTGCCAATACTTTTATTAACTACTCTTCAGTGTCCTTGTCCACCCTAAGGCTAGGTGACAGATAATGCCTGAAAAATCTACTGAATCTAAAGCAAAACCAAAGAAGAGCAAATCCAA
>JBHLPH010000020.1:0-32845 GCA_048939625.1 Promethearchaeota archaeon
AAGATTATCGACGCAACTAATAACCCGCCAATTCGACCATAGTAGGCATCGAGGGAATTTTGGACGAACCCACGGAAGAAAAATTCCTCTGCTGGAGCAATAACTAAAATGACTGAGAGACACAACATTCCGACCCAGAATAGGTCAGTTGGCGTAGGAGGAGTAGGTGGAGGACCAGCTCCGGGCCCTAAAAGCTCATAGAGATCTAAGGCAAGTATGAGGGGAACCATAGCTACGCCAATTAGAATACCAAGGAGTAAATCCTTGATTAACATTAAACCTCCACCTGTCGAAACCCCAAGTTTTGCGCGTTTCACTCTGAGACTTCGAATAAACGCCCAAGGAATTATGACGAAGACGACTTCACTGAGAGTAAGAATGAAGAGAAATCCAGGATCCAGCAAGATGAGCGGTAATTCGAGTAGTGGAATCCCCCAAAAGATTAGATAATAGAATAAAATAGCGAAAGTGATGAGGAGAGAGATTCCATAAGTGACGATTGTAATGATATAGGTTGATTTGGGTGCCCATGGCCAAAGGGGTTTTTGGGCTTCATTAATGGACCATGTAATTTCTGCCCCACATGATTCACAAAATCTTGTTGGAGTGGAAATTGGTGATGCGCAATAGGGGCAAAAACGGGTTGGATACTGCTTTTCAACCATTGACCTTCTCCCCGTTTTGGTTCGGCAAAAGATAGTTATGACAATCAGGGCAGATCCATTCAAGATAAGGGATCTTCGCTTCATCCTCTAACGTTGCTGAGATTTTTCGTAGGCGCTTTGTGCGACAAGACCCCCACCGGTGCATTGAAGCCTGACAATGGGGGCATTCAATGTACGCGGCCCATTTAATCTGTTTACCACAAATCACACACCTGCGTTGTAGCGGTGCGATTGCCAACGCAGCCGCGATACTGCACACACCAACAGGAAGAGACAGCAGACCGAGAACGATAAGCCCGATTCGAATAAATGAAATGCCTCTTCCGCGGGAAATGGTGTAAGCAAATAGTCCACCTATAATTATGGTCAATAGGTGAATTAGGGCAACTATTTGTGGTGCCACGAAATAGAAGGGAGATGCAAAAAGGAGAAACAAAACCAGAAAGACGCCTGACCCTATAATTTGGCTACCAATAAGCCAATAGACTAACTGAGGAATGTATGCAGGTGTTATAGAAACCACATGTGTTGATTTATCAGAATCAAGTAGTTTGAGATTGAATTCACAACGTGGACAATGACTAATTGGACCGTTTGAAGCCTCTGGAAGCCGTTCTCCACATAAAGGACAAGCAATGATTTGGAGTTTTTTCATAAGTTTTGTGGGTTTTACAGAATTCCCCATGACCTCACTTCATACAATGGCTTCAGGATAAGGCTTTCCGTTATGAAATCTACCAGAAGTTACCTATTCGTCTATAAACCCGACAGCTTAAAGGGTTCAAGGATTCAAACATGGCAAGGTGAAGAATCAAAATGGTGGTCGTTGATCGTAAGACCCTTTTGAACTTGATAGAAAAACATCAACTAGTAGCCAACATGCAGGACCAGGATGTCCAGGTTTCACCAAATGGTGTGGAATTAACCCTTCACAAGGTCTTCACCTTTAAAGAAGCGGGGCTTGTAGATTTCTCGAATAAACAACGGCTGATCCCAGCGTATGAGGAGTTGCCTTTAAACCAAAATCAATATGAGTTGAAACCAGACACATATTTAGTTCTGTATAATGAAACAGTACGCATTCCGCATAATATGATAGCTATTGGACGGCCTCGCTCCTCGTTATTACGCTCCGGGGTCACGATCGAATCAGCGGTATGGGACGCGGGATATGAAGGTCGATCTCGCGGACTTCTCACAGTCTACAACCCCCATGGATTCATCATAAAACCAAATGCCCGATTACTTCACCTCGTTTTCTTCATGTTGCTCCAGGAAACTCAACCGTATGCTGGTCTGTATCAAGGAGAAGGATAGACTATGTTAGAGAACGTGAACGTACTCGTTACAGGTCTTCCCGGTTGTGGTAAAAGCACACTTGTTAACCGCCTTTTAGCAACAGCCCAACAACAAGGTTTCAAGGTGGGCGGAATTCGTACTCCAGAATTCCGCGATTTTACAAAGAAGCGTGTTGGTTTTTTCATTCAGGATATTGCTTCTGGTGAGCAGCTAATTATGGCTTCTGTCAAAATTGAAAGCCCGGTTTCAGTTGGACGATATAGAGTGAACCTAGAAGCGATTCAGCAAATCGGAGTAGCTGCCATTAACGCCGCGATAGAAAAAGCGGATTTGATTGTAATAGATGAAATTGGTAAAATGGAACTTGCAGTCTCTGATTTTCTTCCAACAGTTTTGAAAGCGTTGAACTCAACAAAACCAGTTCTGGGGACAATTGGTCTGCGACTCAAAATACCCGCGATTTCAAAACTGAAAACCCGTTCAGATGTAACCCTACTAACTTTGAAGCCCGAAAATCGCACTCAAATCTATCAAGAGATCCAGAACCGTTTTGGATTATAAAAAGTGGAATGACCAAAGCTAGCGAGCTTTGGTCGGATGATAGACAACATAGAATGAGGTTAATAGCAGTGTGATACTTGCTCCCAATGCCGTTATAGCATTGAAAAGCAAGTTAAAGAATATCGTTGCTTCTTCTGGTGTTACTGGGACAGTTCCTAGATATATCTGAAGGTAAATGGCAGTATTTGGTAGAGTTAGTAGTAATAGCAAGAAACTTAGTAAAAGTGGAAAACGGCGCATTCGAAAGTGGGGTTGGCGTCTCTGGGTTTCAACATAGATGATGAGGATACTACAAACAAGTACGAAACCAAGGGCTGAGAGAAGTAGTGGCATCAGGATAAAGATGCTTACATCTCGAAAGAAGGGAAAGAGAACCCAGGACATTTGATAGCCACCAATTGCAAGACCAAAGATTGCTGTAAACTTGAGAATAACTGGCCCAATAGTGTCAGAGTTTAATCCATGGTCACCAGGAACAACTTCCCGACGGATGAGAAGTGATTCGATAACCAGGATAATCCCCATTACTATGAAAAAGATGGCACGAGACCAAATGGGTCCAATCAGGGTACCAATTATGCCACCTGGAATACCTGTGAAAGGGGGAATAAAAAAGAATACAACACCAAAAATAATTGAAAGGAAACCGACACCAAAGAGGAATGCCCATCCGACATAGTCATTTCCGGGTTTGAACACATCATCAAAAATGAGCGCACCAGTGCCGATCACGATTGCCGTGAAAATGGCATAAATCATGAATTCAGGATAAGGAAGCCAATTCGTGAAGTACCGATAGAGCCGATATGCGGCATAAATAAAGAAGATTAGCGCGGTTAATTGTATTAGCCGAGACATGAGATTAGTATGCTTTGCCAAGGTTATGCACCACGATGGAGAGAGATTTTATCAGGGAATCTCTAGGTAAAGCGTCGAGGTTGAGAACAAACCCTTCAATTACTTTAGATATCTCATATTATAATCTTAGTGGCGACGGAGTCATTGACCCATTTTTGGCAGCCAATCCGCAAGAATCTGAAATTCAAAGGCCACACAAGGTGCTTCAATTCCATAATTGTGTAAGACAGCAGGATGAATTTCACCAAGTAACCCAAGGCGTTGCCTGCTAATGGTAATATTAGCAACTCGCCCTTTGATGAATGAAGGATGTGAAGCTTTTGTAACCTTCCCTTTTAGACCAAGGTTGGCTAGTAATGTGAGCAATTCTGCTTTGAGGGCTGTGATATCTACGCGTGAATTAACAATTGCCGCTGCGAGATTATGAACCGTGTCTGTGCACGTTTCAGCTTGTGGATTCACTTTCACAACTGAACCTAATTCGAACACGCGATGAGGTAGTTCTTGAGCTGTATTTTCTCCCAAGAAAGCTAAGAGTCCAGGTAGCAACTTGTTACGGGCAAGATGATATTCCATTGATTTGGGATTTGCAATTTCTACAACAGCTTTTTTCGACAGATTCATCTTCTCAAAGAACACACGGCTGTTGGTTAGAACATAGTTGGTAATTTCTTGATACCCAAGACCTACCATAAGATCACGGATGGTACGTAGCATGGTGGTCATGGGAAGTTCTTGTCCAACAGTCATCGTTTGAGGAAGTTCGGGTTCAATTCGATTATATCCGTATCCAATCGCTACATCTTCGATGATATCAACGTCGTGGAGGATGTCGACTCGGTAGGCAGGAATGCCAACATGAATAGTTGTTTGATCATGTTTGGCATCCATTCGCATTCTTTTAAGAGCGCGAATGATTGCTGGACCACCGAAGTCATAACCAATTGTTCTATTAATGCGGTCTATCGAAACCTCACGTGGTGTTAATGCAAGATTAGGCAATGATTCACGGTGAGTCGGATAAACAACCTCAACCTCCTCCAATGTCCCTCCTCTCTCCGCTAAGGCGGTAATAACGATATTTAGAGATTGAAGTGCAGTTTGCTTGTGCGTTCCCGTAACTTCGACAAACACATCTTTTGTCGTTATCAACAACCGACCCAAATCATTACTGTTAATGACAGGGGGTAAACTGAGAACCTTCCCTTCAGCATCGACTAAGAGAGGATAACGGGGATGATCTTTGATAATACCTCCGAATTCCTGACCTTTGGGATGATTGCGTAATATCTGTTTTGCAGTGAGTTCCTTATGAAATTCTAGGGGTACAAAATGGATGGCATCAGGGAGTTCGGTTCGATAATAAATTGGAGGTGTTATGAGGTCCAGAACATAAAGTCCAATGCTGGTTCGTTTCCGATTTCGGCCGAAAGTGCTAGTAAGACGTTCTTGGAGTTGCATAAATTCAGCGATTAGGTCATCATCAAGGGTAAGTCCACGGATAATCCCACAGGCAAGAAAAGGTCGTATCTTTTCCACCGATTTATCAACAATAGCCTGCCATTTGGATTTTTTAATGGGGAATTTTGGTGCTCCGGTTTCGATTTCTAAGAATCCTTTTAGCGCACGAGCAATGCCCTCGGTAGAGAGCATATCTACTCGATCGGGATTGACCTCAATGGTAGCAACACCATCGTCTATGCGATCTATTTCACATTTGATTAAGAACAAGTTTTCTTCTAGTTCTTCAAGGGAGAGGTCTTTTCCGATTAAGTTTTGAAGATCTGTAATGCGTACTTCGACATTCATGGTGTTCACCTCATTAAAATCTTAAAGAAGCCCTCCGAAGCCAACCGAGGTCCCGAGTTACTAATTCCCGAATATCATTAATTCTGAGGGCAGCCATGGCTAGGCGGTCTATACCAATGCCCCAGGCTAGAACTGGAAAGTCGACACCGAGTGGAAGTGTGACTTCCGGGCGGAAAATTCCTCCTGGTAAAGCCTCCTTCCAACCTAGTCCAGGAATATGAATGAATCCTTCAATGGAGGGTTCCGTGAAGGGGAAGAATCCGGGTTTGAACTTTAATTTTTTAATACCAACTCCCTCTGCGATTGCACGAAGATAGCCCATGAGGTCACGGAGTGTAAGTCCTTCACCACCAATAATGCCTTCACACTGATGGAACTCTGCAGAGTGGGTAGCATCAAATTTCTCAGGACGGAAGTTCCGATCAATACTAAACATGCGTAAAGGTGCTTTCTGGTGCTCAACGAGATAGCGTACAGAGACAGCAGTTGTTTGACTACGCATCACTAATTGGCGGGCTATATTGAAATTGTACTTATATTGCCAACCGGTGGACCCCGTTGTCCAACCATTCTCATGGGTTTTGGCTACTTGCTTGAACACTGTTGGATTTTGAACTGTACCTAGACATTTGGGTGTTTTAATATGGTACAAATCGTGGACTTCCCGAGCAACGTGATCTTGAGGCATGAAGAGTGCGTCATTATTCCAAAATTCGAGTTCAACAAGAGGTCCTTGTGCTTCTTGAAATCCTAAGCCGATAAGAATTCGTCGCACCCGATCAATGAATTCAATGTAAGGATGCTTCTTCCCTGGATAGATAGGTGAAGTTGGTGCTCCAAGATTGTAGGGTAGAAAAGGCCTGTCTTTCCAATTACCTGATTTCAAGAGCGCCGGAGTCAAATCTTGGATCATATCCGTTTCTAATGCGGCTCTTTCAAGTGCTTGACTGCCTTTAGCGGTGATGATGTAGGAAACAGTTTGGTGGGTTACAAGTTCGGCAAGTTGACGTTTATCTAAATCTTGTTGAACCGATTTCCGAGTTTTAGAGTCGAGTTCAAGTTGATGTTCATTTAGTGTTCCTATTTCTACACCTGCAGTCAGTGCTAGCTGTAATGGATGATTGGTTGCTGATTTTAGCGCCGTGGGTGTGAGTTGTAACCAAGTTTCTCCTTCACGTTTTGATACCGTTACCCAATTATTCCGACGAGCCCATCCGAGAGCAAGTTGTTGTTCAGTTGCGTTCAGTAATTTGTCTTTCGCGACTGTTTTTACGGAAGCTTCCCCACCAAGTTTCGAGAGGATTGTGACGAGGCGAACTTCAGGAAGTCCAATTTTGGCAAAGTGCTCTCCTTCAGCTGTAAGCTGGTAAAATCGGGTCGTTTGGGTTGCACAGTCTTTAATGAATTTTTGTGAATGAAGGCTCAGTAAGAGGCTTCTTACCGTGGTTTCGTTGAGAGAAAGAGTTTTTGCGATAGATTTGGCATCGGAAGGTTGATTTGTAGTTTTGAGATAAGCTAGGATTTGTTGAGCTTTTTTGGAGAGTCTATACTTCATCTGTCCTCCATCCTGTATTGTACGTAGAGAACCTGTGGGGCTGCAGAGTGTATAAAACTAGGGGAAGAGAAAAAACAATGGTAGATTATAATTGGTGAAATTCCAAGGCATCAGCCCATCCGTTTCTCGCTGAAGCATCCAGTATTTGCTTCTCTATTTAAAGCATCCGTTTACTCACTGGAAAAGAGTGGTAATAAATCATTACAGCGTGTAAATTCATGGGGGAAGTTCTTTCAAAATTTTACCATAGGGAATTTCATACCGGTTGGCTCGTGAGCGATAGAAAACCACGGGATATGGAGCGTTAGTAAACGCTTTCCGATGCTTGGTGTCAACGAGAAGGATCATGTGTTGAAGCCCTTTTTGTTTTAAAAGCTCTAATTGTGAACATTTCTTTTGGGTGTACTCATCGCGCCAATAGCCAATGATTTCGACTAATACCCGTTCTTCACCCCGCACAAGGGCAAAATCTGGAATAATCAGTGTGGATCCAAAAATGAATGCTTCAGGTTCACGAATGATATCCCAGCCTCGAAACTTATTGTTGTGCCAACTCCAATAGAATTGCTCTTCAACCTTTGAATCAAGGAATGCCTCAGATATCCGTGTTGCACGTGGGGGGTAAAGAACGGGAATCGAGTCAGAATCCAGCTCCACCGCATATTTTCGATCTCTAAGGATTACATCAATCGAGAGTGATTCTAAATATACACCGAGACTAATGGAGTCTTGTAATAAGCCAGTTATCACTTGGGCAATATTCCATCCGAATGATGAAGCACGTCCGAAAAATACACGCGGACCGACTATTGTTGCACGAAGCCCCGATGAGACTGATTCAAGGTCAACTAAAACACCATAGCGTTTGGTATATTTTAAGAGAGCCCGGGCAGTAGCACCTAGGCTTTTACCACTAATGGAAAGAGTCACAGTGTCGCTGTTGTAGAGAAGCGTTTCCAGTATTTCATAATTATACCCACCAATGGCATTTTCTGCAGAGGGGAGGGAATTATTTCTTTGGAGACGTGTTTCTTCGTCGCGATGAGCTGTAAGTAGAGAAGCAATTACATCAGAAGGCAAATTGAGGGTTTGAGCTACTTCAGTGAATATCTTAGGGCGCTTTTCTCGTGTAAAGAATCCACCATATTTGGTTTGGATAAATTGCCAATACCAAAGGCGGAATGCCTCCAACGAATCGATGCCATGACGGCGAATCTCACCTAGCTGCGAGTCCTCTAATAATCCAGTCAATTCTTGCTGTGAAAATGAATAGAATCGATTGAACAGAGTCGCAAATAAAGCGCGTACCACTCGATTATCTGGCGCCCAAGTCAAAGGAGTATCCAAGTCAAGATTCCCTCTTCTTTTCCCCAGATTGCTTTCGAGGTATTCGATTAAGCGTTGGGGGAGTGCTTGGTCTTTGGGAAAGATGAGAAAATAAGGAAGCAGAGAGGAACCTCTTATCTGATATTTAAGATATTGTAGTCGCAAGACCATGCGTTGTACCTCTTTCAGAAATTTAGTGGATACTATCATCTATGAGTGTGCCTAGTTCAAGAAGGCGTAAACCTTGACCTCCACGGACATAGATACGGCTGCTTCCTGTTGGGTCGGAATGGATGAGTGCAAAGATGCGGTATCGTTCCTTGAGACTTGGAGGTGGATCGGTGACCCGGAATTTTCCTTCCCCGAGCTTTACTTGTTCACCCCCCTTGGCTTTTTCTTCCTGAAGAACGCCTTGAATGAGTAATGCAATATTCCAAGTTAATCGGCGGCTACGACAGATGAGGATGCTTCCTTGGAGGAGCACGGTATCTACTCGATCAATGACAGTTAGCCAATCTTGTAAATCAGGGTGAAGCTTATCCGCTGCTAGACTTTTTTCAGTAAAGTGCTCCAAAGGTGCTTCGGCGGTTTCAGAAAGTTCTGCCTTTAACGCTTCCACAGAGGTTGTGTCGTGATCAAGTTCTTGCAACCATTTCAGCAAGTTAGAAGAAATCGCTTCAAATTCCTCGTTTCGTTGACGCCCTTCAGCATAATAGACGAGAATCATTCGCTGAAGAACAGGTTCCAAGACCTCTGATATTTCAAAGTACTGAATGATTAGAAGCACTTGGTTGAGGAGTTTCCAAGCCTCGTCAAACCGTCGGAGGGCAAAATAAATTGATGAAAGGTCAATAAGAAACCGAATCACCTCTTCGGGATCGGTAATAGAAGGAAATTCGGTTGAGGTAATTTCCCCACGAATTACTAAGAGTGCTAGATAGAGAGCTTGAGCTGTGGCCTGCTCATGGACAAATCCCCAGTCCTGGGTTTTACGAGCGAATATTGTAAAATACATCGTCGCGGATTCAAAATCCTCAAGCAGTAAATTAATCGTGATACGAAGGATATGCGTCATAACCATTAAGCGCTGATAAGTGGATGCATCCGGTCGAACGCTAAGTAAAATTCTATTGCATTCATCAATGGCTTGTTTTGATTTCTCTAAATCGCCCCGTTCGCCGAGATAGAGATAGCAAAGAGCCATCAGATAATTGATAAGCACTAAATCGGGGGCTATTTGGCGTATTAATCTACGATGAGCTGTAGCAGAGAGTTCCCAAGATAGGAGTACAAGGTGATTATAGAGTTCTTGGCGAGCTTCATCAATTTCTTTGAGTACTTCTCGATAATTCTGCTCTTGGATTTTATTAACATAGCTTGCATAATTACGTCGAAGCTCTTGGAGAAAATTGAGTAAGCCCAAGGCTTCTTGATCAGTCATTCCCACAAGATCTTCTTCCGCAATCCTAGGGCCTCTCAGAGAACGGACAACGTGAAAGGCTTGGTTTTCAATAAGCTTGATACGAGTGGTGGGATCGTACACACTCCGGCGGGTGATACTGTATTTAATCTCGGTATGTAGGACTCGTTCACGAATTTCTTCCAGAAATGCAGTGTCCTCTGAGTTATTATAGCTGCGTTCGAGTAGGTGTAGTAGAAAAGCACTTCCCATTAAGCCCTCAATTTCTGGTTCAAGATTTCGGAGAGATTGGAGAAGTTGAAAATCGGAACTTACTAATCGATTCTCTTTGAGTTTTTTCAAGACTATAAGCAGAGATAAATCTGGGGCTTGAGGAATCCGCTCAACAAAGTCCTTGGCTTTATCTATATAGGAAGCTAATTCCTTGGGAGTAACCTCGATTAACTCAACAACTTTTTGAACTTGGCGATGAAGGGGTCCTCTTAGCTCTTCCAGAATTTGAGGGGACGTATAAAGCTTAAAGGACACTCGGTCAGCGATTTCCTTGAAACGAAGGAGTGCTTTAGGATTCTGAGCAAATGCGAGAATGAAGAAATTTGCATCTACCGCAACGCGGGACCACCGCTTTGGTTGAGTACTCGGTGGTGCAGAAGTTTTCAATTTTCGTTTTTTCGAGCTTTTTGACGAGGCCCCACGAGAGGAAGTAGTTTTTGACACGAACAGAACTCCTTGAAATCTTGTTTATTATACTCTTAACACCTGAAAAGATAAATAGGCAGTTTCATGTTTCTAGTTCACTGAATAAAAACGGTGACGTAAATGGCTGGTCCTTCCCTTTTTGGTGGTATAATGATTGGGGCAGCGGCATGGCTTGAAGTATTTGTCATTTTCTTCGTTGCTCCAGTGACTTGGCAGCTAGCAGTAATTCCTGGACTCTTCTTCATTGCAGGACTCTTTCTAGCAGGGACAATCGGGGATGAGGCCCAGTTTTGGGAATTAGCCCTTGGTGGTATCTGTATTGCTGTTGCAGTAGGGTTTGTTGGATGGTTCTATCTAACCAGTGGTGGAGTTTTACTCATCGCATCACTCATTTCGCTTGGCGCTGGGGTTCTTATCCTTGTGGGCCTGGTTTTCATCATGGGTGGGCAGAATAAAGGCTACTAGCCAATTTTCCAACCACAGATTAATCTGATTCATCTTCCTCAAACTGCCTACGTTGTGAAAGTCCATCCTCAAGCGTTGATTCGGTGACTAGCTCATAAAGAATGGCTTGATCTTTCTGTGGTCGAAGAAGCCGACCTAAGCGCTGAATGAATTCGCGTTTACTCCCGGTTCCAGAAATGATGATGCCAACGGCTGCGTCTGGAACATCGATCCCTTCGTCGAGCACTTGACCCGTTACGATTTTTGTTAAACCTCCGTCTTTGAATAGTGATAGAATTTTCTCGCGCTCTGACATCTTGGTCCTATGTGTAATCAAAGGGATTCCGAAAGTGTCAGAAATTTTCTCTACTACCCGTGTATATCGTGAAAAGATGATGACCTTGTCATTTTGATACTGCTGGAGCAGTGTTTCAACGTGGTCGATTTTTCCAGATGCTTCAAGAGCGACACGACGAGCCTTTTCAAGATTTGATAATGCCTTTCGAGCATCGGGATCAAACACGGTTCGTTTTACGATGGTGTCAAATTGCCAACCAGGATCAATATCATCCAGTCGACGTGTATAATTCCGGAAAATCTGCATATAGGAGTTATATCGAGCTTTTTCTTCAGGTTTGAGAGTGATCTGGATTCGTCGGATTTCATAGGGGGCAAGATAGCCCTCTTTTTCAAGTAGCCGAGGTGCAACGCGATAAACAGTAGGTCCCACTAGACGGTCGAGGTCATGATGAAGTTCATCATAGCGTTCCGGAGTTGCGGTCAGCCCCAATCGATATGGGGCTAAGGAGAGTTCAGCAGCTAACCGATAAGTTGTGCTAGGTAGATGATGGACTTCATCAAAAATTAATAATCCAAATGATGCCACAAGTTTGGGGGCTAAGAGTGAGGCGGAGTCATAAGTTGCAACAGAAATTGGTTTGAGATCCTTTCTTCCTCCACCCAGAATTCCAACTTCAGGTACATGGAGCAACAATTCGAGCGCCTCACGCCACTGACTTAGGAGGTCAAGGGTAGGAACGACGATGAGGGTGGTAACCGCTAATCGTCGAAGAGCTTCTAGTGCCACAATAGTTTTTCCTCCACCTGTTGGGAGGACAATCACACCTCGTCCCTTCGCACCTTGCCATCGGTGAAGGGCATCTTCTTGATAGTCCCGAAGAACCATGTCCAATTGGAGCTGGGCTTGTAAATCAGTTGGTAAAATAAATTGAAGCGAGAAGTGAGTGATAACTGGATATCCTTTATTTCGTAAATATTTTTGAATTGTGTAAAAGTCCATTATTCGTGCATGGAATAATCTTTCTTTAGCATTATAGGTTAGTATCGGTTTGATTGCCTCTAACTCCAGAAATCCCGTTGGTTTTATAATGAGATCACTTTTTCGGAGTCGGAGTTCTGCAAATCGTTCTACACCTTGTTTCTTCAAAATAGCTTTCTGTAAACTTGGAGACAGTTCGTAATCTACTTTTGCAAAGAGCTGGTTAAGTTCCTGGAGAGGGAGCTTAGCTGCTTTGGCAAACTGGAGTTTGAATCGAATAGGTCCCTTGTCTTCATTTGATGTAAGTTTTTCTGCAATCTTACACAGGTTTAATATGGTTTCTTCTTCGGCTTCGAGAACCTCGAAATATGGTGAGCTTTTTCGAATAATCTGTGGGATTAGAGAAATCCTCCTTTTCAAAGTTCAAATGCGCGTTTCTTAGCCACGTCTTTGTATTGAGTTGGCTTAAAGTGAATCGGCAGATAGATTTGATTAAGAAAGAAAAGCGTTAAATGCCCTAGTTCCTAGCGAATCCTAGGCTTGACTTTGGGAGGCAGTTGCGTGTCATTGGATAAAGAACTCCGAGAAATTGGAATTCGAACCAGTGAAGCGAAGCAACTTGAAGAAGAGGGAAAAATTAGGGAAGCAGTCGAATTACTAATGCAACTTTCCCAAGAGCTTCGGCTTCTCGCAGATAAAGCGAACACCTCCTCATTGCGAGGCGTGCTAATGCAACGAAGTCTCGAATACGCTAACAATGCAACCCAGCTAAAGCGGCAATATCTTGCTGTTGATGCCGAAGAAGGCGCAGATCAAGAAGGTGTTGCAGAGGTTCAAATTCTGCGTGGACCCCAGTTGGCATCTCAGCTGTTGAGAATGTTGCAATCAGCCCAATACCGGGTGTTGATTGCAACCCATCAGATACATGATGTTGATTTAGTTGACCCTGAAGCCCAGAAACCCCCATCCAATCTTCTTAGCATGATAAAAGAATTGCATGAAGCTGGTGTAAAAATCCGAATTCTTACGACCCCACCAGCCCTCATTGAAGGGGTCGATCGATGGAAGCAAGCTGATGCATTGCAAAATCTAGCCAGTGCAGGCGTAGAATTCAAACTCTGCTCGCATCTTCATTTCAATGGGATCTTAATCGATGATAGCGGGGTTTGGCGGGGAACCGCCCCTTTGACTGAAAAGGGATTAGCTGGTTTAGATGACGTCGCAGAGTATTCAACTGCTCAATGGTTGAAGGCAGTATATCTTGACCTGTTTCGTGCCCGTTGGGAACAAAGTGATTTAACCTGTTCTCAGTGTTTTGAAAAAACCTGTTTATCGAAATTCAAAGCAGAAGATCCGCGGCGAAGCTATGAAGATTAAGCTCTTCATTCAGGAAAATAGGAGCTCGGATCTACTTCTTCGGTGTTGTATGCGGAAACTACTTTTAAGTACCCCCGACGCTGGGCATGCCGTATTATCTCTTCAACTTCTTTGGTAGGAATATCGAGCGCCTCGGTGATATCAGCAAGTTGGTGTTTTCCATCTGCCAAGATGATGACAAGAATTGCGTTCATCCCAAAGCGGCGGAGAAGATCTTGTCGAACTGGTGAATCCTTATGAAGCAGTCGTGGAATAGCTGTAATTCGAACAGGGAGCGGTTCTTTTTGTGGCGTGAATCCCACAATTTTGTCAACCTCTAATTCAAAATTACGAAGCAGCTCTCTTGCTCTGGGGCTGGTTCGTAGTAAAGAGCTGAGAAGAATCAAGTCATCCTTGAAATATTGAAAGAAGATGTCTCGGAGCGATTCTAGCAATTTCCCAGTTGTTACGTCCTTTTTGACACAGGCTAAGAATACTAGTCCTTGGTCAACAATGTAACTGAAAGAGAGATCTTCAAAGGTAATATCTTGGAGTTGGCGCCCCATCATTTCACTTTGGAAGTGTACAAGTGAAGAAAAGAAGCTACTAAATAGGGTTGGGTCAAATTCGAGGGGTGAATATGCCTTATGGTAGAGGGGAATGCCGCTGGTGTCAATGACCCATACTGCGTGCACTACCATGCAAAGCACCTTGATATCCGAGCTGTTTACTAGAACAGATACATATCTTTAAGCTTGCCCCGACAACCAAATTCCATGTTAAGGATTTTCTTATAGGTATTTCATGGTTGAATCCGACTTGGTGTGCGCGGGAATAAACAGGCTTCCCGGATATGATTCAATTTTAACAACCACACAAGAAACCGTTCCAAGCCCATACCAAACCCTGAATGCGGGGGAAGTCCGAATTTCCGTAATTCCAGATACCAGTCATAAGCTGAAGGATCGAGCTTTTCATCCTTAATTCGCTTTAATAATAAGTCTAAATCATGAATGCGTTGCCCACCACTTGTCAATTCTCCATAACCTTCAGGAGCAATTAAATCGCTACTTAGGGTAATCTCAGGTCTTTCGGGGTCAGGCATATGGTAGAAAGATCGCGCTACTGTTGGATACCCAGTGATGAAAAAAGGGTCTTTGAATTGTTGTGATACTGCCCGTTCGGCTTCCGTGCCTAAATCCTGTCCCCAAGGAACCTTAAATCCAGCCTTACTCGCGATTTTAATCGCTTCATCATAGGAAACTCGTTTAAAGGGTAATTTGGGTAATCGTACTCTCACCTTCAGAATGTCCAGCTGATGTTGGCAATGCTCTTTGATATACGAAACCATGGCATGAACAAGCCGTTCTTCAACACCCATGATATCCTCATGTGTTCCAAAAAGAATTTCTGATTCCAAGTGCCAATACTCAGTTAAATGACGTCGCGTGCGATGTTTTTCTGCGCGAAAACTAGGTGAAAGCAAGTAAACCTTTTCTAGCCCACAAATGGCGGCTTCTTCATAAAGTTGGGCACTTTGACTTAGATAGGCAGTCCCACCGAAATACTTGAATGGAAATAAAGTCGCGCCCCCCTCAACACTCGCACCCACCATAACAGGAGGAAAGATCTCTGTGAATCCTTCACCATCAAAGAATTGGTGAGCTGCACGGCTTATCCCAGCTTTGATTTGCATAATCGCGGTTTGGCTGGGACTCCGCAGGTATAGATGTCTTTTATCAAATAGAAATGCGTCCCCGGCATCCTTTTCCAAGGGCCAATCCGAATCAGCGAGATTTACAATTTCGAATCGAGTCACCCTTAACTCGATACCTGAAGGTGCACGTTTATCTATGGCGATCGTACCCGAAACAATAATGGAGGATTCCAAGGTGACCTCTTGCATCGCCGAAAAAGCCTCGGGCGCTAGTTCACGATGCCCCGCAGCTTGAATCACTCCGGTTGGATCACGCACAATGATAAAGATAACTCCACCATGTTCACGTTTTCGATGCACCCATCCTGTCATCGTCACCAACGCGCCTTCCATGGAGGCGCTCAGTTCAGTCACATAATGCGTTTTTCCAAATGTTTTGAGCACTTTATCAGACACACTAGGTCCCACCAAAGACGGAGAACACCAAAATCAGAATAACGGTTGTGGTTAAGAGGATTGTGCTACACGCCGACGAATATACTCAAGCATCTCTTTCGCAATGAATTCAAAGGCTGGCGTCACGTTCAAATCATCCTTAGAACTGGTTTCAAAATATGCCTTAAACCCATTCGCCTTTGCAAACTGAATCACTTCTTTCTGATCCACCGCACGATGCAAATCTGCTTTCATCCCAATCAAAATAATCGGAATCTCATCGGTATTCTCACGAACCAGCTTCAGCCACTCATCTAGCTTTAAAAACGTACTAAATCGATTTAGATCAAAACATAACATCGCCCCACGTGCACCAAAACAAAACTTCGGTAACAAAAATCGAAACCGCTTTTCCCCGCCAAAATCCCAAATCTGGGCTTTAATGGGAGTGGATCCGTGTCCGTCGTTGACGATTAGTTTTTTAGCAGCGAAGGCTGTGCCCACAGTGAGGATTGAATCATGGTAGACGCCTTCGACGTAGCGTCGTATCATGGTGGTTTTGCCGACGCCGCCTTCTCCGGCAACGACGAGTTTGAGCATGATACCTTCGTCTTCCACAGTGTTGCGCTTCCACTTCGTCCGTTTTTCATCTGTCAGTTAGAGTGAGAATAGAAAAACTGTTCGGTGAGAATAATCTTTGAATGTTTTTATCGAGGTTGATTCACAAGTTTTTTCTGTTGCGTAACTGTCTGTAAGCAGTACGGTCTGTGTGGTGTGTGAGCGTGAAGCGTGTTTCTGTTGTACCGAGTCGGTGTACTGGATGTCGGGTCTGTGAGTTGGTGTGTAGTGAAACCCATGAGGGTAGGTTTCAGCCGAGTAAAGCCCGGATTCAGGTTGTGTCGTTTGATATGACGGTGCAGGATGTGCCGATTGTGTGTCAGCAGTGTGCGGATGCTCCTTGTATGGAGGCGTGCCCGCAGGATGCGATTTCACGGAGTTCGGAGACCACAGCAGTAGTGGTAGATCAGGAGTTATGCATTCAGTGTGGGGCTTGTGTTCGGGCGTGTGTGATTGGTCTCGATAAGATTGAACCGGATAAGAAGTTAGCAATTCGCTTGGATGCGGAGAAGGAAATGCCATTGAAATGTGATTTGTGTGGGGGCGATCCGCAGTGTGTGAAGTTTTGTCCGACGGAGGCCTTGGTGTTGACTGAAACCGCAGTGAAAGGGGAATTTTCGGTTGAAATGCTGATGGAGGCCCTAGACCATTTCATCAAGCAGACCGAGCTTCCCTTACCAGAGAAGGAGCGTGATTAGGGTGTATAAGGGTTATAGCGGGAAGATTCTTCGCGTTAATCTTACCAACCAGAAAGTCAGTATGGAACCGACATCAAAGGATCTAGCACGGCGTTTTATTGGGGGAACAGGGTATGCGAGTTATTTGCTGTATCATGAATTAGCCAAGGGTCTTGATCCCTTTAGCTCTGAGAATAAACTTATTTTCTGTACCGGTCCTGCGACGGGAACAGTGTGGCCAACAGCGGGACGGATGGCGGTTGTGAGTAAATCCCCGCTTACTGGTATTTGGGCTGAAAGTCATGTGGGCGGGCATTTGGGTCCGGAACTAAAGTTTGCAGGCTATGACTTTGTAATCCTTGAGGGGGAGGCCAAACAGCGGACCGTGCTGTCAATTGTTGACGAAGAAATTCAGTTTCATTCGGGAGCCCCCTATTGGGGGCTTAAAACGCTAAAGGCTGCGCAATCGATGCGTCGCGATTTGGGGCAACAACATGGTCATGTCGCGGTTATTGGACCAGCAGGGGAAAACCTCGTTCGATTTTCCTCGATTATGATTGATGGGGCACGAGCTGCCGGAAGAACTGGATTAGGAGCCGTGATGGGTCAAAAGAAACTAAAAGGCATATTGGTGCGGGGAACAGGCAGCGTCACTGTCGCAGATCCTGAGCGATTCCAAAAGTTATGGCGTGATGGACATGAACGCGTGCAGACCAATCCTCAAGCGCTTGAAATGCGCAAGTATGGCACCGCAATATTGGTTGCAACCAAGCAGAGTATTGGTGAACTGCCTACATTTAACCATCGCGAAGGGGTGTACGAGGGATGGGACCGCATATCCGCTGAAACATTTCACGATCATTATTATCATACAACGCGGGCCTGTGGAACCTGTCGTCTAGCCTGTAAGAAAGCCTTCAAGGTCGACAAAGGCTCTCATAAGGGACTCATCACCGAAGGACCCGAATATGAGGGGATCATGGCGATGGGAAGTAATGTCGGAATCGATGATGTTCCCACAATCCTTGTTACCCAGCATCTTTGTAATGAATATGGGATGGATGTTATTAGTGCTGGCGCAACAGCTGCATTTCTAATGGAATTAGCAGAGAATGGATTGTTAACTGAAGAGGAACTTGCGAAGCTTGATCTTCGGTGGGGAAACACGGAAGCGCTAATTGCGCTAATACATGAAATTGCCCAACGTAAGGGACTTGGTGACCTGGCAGCAGAAGGAAGTCATCGTATTGCTCTGCAGAAAGGTGAAACTGCACAACCCTTCGATATGACCGTAAAAGGGATGGAGATTTCGGGTCAAGACGGGAGAGCCCATCGATCTATGGCTTTAGGTCATGCTGTTGCCGCTCGAGGAGCAGATCACCTTCGGAACTTGGTCACCATGGATCAGTTAGCGTACAAGGATGTAGCTGCCGAAAGATTCGGTGAAGATAAACTTCCAGAAATCTGCGATCCCTATGTTGAAACGCATAAAGCTCTTGCAACAGTTGTAACCGAGAAAGTCTATACAATTCGGGATAGTTTGATTGTGTGCTGGTATACATGTTCATGGCCACCGATTTTTTGGGTTGAAGACTTTGCTCCTATGCTTGCGGCAGTCACAGGCGAGTCAGCTTTTGATAATGTGGATGAATTAATGCGCATAGGGGCCCGGTTGGTTACCATGAAACGTGCTTTCAATGTTCGTGAAGGGATTCGACGAAGAGATGACCAATTACCTCGCCGTTTCACCGATGAACCGATTCCTAAAGGACCAAGTAAAGGGCAAACCGTGACGCTGGAGCCCATGCTTGATGAATACTATCAACTCTACGGTTGGGATGTCAAAACAGGAATTCCAACTGAAGCTACACTCCAGAAGCTGGGGCTGGATGAGATTGCCAAGGATCTGCGTTCGGAGGGAGTCTATTCTTCCTAGTTAAACTTCAGGTGCGGAATGATTTAGGTAATAACACCCATAAGGCGAGCCCTTAATTCTCCAATAAAAAGCCGAGAGAGGAGCCGAAGGGGATTTCGCTTCATACGGTAATAATCAGTAAGCCCTCTAGCAATATCAAAAGCCAGTTGACCTGGCCACTTCATCAAGCGAGCAAGGCGGAATCCTCCATATAGGTGTGCGTGTACTAATCGCATGATAAACCAGCTGCATTGAAGTTCCTTTCCAAACCGTTGAGTAACCCGTCGTTGATACTGAGTAGCAGCCTGAGTTAGTGAATGATTACCCTGAATGATATTAGTTGCTGTTTGAGCGCAAATGATTCCGCCTTCAAGTGCATAGCAAATTCCTTGTCCACTAAATACGTCAATAAATCCTGCTGCATCACCTATGAGGAAAACGCGATGATTGGAAAGTGGAATTGGTGATTCAAATATGGGTAATTGATGGCCGCGTAGGCGTTTTAATTTGAAAAGAGGAAGCTGATGCCATGAACAAAACATCCGCGTTAGCCCTCTTAGTAAATTGGGAACATTGCCCAGCTCACTGGCAATTCCTCCAACACCGATGGACAGACTAGCTTTGCGTGGAAAGACCCAGAAATAGCCCTTTGGAATATTGAGGAGCCAAAGTACAAGTAGGGAAGGATCAAGAGTTTGATTCCAAATTTTTTTAGAGATTTGAACTTCTGTTTCAACTGCAATTCCTATTTCGTGTGCCTTCATGGGTTTACGAAGATTTGTAAGAAATCCAACACGAGATGTTGCCCCATCAGCTCCAATGACAAGTTTTCCTGTAAATTCTCCTTTATCAGTATGGCACTCTACGAAACCTTCATGCTGTTCAAGATTTGCTAGAGTACAATTTTGTGTAAAATCAGCGCCTGCTTTTACTGCCTGTTGGGCTAAGTAATAATCAAAGATTTCACGTTTCACAGTATAAGCAAAGAGGTCCCTTGAGCGATATTCGAAAGGCTTCATTTCAGGACCCATAAATTGAAACCCAAAAATGGGTTGTTCAGTGAGAGAAGTTGGAACATGAATCCCTGCGAATTGGAGCGCCTTTAAGGAACGGATTGAGAGGGCACCACCACATGGTTTGACTCGGGGAAACTGGGCCTTATCAACAAGAAGGGTGTGAAGACCAGCTTCTGCACATCTGTATGCAGTCATAGAGCCAGCAGGTCCTGCGCCAATGACGATGACATCATAATCCATCGTGCGGAACCCCAGATGGTTTGTATACTATGTAAATTACTCTTCAAATGCTTTCAGCTATAATGGTGATTGGGCCACGACTCAACGAATTTCTTTCCAAGTGCAGAGAGCCATCCGTCGATAACGAACCCCTTGTAACTGAGGATTCCTTTCCAATCATCAAGACTTACTAGAAGGGTTCGGTTTCTGATTTGATAAGGATGAATAGGCTTATTATCTAAGATCCGTTGAATATTAGTGCTGATGAGATTTGCGTGCTTTTCAGCGTTTTGTGCAGTTTTTTCTTCAGGAATAGCTGTTAAATCTCCGCCAACGAAGATGTTAGGAAACCCTTTCAGTTGGAGATAGCGATTGGTACGTAACGCATGGTTAGGACTAAACACCGTTGCTGGAAAGTCCTTCATAAATGATGGATTCCATTAAATACTAGCATTGCATATCCCAAGTTCAGCTGTGATTTGGCGTCCTGTGTCTGTTGAAAAGTAATTATTTTCGTGTCCAATGATTCGTTCACCCAAAATTAGTTTTACATTTTGCTGCTGGAGGTATTTTTCAGCACGTTTTGAGGCACGGGGAGGAAGGCGATCAAGTAACCGGGGTTTTGAATGAACTTACACAATCTGCTTTTCTTTGATTTTCGATGCTAATTAGGCAGCGAGTTCAACTCCCGTCAATCCCATTCCAATAACGAGAAGGCTATCAACATCATCGAGATAACGTGCAATTTGGATAGCGTCTTGTGAGGATTTTGGTGTAAATACAGAATCCTTATTTTTCAACAATATGGGATAATCAATACCTGTTGCGATGACAAGAAAATCAAAAGTGAAACTCTGTTTTCTGGCTACAACCATCTTAAGAGTGACTTTCACAATTTCATCCGTAACGAGTTCCGTCTTACTTAGAAAGTTGGTGAATTGGTTTCTTACCCGAGTTACAAAAGATGTATCGGAAGGAATTTTGTAAATAGATGGGTGTATTCAAAATAGGGCTTCCGATCGATCAGCACAATCGACAGGGCTGTATTATGTTCTAATTTCCTCGCAAGCTGAGTTCCACAAAAGCCTCCCCCTAATACGATTACACGAGAAGGGGCAGAAGAAGTGAATCTATGCTGTGAGATGGGAAATTCCGTCCTATTTTGCTATTTAACTGGGGGGAGAACATTAGCGTAACCGTTCATAACTTCTATGCCATTCTGATTAATAACGGTGAAACTCAGACGGAGCAGGTTCTTCTCAGGGACTTTTTCTGTTGCCTCTACCACCGCGGTAATCTCATCACCAGGATACACTGGTGCTGTGAAATTCACCTTCATGTTATACGCTAGAGTACCTAACCCAGGTAATTTCATCCCAATGACTCGAGCCACAAGGGCACCACCCACGGGACCATGAGCAATTCGGCGACCAAACATCGTTGTCGCAGCGTATTCGTCATCCATGTGCAGTGGATTATAATCCCCAGACATTTTCGCATACCATTCAATATGTTCAGTTGTAACGCGCATAGAGCCTTCTGCTTTATCGCCCAATTGAATTTCATCTAAGCTCTTCCCCAATGCAAATTTCGAGCTGACTTCTTGGGGAGATTTCAGTGGAAGTGATGTCTCTTGAAGTGCTTTAGAGAGAATTTGGGGTGTAAATCGAAACATTCGAGCAAATTTCAGGAGTAGGTCCATGTCATCCGTATCAATTACAACCTTTTTTGTCATCATGGCTTGCATTGCATCCATTTGGCCAAGGAGAATACTTCGCCACGTGCTGGAATCTGTTTTCAAGGTCATGGTTGGCTTTTTGGTTTTTTTCTGTTCGATACTACATTGTTGATCCTGAATTGATAGTAACCAGGGACTTTCATCGGAAAACAGAAATTGAATCTTGGCGGAGACCCCCTGGGCGCGGTCAGGGCGAAAACCATTGGGGATAGCAGACATGAATGTGTCAAAGGTCAGTGATTCGATTTCAGGTAAAGCCGCTTCCTGAGCTTTTTCGCGTTTTTGCTCAATGAATACTTCACGTTGAATCAGAAACCGCATTATCTCTGATGTTCCACCACCAACGGTTCCTAACCTTGCATCTCGATAGTATTGTTCGAGAGGAAAATAATCCTTGACATAGCCAGCGCCTCCACATATTTGCATGGCAAGGTCACAAACTTCAACCGCGGCTTCAGTAGCATGTAGTTTTGCCATTGTCGCCTCTTTCGTACAAGGAAGCCCCTTATCGATCAATCTACCCGCAGAGACGGTTAGGAGCCGTGACGCTCGCATCTTCAATGCCATGTCTGCTATCTTGAATGAAATGCCTTCAAATCGGGAGATAGGTTGGTCAAATTGGATGCGTTCTTGGGAGTATTCTATTGCGATTTTAAAGGGCGTCCTCATACATCCAAGTGCTTCAGCAGCAATCCCCACACGTTCCGAATCCAATTCATCCATTAGGATTAGAAAGCCTTGATTGATCTTCCCAAGCAGATTGTCTTTGGGAAGTTTCATGTTGTTAAATTTGATATGAGAAACAAAGACCCCTTCCCGTCCCATTAGGGTGAAGTCCCGTTCTACTGAAAAGCCCTTCCATTTTGTTTCAACAATGAAAGCAGACATACCGCTTTTACTGTCAACAGTTGGGTCAGTTATGGCAAAGACAACGATTTGATCGGCAATGCTGCCATTGGTGATGTAGCGTTTCTCTCCGTTAAGAATCCAGCATTGATCTTTTTCGTTCCATTCCACCTTTGTCTCCATGCCTGCAGTGTCGCTACCTACAGCCGGTTCTGTGATAGCCAGAGCTCCGATTTTTCCCCCTTTCGCTAATGGAACTAGATACTTTTGCTTTTGTTCCTCGGTCCCAAATCGGAGAATCGGAATGGCACTCAGAGTGCAGCTAGCCCCGAACATCATTGTGGCGGAAGGAGAGACCACAGAAAGTTCTTCGCCAGCAATTAGTTGGTGCATAAACGGCTTATCGGATCCACCGTACTCCTTAGGAATCAACAGTCCAGATAAACCAGCATCAGCAAGTTTCTTGAAGAACATTCGGTAATCGTACTCTCGCGCTTCAATTTGTGTGCGTATAGGTTTGATTTCCTGTTCAACAAACTCGCGAATCTGCTTGCGAAACGCTAATTCATCCGAAGTATAAAGGAGAGTATCATCGTTGATTTGGGTCATGACGGAGTTTCCCACCTGTTATGATAGGGAAAGAAGGGTAATCTTTAGGATTAATCTTGTTCCATGAATTTTGTTTAAGTGATACGAATAAGAGTAAGTAACATATGGAGCATCCCTGATGTCTAAAATTATCGATTTACAACAGGAAGATGTGTGAATATGCGATTCTTTGGGCACCTTATAAAGGGTGAAGTCACTGGCCCTGAAACCGGAATGGTAGGCAGTTTTCCAGATATGAATAAAGTGATTGAAGATCCACGTGTTTTATTTGCCATGGTATTGCGAAGCCAGGGCTCTTTGAGCCGGTTTGCTGCGCGCTATTTCAGTGGTCTCCTTCCGGAAAAGGTACCAGAGGTACGAATGTTGAAAGATTACATTCGAGTGCACGGTTATCCGCGTGCTTCAAAAGAGGAAATTGACGAAATTCAATTCGCAACATATGCCTTGGGTGGGGTTACTGAAACTGCAAAAGCCTGTGAGGAAGCCGCAAAAATTCGACACCGAATGCACCGGGAAGCATTTGAAAAGGGTAAGGGACTCACTCTTGAGCAACGCGCCGAAAGCCTTCTGAAGATGCAGGATTTTCTTTGGGACCATTATGAGGCGTTTAAAGCGATTAGCCTAGCAGAGGGAACACCGGTCAAGCTCTTTGAGTGGCAGACAAAAGGCGTGTTTAACACCCTTTATCAGGAACACATTGATTTTGCCAGCTCAAAAATTGCACCCAAAGAGATACCTTGTGCTACTAAAGGAGAAAGAACTATTATCTCCCGGTATCCGTTTGGAGCTGTTGGCCTTTTTCCTCCCTATAATGCCGCCATTGGATTAGGGGGCATGGCAATCATCTCTTCGTATTGGGCAGGGAATGCAACCGTCATTCGCACCCCATCAAAAATGCCTCTCACGAATATGGAACTGTCCTATGTTCTCCGAGATCTTATGGAAGAACTGGACTTTCCATTGAGCGCCTTTCAGGCAGTGATTGGTCCCGCTCAAGCAATTGCTCAGTATATGGTGAAAGAAGCACCATTGAACGCCATGGTATATTATGGAGATTCAGACATCGGACTTCAACTGATGGCACAAGCAGTTCGACGAGGGCTCCATTTCATACCTGAGCTAGCGGGAAGCGGAGCAAGTCTTGTTTGGAAGGATGTTGATATTGACAAAACAGCCGATTTCATCATACACGCCAGATTCTTTGGGTCAGGTCAAATTTGCCTGGCTGCAAAACGCCTGTTTCTCCATGAAGACATACACGATGCCTTTATTGACACGCTAGTAGAAAAGAGTCATCAATTAAAAGCTGGGCTTCCAGAAAAAGCTGATACAGATTTACCGATTGTTGGGACGCGCCCCCTGTATCAGGTCATTGATATGATCCAAGAAGCCCTGAAAAAGGGTGCTAAATTACATTCGGGGGGTTATCGAATAAATGTCGATGGAGAAAAGGATGAAGCAGGACTATTCTATAAACCAACGATTCTGAGTAATGTGCCTTTGGATTGTCAAATGTGGTATCATGAAACCTTTGGTCCCGTTCTTCCAATCATGAAAATAAGCAGCATTGAACAAGCGATAACTCAGGCCAATAACACCCCCTATGGACTACGCACTTCGGTATACACGAACACCGAAGATGTTTGGCAACAATTCTATGATAAGATTGAGGCTCCTGGTGTCGCGATAAACACTGATCACCTACATTTTGATGATTATTATCCCCATTTAGGCGGGCTCAAGACTAGCGGGGTGTTTGGAGGCAAATACTTCTATGAAGTGTTAACCTACATGAAATACCGCCACTTTCCAGCATGACCAATTGCATCAATGTCATGTGAAAGGCTTTTAACCTAAAACGTGATGCAAAGGCACAAAGTTACTAGGTGCTAGGCAAGCATGTATGATGAAGAGCTTACTAACTTGATGATTCCTGGACCTGTACCAGTTCACCCGCGTGTTTATCGGGCCATGTCCCGAGTATTATATGGTCACCGAACACCCGAATATCAGAACACCTACAAAGAAACTGTGGCACTCCTACAGCGTTTATTACAAACTGAACAGGACGTTCTAATTTTTGCAGGTTCGGGAACAGCCGCTATGGAAGCAGCCATTGCAAATACTTTGGAACCTGGTGAAAAAGTCCTTAATCTCGTCAATGGTAAATTTAGTGAACGCTGGGGTGAATTGACAACTGCATTTGGTGGTAAACCTGTTACCCAGGAATATACCTACGGTCAAGCCGTGGACCCTGAAAGGGTTCGTGACGCACTAGCCAATGATGCTTCAATTCGGATTGTGACACTGTGCCATAATGAAACTTCCACCGGTGTATTGAATCCAGCAAAGGAAATTGGACAAATCGTTCGCGACTATGATCGGCTCTTCATTGTTGATGGCATTACATCCGTGGGAGGAGATTATGTCTTTCCAGACAAATGGAATTTTGATATGCTTGTGACTGGAAGCCAAAAATGCCTTGGTGTCCCTCCTGGTTTAGCCGCGATCTGGGTGGGAAAACGTGCTTGGCGTAAAATCGAGGCGCGCAAATCACCAAGTCCCACATTCTATCTAAATCTGATGAAAGCGAAGAAACGATTTGATGGCTTTGGTGACTCTCCCTTCACATCTGCTGTTAGCTTAATGTATGGTCTCCATGAATCTCTTTCCATTATGTTTGAGGAAGGATTTGAAAATCGAGTTGAGCGTCACCACAGACTGGGACGAATAACACGTGCAGGATATCTAGGGATTGGGTTGGACTTGTTAGCTGATGCCGCCCATTATTCGAATACCGTAACAGCCGTGAAATACCCTTCGGGAATAACTGATAAGGAATTTCGAAAACAAGTACAAAACCTTGGTATCCTTATAGCGGGTGGACAAGGACCAGTAAAAGGGAAAATCTGGCGGACTAATCACATGAATATTTGTACCGAACGTGATGTCCTAGCGACTTTAGCCATCATCGAAATTGTCCTCAAACGGATGGGCTTCGAATTTCCGCTCGGATCGGGGATACTAGCGGCTGAAGAACAAGTCCTTAAAGAAAAAATCTAACTGTGTTCTCTTTTAGGCGCGTCACCCTTATAGCGGGTGAAGAGAATCACATAATGTCGCAGAAGAAAATCGCAATGAGAGCCTACGCTAGTTACCTGAAAGAAAAAAAAGTGAAAAAAAATGACTCCAAAAGAAGATGTTTCAAAAACCCCAACTACGACACCCAAGGATGAAAGTGCTGCTCAATGTGCGGCCCCAATTGTAATTTCAGCTGAATTATTGACCGCCTTGCAAAGCCGATTTAAACTCATTGAATCTGAAAGTCGTGCCTATACGGTCTTGTTAGTAATGGGACAGCTGACAGCCGATGAGGTTAGCAGCTATTCAGGAATACCTATACTCAAGGTAAAAACTGTAATTGAAGCCCTTGAGAAAAAGCAGCTCATTAAATCCTTACCCGGTGTCGTTGCACGGTATCGTGCTTTTGCGCCTTACAAAGAATTAGCGGAAGAAGTACAGGCTTTCACCAAAGATACTGAAAAATCGTGGAAAGAACTACAGAAATTAGAGACAAAGACACTGAGTGAGATTCATGAAGAACTCCAATCATTGACGCGTCAAACCCGAAATGCACTCGAAAGCTTGAACGAGAGACAAGGAATTGCTCTAAATGAAGCGGCAATGGCGACAAATATTGTATTAAGCAATGTGGCAGAAAATCTGCAAAAATCATTAGAAAATCTAGCATCGTCGAGTGAAACTGAAATTACCCAGCAAAGTCAACAAATTCATCAATCACTCGATAATATAATTGGCGAAGGGATAACGCAGCTAGAAGATACACAAAAACTTGCGTCAGAAGATGCCACACGGGCAATGAGCGCCCACCAAGAAGAAACTAAACAATGGATAAGTACAACAGCTGATCAACTCATTGCCCAATCGACTGAACTTTCACAACAGGTGAGAGCCCGTTTTGACGATGCAAACAACTTACTTCATCGAAACGTAGACTCGGGAATCAAAGCCATTAATTCTGAAATCACGTCACAAAAAGAAGGAATCGCTGAACTATCCGAAGAAACGGCGTCAAGTTACATTAGCAATCTAGAGCCCTACACTCAAGAACTACAACAAGTGTTGGAAGTTTTACAAAAAGAGAATTCACAAGTCTTAACAAAACACTCACAAATTCTTACCACACAGATTCGAGATACTTGGGCACAACGAATACAAGCGCTAGATAATTTGTTAGCAGAATTAAATAGGGTAACTCGAAAGGAAAACCGCCGACTAGGACAACAGACGAAAAAAGCGTTAGCAAAAATAGAGTCTACTATCAAGACTCATCGCGAAGCTACTCTTCAAAACGTGGAAGCGCTCTTTCAAGATTGGAAGAAAGTTCATGATCACGCTAGTCAAGAGTTACAACGCGTACATAGGGAAGCTGAAGCTGTAGTCACGGAATGGCCTCCTTCCTCTCTTGATTTCACGCAAATAACGAAAATAAAAACTTCAACTGCTAGCATATTGGAGCAATTAGAAACCGAGCACGACAAACTTCTTGAAAGTACCAGTCAAGCGCTTGGAGTGGAAATACAGAACACCTACTTGGCTCAGCTACTTGAGGTTCATAATCAACTACAAGCCTTAATCAAAGCAAGCAAAACACAACAATCCAGTCTTTCTGAAAACTTCAAGTCAATCGCGGATCAAGTTGGACGCCGGCTAAAACGGCGATTAAGGACCGTTAAAAAAACAGCTGAAGCTTTTCTTTCAGATTTCCAAACAAAAGTGGAATTGCAAGAAGAACAACAACGAACACTTAGTAAAGAAATTCAGAAGCTCTTGAGCTCAGAGGCAGCAGCAGCAATTAAAGCTCTGGAAACCTCTGAAAAACAATTAACAGATTATGCTGGAACGCGATTAACACAGGCAGAAACGGCCATCAAAAAATCATCACGAGAGAATCTAGCCCAAGTCACGAAGACCCAGACCATTGTTGAAAAACAGGCCCGATCGTTTCAAGCAGCGATGAAGAAGATAAATGGAGAAACGGAATCCGAACTTCAAACAGAATTAACCAAACTTGAAAAAATCATAAGACAATATTCTGAGGGAATTGAAAGTACTACTGAAAAACTTCGAGCAGAACAAAATCATACTATTGAAATCGTTGTTGGTGGGTATCAACCAGCGGTTACTGAACGCCAAGATCTACGAGATAGCGCTGTTTCAAAGGCGATTCGCTCTCTCACTACTCAGCTAGAGAAACGAAATCAAATATTTCTTACTAACCTGAATAAAGTTCTGTCAGACGAGATTCCAACAATTGCCCTCTCAGCCTTGAATAAGTATCAAACCACACTTAAAAAGAAGAATACAGCCGCTCTCAGTCGAATAAAAACTGCTACAGAAGCAGTGATTTCAGAACAACTAACTGAAACAACACTCAAAGACTTCAATTCCATGATTGTAAAATCTCTTACGAAGCAGAGTGATGATGTTTCGAAGAGTTTTCAGGAATTTCTATCCACACAACAAATCCACCAAGACCAACAAGCAGAGTCTGCTTTGAGTCTAGCTCAGAACGAATTGGTAGAAATACTTGGTCAAGGAATCGCTAAATCTAATAAAATGACTGCAAATGCTTTTCTAACTCAGATGAAACCGATTATTCGCGATTGTAAAACAAAAATTAGTCGCCAAACTAAACGCGAAAAACAAATCGACAAATTATTTCTGACCACTTATGAAAAAATCGAAGCTCTTTCTAAAGTCGCATTGGCGAGAGCGGCAAAAACAAAACGCGATAAGTTTAGCAAAGAGCTGCTAACAATATTCCAATCTTTCAAGACAAAACTCGAAAAGCAGACGAGCCGCGAGGATCAAATTGAAAACATTTTCCAATCCAGTATAAACCGTCTTGAAGAATTGCCTTCAACAACATTAACTGAAATCACTCAACCTCAGCTAGATAATCAACTTTCGAGTCTTCTCGCTATCTTTGTTGATTATCAGTCAGCATTAAAGCGGCAACACTTGGTTAACACGAAACAGATAACCAAAGAATTTCAATCACATCTGAAACGATTTTTACAAACAAATTGTGCGAAGATACTAAAACCTCAACTTACTGCCTTATTGAAATCTAGTGGAAAAGAGGTAATGGAAACCTATCGAACAAAAACTGCAAACGAACAGATATCAAAGGAAGTACAAGCAGAGACAATTTTTCAAACCACCTTGGAGAAACAACTCCGAAGTCAACTCCAACCAAAGATTCGTGAATTTTCAACAATCCAGCGTCCATTACTCACCGAACCTATTGAAAAATTTGAATCAAACCTAAACGAGAAGATTAGAAAATTTGATTCGGATTCCCGAGCAATTGTTGAAAAACATTGGTTACCTCTTACAAAGATCATCGATGAATTTTCAGCAGCTGTCGTAGCAAATCTCACCGCTCTTAACACAGCAAGTGGAACCGCGATTGACCAAGCTAGCGTGAATCTGAATGCGAGTCTTTCTAATTTCGCTGATGTGACTGCTAATCTCTTAACTACAACCATGCAAACCTTTGACCGAGAAAAGAGCACAATAAAAGAACAGGTTACTCAAGGTCTTTCTGAAATGCGAGAGGACTGCATCGCCCAGATTCAGGAAACACAAGCACTTCTCGAAACAATAGGCACTGATATCTCTGCACAAAGAGATGCTACTACTGAGAAAATTACATCGATGTCAAACGAAATCGAAAATACCACAGCCTTGAATCTAACAGCTCTCCGAGAAGGTGCAAATTCCTTTATTGAATCAATTCAAACCGAATTGCAAACTCAAGAAGATCGTGTAAATGATCTGAAGAAAACCATCCAAGAACTCATGCACAAAGAAGGCGTCACTCAAATTAAAATGCTGAACCGCGTTCAAGAACAATTAGAAAACTTCTCGAAAACGCAGATACTTAAAGCACAGAAAATCATCGAGACAATCGGGCAAACTTGCACAACTCTAATTGCTGAGCAAAGAGTTGCAATTAATCAGCTCTTTGAAGGATTTTCGGTTTCATTGTCAGAAGAAACTGAGGATTATGTTTCAACATTAGAACAGGAGTTAACTCAATTACAGATAAGCACTTCAAAATTAGTAGAAAAGATTGGAGAAACCGGTAAAATCATTGATACTGAATTAAATACCCAAGCCGATTCAAGCCGAGAAGAATTGCGTAATGGAATTCTTAACCATTACACGACCCTTAGTACAGACACCTCTTCAACCTTTCAATCACTCATCGAGCAATCACGTGAAGGTCAAACACAACTCCTTGATAATCTGAAACAAGTGAAAGAAGAAGGAGGGGCACTTCTTGACCAAAATCAAGTTGAACTCAACACGAAGATAACGAATACACTCAATGATCTCCTTTCGAGAAATGATCAGACCTATAAGACACAACTTAGCGAACTAAAAACAAAAACACAAAGCATTGAGTCACGTTTTAGAGAAAATCTTTCAACAGCCAGCGACAAACTACAAGGATCAACAGACCAACTCTTAGAATCACTCACAGCATCATTGACTAACTCAGAAACTGAACTCACCAAACTCTTCTCGGATAGCATTGGTGCAATTGAAAACGCTAAGCAGGCTTTCCAAACCAAAGTGGGACAAGAATTAGAATTGGCCTTACAAAGTCAATCAAAGGCAATGAGTTTAACCGAGAGTCGATTGAACCGTGCCAATCAAGATAGCATTCGGCGGACAACAGACAGCTTACAGAACTTCAAAACTACAGCCTTAAAGGATCTTCAACAAAAAACCACAATAATGGTGGGAGCCATCAATCAGGTACTCGACAATGCAAAAGAGGGGCTTGTGACTCAGACCCAACAAACAGGAAGACGGGTTAGCCGTACTCTGGGTAAAGAACGCCAGATACTAAAAACTGAATATCAGACCCTAACAAAGGAAATCACAGCAAGAGTCAAAACCGCAGAAACCACTGCTGTAAACACTTTACAACTTTTTTCGTCCCAAACCGAGCCCACTTTGAATCGTCTACGAACACAGGCAGGACAAACAGAAGAAATTCTCATTGGTCTTTGGGACACGCTGACAAAGATGGAACCTGCTGAAGCTGAACGAACCTGGCGCATCGTTACTTGCGAGGGTATTCAGAATCATCTCTTGGATATGTTTAGGCGAGTCGACGAAACAATTACACTGGTCTATCCCTCATTTGACGAAGTGCCCATCGCAGAACTTAGTAGAATCCAACCCCAAAACCGCGTCCATATCATTACTACCTTGGATGGTGATAAACACCAAGCCAGTGCTCAAAAGCTCCTACAGCAGGGTAATATTCGAATTTGGAATAATCCAAAAATGGAATTTTATGGCGGATCTCGTGATGGTGAAGAAGTCCTCATTGCTCCAACATATGGGAATCAGGGTGAGATTGTAGCAGTCGTAAGCGACCAAGCAAGTTATATTGCGCTATTCAACCAAACCTTAGGACCCCGATGGATATCTGCTTCCAATGAAATACTCCTCCGAAGCTAAGAACATCCTGTCGTTAAGATCGTCCAACCCGCTCAGTTGAAGCTTTCCGTTCAAACTGAGTCTTGTATAATTGTTCGACTCGTTGAATTGTGTCCGCTTCTTGGGGATCTTTATCATACCTTAAGCGCTTAATCCGAGCAAATCGTAATGCCATCCCCGATTTGTACGTAGGACTTCGTTGAATCTCATCGTATTCGACTTCAACAACAATGCGAGGTTGAACAGTTACAATTCCCCTGTGTTGTTCAATCTTGAGTTCGAGTAATCGCTGAGTAATTTCTTCAAATTCCGCATCTGTTAGTCCCTTGAAAGTCTTCCCTAACATATGATATTCACCAGTTTCGGAATCTTGAGCTGCGAGATGATAATCGCTTAGCCATTTATGGCGACGCCCAGTTCCCCATTCAGCGGCAATAATCACGAGATCGAGGTTTTCCATGGTTTGTTTAACCTTCAACCATGCCTTACCCCTCGTTCCCGGTTGATATGGACTATCCAATCGTTTTGCTACGAGACCTTCGTGGCCTGCTTCAATTGCCTTATCGAAAAAGACCTGAGCTTCCGCTGAATCAGAAGTTACCAATTGGTCTACTAATGCAATAGACCCACGTAGAGTGCTCAACCGTTCTCGTCGACTATTATACGGCACATCAATGAGAACCTCAGTATCTTGCATGAGTACATCAAACAGGTAAAGAGAAACGGGAATCTCATCAACCATTTCATCGACATTACGAATACGTCGAAACCGTCGCATTAAATGTTGGAAAGGATATGGACGACCATCAGGACCTTCAGCCAGCACTTCGCCTTCAAGAATACAACTCTGAGCCGTAACCTGGTGGCTTACCAACTCCACAATATCTGGTAAACTAACTGTAACATCTGTGAGCCTTCGACTGTAGATTCTAATTTTTGATTGGCTATTCTGACGTTGTAGATGAATTTGTACACGGGCACCATCCAACTTCATTTCAAACGCGGATGTGCCTTCATGAATCTGTAAAGCATCCTCAACATCCTCGGCTTGAGCAGCTAACATCGGCAGTAACGGAGTAAAAGGCTGTAATTGCACCTGTTTGAGTCCCTTAGCACCTTCGTGGAAGGCTAGTCGAGTTACCTTCCCAATATTACCTGTGAGCATATTGGCCCGTCTAACAAGATCTAAAGGTAAATTGAGTGCTCGAGCAATACTGCTTTCAAGCATACCTTCACTGAAGCCAATGCGTTGATCGCCAACAAGGAGTTTTGCTATATACTTGGCTTCAATGGGGGT
>JBHLPH010000048.1:0-9953 GCA_048939625.1 Promethearchaeota archaeon
GGCATCGAAGCCGCCTACAAAGCCCGCAAACGCCAAGGCCTCGAAGACGACATCCCAGACCTCCTCGTCTTCAGCGGCGACGGTAGCGGATTCGATATCGGCGTCCAAGCAGCAAGTGGCGCCATCGAACGCCAACATAACTTCCTTTACATCATCTACGACAACCAAGCATACCAGAACACTGGAATTCAACGCTCTGGGGCAACGCCCAAATACGCGTGGACGACGACCAGCCAAGTTGGAAAGGCTGTTCCTGGAAAACCCATCTGGAAAAAACCCATTGCATTAGTGTACGCCGCGCATGATCCGGCATATTGTGCTACAGCGTCCGTGTATCATTGGCGTGACTTTATGATGAAGGTGCGGAAGGGAATGGAGAAGCAGGGTCCTGCTGTCATTGTTGTGTTAGCGCCTTGCCATCGGAACTGGCGGTATCCAGAGGAACTGGGGATGAAAATGGCGAAACTCGCGGTAGAAACTTGTTTCAATCCCTTATGGGAGTACGATGGTGAGACTCGAGAATATACCATGTCATCACCGAGTTTGCGGTATGTGAAGGATCCGTCGAAGAAGAAGCCGATTGAGGAGTGGTTGGAACCCCAAGGTCGGTTTCGGCATCTCTTTCGTCCGACACGTCAAGAGGCGATGCTCAAGGATTTCCAGAATCTCGTCGATGAAGATTGGGAATTCATCAAGCGGCTGACAGAAATGTAAATCTAGACGATACTCGGTACTCAGGTTCCTCAGGTCATTCAGGTCAGAGTTATTTGTAGTGTTTTTGTCCATAACAATTCATATTATAACTGCAAATTCTACTATTATCTTGGAGTGGTTCAAGTTGGGTACGAAAGACGTGCGTATCCGGTTTTTTGGGGCGATTGTGATTGTGAGTTTTGGGTGTCTGCTGATTGGAGTTGCTTTGGTCTATCCAATTTACATTGCGTCGGATGGGCAGCCACAGTATGCGGGGGGTGGAGTACGATATGAGCATGTGCGACCAATTGCTGGGGTGGTCTCCATTGCAAGTCCAATAGTTCAGATTGAATTTGATACGTCGTGGATTTCTAATGTTGTGGTTGAGGTCCGGAACTTCTATACTAATGGCACGCCGGTAATCATTACCGTTTCATCGAATGGTGACGAATCATCAGTTTGGGATTTCTATAATATGACTCATACACCGATTAACGAAACCTTCACGTTCAATTATCCCTCGATGCTGATTCTGACAGTTCAGTATGATAGCAACACCACTCTGTTTTCAGGCTGGGTCCTGGTTCAAGGTATCCAGCTTCCACCAACACCTCCACCTCCAGCTTTGTCGTTCTATCCTTCTGGTCCTTTGGTTCTTGGTGTAGTGCTTGTTTTGCTTGGGTTGTATCTCTTTGGCGCTCAGAAACTCGATTACCTCGCAGGGAATTGGGATCAGGTGCTGGTGTGTTGCACACTTGGGGTATTGCTTCTCAGTTTGAGCTATCCTTCGGTAGCTGGGTCTCCATATCGTCTGTACTATCATATTCCGGAATACACCGATTTCGGAGAATTCTCTGGGACACTTAGCGCGTCTGAACCCCTTGTTAACATGACATTAACCGGACTCAACCAAAGTGATGTGGGATTGTATGGGTTCCATGTATCTACTGCTTCGGTGACCATTCATGTCTTCTCCTTGGATGGGACGCTGAATGAGACATGGAATTTTGTGAACTCGCAGTACCCTGGCTTCCAGACCTTCGGATTTGATACTCCAAGTGATACGGTGGTTGAGGTGATTCGTGAAGCAGAGGATACAAGCTTTAGTTGTTGGATAATCACGAGCCATCGACCAGTGGAATTTGTTCTGACTCTGGCTGGAGGGTATGCTCCATTCGCAATTCTATTTCTATTATCAGGAGCCGCAATCTTTTCTACCGGGCTGTTTTTCCTAACGAAGGAATTCAGAGAGATTCCCAAAGATTACTAGCTACTCTGTTTCAATTTGAGTAAGTGCTGGTATTGCCACTCTCGTTCTTTTGTGACGGCGTCGTCTACATTAGTGGAGCTTGTGGCTCTATGGATTGCTTGTAAGGCATAAATTGCGGCCCTGATGGAATGAGTTGGAACATGGGCGGTAGCCACGGCATGACCTGCAGCACGAGCCGAAGAATGAGCTGCGCTGTCTTGTCTTACTTCACGAGCAGCTGCATGTGTATCAAGGGCTGCCTTGCGAATAACAGCCATCTTAAACACCCCGGTCTTTATCCAGGTTCTAAGTGTTTCAATGGCTTTTCTTGGTCGATGGTCCTCTGGATGTTGGTCTTCAAAATATGGTAAAACACGTTCAACGCAATCAATCGCCCAGACAGCCAATGTTTTCTGGTCGGTTGTTTTCACTAGCTTAGTAATTCGCTCGTCTTTTCTGTAGTGTGCAAGGGAAAAGGGTGTTTTCGTTTTTTTTGTTTCAGCATTCACGTTAATTCCTCTTAGTCTCTTTTTGTTTCCATTCAGTAGTGTTATTATGGGACTAGATTGTTTTGACTAAATGATTAATCGCGTGTACCTCTGTTGGTGAACTGAGTGGTTGGACTCCGAATTTATGGGTTTACCAACACCCCTCGAAATCTGTTGGTCGGACTCAAGAAGATGCTCGATGATCAATATTCCTCCCTGTTCGTGCCAGTAAGTGTACATCCAGATTTACTCCCACTTTCTGAAGAAGGCTATGATTCACATCGTCGTCAATATTTGGCGGGTCCCTTTCTCAAAATTCTTGATGACTTTGTACCACCCACTTTGCACGGTCTAGCTTTAGTGAATCACGATCTTTTTGTTCCACGACTAAATTTCATCTTCGGGCTTGCACAGCTTGGGGGGAATGCCCTTGTGGCACTTCCACGGCTTCGACCTGGCTTTTATCAACAACCCTCTGATAACGCACTATATTTTCAGCGTATTCTAATTGAGGCGGTACATGAACTCGGACACGTGCTTGGCCTCGGACATTGCGATAATTACTGTGTCATGCGATTTTCCAACACGCTTGCTGATACTGATCAGAAGCCCGCTACATACTGTGAGAAATGTTATCACAAAATAGGGCACTGAATGGGTGGGTAACGCAACGCCATGGGAGGTGGGGCTAACCGCAACTCAACATAATAATGGCTCAGAAACCCAGGGAAAATCGTTGGTGAGAAATCCGGTGTAGCACTAATGTACAGGTGATGATATTTGTTCCATATGGTGTCATTGTCTACATATTCTAAGACGACTGGATGACCATCGATGGTCAATGCGATGCTTTGCTCCGAAACTTGGAATCCAACGATGGCATAACTCCATTTTAACAGTACATCGTTGCAACTATATCCCGGCTCTGGTGTGACAACTAATTGTCCGTAATTTTCCTTGAGAAATAGGGTGACGTTCCATTGCATGGCCATTTCAAACCCGCCATGATGCTCTCCTGAATCATTGAAATATAATGTCCCGGTCAAAATGAGGTCAGGTTGATTCACAAACGTTATCAAACCTGCAGCGAAAAGACTTGTAGTAACAACTGCTACCAACGTAATGGTAGCAATTAGTTTGTTTTTTCTTTGCATAGCGAACCACTTCGGTTGCAAAGTCACTACGCATGATACTATTTGAGCATCGCATAATATTCTAAGGTTTTGAACATCAAAGGAACCGCTGTTCAAAAATCAGAACGCAACCTAGTTCCCCAAATTAAAGTAGGTTAAAAAGACCATCACTTAAATCGAGGGATTAACTGATTGTCAAACGTGGGCTTTCATCATGAAAGCGTTGATTGTATATGGAACTCGTTATGGCGCAACTGCAGGAACTTCTGAAGAAATCGGTAAAGTGCTTCGTGAAGAAGGCTTTGATGTTCGAATTGTTAACTCTACGAAAGAGAAAGTGAAAGACATCACTGAATATCAGCTGATTGTGGTTGGCAGTGGCATAAAAATGGGTAAATGGATCAAAGAGCCAGAGCAATTTCTAAATAATTTTCAAAAAGAAATAACAACGAAAAAAGTGGCTATCTTCATCTCTTCAGCCATTCAAGCAATCTATGAACACGAAGGGAACATTGAAGAAATGGAAAAAGCTTGGAAGAAAAACCTCGAAGAAAAAGCCAGTAAGTATGCTTTGAATCCGGTTAATATGGCGATTTTTGGTGGCGTTTTTCACTATGATGATATGGGGTGGATGACGAAAAAGACTGTTGGACAATTATGGAGAAAGTTTGAAAATGCGGGATTTGAAAAAAAGGATGGTACTTATGATACTAGGGATTGGGACGTTATCCGAGTATGGACGAAAGAACTAGCTCAGAAGGCTCGTGCTTAATCACTCAGATCCTGACTCCAAAATTAACTATGGATTTGAACAACGATGCAAATTCGCTCATTTCAGTCATCGGATCGGGAAACCCTGCTTGAAATCTCAAAGCATACTTGGGGCGGGTATGATCAGCTTCCGTATGAACTGGATGAATTGCTGGCGAATCCAAGCTCCTACCTGTATGTGTTGGAGTACAGGAATCGGGTTGTCGCCTTTGCGAACATCAACGTCATTGATGAGGGGAAAACAGGCTGGCTTGAGCATATGCGAGTCCATTGGCGATACCGAAAGCGGGGCTTCGCTTGGGTTATGACGCAGGGTTTGATCGCAAAGGCTGAAACGCTTGGGGTGAACCGTTTACGACTCGCCACCACCGTGGAAAACGAAGCGACCCATAAAATTGCCACTCGGCTTAAAATGCGTCAAGTGCTCCAGATGAAGCTGTTCTGGAAAGGTAATTATCGTGGAATCCGATGGAAGCACTCCAGAGTTCCTGTGAAGGCATGTTCGGCTGATGAAGCATATGCTATTCTCAGAAAGTATCCGAAGTTGATACCTGAGGGAATCATTACCTATAATTGGCATTGCTTCGATTTTTCGAAAATGCTTCTCGAAGCCATGGAGACGCAATTTCAATTTTGGAAAATCGCAAGGAATGATACAATAGGAGCGTTGTCCATGGGATTTCAACAGCTTTTTCATGGAGCACTGATGTGGGTTTCAACCATCTATGCCTTAGATGAGGGGTCTTTTCATTCTGCGCTCTCGCATCAATTGCAGGCTGCAAAAGATGTTAAAGCCCAAGGCGTATTATGTTTTCACTCATCACCCTATCAGGCAGGTCAGAAAATCCCTGGATTAAAACGAAATACATTTGCAACAGAGTTAGTGCTGCTCGAGAAGCGCCAACCTTTTACTCCTCTTAGTTAATTGTCACTTTCCAATAACTAAAAAGGATGAATTTTCTAGGGTATCACGGAATCTCACATTGGAGATGTGATGTGAATGGGTGATGCAGAAACCGCTTCTACACTTTCATTAATCGCTGGTATTCTTCAACTTATTTTCAGCCTTGTCATGATTGGCATGGGTTGCTTCATGGTCCTCCTCTTTCTACCCCTGATGATTGATCCCATGATTATGATGGTTATGGGCGCATTTTTGGGGCTTTTTCTCATCTTCCCCATAATGGGCGGGATTGGCCTCATCTTCGCGGTGTTATGGTTTAACTGGCGACAATTCCCCGGTGAGCACAAAACAGGGTTAATCGTATCTGGAATAATTGCTTTACTGACGATAGGCTTCATTCCAGGGCTCCTTGCGCTAATTGCCGGTGCAATTGCACCCACCCCATCCGCTTATCGTGGGTATGTTCCAGCTCCAACCCCGCCTCCACGCCCAACGGTCAAGGTGATAACTCGGTGCCCCCACTGCGGTGCAGACACAACTGGTGCTGATGACCGATTCTGCTGGCGTTGCGGAGCCGCACTGTAACCACTCCAGATTTTGGCTCTCCAGGGAAAATTTAGGATTACTAAACCCGATGAGAGCATACCCTCAAATCGAATACATACTGCCTTTATATAACAAGACAGGGCAAAAAGAGAGATTACGAGGGACCAAAAATGGCTGAAACCGAACGGTCTCGTAATTACCTAATCTTCCTTGTCCTATTCATGGGGCTTGTTGGCCAACTCGATGTCTGGATTTCATTAATCGAAAGCTATGCTGCCCCCTACATCATCGCTGAAGCAGGCTTAGCTCTTGAGCCTCAGATCTTTGGATTGTGGCAAGGCATCTTTGGTGTCATCGTCTTTCTAGTGTTCTTCATCGGATGGTTCTCCGATTCTTTTGGCCGTAAATATGGAATTCTCTCCCTGATACTGGTCATGGGGATTCCTGCAGGACTTATTCTCTTTGTACCAAGTCTGGCTAACTTCACTAATTTCCTCATCTTCATCTTTCTCTATTCAATCGCTATCATGGGCACCACATCAAATCTCTGGGAAGTGCCAATTGCTGAAGAATCCCCTGCCAAGCGTCGGGGATACTATTCAAGTATTGCATTCCTAATCAGCGTTATTCCGCTTTATGCTCTCATCGGATCAGACATCATCGATCTCTTAGGCTGGCGATGGGGCTATGGAATAATGGCAATCTTCATGATTGTCCTGCTTATTTTTTGGATCTTCATGCAAGAAACTTTCCGCTGGAAAGAGGTTAAAGAGGGACGCGGAGAAAAACGCCTCGGAGTCATGGAAGCAATTAGATCCATGGGTCGGAGAGACCTCCTCTATGTGGGCATTGCCTCTCTAGTATACCTAATGTGGACAATCGCCTTCAAACTCGGAACAACTTGGTCTGGTGTCTTTTTCCTAACCTTTCTGACACCTGCAGAGTGGAACACAATTCTTACCATAGGTGGGCTCATGCTCCCATTAAGTGCAATTATCTCTGGTATCCTACTAGAGCGAGTGGGACGTAACCACACACTGGTTCTTGGAACAATCGGTTCAATTGTGTGCTTCTTTGGATTAGGTCTCTTCTCATTACCCGCATTCTTCTGGGGTATCTACTTCTTCATGGCGATGGTTCTCGCCTGGATTTACACCTACGTGACTGAAATCTTCACGACGAAGGTGCGGTCATCAAGCGTTGGTATTGCCGTCACTGCTTCACGACTTGGCTACGTCCTGGCGCCATTAATCGCCTTTGTCATTCTCTCTACCTTTGTTAATAACTGGATGATCTTCTGGATGGTAGCAGGGGTCTTCATGATATTCCCATTGCTCTCATTCCTTACGAAGCCCTATGAAACCAAAGGCAAAGAATTAGAAGTCATTGACAAAGAAAAGTAGCCAAACACAGCGAACTCGTGCCGGTTGGACCTTTTGTTCACCGGCTCCCCTCTTTTATTTGCCCTAATCAGAGGCGCACTTCGTAGCTTCTTCTCAAAGAATGCGCAAAAACATTTGCTTCTGATGCAACCTGGGGAGGGGGAGGTTCTATTCGGATTAGTGAAGAGTGCTTTGCTTCTCAATCATTGGTGTAGGTACAGGTTATGAGCGTTTGTGTCTGAAGAAACCTGAGCAGGCATACGGTTTGACGCCTTTCTTTTCCAATTCGTCGAGAATTAGATTCATGCCAATAGAATCGGAGCTGTCATGCCCTGCGATTACAACATAGATGCCTTCTTTTTCGGTTTCTTTCTTGAGTTCATCTGTCCAATGCATTGTGATAATGGTGCTAACCCCAGCTCGAGCAAGTTTGGGGATAGATTCCGGTCCAGGGCTTGTTCCACCTGTAAAGAATACGAATTTTTCTCCTACACTTCCTTCAGGGTTGCCGATGAGGATTTCAGGACCTGCCCCTACTTTCTCGGCTTCTTGGTATTCGGGAATTTCGAGGAGTGTATCGACTAGTTCACCTAGGGTAAGTGGGTTCTTTTCTTTAAGGTACTTGGTCAGGTATTGATATCCTAGTGAATCAGCTGGGGTGTGGGCACACATGAATGGCATATCGATCAATCGAGCAGCATCAATAGTTTGTGTATGGTTTCTGGCTTTTGTAGCCCAGTGGACTTGTTTGAGGCGTTTCGCCATCGCCGATTCAGCCTGGGCAATCGGTACACCAACTTTAGCCCAATGCTCAGGTTGGAGGCGCATTACAAAATCGAGCCGAGAAGTTCCCAAGCCATGCGGATGATGGGCTAAGACTAAATCGATTGGTTTGCCCTTGTCTCGAAGCCGGTCTGCGAGCACGATTTCACCGGGGGTGATGTCGATTCCGGCTAGGAGGCTTTTAATTTCTCGGTCGGGTTCTCCGTACAATAGACGACAATCCGTGTATGGGTTCCAAGTGACATCTTTGTCGGCAAGGTCTTTTTTCTTGCCTTCCAGTTTCTCTAGCTTCTTTTTGGATGCCTTAAGGACATTCTGAACTTTCTCTTCGCCACGGGGATCAGCCTTTTTACCCATTTCGACTATTAGATGGTAGATGTCTTCAAGTTTCATGGCTTAGCCGTATTCCCTCGACAGTTTGAATCTTTCGGATGGAAAAAAAGAACTCTAACAACGCATCTAGAAGAAATAGCTCATTCTTTGAGGATTCCCTTTTTCACTGCATCCTCAAGTATTCCTTGTGTGTACTCCCACAGCACTTTGGATCCGTTGCCCATGTGTTTCTTCGTCTCGATGACTTGGGGTTTGATTATGGAATGGATTCTCCAAGAACAGCCACCATTGAGGTATGCGAGGAGAAGGGGTTGCATGGAATCAATTGCCCTGGCATATTTTGCTTCGGATGTGGATTGAGCCTCGTATTCTTTCCATAACTTGAGGAATTCGTTTTGCTGGTCTGTAGGGAGTAAACCAAAGAGGCGCTGAGCGGCCTTAGTTTCTCGCTCATGTTGGCTTTTGGCAAGTTCTTTGTCATAAATGAAAGTGTCTCCCGCATCAATTTCGACAATATCATGAATAAGTAGCATCTTCAGTACTTTGAAGAGATCAATATCGGGTTGGTTGGCATATTCACTGAGTAAAAGTGCCATGAGGGCAATGTGCCAGGAATGTTCTGCATCCGTTTCTTTGCGACTGGCGTCAACAAGCCAGGATTCACGGAGTACTTGCTTTAGCTTGTCAATTTCAGTTACAAATTCGAGTTGTTTTGAAAGGCGAATAGAATCCATACGGAATAGTACGATAAAAGGTACATATTGCTTTGTCGGACACTATACTAGTTATCATCATTGTTAATGATGTGAGTTTTACTACTTTCTTTGCCTTCCTTGGATGATACACTTGGCAGAGGTTCATCTGTTTGTTCTGAACCGAGATATTCAGAAATATCTACGTCTACCACACACATCTGCTGCAATTCTTGTGTTCCACGAGAATCCATGTAGGCTCGGAGATGTTTTTGGAGCCAAGGGAGATACCGGTCGTAGGCTAACAGCATCAATAGAGGGATGTAAATGACAATGAAGGGGTTAAGTAAGGTAATTAAAACCACGAACCAGGCTGGAACCCAGGGCCAGATTGTCACAGATGCCGTTGCGTAGATTAAACCGATGTAGAAGATAATGCCACCATAAAAAATGATTACCGATATTCCAGCATATCCAGCGAGTAAGTAGGTGAGAACTCGTCCCGCACTGAAGAGTTCTTGGGATCCACTGGGTGGTTGGCTATGAAAAAGGATTTTCGTGTCGTCAATTAACCACGATGAGGGCAAAATCACCCCTAACGCTACAAACACGACGGGGAAAATTATGGCAGCGATGTTCCAGGAATTTACAACCAAGGGTAATTCAGGTACCCAGTAGATGAAAAGTTCACCAAAATAGGCCGCGACTGTTAAGGAGAGCCCAAAGGTTAGGAGCAGTGCAAACACTGCTCGTCGAAAAATCGTATAAAGCTCGGAGGGGTTCTTGGTGTCGACACCATAGTAGTAAACTTCACTGCCTGGATTGAGGATTCGGTTTAAGGGCAACACAAGCCATCGTGGGGTAATAACAGCCATTACTAGGTAAAACGGAATGGCCAGCGATGGCAGGAGATAGAAGAGGATAAGCCAATCTGTGACGCCACTTCCCGGTATGATTGGGACGATATCAATCCATCCAT
>JBHLPH010000078.1:0-3116 GCA_048939625.1 Promethearchaeota archaeon
ACCCCAATCACAGCTATCAAGAAGCAGGCAATAAACGAATAAACTAAACTATTCACAATTGCTCCAAATATACCAGGGTCTGAAAATACAATAAACCAATTTCCTAGCCAAAGCTGTGGGATCAATGCATATGTTCCCCATGTCCCAGGTACAGCATGGGCTAGCAGAATGACTCCCAGATGTGGTAATAGAGCGATCGAGAGTAAACCGATAATGAAACCGTAAAAGAGGATGTAGTGGAACCATTTCGATGCAGAAAGTCTTGGATTCCAGGTCCCACCCTTACTCAACATGGCGTAATTCCGAAGGGACATATATCGCCGTATGAAAAAGAATCCTACGATAGCTATCAATAAAAGCATAAAGCCCATTGCCGTGGCAATGCCTTCTACCGTTCCATCAGGGGCGAAAATATGCGTGAAAATTGCATAAGTGAGAGTCTTTCGGACTTGAGTTGAACCCTGATACACTAAAAGGGTCCCTAAGTCTTCAATACTCATGATGAAGACAAGTATAGCTCCAGCCTCGATTCCGGGGAGAGCCAAGGGTAATGTGACTTTTCGGAATAGAGTGAATCCTTTTGCGCCCATATTCTCAGCGGATTCTTCAAGCGAGGGATCAATATTTTGAAAAGCAGAATACGATGATAGATACGTTAACGAGAAGAAGTGTAAAGTTTGGATAAGAATAACTGCAGCTAGACCGTCAATGAGGATTCGGAATGGCCAAATTCCCAGGTATCGCCAAAAGAGGTTGTTAACGGTTCCATCAAGCGCCAGCATTCGCTGAATACCGATGGCTCCAACAAATGGGATAGCAAGGAGTGGGATTAGCAATAGTGTTCGGAGTATCGTTTTTCCTCGAAAATCATAACGAGCCATGATGAAAGCTAGCGTAACGCCGATGAGCGTTGAAAAGAGGGTCGTAAGCAATGCTGAATATAGCGAGTTCATAATGACGCCCATATCAACACCCTGAATGAGCAGGGCATATTCATTTGAACCGACCTCAACGAGCTCAAATACAGGTCCTCGCACGCGTAAATAAAAGCCAAGTGGATGAATATGAACCGGATTATTACTTGGAGCCTGAAGGAAATAGAGGGGTAAATAATAATGGTCACCTAAAAGAATTTGAAACCAAAATAATGACCAGGAATCAATTACATCAATCACGCCAGTTGCGGGATTATAAATCAGAACAGGTCCAATAAAAGCGGATATCATAACATACCCAATTGGGAAGATGAGAAAAAGACTGAATACCACTATAATGGCAGCAAGTTGGGTTGAAGACAGGTAGTCAAGTTCTCGGTACAGTTGTAAAGCCTTACCAAGAATATCTGATTTAAGTGTTTGCGCCTTGAGTCTGATAGTTGGACCAAAGCCAAGTGCATCCTCTAAGGCTTTCTCATGAGTTTTCTGGTGATTAGGAGATTCGTCTTCACTCACTCAATTCACCAAATCATACTTGGTGTATTTGACAGTGGGAACATGAATTAAAGAACGTCTTTCCTTAAAAATGGACAGCCTGTTAAAAAAAGGGGAAGAAGTGGAACACATCACCCAAAAAAGAGTGGTGTACCACAAATACTTCTCTAAGGAATTAAGGCTTCAACAGCTGCATAGTGACTCTCTGCGGCTGAGGTCCAAGTACTTTGCATTAAAGCACGGAATGAGGACGAGGTCCGCATGTTGTCATTGATTGAGATTGCATATGCTTCAGAGAACCACTCGTCAGAGCCCCAAGTGACATTTGCCATTTGGGTAGCAAATGCATCAAATTGGGCTTGATTAATTGACGCTAAGTCAAGAGCATCAATCAACTTATTCCAACAAGACACTAATGCTGTATGGGCATTGGTAATAACTGATTCGAAATAGTAGAGCATCGAATAATGATATGATGATTCCAAATCATCATCAAAATCAATGCTAAGGTTTTCAATGGTTGTATTGTAGAAGAGATAAAGATCATCTCTTGCACCCGATGGATTCACTGGATCTTGTTGATCAGCCCAGAACGCACATTCAAGAACAGGCATCCGATTGATTTCTTCTAAAAGCCACCATTTCTGACCTTCACAGCTAAGCACCCAATCTAGAAAAGCTTCTGCAGCCTCTGGATGCGCAGCAGTAGAACAAATCGCAATCGGGTCACCATTAATGATGGACCCATTTGCTGGGATGATATATTGTGTGTCTGGATTTCGTAGTGCACTTGTATATCCATAGAAGTCAATAGACATTGACACTCCGACGTCACCGTTTTCAACTGCACTTTGAACTTCAACGGAGCCAGCCCGGATTTCTGAATTTCCAGCCATCCGTGATAGAATTTCCCAACCTTTCGTGAAGCCATATTTCTGTAAGATGATGTTATAGATTCGAGTATTACTAGTTGTGCCAGGGGCGTTCCCCATCGCAATGGAAGGAATAGGCAAGAGGCTTCCAAATACTGGACTTGAAAGATTTTCCCAAGCTGAAGGTTCAGGTAGACCCTTATCAGCGAGCCATGCTGTGTTAATAGTAAACCCGAATGAACTGATGGCAGCAGCTACCCAGACATAATCCCCGTCACCATCTGTTCGTTTCATGGTAGCTCCACCAAGTGTATCATTAACACGTGCAATCACATCAAGCATTAATGAGCTGTTTAATTTGGCGAGTAACCCAAGATCTTGTAACGTATCAAACAGTGGAGGGCCACCACCCCAAGCAACATCAGGTTGAACAGTAGGTATCACTGTTGGCCAAAACGATTCAGCCGGTTGTGTCCATGAAATATCAGTGATGTTATGATCCAGTGCTTGTTGAGATGCCAAGAATGCTTGTTCCATTTTGATTTGAATTGTAGAATCGTGACGTGTTATAACTTTAAGCGTAATAGGTCCACCATCACCATTACCATTGCCATTACCATCAGGTATAGGTCCCTTTGGTAAGAAATACCACCAAGCCCCAACAGAACCAATGACAATAATGACTATTACCACAATCACGATGATGCCTTTTCGACTCAGTATAGAGGTTTTTTCAGCCATAGGTAAAACACACTCTAATATTCTCAATGTCATAGTGCGAACACTATTACATTAGGGTTCTAGCAGGAATATC
>JBHLPH010000007.1:0-94765 GCA_048939625.1 Promethearchaeota archaeon
ATATCGTCGCCCACGCGTTGAAAGGTCTTATCTGGCTCCACATGAACAACAACATACAAGTCACCAGGCCTTCCTCCAGCCTGAGAGGCTCCCTGGTCTTTTAACCGGAGCATTGAACCCGATTCCACACCCGGAGGGATTTGAACTCGGATACTCCGTTTTTCTTGAACCGTTCGTTTCCCCCTACACTTCGAGCAAGGTGTTTCAACAATTTGACCTTGCCCCTGACAATCAGGACAAGTACCAACACGGATAACCTGTCCAAACATCGTCTGCTGGACCTGTCGCAACTCACCGCGTCCATGACAACGCGAACATGTATTCATAGGGGTTCCAGGTTCACCACCAGTTCCCCCGCATTGTGGACACTGTTCATCACGCTTTAGATTGATTTCCCTTTCCACACCCGTGGCTGCTTCTTTCAAGGATATTTTCATGTCATAACGCAGGTCAATCGCTTGCTCTTGGCGTGCTGATCTCCTCCCCCCTCGGCCCATAAGGAAATCGAAGATGCTTCCGAAACCTCCCAGTCCTCCACCAAGTCCGAAACTTCTCAGGATGTCTTCGAAGTTAATTCCACCAAAAATGTCCTCAGCACTATAACGACCACTTATTCCAGCATGACCAAACTGGTCATATTGTCGTCGTTTATTCTCATCCGAAAGGATAGCATACGCTTCTGAGACTTCCTTGAATTTATTGGCCGCATCTGGCTCTTTATTCCGGTCGGGATGATATTTGAGCGCAAGTTTACGGTAAGCACTTCTAATTTCAGCCTGTGTAGCTTTCCGATCTACACCTAGCACTTCATAATAGTCGCGTTTCTGATTGCTACCATAACTCACACTAATACACCGTAAATGGGTATCCGAAACTAAACTTCGCTTTTATTTGTTCTGCCTGAACCGACGTGGGCTCTGCATTATTGATGGAAGTCTAAGCTATTTTTTGTCTTCGTCGTCGACAACTTCGTAATCGGCGTCTACAACTTTTTCTTTGCCTTTCTTCTTCTTTTTGGACTTGGAATCTGATTCATCAGCAACGCCTTCTTGGGCCTGAGCACGTGCTTGTTCTTCAGCAACCTGTTGATAGACAGCTGTTCCCACACCCTGTAAAATATCAGTAAGGGTTTCCATTTCTTGTTTAGCCGTGGCTAAATCCTTGTCTTGCACTGCCTTTTCCAGCCGGTTTGCAGCCTCTTCGATTTTCTCCTTGTCCTCTGCACTGATTTTATCTCCCAGTTCTTTGATGGTCTTTCGAGCAGAATAGACAAGCGCTTCCGCCTTGTTCAGTTCTTCGACTTCTTCACGATACCGCTTATCTTCTTCTTCATATTTCTCTGCATCAGCGACCATCTTTTCCTTTTGATTTTCAGTTAATTTTGTGGATGCTGAGATTGTGATTTTTTGTTCATTCCCGGTGCCTAGGTCTTTAGCCTTCACGTGGAGTATACCGTTAACATCAATATCAAAAGTAACCTCGATTTGTGGCACTCCCATGGGTGCTGGTGGAATTCCGGTGAGGTTAAACTGGCCTAATGAGATGTTTTGGCTGGCTCTAGAGCGCTCACCTTGGAGGACATGAATGGTGACTACGGTTTGCATGTTCGCAGCTGTACTGAAGATTTGACTGCGCTCAACAGGAATAGTTGTATTGCGTTCAATGATAGGCGTCATGATGTCTCCCTTCGTTTCAACGCCTAACGAGAGGGGAGTGACGTCAAGGAGAAGTAGGTCTTTCACGTCGCCAGTAATAACGCCACCTTGGATTGCTGCACCAAGGGCAACTGCTTCCATTGGGTCGACACCTCTTTCTGCCTTCTTACCAATGAACTTCTCAACGTATTGGCGGACGATGGGCATTCGTGTCGGTCCACCAATGAGTATAATCTTGTCAACTTCATTCGGTCGAAGTTTGGCGTCACTGATGGCTTGTCTCATGGGGCCATCGCACCGATTGACTATATCACGAACGAGATCCTCGAGTTTAGCCCGTGTGAGTTTTCTTTGCAAATGTTTAGGTCCACTTTTATCAGCTGTCAGATATGGCAGGTTGATTTCCGTTTCAATCACATTGGATAATTCGATTTTGGCTTTTTCTGAAGCCTCAAGCAAACGTCGCCATGCCGTTGGATCATCATGGAGATCCATCCCGTGTTCTCCTTTGAATTCATCGGCTAACCATTCAGCAATCGAGAGATCCATGTCTGTTCCGCCCAGTTGGGTATCCCCGGCTGTGGATACAACCTGGAATAACCCGCTTCCGGTATCTGGGTCTGGGCCGAATTCCATGATGGTGACATCCAAGGTGCCACCTCCAAGATCAAATACAAGGATTCGGAGTTCCTGATCTAGTTTATCAATACCATAAGCGAGTGAGGCTGCTGTTGGTTCGTTGATTAGTCGAACAACCTCTAATCCGGCTAGTTCTCCTGCATCTTTCGTGGCCTGTCGTTGATTATCATTAAAGTACGCAGGTACTGTTATCACAGCTTGTGAAACTGGTTCTCCAAGAAAGGCTTCAGCATCAGTTTTAATTTTACGAAGGATAAATGAGGATACTTCCTCGGGGGTGAAGGTCTTATCGCGGATTTTAACTTTCTTGCGGGTTCCCATTTTGCGCTTCACAGCTGTAACAGTTCCTTCGGGATTTGCTACCGCCTGGCGACGAGCTGGTTCGCCAACCAGTCGTGTTCCATCTTCAGCGATAGCTACATAGGATGGAAAGGCTTTACCGGATACAGTGGGTCCTTCAGCGCTGGGAACAATGATGGGACGCTCGCCGCGCATCACAGCAGCGGCTGAGTTGCTTGTTCCCAAATCAATTCCAATTATTTTCGCCATTTTTCATCAACTCGTTGTCAATTATCTTCATATGTTATTTTTTCTTTGATTCGTTTTCGACCGATAATTTTGCTTCGGTCTTCGGAGATGGAGCAGGTGCAATCGCAATCTTCACCATGGAGGGTCGCAGCAATGCTCCCTTCAAGAGATAGCCTCTACGTAATTCTTCAATGACCGTGTTTGGCAGGTGGGCTGTGGACTCTTCTCGGACCACCGCTTCATGACGTAGGGGATCAAAAGGCTTACCAATGCATTCAATTACTTTGACGCCAGCATTCGTTAACGCCGATTTCAGATTGGTCACTAGCATGGCTAATCCTTCAATGAAGGGGTTGTTTACTTCAATCTGGGGAACCATGAGTTGGGCACGTTCTAAATCATCAAGAATCGGTAAAAACGCTAGAAGGAGCTCTCGATTTGCTTGGAGCCGGAGATTTGTTTCGCGACGTTCCATCGATTTTACGTAATTTTCATGATCAGCTTGTATGTATGCGAGCTGGGTCTTATACTTCTGAATCTGTGCTTGGGCTTCTTCCAAGGCTTTTTGTAACTGTTTTTTCGTTATGGGTCTAGGTTTTGTGGGTTCCTTGGGGGCGGTCTCTGCAGAGGCTGATTCATCAGCTATCCTTTTCTCACCTTCTTTGGCTTCTGGTGGTTTACCGGCGTTTTTCGGTATATCCGTCACGAACTGAGTCCTCCTGATGCATTATTGTGCAGCCAATTATTGCTGCTGGTGAGAGGTTGGTGCTGAAATTTGGTTACCCTATCTAGTCTGTAATCAAAGTTTAAGATTTCTAGACTCTCCTCGGGTGGTCCAGCAGCTCACGAAAATTCGAATTGACAATAAAAAATTTTCGGAGCCGCTTAGTTTGAACCACCTGAACACGGAAGGAATGTGTTCAATGAGGTAACCTCCAACATAATTTATAATTTTATTTATTTTCTCAAAAGAAAATTAGAACAGCCAATGCGCTAACCACCAATTGAGGTCATTGATTGGCTGTCAGTTAATGAAATATTGATTCTTAGAGGAAAGTGTCTAATGCGGCTTTCAGGGGTTGATAGCCAACACCACCAACAACGCGGTGCACCATCACTCCGTCCTTGAAGATGCCAAAGGTGGGAACACCTTGTACGCGATACCGCATTGCAATCTCAATATTGTGGTCCACATCCAATTTTGCGACCTTTGCTTGCCCAGCATATTCTTGAGCAAGTTTCTCCACGACGGGAGCCATCATTTGGCAGGGCCCACACCAGTCCGCATAAAAATCAACGAGGGTTACGCCGTCTTTTACGGCCTCATCGAATTCGGCGGTGGAAAGGTGGAGCACTTTTCCGGGTATTATTTTTGGGGTTTCTGTTTGTGTTGCCATTGTATTTTGTAACTCCTTGAGTTTTTGTTCACGTAAACGTGCTAATTCTGGATCGGGATTATCACTCATTGTGAGTCCTCCTCTCCATGGTTGTGTGAGGGATTAGTGCAGCCTTCACCATGACAACTGCGTCCACTCACGAATCCTGGGACGATGTATGCAGCGATCAAAAAGACTAAGCCGATGATGGCTAGCCATGGAATGGCTATTGTGACGCTGAGTAAGACGAGTGCTAGACCTGTTATGACCATGGCGATTCCAGTCTTGGTACAGAAGGGACAGCCAATTGATGCCATTATAGTTCACCGTCCATTATACTGCAAAAGGATCTTTATCCTTATTGTGCAGTTCTAAAGTTGGTGTATGGTGAATCCCCTAAAAAGATATCGATTGTGCCACAACAGTGCACAACCACCTATGTGGTTTTTTCCGATTTTGCCCAATACTGATCCAGGAATTCTTCAATTTGCTGATAGAAGGTATCAAGGGCGCCTTTAATCAAATCTTTCATTGTGGCGAGATTAACTGCCTCGTACACGTATTCGTAGCCGCCTTTACGTAATGTTCGGGTTCGGCGGTGGGCAAATCCTCGTTGTACAAGGTTCTGTATAGCACGTTGAACAGAGCTCCGATTGCTTCTGAGGGCTGTAGCAACCTCTTTCACGGTGGCTTGTCCTTTTAGAAGGTTGAAGTAGACATCGATTTCAAGTGTGCGGAGGCCGAGAAAACAATGCATGACGTCGCTGACCTCAACATTTTGACCTGTCATGATTCGTTGGACACCAAGCATTGCCATTTTTTTTATCACATTCTGGTGTTTATGGTTGAGTATGTTTTTGATGGAATAAGAGTGTTGTGGACGGTTGAGCCACATTTTATAACAACTCATGGACGCCTTATTAATTCTATCCACGATAGAAGCATAAGATAAAATACTTCTTCTGGTAAAGCGGGGGGCTAATGTCTGATGTTCATGGCTTCCAAGTACAGCTTGAAAGACCGTTTGATTTGGATACGACAGTTGATAGTTGGATTTATGCCGATGTTCAGCCGGTCCCTGAGTACAAACGACCGGGGGATTTTGCTCGCTGTCTTTCTATTAATAACAATTTAGTTCCTGTGCGCGTCATCCAACTACAAAAGGGGAAGCAGCCAACGTTGCAAGTGCAATGGCCTGCTCAATATGGTGGGGATCATAGAGCTATCACAGCTCGAATAGAATGGCTTCTGGGTTGGGATATTGATACCCGACCTATTCTTTCAGCGATGAAAAAAGACCCTGTGATTGCGCATCTGGAAAAACCGTTGCGCGGGCTACGTCCTTTTAGTCAGCCCACATTCTTTGAAGCAATTGTGAAAGCGATAATTCAACAACAGGTGAGTTTTCGATCTGCTAATCAAGTGACCAGACGTCTCGTGTTAGAATATGGGCCACGTTGCCAAATTGGTGAAGAGCAATTATTTGGGTTTCCTTCTTTGGAAACTCTGCATGCCCTTCCTGATAGTAAATTACGTGCCTGTAAACTCGGATATAAAGTGCCATATTTGAAGAGTTTATTCAAGGCACTCTCCGATGGGTCATTCAACTTAAAGGAACTTGCATTACTCGATACGCTTGCCGTTATTACTGAGCTTGATGCTCTTCAAGGAATAGGTCTCTGGACTGCTGAATTAGCAGTGTTAACAGGGTTACGTCGCCTTGAGGTGTTCCCTGCTGATGATTTAGGTATCCGCCAAATCATCTCTCAGCTCTACCTGCGTGGCAAACCAGCTAAACGATCAGATGTAGAAAATATTGCTGAACAATGGGGTTCAGCTAGGTCTTTGGTTTTGTATTTTTTGATGTGTGCTCAGGTATTGGGATTAGTGTAGGCAGCGAATAGGAAAAGCTAATACGATGTAAAGACTTATATTTAGGCAAGCCTAAATTTGAATCATGGCTCCTGCATCCCAAACCCAACCAGAAATCAGAAAAGAAGAATCCAAATCAACCTCAAGTAATCCTAAATTTGATATACCAAATGCAACAATCGAGGAATATCTTGAAGCGATTTTTCGGCTCCTTCAAAATGATCAAGAGTACGCAAAAACTGGAGAGTTAGCAGAAGTCCTCAATATTAAACCACCCAGCGTTACTCAAATGGTCCAAAAATTAGCAGAGAAAAAATACCTCAAATACGAAAAAAGTCGAGGTGTTCGGCTAACTGCAAAAGGGAGGAGGCTAGCGCTAGATGTGCTACGTCGTCATAGAATTGCAGAGCGATTATTAGTTGATTTGCTAGGAGTCAGCTGGGAAGAAGCCCATGATGTAGCTTGTGAGTGGGAACACCTTCTGACCCCAGAACTTTGTCAAAACGTCCTTGATAAACTTGAAGATCCTGCCACCTGCCCCCATGGAAATCCCATTCCGGAATCGGATGGAACCGTGACGCCAATATCTGAATTGACTCTGGCAGACCTTGAGCAGGGTGAAGTTGCGGTCATCGATTGTATTAGCGATGAGAATATTGATTTGCTTCGCATGATGTCTTCGATGGGAATGTTGCCTGGTGAAACAGTCCGGGTTATACAGGTTTCACCTGTCGGAGATACGCTTTTAATCGAATTGGGAACTGCCCACTTTGCCCTAAGTGCAGAACTAGCTAAACGTGTTCGAATCCGTCGCGATTTTGAGGAATAATTCAGCGGGGTGGGTGATATATGAGAGGACCGTGGAAAGGTAAACGCCGTCGGACACCACGATTCAAAGAAAAAGATCAGCTGCGTATTGCCCTCGTAGGTCAACCCAATGTAGGAAAGAGCGTGATCTTCAACAACTGGACTGGCCTTGGTGCTATTGTTTCTAATTATCCTGGAACCACTGTTGAAATTCTCGAAGGTAAGGTCTTTCTTTCCCGTCACGATGTATACTCACCACAGTGGCACCCTGGAATCAAAAACTGGGATACTCCACAAGAAGGAGAAAAACCTAGACGACGGGGTCGGCGACGAAAAGGGTTTGGCTATCACATGAAACGATGGGCCAAAAAAGACTTCTTCGATGAAACTGAAGGTATTCGACTCGATATTGTGGATTTACCTGGTTCGTACACGGTTATTAGTCCGTCAACCGAAGATGAGAAGGTGACGCTTCGTTATTTACAGCAGGATACTCCTGATGTTATTGTTAACGTAATTGATGCAACTAACCTTCCTCGGAACTTACTTCTCACTACTGGTCTTTTAGAGTTTGACATTCCGATAGTCGTTTGTTTGAACCAAGTTGATCTAGCAAAACGGATGGGTATAGAAATTGATGTTCAAAAACTTCAAGCTCTTCTCGGTGTACCGGTGATTCCTACAGTGGCAATACACGGAACCAATTTGACGCTTCTTCTTCGAACCGCTGCAAAAACAGGGCTACAGGAAGGAACCCAACAGAATCCGCGCCGATTATTATTCCCAGATGGAATTGAAGCCAAACTTCGAACGTTGGAACAGCATCTTGCAAAAATTCAGCTTTGTCCTCTGAATCTACCTCTCCGCATTGTTTCTCAACAATTACTTGAACGATACTCGCGCTGCGCTGAATGCGTTGAAAACGCTCTAGACTCAGAAGATGCAGTAAAACTTGTTGACCAGATCCGCAATGAGATCGAACTAGAATTTGAGGCAGATGTCGTCTTAGTCCTAGGGGAAAAAAGGCAACAGTATGCTCTTTATCTCACCGAGCAAGTTCAATATGGGGAAGCTAAACGTGTTCCACTCACCGAAAAAATTTCCAACATACTTACCCATCGTATACTAGGGCTGCCTTTAGCTATACTCGTTCTTATTGGTTCACTTCTTTTCATGTTTGCAATCGGATCAATCTTTGATGCTACTGTCGGAGAGTTCTGGGAAACCTTCATCAATCCTAACGCAGAATTCCTCATAACAACTTTTATCCCTTCTCCAATTATTCAGATTATCCTCTACTATGGTCTTGTGCTTGGAATCCAGGCTTGGCTCTTTATAGCGGTTCCATTCGTCGCTACTTTCTATATCATACTCTCCATCCTCGAAGATACCGGCTATCTCGCCCGCATTGCTTTCCTGTTGGATGCATTCATGCATCGCCTTGGTCTTCATGGTCGTGCCATTATTCCACTACTTACTGGGATGGGTTGTAATGTACCAGCTGTACTTGGAACACGAATCCTAAACACTAGACGTGAGCGTCTTATTGCAGGATTTCTTGTTGTTCTTGTCCCTTGCTCTGCACAACTTGCAGTAGTTCTCGGCACGGTTGGCGTTTATGCATCTGTCTGGCTTGCTTTCCTTATTCTTGGGATTGTATTCGCCATCATCATTGGTCTCGGAGCACTTCTCCAACACACCTTACCTGGAACTTCTCACGGGCTTGTGATGGAAATTCCTCCACTTAGGGCCCCACGCATTACACCAACCTTGAAAAAAACCTGGCTCCGGTTCCGAGAATTCGTTTACATTGCCCTTCCTCTAATTATCATTGGTGGAGCGATCCTAGGCTTGCTTCTATATTTTCCCACTCCTGATTTCTCTTATCTCCATATGGTAAGCATCTGGACTGCACCTTTAGTAGTTGGCTGGTTAGGACTACCACCTGAAACCGCTGCAGCTCTCGTTTATGGAATTCTACGAAAAGAGCTCACGGTTGAACTTCTCATCATTCTTGCAAATGGTCCCCTGAACACTTTCATGACCACTCGTCAACTCTTCGTTTTTGCCCTTATCACTACTCTCTATATTCCCTGTATCGCTACGGTTGCAGTGCTGGTACGTGAGTATCGCTGGAAATATACGCTCATCCTTGCTACAACCACGATCTTCCTTGCCTTCTTTGTTGGTGGCATCGCTAATTGGACGCTCATTGGACTGGGATTTCCATAAACTCTAAAAGGTGAAATATTAGTAAAAACAGACAACTCACACCAAACAATGGAGGTACAACATCATGACGAATTACCGATGTCCAATGTGCGGAACAGTCTTCGAAAAGGCTCAAGCAACAGGATGCGCAGGTTGCATGATGGCCCGTGCATGCGGTGCCATAGCTTGCCCAAGTTGTGGATACGAATTTCCTGATGTACCTGAAGAAGCTTAGTTCTCTTTCAGGACATTTTCCAAATCATTTAATGGATTTACTAATTTTATCCGAAGGGTGCAACTGCTCCCTTCGAAGACTTTATTTTCATAGTCTTCTAAACCTTTTCAAGAGTTGATAGAAGTGACCTTGCGGCTGCGTTTAGTCTTGGGTTTCGTTATTGGGTGTACCCTTGCTTTGTCTTTCCTTTTTCCACTTCTGACTCCAGTTACTCTCCACTCTTCTGAACCCAACTCTGAGCCGAATTTAATAGCTCAACTGACCTCTGAGGTGAATCACGCCCCAATGGCTGCACCATCACCCATCACAAATTATACGATTACTGCCTTTCTCCAAGATGTAAGTCATATTGTCAATGGAATTACAGCGATTAACTATGTGAATCACGCAAATGTGGCATTTTCTAAATTGTACTTCCATCTGTATCCCAACGCCTTCAAACCTGATGGTTGGATTGAAATCTTCGATGTTATGTATACTAGCAATCCTCTTAGTTATACTATAAGTGGCACAGACCAAACGGTATTAGAAGTAGATCTAGTTGGGAGCTCAGGACCAGGGCAACTACCACCTGGTGGAAATGTTACTCTAACGGTCTCGTGGCAAGTGATGGTTCCGGAAAGTGGTGATCGGTTTGGTTGGTTCCATCGGACAGACCCCTACGAGTTTCTAGCCTATAATATGGGAAATTGGCATCCCATCGTTGCAGTCTATGATGATCGAGGTTGGGATACGAAACCGTACTCGCATATGGGGGAAAGCTTCTACCATGATGTAGCCACTTATGATGTTGCCATCACAGTACCTGAGGATTATATCGTTGCCGCAACCGGTGAACTGCAAACCATCAATATTGGGGCGTCAACAAAATCATGGAATTTCAAAACCGGCCCCGTCCGTGATTTCACCTGGTGTGCGAGTCCTAACTATGAAACAACAAGCATTATTTCACATAGTGTTAATGTCACTAGTTATTACTTAGGCGCACATTCCGCGGGAGGACAGCGTGTTCTAGAGGTCGCGGATGATTGTTTAGAAATATATGGCGCTAATTTTGCTCCATATCCATGGGAAAGTCTAGCCATTGTGGAGGCTGATATTTGGGCTGGAGGAATGGAATATCCACAGCTGGTCATGATAGGACTTCCTCTTTATTCATATCCTGAAGGGCTCTCTTCTCTCGCTGCAGTGACCGCTCATGAGATTGGACATGAATGGATACCTTTCACATTAGGAACTGACAGTTATACAGAACCATGGATTGATGAGGGGTTTGCTTCCTTCGCTGAATACGTTTGGGTTGAATATGTCTATGGAGCCACCGAAAGAGCGGACTATCGAAACTACGATTTGACTCGATATTGGGAGTATGTGAACTCTGAAGGTGATAAAACCCTTAATCAGTCGATGAGTGTCTGGCAAAGTGCTGATTGGTACGCGTATGGAAGCATCGTGTATGCTAAAGGTGCATTGATTTACGATATGCTACGACATCAACTGGGATCAGCCACATTTTATGAAGCTTGGCAATACATCTTTACACATGGGATGCATGAGAAGGTACGAACAAGTACGTTACAGGCATTTTTCGAAGAGGCTGTGAATGAATCTTTAGACTGGTTCTTTGATCCATGGGTGTATAACAATGGGGTGGTTACTCTTAGTTTCGGTGGAGTATCTATTCAACAAGGCATCTCAGGTTGGTACGTAAGTTTCCAAGTTATTCAAGATCAACCCACACCCGTTCGTTTGCGGGTCCCCATTCACGTAAATTATGGAGTTCATTATGCAGTTCATTGGGTATGGATTGAACCACAGGCAGTGACGCTGTGTAGTCTTCAACTTTCCGAATTCCCCATTCAACTTACATTAGACCCTGATCGCCTGCTATTATGTCAATACCGGATTGATACCGCAATTCTTGCACTTAGCCCCGGCTCACCGATTCCCCTTTTAATAGGCGGGGCATTAGCAATAGGGCTTGTTGTTGGAGCTGTGGTCATGTATCGTCGTCGATATCAGTCTTAGACTTAGATTTTCAGCTTCTCTTTGACTTCGTGCATGTCCTTTTCTAGCTTTTCTACCCGTACCACAAGCTGACGGAGTAAAGCTACAATATCCGCATCAAAAGGGTGCCGAGGATCCTTTGGATGAATGGGTCGAGGCTCTCGCCGCTTTAATGGATCAAGGTCATCTGGATCTAAACTCAATTATGTCCAACTCCAAAAGACATTAGTCTATTTTTTCGAAGCTGGAGAGTTAAACCTTTCTCACAGTCCCCGAATATATTCCGGTCGTAATCTTTCTGATATATTTGGGTCTGCCAGAACAGAGTCAATGGTTCCAAGCAGTCTTTCTCGATCTCGGGAAAGGACGCCTTGTAGAGGGAGATAATTCGAAGCATGGTTTGTACGAAATACACAATGTGTTAGACCGGTGAGCCCATCAATGAGGCTGCGAAGCTCCTGGAGAATTTCAAGCGGTGTTAACGGTTGGAATTCCTCTCGTTTTGTTTGAGAATACAGCTCTGTTCCGGGAACGAGCATGAGTGTCAAAGCTGCTAAGAATGGCGGATTAATTGTCCTCATTGTCTTTGCAGTATTTTCAGCATGAAGCTGACTCCGGCTTTTCCCGCCTAGTCCTAGGATAATAATCGGAGAGAGGGTAAATCCTGCCTTCTTTAGTCGTAAACAAGCTGTAATGTGTTCTTTGTTCGAGATGCCTTTGTTTACATTTTGGAGAACGATGTCATCTCCGGATTCCAAACCGATATAGATCATCTCCAATCCCGCTTGACGGATTTGAGCCAATTCTTCGTCGGTCTTTCGTTGGACGTTGGTCCCACTCGCATAAATGCTAATTCGCTCTGTAGTTGGAAATTCATCAGCTAAGAGCTGGAGAATATCCATGAGCTGCTTTGTATTGAGGACGAAGGCATCACCGTCTGCAAGGAATATCCGTCGAGGGTGAATCCTATATTTACGGCTAATTTGGATTACTTCCTCTTTGAATTGTGAAAAAGGTTTGACTCTAAATTGCTTCGTGCGGTAGCTACCACAGAAGGTGCAGGCGTTATGTGAACACCCTAAAGTTGCTTGAAGAATCAGACTATTCGCTTCACTTGGAGGACGAAAGACAGGGGATTCAAGGAAGTTTGGGTATCCAGAGAAGGGTGGCATAATTGTCATGTGTCGTGTTATGTGGCGCTTTAAGAGATTTCCGTAATATTAACGCGGTGTATTTACGCTTCTTGTTTTATATAGTTAAGAAGTAGGATAAGAGCGGCACGACTAAAATTCAGTTTATTATCACGTCGAGTACCTGTAAACTGATATTCTTGTGTAATGGTTTCAAACGCGCGGTGAGAAACTGCCACATAGACCAATCCAATCGGCTTCGTTGATTTTCCTTTAGTGGGACCTGCGATTCCTGACGTGGCAAGACCATAATCGGAGTTCATCCATAATCGAACCCCATTAGCCATAGCTGATACTGTTTCTGCACTAACACTGCCAAAGCGTTTCGTGGTTGATTCAGGAACCTGTAATAAGCGGTGTTTCAACTCGTTTGCATACGCGACAACACCACCATCATAGAAATCCGAACTACCAGGCGTTTCTGTTAGGAGGTGTTGAATCAAACCTCCTGTTGCAGATTCAGCTACCATTAAAGTCGCCTTTTGTTTGACAAGTAGATATGCAATTTGAGATACAATCCCCTGAAACACTTCTGCTTCATCTGCATTAATAAAAGGGCTTTTTACCATCGATAAGCCTCCTGTGATTCTTCACTATGTTGTGGCAGTATTTGGGTCTAGTCATTTTCAAAATAATGCGATGGAAAAGGTTTTAGCTATCTCTTCTCCTTACTCGAAATACACTTCATTTGGTGAACTGTACTATGACACAGAAAATCATGCCTGATGAAATGTCCATCAAATCGATTTGCCTTGATTGCAAAAATTATGATCGAAAAGGTGGCGTGTGCACGGGGACAAACCCTTTTGCCAAATCTGGCGATAAGAGTTATCTTCTCCTCGTCGATAAAGCCTCCTGTTATGGTTTTGAGAAAGCTTAAACGCGTCTCGTTTAGTCATGGCGGTGCTCTGGCGCTCAACTAGGTTCTATGCGTTTTTAGACAAAAAGATAGCAAATGAAGTAGCCCCCTTGCAACTGCAGGAGGATTAATGTAAACCTAAGGCCAGGCACCAGCGCCGAATTTGGATTTGTATGTCCAGGTGTTCCCGCATTTATCGCATTTGCGAGTGATTTCATGGCCGTAAGCGATGGGAACTTTTCGTAAAATCGTGGTTGCATCACTTCGGCATCTTGGGCACTGATCGGGGGCAAGGGGTTTTTCTTCTGGTTTGGGTGCGGCTGGTGGTTGAGTTGGAGGTGTGGATGGAGGAGGAGTTTCGGGTGGAGGAGATTCTGCCAAGGTTTTGTCACCTCTAGGGGAAAGGTCATCTAATGTATGGGCTTTTCCCTTATAATCTACAATGATACATTACACACAACGGTTTAAAATTTCAGTGGTTCAATTATGAAGGAAACAACCATTCTATTCCTAATTTATTAGATGGAGCACAACGTCGTGGCAAAAGTCAAAATTCGATTTGAACCTGAGGGACGACAGACATCGGCACAAACAGGTGAAACTATCCTCAAGATCGCTCAACGAGTTGGCTTGGAACTTCGATCTGACTGTGGAGGTCAAGGAAGTTGTGGAAAATGTCGGGTTCTAATCGAACCTTTATCCACGCTCAACGCTCCAACACCAGAAGAAATGGCTCTCTTATCTCCTCGTTATTTACAGGCAGGATTTCGACTTGCTTGCCAGGTTCACGTTCCTAGCAAAGGTAATTTTGTGGTCACAATTCCCACTGCAACTCGGGGGTTACGTCGTCGAGTTCAACTGGATGGAATCCTTCAACCTTTCCAGCTAACACCTGCAGTTGAATCTGTTTTAGTTCGAGTTGCTCGAATCGATCCGAATGAATGCATACCTGATACAGAACGTGTTCTAACAAGCTTAGCTATTAATCCACGTTTAAGCGCCACAATTCGTTGGGAATATCCGTTACCTATCATTACAAAAACACCGTCTGCAGTTCGAAAAGCAGACGGAGAAGTCACGGTTGTGATTCGGAATAGTGTTCAAATTCTTGATATTCTTGCAGGGGATGCCAGAGAGAATGTGTATGGAGTTGCTTTGGATATTGGGACATCTAAAATCGTTGGAAGTCTCTATTCTCTCACTTCAGGAGACCTTCTTCGGACTGAGGGAATTGAAAATCCGCAACTGCGGTTTGGCGAAGATATAATGTCTCGGCTGAGCTACGCAGGCGTGAGCCAACAGACCCGCAAAGAGTTGCAGAATGCAGTCATCGAAGGTGTCAATTCAATTCTTAATTCACTGGTTGCATCAGGCTTCTCCTTGGATAGAATTTACGAATTAGTGGTTGTGGGCAACACAGTAATGACGAGTTTGTTTCTGGGTTTGGATACCACGCATCTTGCCTATGGACCCTTTGTTCCTCCCTTTCGTGGACCAATAGAGGTTGCTGCAGATCAATTGAATCTCATAATTCCACCTCAAAGCATCATCCATGTTCTTCCTAATATTGCCGGGTATGTTGGCGCTGATGCCATTGCGGATATAATAGCAACTGGACTCCATACCAATCAGGCTCCTTGTCTTCTCATTGATATTGGCACTAACAGTGAAGTGATACTTGGAAATAAGGACCGAATTTCTGCAACTTCCTGTGCTGCTGGACCTGCATTCGAGGGTGCTCAAATCGAACATGGGATGAAGGCTGTGAGTGGGGCTATTGAGCGTGTCACCTATAATTCTGATTCGGGGCAGTTCAATTTGACAACCATCGATAACAAAACTCCGAATGGCATTTGTGGATCGGGGGTTGTGGACGTCATCGCTGAACTAGCTCACGCGGGATTCATCTCGTCAAAAGGTCGGTTTACATCCCAAGCTCAATCTTTAATTGTTACCAAAGGAAAATTAAAAGCAATAACGCTATTTAAAGGAACATCCAAGAAAAAACGGTTTGCAATCACGATTTCAGAACAAGACATTTCGAATCTACTTCTCGCTAAGGCAGCAATTCAAACTGGCTATTCATTGGTGCTTCAACACCAACAGTTATCACCAGCTGATTTGAACCATGTCTTTATCGCGGGCGCTTTTGGCAATTACCTGAACATGACCAACGCACAACGTATCGGGTTAATTCCGCCAGTTCCCTTGGACCGAGTTTCCTTTATCGGCAATGCTGCACTAAGTGGTGCCCAAATGGCTCTCCTCTCTATGAGTCACCGCGAACAAGCAATTTCGCTAGCGAGGAGTGTAAAGTTCGTAGATTTAGCCCGACATCCCGATTTTTCCCAAACATATGCTGCTTCCCTCTTCCTTTGACTTAGGCTAAACAAATATTTATGAGAATATAGCATACCTGCGATTCCAAGGGATCTGCTATGGATGAAGAAAAGCAATCTGTCCCCGAGTCGTGTGATGAAATTCCCACGGAACGGTGTGTGGTCCAAGCATTTGGCGCCGCATCTTTTCTCAACGATATGGGTTCTGACATCGTGTTTTCTATATGGCCAGTGTTCGTCACCCTCCTTACGTCACCTGCTTTAGCACCATTAATTCTTGGATTAGTAGATGGAATTGGTGATTTCGTTGTAAATGTCTCAAAAGGATTCTCAGGATTTATTTCCGATAAAGTACAGAAACGGAAGGCATTCATCTGGTCAGGATATTCGATGGGTGCAGCCTCTCGGTTAATCTACGCCTTCACCCCGATATGGCAATTGCTAATTCCTGCCAAGATTCTCGATCGCGCGGGGAAACTCCGTGGTGCTCCTCGTGATGCCCTCATTGCAGATGTCTCCACACATGAAACTCGTGGGCGAAATTTTGGCATTCTCAGAACCCTCGATAACCTTGGAGCCACTGTTGGTGTCCTAATCACCATTGCCTTTGTTACATTCCTTGTCCCTTGGTTTGCATCAGTCCTCGGATATGACACACTCGCAAGTCTGCGCTTACTCTTTGTATTTGCCACAATCCCAACCGTCATCGGAGCAATTATTATAATTCTACGAATTGTAGACTACCGAAAGGATACTAAAAAACCAGTCTTTCGAATTTCAGGAATAAATCGAAGTCTAGTAATTTTCATAATACTCAGTATACTCTTTGCTCTTGCATCATTCAGTTGGTCCCTGGTCACTCTTTATGCTGGTGAGTTCCTTGTGTTTCCAACTATCAATCCGATTCTAGGGGTTCCCGTCGCTTATCTCACCTTCACCTTAACTGCTGCATTAACCTCGGCCCCTTTAGGGCGGCTTGGTGACCGAATCGGGCGACGCCTTACTCTCTTTATTGGCTTTGCATTTTTCGGGGCGATGTGTGCAATTTTTCTTTTCATCTCAAGTTTCTGGACGGTGTTATTAGCACTCATCTTTTATGGAGTGAGTATCGGAGCGACGGTTCCGATGCAATCTTCCCTTGTCTCGGAGCTGTCTCCCATTGAGGTTCGAGCAAGTATGCTTGGATTGTACCAAATGCTAATCGGAATCGCCTTGCTCCCTGCGAGCCTTATAGCAGGTTATCTCTGGGTCTTATTAGGACCCAGCTTCACTTTTGGACTCGCGTTGGGTCTGACAGCGCTTGCCTCGGTGTTTTTGCCTTTCGTAAAAGAATCCGAATCAGCCGATTGAACTACATTGCAATTGGTTAAAGATTCTTAAACTCGTCGGGGATCGGCTTCGGTTCAACATTCGCTCCAATTAGAATTCCGAGGATGACAAGATTTAGAGCTAAAGCAATTACAAGCACGGGAACTGCCCCGAATACAGTATAGATAATTCCTGAGGGAATGGGCGTAACAAGTGAAGCGATGAACACAACGATGAAAAAGATACTTAGCATCTTCGCGGTTTCTGAACGGGGCAAGGCTTTTCGCAGATAGGTGAGAATCAAGGTCCACCAAAGTATGTCATTGATATTTTTCATTGCGATGGCAAGAAATGCTGTACTCGCTAGGGGTTCAACAAAAGGATACAATGCAATGAGCGGCGTAATCCAGGTGATTGGCAACCAATACGGGAATAGTGGGGCAAGGATGAGAATCACGAGGGTCACAGGCATCACACTATAGACTGCGACGATGGCCCGACGGCTTCCCCGAGCGTCAAAGAATGATCCCACATAGACAGAGAGAGGAATCGAGAATGCCAGGACAACAATCAACATGATGCTGATTTCACCGATCGAGAAGCCCAACGCCTCATTCAAATAGAACGTGCTGACAAACCGATAAAAGCCGTCACTTAGCGCATCAAGGATTAGAACAATCGAAAAGACTGGTAAGATCACCCAAAGAAGTTTGAGGGCATTTCCATTCTGTTTGATGAAATCACGAGCTCTATTCGTTTCCTTTTTCTTTCGAACAATCGGACGGGGCTCTGCAAGAAATATTGCCCGAATCACGGCTGCAGCCATGTAACATAAAAATCCTATGAAGAACACAATTTGAATAGTAATTACAAAGGGGACACCCATCGCTAGAAGCCACGTGACCATCCCAAGTCCAATTAATCCAAATCCACTACTTGTTTGGAAAATACCCATTGCGAGCCCGCTATGTTCAGGTTCGATTTGTTCGTAAATATAACTAGTGCTGCCACTAGCGAATAGAGCCGAACCCGCCATGAGGACTGAACCGGCAATGATTCCAATGATTCCGGTGCTAAAAGCAAAGATGAGCATAGCAATCCCTGAGACAAACATGGTCAGCACCGAGAGCCATTTTCGATTGTAATTATCACCGATATAGCCACCAAAGAATCGGGCAACAAGCTCTATACTCATATACCCGAGAATAATGAGCCCAATTGTGATGTAGACTAGTCCAATTTGAGGCGTGTATAAAATCAGAAAGTCCCGAAGGAACAGCATAAGATAACTTTGCATTATGATACCGAATACACCTAATATCCAAGAAGTAACCAGGTACACAGAATAGCTGCCATACGTTAGCACCGATTTTATTGAAGCGAAAAAGCCTTTTCTTGGTGCCTCCTTCTTCTCTGGGGGTGGAACTTCTGGGGCTGGCTCCAAATCACCAGGAATTGGATCTACGGAGCTAGTTGGTGGAGAACTATCTGTGTCATCAGTGGGTTGATTGTCATTCAATGTGCTCACTATTCCTGCAGTGTGTGGTCAGTACAGATATGTTAACTGTAAAATTGTGACCAGAATCTTGGTCACTCCAGCCTTGATTGGAGGTACTTAGGTATTGTGCAAAGCCCAATACGCTAGATGCTTTGTAATTCAGCCTCTTAAGGTCAACGTGAAATCATCAGAAGATTTAAGGTAAGAGTTCACACAGGACGCCATCATTCAACGCGAATTAAGAGGGCTCTCAGGTGCTAGAAGATATTGATCAATTGATGACAACTTATGGAGTTGATGCGCTCTATCTGCAAGGAAAAAGCCTCTTAAATCCCGATCTCTATTACATGAGCCGATTTCTTGCTGTCGATCCGATATATTTCGTAAAACTCCCAAATCAGGCAGGAATCTTGGCTGCATCGGATATGGTCTGTGAGCGTGCCAAAGAATATTCACTTGTTCAACAGTTTTACAGTCTCAGTCCAACGATGAACAAGGCTTTGAGCGATCGGGTTACTCGGGATGAATATGTCCTAAGGGTGATTACCGACCTAGTGAAGAACCTTCTGCCTTCAGGTGGTGTCATCGGAATTTCGAACGAAACAAGTGCTCTCCATATTTATTTTCTTCAAAAACTCGGGGTTGAGGTAAAGCCCGTTGAGAACCTCTTTTTAGAGGCTCGGGAAACAAAAGATATAGAGGAACTCAAGGCCATCGAACAGGCTAGTCAGTCCACTGAAGCCACATTCAGGCAGGTCATTGAGATTATTCAGAATTCTGACATTGGATCAAAGAACGTGTTAATGTATGAAAAAGAACCCTTGACAGTTGGTCGAGTTAAACGTCAAATTGAGCATGGACTAGTTGATAACGATTCAGAGAATAGTGAAGAATCGATTGTGGCCGCGGGCATCAAAGGTGCTGATTTCCATTATCTAGGGATGCGAGGCGATGTCCTCCACGCGCATGAGCCCATCATTGTTGATATCTTCCCAAGACATATTGAGGAGCGATATCATGCTGACATCACACGTACGATTGTTAGAGGAAATGTTTCAACCGAAGTTCGCAAATTATTTGAATCGGTCGAAGGGGCACTTGATGCGGTTGCAGATACATTAAGCACTGCAAATACAACTACAGAATTGGTTGAAGCCATGGCTAACTCCTTTGAACGGGATGGACATCAATCAGTGAACCGTACACCTAACATCACTGAAGGCATGTTACATGCTCTAGGACATGGAATCGGTCTCAATGTTCATGAAGCTCCTTGGCTATCTCTTCAACCAAATCCTCTCAAATCCAGTGCAGTCATTGCAATAGAACCTGCGCTCTACTACAAGAAAATCGGTGGAATACGGATTGAAGATGATATGACAGTGACCTCAAAGGGTTCACGTATACTTACAAAATTACCCCGAATGGTCTTCCTCTAGCCTGTGGTATCTACTTCTGTTAAACTGTTAGCGTCTTTACTCGTTATCTTTGGGATCGTATTAAGGAGCTGTCGTGCACTTAGTCTGATTTTGCAGACGGGGCAGCTTCCTTTAGCTTTGATATATTCGAGGAAGTGCGTTCGGTGTGCTTGCGCTTGGCAGGAAGGACATAATACAATTATTTCTCCCGGGTAAACCCAAAAGCCACAAATTGCACATCGTTCAGCGGTTTCGAAGGTAAAGGTCTGAGGTTTAATCGATGATAAGGAAGTATGGCAGTTCCAACAAGTAGTCTCTCTCGGACCGTTCCATTTACCACATGAACAGACCAAAACATCCACTTGATGCTCGGAGGGTTCCCATTGGCGAGTTTGGTCATCTGACTCTTCGACAGGTTGCCAGGGGTCTTGAGGACTAGTTCGGACATATGATCGAGGTCGAGATCTACCACTATCTTGGAGTGCCACGCAAATAATGCAAGCCGCAAGGAGAATGATGACAATGAAAATGATGATGATTGGCCAACTGAAGAAGAAGGGAATCTGCAAGTGCCAACGCCTCCGATATACGAAGAACCCCGTTCGACTAAATTTTGCTTTGGGGTTCCCTCTGTAGGGAAACTAGACAAACTGAATGTTATTAGGATTTGCTTTTACGGCAAAGCCTACTCAACTAATTTGCAGGAGGGTTATTAATAAACAACAAAAAACCACAATAGGAATCATATTAATTCCGAACTGCCGAGGTGTACCCTTTGCCCTTCGCAGAAATTAATGATGCTAAAATTTACTTTGAACTTGATGGAAGAGGTCCCCCACTCATGCTTTTTCATGGAGTCCGAGGGTCCCACCGAAACTGGGACTTCGTACGCCCTCATCTTCGAGACACTTACCAGTTAATTCTACCTGACTCACGGGGACATGGACAATCAACTGAACTGACCGAACCAAGCACCATCGATTTGTATAGCAACGATATGATCGCATTACTTAATCATCTCGAGATAGACCAGGCTATTATTGCTGGACATAGCATGGGCGGATTTATCGCCCAAGAGTTCGCCTTGATGGCTCCTGATCGCCTCAAAGGCTTAATTCTCATCGCAACCGCTCCCATGGTTGATGTGGAGGGTGCACTTGCACAAATCGAACTTGGAAAACTATCGTATGGTCTCGAACCAAAAGAAGCGGTCATGAAACTCCTCGACTTTGAATTTGTGGACCCCGATAAAATCCGAAATTCTCCTGATATCCTTGATTTCCTTATTCTTAGCGCAGAAGAAGGTATACGACTAGCAAATAGTCATGGTAGCGCTCAAGGAGCATGTGCAAAATTTAACATTCAAGACCGAGTAAAAGAAATCAAAACGCCGACACTAGTGATTGTTGGGGATCAAGACACAACTTTTCCACCCCACTGGGCCGACTTCTATAAAGAGAATCTGTCCACTGTAACTGCAAAATTAATTAAACAGACGAGTCATAGCGTCCAACTGGAACAGCCAGAGGAACTCGCAAAAGCTATTATAGACTTTGGAATGTCACTTTAAGAGGTGATTTTACTCCACTATGTTTCCAGCAGTCTTTGCAATCATCCTATTTATAGCAATCCTTCTACTTATCATGCTGGATGTAATCGATCATACAGCTGCTGCACTTATTGGTGCAACAATCGCCATCTTTTACATGGCAATGGTATGGCCGCTCTGGCGAGAGGCCGTCTTAGTTGTAGATCCCGGATCAATCTACGGAACGCTTCCAGCAAATTTCAATGCTTTAGTCTTTGCCTACTTCTTCAATAAATGGGTGGATCTCCCAACCCTGATACTAATTCTCTCGATGATGGTTATCACAGAAATCGCTAAGGATTCAGGTGTCTTTCAATTCATTGCAGTGAGAGCGATTAAATTCACACATGGAGATACTCGAAAACTCCTGATTATCCTGTGTGCTCTTAGTTTTGCTATGACTACTGTTCTTACACAAATTACAACGATTCTAATCATGGGCACATTGACCTTTCTGGCTTGTGATGCCTTAGAAATCAATCCTGTGCCATTTCTGATTTCAATAGCTCTTGCATCTAATGTGGGTGGCATTACATCTTTAATTGCAAGTGTTCCAGCCATGCTCGTAGCGGGTGCGACACTTTACAGCTTCCAGTGGTTCATTGTCAATATGATGCCGCTGGGTCTCATGCTTTTGGCGGTCATGCTGTTTGTTGTTATTCGTCTGTTCAACAAAGATCTTATTACACCTCGTAAAGCACGAGTTGATGACTTGATGGAACTGGATCCTTGGGAGATGGTACCAAGTCGAGTTGTCTTCTATCGAACTGCCATTTTACTAGTTCTCATAATTGTTGGGTTTATTATTTTGGGATCCGCGGGGCTAACTTTTTTGGTGGCACTCGGTGGCGCATTGCTGTTTGTTGTGCTAAGTGGTATACGTCCAGGTCAGGTTCTAAAAGAAATTGAATGGTCTGCTCTATTCTTTTTCATCGGGCTCTTCATTCTCGTAGGCTTACTTGAGGAATTCGGAGTGTTACATGCTATCGGTCATGCAATTCAAGAATTAACCATGGGTAATGCATTCCTTGCAACAACACTTATGGTATGGATTACTGGAATGACGAGTGGTTTCGTTGACAACATCCCTGTGACTCTAACCTTCATTCCCGTTGTTGGGATTTTAGCCTCAGGGCCAACGCCTATTCCAGGAGGCAGCCTGTGGGGATCACTTCTTGCAGGCGCGGTGCTTGGTGGGTGCCTTACACCTATAGCCAGTGCTGCTAACGTTTTAGTCGTCTCGATTGCTGATAAAGAGGATCGTCCCATCCCTCAACGAAAATTCCTAATTACAGGCGTAATTTTAACGATGTTGTTCCTTCTAGTTAGCACGGGGTATATGCTCCTCCGCCTATTCCTATTTCCAATTCCTGCTCCTTTTACACCTTAATTGGACTATAAATTTCCAAAGAACCACTGAAAAGCTTATTTGACGAATTCCCCTTAAGGAACTATAGAACCATGAATCTCCATTCACTTCGATTGTCCATTAGGGCGACATGAATATGATTGCTCCTGCGGTCTTCATCATTCTTATTTTCATTGCAGTCATTTTGATGATTACATTTGATATGACAGATCATACCATTGCTGCCTTAATCGGTGCTTCTCTTGCTATCATCTATTTTGCACAAATGTGGGAGCCCTGGCGTCTTGCGCAGATCGATTTTTACATCGGTCTTGCTGGACCACCCGGCTCACCCAATCATGAGCATTTCATGGAGTTGGCTCTAAGCTATCAATTGCTTCCTGCCATCTTTAATGCAGAAGTGTTTGCCCACTTTTTTGGTGAATGGGTGGATCTTTCAACAATTATTGTAATTTTGTCATTAATGGTCATCACAGAAATTGCCAAAGATTCGGGTCTATTTCAGTTCATAGCTGTTAAAGCACTTAGTTTCAGTAAAGGTTCCCCTCGTCGGCTTCTATTGATCTTTTGTGGGATTACTTTTGCAATGTCAACGGTTCTAGCCACCACGGTGCTCATTATTGGACCTTTAACTATCCTAGCCTGTGATGCATTAGAACAGAATCCAACACCTTACCTCATAGCGAATGCCATGTGTGGCAATGTAGGTGGAATTACTACAGTAATTGCCAGTGTCCCCTGTATGCTTGTGGCAGGGGCGACGCTATACGATTTTGTTTGGTTTGCCACGACTCTCTTGCCCCTTGGTTTAATGCTCCTCGGAGTCACAGGGTTTGTAGCCGTTCGACTTTTCCGTAAGACCTTCAAAACGCCACGACCGAGTCGAGTAAATGACCTAATGGCCCTTGATGCTTGGACCATGGTGGAAGATCGAAATGTGTTCTATCGAACTGCTATTCTTTTTGTTGCTTTGATAGTTGGATTTGTGGTCTTTGGTACATCAGGGTTCACGTGGGTTGTTGCCTTTGTGATGGCTCTGCTCTTTGTGCTACTCAGTGGAATTCCCACTGAAAGAATATTCAAAGAAGTGGAATGGACTTCACTTTTCTTCTTTATCGGACTTTTCCTCATCGTTGGGTGTATGGAAGAGTTTGCCGTCTTAACCTCAATCGGAATTGTCATCTCAGTTCTCACGCAAGGGAGTTCAGCTGGTGCGACCGTGCTGATGCTTTGGCTAACTGGCTTTACCAGTGGTGCCATAGATAACATTCCTGTTACAGCGACGTTGATACCAGTTGCTGATTCTTTAACGAGGTTTCAGATTGCACAGGGAACCAATCCTGGAGGAGTTATTTGGGGGTCTCTTGTTGTTGGGGCTGTTTTAGGGGGTGCTTTAACCCCGATTGCCAGTGTGGCGAATGTTATGACAATGACAGTTGCGAACAAAGAGAATCGTCCAATTTCTTATGGAACTTTTTTGCGAACAGGAGTAATTATGTTTGTTTTGTATCTCTTGATTGGTACTGGTTATCTCCTCTTACGCTTATTCTTCCTACCAATTCCTCTTCCACCCGCATACTCTATCCAAGGCTAGAGCACTAATTCAGTGGAAGAAGAACCAGAGTATTCCACCCATTCCCCCAAAGACTATCCAGACTATTGGAAGAGCGATAGCTTGTGCGAGGGCGACAAAGGTGAGAATCAACAGGAACGGTCGAGAACCCAGGATGCTAGTAATTAAGTCGAGGATATTTTCTGCCCATTTGAAGAGTGTAAATACAACTACACCCACAATAATGAAGATGGCAATTAGGATATATTTGAGGGGGATTTGTTGTGTGATGATTTCTGGAATCAGTGGTGCAAGGGCAATGACCGCAATCACAGCGATTAATCCTGCTGCAAGACCGATTAGAGCTGCCCAGGGCAATTTATTAATGGGTGTTAAGAAGAGCGCAATCCCCATCCAGGCAAGAAGAAAGAGTGTCAGAGGATCTCCATAGATGTTTTGGCCTGGAGTGAGAAGAATGGATGCCAACGAAACGAAACACAATATACCCATTGGGATGCCAATGAGTCCGATAAGCCGTACGATTCCCCGACGCCAATCTATTGTTGGCTCAGGTTCACTTTTGCCTTCTTCGTCGGCTTTTCCACTATTACTTGAGCGATAGGTTTCACCCATAAGATTATCTAGGAACCAACAGAATGCCGCCACTGCGCCTAAGCCAAGGAACAGGGGAGCTAAGTTTGCTAGGAGAATTGTCCATGACATATAGTTGCCTCCAGTCTAAGACTCGTTTGTGAATTGAGCCTAAAAAGGATTTGTAGTCTGGTAAACATCGAGCTCTATTTTCGGGTTTCTTAAACGGTGCTAGAAACTAACTTAGCTGGCAATCACTGGAATGATTTTCATTTCCTTGGCATCGACGAGTCCTTTGTCAGTGATTTTCAGTGCTGGAATCACCGGGAGCGCCATGAAACTTAGTGTTAAGAAAGGATGTTCAAGGCTGCATCCTAAGTCGTGAGCAGCTTTACGGACAGATTGAAGTTTTTGTGCAACCTTTTGGACGGGTTCATCAGTAATAACTCCTGCAATAGGTAAGGGGAGGGTCGCTAAGATTTTCCGCCCATTAACAGCCGTAATTCCTCCCATCATTTGGGAAACCGTACTGACTGCCATTAAGGCATCTTCAGGAGTTGTAGCAACGGTGATAATATTGTGGCTATCGTGAGCAATACTACTTGCGATAGCCCCCTCTTTCAAGCCAAACCCTCGAATGAATCCTACACCGATATTTCCGCCTTTCATGTAGCGTTCTGTAACTGCAATGGTCAAAATGTCTCTTTTCGGATCCGGTAGAATGTAGCCATTGGTGGCTTCAAGGGTATGAGTTTCAGATCCGGTAAGCAGGCTCCCTTCATGGGCTGTAATCACGTGGACCTTATGTTTTCCATCTTTGGCTGGTAACATATAGTTGAGAACCGTTGGGATACCACCAAAGCGAACAGTTGTACGCATATCTGGGGGATATTCAAATTTTGGCAGCCTAACCGTAAGGCGCCCTTTCTGGGCAACAACCTTTCCTCGCAGAAGCACCATGTCTACATTGATTTTCTGTAAGTCATCGATGAGAACAATATCAGCCATGTTCCCTGGAGCTAAATGCCCTATTCGAGGAAGATTGAAGAAACGGGCAGGATTGGAGGTTACCAGTTGAATTGCGACAAGAGGATCAATTCCTGCATCGATTGCACGTCGTAGGTTTCTATCGAGATGTCCCACATCCGCTAGTTCCACAGGAGATAGATCATCTGAACAAATCGTGGCTCGGCGTAGGTCGCGTCCTTCCTTGTAGAGAGGAAGGAGGATATCGAGCATATTACGGGCTATCGATCCTTCCCTTGCCATGACAGTCATGCCTAATCTAAGCCGGTCGATGGCTTCCTCAGCAGTTTCACATTCATGGTCTGACATTATGCCTGCAGCAATGTAGGCGTTTAGCTTCTTGCCACTCAAGCCTGGGGCATGACCATCGACGACCTTACCTTGACTCCGGGCAAATTGAATTTTTAGGTGTATATCTTCGTCGTTATTGAGTACGGCAGGAACGCTCATCACTTCGCCCAGTCCAATGATTAAGGGGTCTTGGAGTAACCGGTCAACAGTGAACGCATCCAGTTTTGCCCCTGAGGTTTCAAGCGCAGGTGGAGCCGCTGGAACACAGCTGGGCACTTCCATGAGAATACGGATTGGAAGGTCTCGAGCTTCTTCCATGAAAATTTCTATTCCACGAATGCCAGTTACATTAGCGATTTCATGAGGGTCAATGATAGCTGTTCCTGTGCCATGGGGGATTACTGCTCGAGCAAATTCTGTAAGGGTGAGCATAGTACTTTCAACGTGGATATGGGATTCAATGAATGCAGGTGCAGCGTATCGACCCAATCCCTTGATGACCTTCGTCTTACTCCCAATCAAATCTGAAACATCGCCAATACGGCATATGGTGCCTTCTTTGATGGCGATTCCCCCTTCTAGAATTTCTCGGGAGATGACATCAATGGGTTGAACATCCTTAATTACCACATCTGCTTTGATTCGTCCCATACTTGCATCAATTAGCGTTCGCTGGCTCATCGACTTTTCACTCCTGCTCGAAGCCAATTCCCATCACAAAGGTGACGGTTCTATTTACCGCCCCATTTAGACATTAAAGTCTAGCGAAAGAACATAGCATTTGGGGGTTTACCTAGCCTCAAGCTTGAAGTGTTCTAAAATGGGAGGAAGTAAATCTAATGCATTTTCACTTTCTATGACAACGTCCGCCGCGTGAGCCACTTCCTCTTGTATCGGATTGAACGCAATGGAAAAACCGGCAGCCTGAAACATTGGAATATCATTCTGTGAATCACCGATTGCGACACAATCGGTAGGGGATAGGTGCACTTCCTGAGCTATGTCCTTCAACACCTTGTCTTTATTATCAAATGCAACGTGAACTTCGACGCCACAAATTTTGCCTTCTCCATCCGTGACTAATTTGTTGGCTTTGCTGATATCTATTCCAAGGAAGTCTCGAGCTCGATCAGCAAAGACAGAAAGCCCCGAACTGATAATGGCTGTGTAAATTTCGTGTTCACGAAGGGTTTTGATTAACGGTTTCACATTGGGAATAAACACCAATCCCTCATCAATTGCTTCTTGGATACGTGCTAAAGGAATTCCATGCCATAATTTAACATCAAGTTCTGCCCACCGGACATAATTAATTTCTCCAGCATAATATTGGTCGGCATTCGGTTTTGCAGCTTCCAATGTGCCAAGGAGGCGGTGAATCCAACTCCAGGCACTCCAGATTCTGACTAGAGTTCCATCTAAATCAAAAGCGACAATTCCATGGGGTGGCACGATGCTTCCTCAGCCGTCCTCATGTTCGATTATCGAATTAAAGCTTTAGCACTGTTAAGTTATCAATCAAACCCATGGGAAGAAATAATGGGGATAATACACAGGGTAGAAAAGGAATAGATAAAAGAGCATATAAATTAGGAGAATGAAAAACAACAAATACGAAACCCAACGACCTTGCATTTGAAGTTTTTCTAAAGTTGATTCATGAGGTGTTGGATTCTGTTGCCAATTCCGGAACTGCTCAAAGAGCGCAAAAAACGGAAGCCCGAGGCAAATCAGGAGAAAGATAGTTTTGTATTTCAAAAGACCATACCAAAACAGGTGAGTAAAGAAACCCACTGCACTGTAGAGAAGCAACATTCCAGCAGCGATGAGGATTATTCCAAGCTTGGATGATTGCTTAGGTCCAATGTAGACAGCGGTCGTTGTGACTCCCGCCTCTGCATCTGCACGATAATCAGCAGCGGTATGAATGCAATGGGTGCCCGCATAAAACACTCCTGCCCCCACAACAAGTATTAATGGGAGTTCAGGAATTCCTCCAGGAAACCCACTAAAAGAATATTGTATCAAAATCACCCACGCTGATAGGATGGCCCATGAACCAAAGGCAAGGCCAATGATTAGCAAGTCTAAGAAAGGTCGACTTTTCAGGCGGATTGGTGGAAAGGAATACAGTATTGCAAAAAAGATGGTACTTGCTAATACAATCACAAACAAATATCCAGCAAATGCTCCAAGCAACATTCCTAGAAGTAGTAAACCAACCGAGAGTAACCCCGCCTGGTAACGACTAATACGTCCTGAGGTAATAGGTAAACGTGCTTTTTTCGAGTTTAGTTGATCAGTATCGATGTCTCCGATTTGATTCAAAATGAATGAGGTTGAGTTAAAAATAATCACTGCACCTACTGCAACCCCTAGTCTTAACCATGTGAAAGGATAATAGACCAGAATATGGGGAGGGGCACTTAATGGTGGTCCTGCAAGAATAAGGAAGCCAAGTATAAGTAAGAATAATGAGCCAAGCCAAACGGAAGCGCGTGTTAATCCTGTAAAAATTTCCCACCATCGAATTGGCTTTGTTACACCGGTCGCCACTTCGACTTTGCTAGTCCTGATATCGTATGGAGAAAAGACTTTCAAGTTGATCCAAGTGAGGACAAGAAAACAAATTCCCAGCACAAGCATTACCCACGGATTCAGTGGTGGCAATACAAAAACCCACAACACATTCATCAGCAAGGGATTACTGTCTTGGAGTTCTAACCAAGGATGACCGATTTGAAAACCAGCAAAAGTTTGACCAGCAGATGCTAAAAAGATGACGGCCATGATTATGTAAATAAGGCTGTCGTATCGATACCGCCAACGTCCAAGAACTCCTCGCCGAATTAAAAATATCCCACTCAAAAATCCGAGAATTGTTAGAATTAGGAATCCACCATGTAGATAGAGCTTTTGCATTATTTCACTGGATAAGAAAGCGCCTAACAGAAATTCACTAGTCATTCCAACAAGAAGGACTCCCAGCCCTGCAAGAAAATAGGCAGCTGCAATCATCCAGCGTGCTAGTTTCATCGTTCTAAATGAATGCCATTATGCTCTATATAACTAACCAACATATTCGCTATAATCTGAGATGGAATCCTGTTGTCGAATAGCAGGAACTTAAATAGAGCCTCTCATTCCCTTATGCCAGACATTGACTCTGGGTTGTTGGCTAACGATGAAACGAGATGCTGAAGAACTGTTGAAAGAGCTATGTCCCGATTTGAACATTACAAAAAGCATGAAAGAGTGGGTGCAAAGAGCGGAACAGGTTGTCGCGAAAACAACGCAAACTCGCGATATTTACCCCGTAGTTGACCACACCCAAGGCGAAGGTCCATGGATCTATGACTTGAAAGGTAACCAATATCTGGATGTCACAGCTGGCGTAGCCGTGCGAGCTCTCGGATTCAGAAACCCCGTGGTAAAAGATTTTGAACACCGGATTAGCGATTATCTGCGCGAAGTTCCTGGCCATGACTTTGATCTTATTCCTCAGACTCTGCTTGCTGAAAGACTCACAGGAATCACACCTGGTGATCACGAAAAGGAGGTTTTCTTTACTACCAGTGGTGGTCGAGCGGTTGAATCAGCAGTAAAATCTGTAATGGATACTACTCATAAGTTCCGCTTTATCGCCTTTCAACCCGCTTTTCATGGACGAACGGGCTATTCTCTGGCTTTGACCGCAAGCAAGCATGTTCACAAAAATTACTATCCTCAAGGATTAGATGTAATTCGTGGGCCCTACCCGTATTGCTTCCGGTGCCCCTTTGGTCAGGACATCAAAAACTGCAATCTCGAATGTGTTCAATACCTTCGTGATTCCATCATTTATGGTGGAACTGATATTGCTGCAGTTGTGATTGAACCAATTTGTGGCGAAGGTGGTATCATTCCGGCTCCAGTGAAATGGTTTAAGGAAATCCGAAAGTTAGCTGATGAATTGGGCGCAAAACTCATCAGCGATGAAGTCCAAGCAGGTCTCGGACGAACTGGAAAATGGTGGGGTGTTGAGCATGGCGGAATTATCCCGGATTATATCTGCACGGCTAAAGCGTTAGGTGGAGGCTTTCCATTTGGTGCCGCTATAGGACCCAAACCGATGTATACTGATTATAGTCGTCACTCAGAAACCTTTGGTGCAGAACCTTATGTATCCCTGCTCTCCCTTTCTATACTTCGTACCATCGAACGAGATGGATTATTAGGCAATGCAACAAAGCGCGGTAACCAGCTTCTCAAAGGACTTCGTGAAATTCAAGAAAACAGCAACATCATCGGGGATGTCCGAGGACGTGGACTCATGTGTGCTGTTGAAATCGTAACCGACAAGAAATCCAATGCAATAGATTCGACTAAACGAGATGCCGTCATCAATAATGCAGTGAATAAACAACGTCTCTGGATTTTGGGTGCAGGTCGAAGCGGAATTCGCTTCATTCCCCCTCTCACAATCACGCCTGACCAAATTGATATTGCCCTTGAACGCTTTGGCAAAGCAGTGAAATCTGTCAAATAAACAGCTCAATAACGAGGGTAATCTATGCTATTTAAAGCGGATCGACTCCTCTTCATCGGTATTCTTTGTCTCATCATCGGAATCATCATCTTCATCATTGGACCCTACCTCCCCATTCCTTCAATTATTCCCCTAGCAATCGCCTCCATCCTCGTCCTTATTGCTATAATTGCCGTGTTACTCGCCTTATGCAACTATCAACGCGGTTATGCCTAGTCTCGCGGACTTAACGTTTTCTAATTCACATCAGCTGATTTTCCCTCCCCCCTCCTGGACCCTCCCCCCACCCTTTAGGTGGGGATTGGTGATGGTAGTGTTGGAGGGTGAGGTGTTGGCTCGTGAAGGTGAGGGGGAGGCGAATCCAGCTGAGGTTGTAGTCGGAGATTTGGTTGATGTATTAGTGGGAGGTGAAATCCATGATGTTTGATATGCTGTGGGTGTTCCAGGGTAGGAGGCAGGCAAAAAATTTGAAGTGGGTGGCGATGAACAGTATTAGTAATTCTAATTGAATGGGCTGAATAGATCGGAACGCTTTCGACGCATGATCTCTCTGTCTCTTGGGGTTATTTGATATGTTTTTTTGGAATTTGTTTCCGTTTCAACACTCTCTTGAGGGTACAAAGCAAAAAGAGGAGTGGTAGGGTGGAGGTCTTACCACGCCTACTCGATTCCATACACCACTAACTACGGTGGGATGGGATGCTGTTTCAGAACGGTTGACCAGGAGGTTTAGCCGAGTTTGAAGACGCTTTGCAGTTTCATGAGGTGGCTCATGTCACCTTGAGACTTGAGTTTACCTGACATGAAGGCTGCGACGGCATTTAGCTGTCCATTGGAAATGGCCATCCAGTCGTCTTTGCTAATGGTGATGATTAGGTCTGCCTTATCAGCAGGGCCTTCACCCCAGTCGATTTTCTGGTCTTTGATGGTAATGTTGTATTTATTGTCGCCTTGGATGTCCATTTCGATGACGCAGTTCCAGCCTGCGGCAGCGGCAGGGTCAAAGGTTCCGACCATGGCTTCTAAGCCTTCTTTTGGATTGTCTACCAATAGAATTCACCTAAGAGTATTGGAAGTTCTGCCAATGTTGAGGCAGTATTCTTTAAAAGCATAACTTACCGTCAAAAAATAGTCTTCAATCGCGCTATTAGCGATGGGTGATAGTGTATTGGCATTTATGTGCTCCTTCGGCAATCGCCTCATCATGGGTAATTTGAAGGGACTTATCATGAGTACGGACTAGATTTGTGATGAGGCTTTCATGGTACCGGCAAATCGTGCCAGGGTAAGTTGTCGAGACTCCGTGGTAAATGCAGTTACCCACATACAAGTAGAATCCCTTCGAGAAGGCTTGATGTTTTGCATAACAGCCTTGCTCGTTGATATGGTCACAGATGAATTGCACCATATCAGCTAAAGTATTTGGACGGGTTCTTGATTTGTCCCATTTTACAATTAACCGTTCAACCTGCAATTTCGCTGCTCGATCTAAAAGACCCACAACATGTTCTATTCCTTCTTCTTCGATGAGCTGTTCCACAAGTGTGATGGCTAGATGTTGAAACTGGCGGGGTGGGATGGACAGCTTCAAGCCTTTATCGATTTGAAAGTAAGTTGCTGGCCTGCCTCGCCGGGCTGGTCCCTCGGTATCAGTTGTTTCAATTACCACACCTAGATGGACTAGGCGTTGAAGGCTATTTCGGACAGCAGTATAGCTCAATCCAGTTGCTTTTGCAATACCATCAATAGTGACCTGGGGTTTAGTAGCAATGGTTTCGACGATTCGCGAATCGATTTCATACCGGTCCATAACGCGACCGAGTGCTCGCTTAGACATGAAGACACCTATGTTCATTGGCCTCGAGGGAAACTGACTCAGAAATTGACGGCGTTTTAGCTAAAGTCAGTTTCTAGAGTTTCTATTTCTTGTCTTCTTACAATTAAATTATTCTATTTTGCAAGCGAAATCCTTTCCAGGCTCTGCACTGCAGTTGTAACCATTTTTTCTAAAGGTAACGCTGATTCAGCTTGATGTATCTCAACTAATTTTGCTCCAATGGTCGGTTGCCGGGGTACAGCGAAGCAATCTCCAACGTCTTGACTCGAGTATTCGTACGTGCCAATACGACGAGCCAGATCCATAGTCTCAGTTTTGTCCGTCCCTATCAAAGGACGGAAAATCGGAAGGGCAACGGCGGAATCTAATATGGTTAGATTAACAAGGGTTTGGGAAGCCACCTGACCCAACGTTTCACCAGTTACTAGGGCGTGAGCGCCTTCTTGGGCTGCAACCATTGCACCAAGGCGATACATCATGCGTTTACAGAGAATACACGTGAGTTTAGGAAAATCAGGTAGTTGCAGCTGGCGAAGAATCTCATAATAGGGAATAACCAACAGCTCCACTTTTTTGGTAGGAATCCACTTTGCCAGTTGCTGTGCACTGCGAAGAGCCCGAGTTCGAAGGACATCTTGCTGCGGGCGATCTGAATCGAAATACAGGGGAATCACACGAGCGCCTCGTTTCATCATCAGCCATTGGGCAACAGGGCTATCAAGCCCTCCCGAATGGAGGCCTAACACTTTGCCCTGGGACCCATAGGGGAGTCCCCCTGGCCCAGCAATAATAGATGTGAAGATATAACTGAATTTCTCACGAATCTCGATATGAACTTCAACGTCGGGATTATCCAGGTCAACACGAGCTGCAGGTTGATTCTTTCCTGTAACCTCGATAATAGCAGTTCCAACACGGGCTGCAATCTCTTGGCTAGTAAAGGGATGGCTTTTCACACGCCGGACTCGAGCAGCAAAGCTTTGCCCCTCCGAGATGATGCTTGGTGCCAAGGTTTTGACCTTCTTGATGATTAATTCAGGTTCTGATGCAATAGTCCAGACTGGACTAACGGAAATGACTCCAAAAACCTGAGCTACAATCTGTGCAACAACATTAGCTTCTGTTGTGAGAATAAAGAAACGACCTCGCTCTCGAGTAATTTCTGAAAACTCGGTACCCTGCCGTGTGAGCATGATGTCTATATGGTTATGAAGCAAACTCTCAAGATGACGGCGAACACCCGGGCTTTTCAAAGTAATTTCGCCATATCGAACAAGTACTCTATCGGGATTCAAAGATGTTGACACAGTGCATTCACCAGTATTTCATCACATCTTGAAGGGAGGAGGTAGGCTTTTTTTATACTTTCTTTGTTTTCATTACTTATGCCTTCTTCAGAACGTGTCTCGTGTTTCTACTGTGCTCAATACGCAAAAGTGGTTAAGGAGTATCCCATAAATATTGCATCTCATGATGCGAGCTCCTTTACTCCGCGTTGTTCCCTGCACTGGCAATATGAATGCAATACATGTGGAAAATTAAGACACTTCAACGGAATTGCCTGGTGTTCCACTTGTAAAACATTTACCTGTCTAGCCTGTGGCGATGAAAAAATGGTCCACAAAGAATTCCTGATCTATGACAACTACTATACAATTCCCTGTGCAAATTGTGGAAAAATGAATCCTGCATTAGATTTCGCAGAATACGATGGAACCCATCCCTACCAAATTGGGGCTCTCCAACCAGTAGAAGGTCTTGCTATCTGGAAACCCAGCCCCACAGATGAGATTGCAACACAGGAGTTTCCCCATCAGGCATGGGGGCGTCAAAGAGTTCTCAGGCTTGGAAGATGTGGATACTGGAAGAGGCTCGACTCGCTTGATGAAATCAGTCCAATAGCCCTCTGGGACGAAGCTGCTCCAACTTGGGTATCCTTTGTTGGAGAAGGCGGAGACTACCATCACAAATACATTATTTTGCCTGAACTATATCGCCTGATTGATGTGCAACAAGACGAGATAATTTTAGACGTTGCTTGTGGCGAAGGAAACGTCGCCCGCCATCTAGCTAAAAACGGAGCGAAGGTCACTGGGATAGACATTTCCAAAATGCTGGATTTTGCCATTGAACGAGAAGAAAAAGAACAATTGGGCATTCGCTATGTGAAACTCAATGCTGAACAGCTTCTAGACAAATTCAGTGAAGGCTCCTTTGACAAAATAGTCTGCAATATGGCGTTAATGGACATCGATGATTACAAAACGACACTCAAACAGATATCGCAGGCACTAAAAGAAAATGGCATTTTTGTGTTTAGTATTCTCCATCCAGCATTCAGCTGGCCTGCATGCAACACAATCAGGGTTCCCGGAGATAGCCAAAGAAATGAAGACCGGATGAAAGTTGTCATCGATTACTTCGATGAACGACCCGTGCTCTACACCGATGACCCGCCAACGATACAGTTCACTAGACCGATAAGCGCATACCTCAATGAACTGGTTAAAAATAATTTCGCGCTTGTTGAGGTGAGTGAACCAAAAGCTTCTGAAGACGTGGTTCAGCAATTTCCAAGAAAAGCTTACCTTGATGATCACCTTGTACCCGATTTTCTCATCCTGAAGACGATCAAGAAATCAACCTCTAATTAAGACTGGAACACGGGTCAATATTCATCCACACTTGGATCACTTTCTTTCCTTTGCTTTTTTATATACATCCAAAAAAACGGTGCTCGAATTATCGGTCTAAACAGCAGCATATTTATGAGATGTGTTTTTTTCCATTACTGAACATACCCAGTTATGGAGTGTGGAGAGTATGACAAAAGAACAACAACGCCCCCCATTATGGGTATTTTTAGCAGTGCTGTTGGTTGCTTGCGTAATCATCACAGTAGGCTTAACCAATCCCCTCCTTCCTCAGATTATCAGACCCCCCAATCCTTTCAGTGTGGCTATCGTGTTGACCGAAGAGGGTCTTAATGATAGGGGGATTAATGATGCCTGTATCCAGGGTGCTCTAGACGCTCTCGATGATTTCGGGGTAGAATTTACACAAGCTGTGCCCTCATCATATTCAGATATCGAGGTGCTCTTACGGCGTTATGCTGAACACGTAGGGTGGGCAACACCGTATGAGCTGATAATAGCTGTTGGAGTGGATGGTTCAGGTTCAGTAAGGTCTATCGCTCCTGATTATCCGAACCAAAAATTCGCTGCTATAGACGACTACATTAATTCGGGTGTACTTCCAAATCTACGATCAATCCGGTTTGCTGAGGAAGAAGGAGCTGCCCTTGTTGGTGCTCTTGCTGGACTTTATACAGTCACAAACAAGGTTGGATTCATCGGAGAGTCAGTTATCCTTCCCCGTGTTTATAGATATGGTGCAGGATTCTTCTGGGGTGCCGATCTCACAAATCCTTCCATAGCTTTGGAAATCGATGTGCCGTCCCCTAATATTGACTTTGGATTCGTAAGTCCGTATGAAGATGAAGTCCTCGCTGAAGTTGAAGCTGATGAACAATATTTTGGAGGTTGTGATATTATTTTCTCAGTTGACGGAGTAATATCAAAAACGCAGTTGTCAGCTGTGATCAACTCAGCTCGAAGAAACAACGCCACCAGAGGTCCTATCTGGGTTATTGGGTCTGATAATCCTAAAATGCATCTAGGAACAGCTAACTCAACCCAGCCCATTGCACCGACACTTGTTCTTTCATCAATGCTTAAACGCTTTGATGTCGCTGTTTATGACACGATTGTGAACTATGTAGTAAACGGGCAATCTATTTCAGGCATTTCTCGGTTTAACTTGCTAAACAATGGTGTGGGCTGGGAGCTGAACAATACTCTTCTTGGACCACATTGGGCAGTTTCTGTAACAGACCAATTAATCATTTCAGATATCGCTCTTGGCATCATAAACGGAACGTACATAGTTCCTACAGATTACCCGTGGTTGTCACTCTATACCTCAAGAGGACAAGGTTTTTGATATAAGGAACCTTGCCTAAGAGGTATTTCGTCCTTATCAATGGCAGGTAAATCCATTTATTAGCACAAAGGGGTTGTTGATGGGAAAAGGACCTTCTATTATTGGAAGATCTGAATCATCGAAGTGTGGTCAGCAATGGATTCAATTGAAACACAAATGGATCGCTTCTTCAAACCGAAAAGTGTCGCCATCATCGGGGCTTCCCGAAGACCAGGACGAATTGGGCATATTGTTGTTGAACAAATGGTCGCAGCCAAGTTTCCTGGCCGATTGTATCCTATCAATCCCAAGGCGGCTAAAGAAGGGCATCATATCCTTGGTATCAAAACCTATGCCTCAATCAAAGACTGTGGAGGTCCCATTGAGCTTGCAGTCATTGTAATCCCTGCCAAATATGTTCCTCAAGCAATGAAAGAATGCGCTGAAGTCAAAGTCCCTAATGTCATCATAGTATCTGGTGGTTTCCGTGAATCCGGTCCGGAGGGGGTTGCACTTGAAAATGAGGTGCTGGAAATTGCCCAGAAGGGGAACATTCGGGTTCTAGGCCCCAACTGTCTGGGAACCTTCAGCCCAAGCACACATATTGACACTCTCTTTCTTCCCGAAAGTACGACACCTCGACCTCAAGTGGGTCGAATCTCTTTCCTTTCACAATCTGGTTCGGTAGGCGGATCCGTGATGAGTTTCGCTTATAATGAAAAAATAGGATTTAGTAAATTCGCGAGCTTTGGTAACGCTATTGACGTTGATGAAGGTGATCTTATTGATTATCTTGAAGACGATGAAGACACTCAAGTCACAGGACTCTACCTCGAATCCATTAATCGTGGACGAAAATTCATCGATATCTGCAGCCGGGCTTGCAGGGTCAAACCCTTCGTTGTAATTAAGGCAGGACGGAGTGAAGCTGGCACTAGGGCCGTTTCAAGCCATACTGGCTCACTTGCTGGCACCGATCGCATCTATGATGCAGCCTTTGAAGCAGCAGGAATTATTCGCGTTAAAACAATTGGTGAGTTCTTTGACGTTGCGAGAGCTCTTGCACACCAACCACCCGCAAAAAGTAACCGTATTGGCGTAATCACAAGTGGGGGTGGCTTTGGAGTGATGACGCTGGACGCGCTTGCTGACTACAACCTCGAAGCCCCGGAGTTATCTGCGGCTTTACAAAAGCGACTCCACACCAAACTCCCGTATTTCTACTCGGTTAAGAATCCTGTAGATCTAACCGGGTCTGCGACAGCCGAGCAATTTGCTTTTTCGATGAACACCTTGCTCGATAGCGACGAGGTCGATGGTATCATCGTGATTCCCCTTTTCATGACACCTTTGCTGGATGCTGAACAGGTCAGCCAGGCAATTGTGGAAGCCTCCGAGCAACGGAAGAAACCTATTATTGTTGTTTCAGTTCCATCAACCAAAGAAATCAGGCAACGAATGTTCAAACTCCGATTAGCAGGTGTACCATCTTATCACTTGCCTATGCGTGGGGCAAGAGGAATCGCAGCACTCGTTGAATATGGAGAAATTATAACCCGTCCCAAAGACTAGCCAGTTCCTGAGAGTTGAAATTTAAGTAAATCATTTAGATTTGTGATCGTCAGATCGGGCGGAGGGTCCAAGTCGGTTGGAGCAGCTTGATCGGGGCGTTTAATGAGGACCGTAATCATCCCAACGCGATTCCCCCCAATGATGTCACTACTCGAATCACCAACCATCACCGCATTCTCTGGAGAAACTTCAAATTTATCTAAAAGACGAAGGAATCCATCGGGTTCAGGTTTCGCGAATTCTTGTTCCTCGGTACCTAACATGACAAGTCCTTTGAAAAATCGCTCAAGATTAAACATTTTTAATTCCAAGATGGCAATTTCTGGTGGAGTATTCGTAAGAAGGCCCAGAGGGACCCTCTCGTGCAGTGACTCTAAGACATCCACATCATCAAAAAGGCGAATAATCCCTTTTGCAATAAACTCTTGGCGTTTCTTGTAATCAATTTCGTCAAAGTGAGCAATGAAACTATCATACTCCTTTACACCCCAACTGCGCAGGACTAACTCAAATTCCCCACCCGAATGCCATAACCCCAAACGTATGGCTTCTGAAGGAATTGTGATATTGAACTCAGTGAGGGTTTGGACAAGAATTTCATCGAAAAAACTCCAAATTGATGGAATATTCACTAAGGTTCCATCTAAATCAAATAGCATCGTTCCAATTGGACGTTGAAAAATCGCTTCCAATAAATCACCCACGCAAGTGTAGAAAGACAATTCATCGACTGGCTCCCAAAACTCTTTTGGTCACGAATCCGATTAATAACTAAACTGGAGGTCTCGGTCAATGCAGATTAAAATCGATGGGCAAATAGTCGACATGCTCGCTGTTCAAATGGAACACCATATGGTTCGAATGATTGACCAGCGATGGTTACCTTTCAAATTTGAAATCAAAGAGCTAGATACTTATCAAGATACAGTAAAAGCCATTAAGGATCTTGTAACTCGCGGAGCAGGTTCAGTCGGAGTGGCAGGCGCATTCGCTATGGCACAGGCCGCTCATGAGATTCAGACGTCTTTAGTGCTAGAGTTTAACCACTTGCTAATGGAATCTGCTCAAATAATTAAGGGTGCTCGACCTACCGCTGTTAATCTCTCTGCAGCTGTGAATTATTGCCTTTCTGCAGCTGAGGTTCAAAGCACTATAGAAGAAAAGCAGGCGAGTATTGATCAAGCAGCCCAATACATTTTGGCCTCTGATATGGCTGCATCTCAAGCCATTGGTCAAGCTGGGGCAAAACTTCTCAAACCCCAAAGTCAAGTCCTCACTCATTGTAATACAGGTGGACTCGGGCTCCAAGATCATGGATCCGCTTTGAGCATCATACGCTATGCATACAAAGCTGGAAATCTAAGGATGGTTTATGTATCAGAAACGCGACCTTGGCTGCAGGGAAGCCGGTTGACAACCTGGGAATTGCAACAAGAAGAAATTCCTCACCAACTTATCGTGGATAGTGCCTGCGGACATTTATTTCAAAAGAATCTTGTTAATGCCGTGATCGTTGGCGCTGATCGAATTGTGGCTAATGGTGACGTCGCCAATAAAATTGGCACCTATGAGAAAGCTGTTCTTGCCAATGTGCACAAGATCCCGTTCTATGTTGCAGCACCTATTGCTACCTTTGATTTGGAGATTCCCACTGGAGATCAAATAGAAATCGAAGAACGACCTTCAAAAGAAGTGCGAACTGTGATTGGACGACTTCCAACAGGCGGCATGGGACCAGTCCAAGTAGCCCCTGATCAAACGCCCGCCCTCAATCCAGTTTTTGATGTGACACCTGCAAAGTATATCACCGGGTTCATTACAGAAAGAGGAGTTTTGACAAAGATTAAGGCTAGTAAAATAATGAAGCTGGTAGAGAAATCTGGTTACTCCTCTAAAGAGAAAGGCATTTAGGGAATATTCAACGAGGATGCAACGATTTGGAGGTTTCTTATCATGTCAGATCCTATGACACGATTGACTCAAGCTACTATGGACTTGAAGAAATTCACGAGTGCCTTTAATTATTGGACTTTCTTGACCATTGTGATTTATGGTGTTCTTTTAATCGGCGCTGGTTTATTCCCCGCAATATTTCAGGAACCGTTCCTGGCAATTGTTGCCGGAATAACCCTGTTTTTTATAATCATTGCGTTTCTCGCTGTCTTTTTCGTTAAAGATACACAGAAGGCCATCATGCTCACTTTAATTCGATCTCTAATTGGAGCAATTTTGCCTCTTGCTTTAATCTTTGCAACACTTGGTCCTTTCAGCCTTTACTTGAAAGTGTTAGGAATTGCCTTGTTTCTTGTCGGATTAATCTTCTTCTACTTCCTACTCCGACCACTCCTCACAATGAACGCCATTACCAAGGAATTGATGAAAGGTTCAAAGACGGAGTGACACACTTCAGAAACTCCTAAATGGTAGAAATACTTCCTAATCCGTGAGCATGCGGATACCAACGATGACGAACATGCACCTAACCAGAGCCACTCATCATGGCGGATGACGGAACTGATCTGCTCGGAGGTTAGTGTCCGCAGCTCGCAACTTTTGTACCAGATTCTTCAAAGAGCTCTATTCATGAATCGATAAGACTCTATGATCTGCAATACTGTATGGAGTGAAATCGCATTCAAACCACGTGCCAAAATAAAGGAGGATTAATCAGAAGCAGTAAACGTGCCACCAATCAAATGAAAAATTATTGACCCAAAGCTCCCTTTTTATATCCAACCAATCCATCTCTCATTATGACACTTGAATACAAATACGCTGATTGGTCACAAGTTTATGAGTTATGTTTTCAGCTCTATCATCATATTCGAAAAGCTGGATTTTCACCAGACCTCATTGTAGGTGTGGCTCGAGGGGGATGGGTTCCTGCCCGAATTATCGCTGATTTTTTCATCATCCAACACACAGCCAATGTCAAGGTTGAGTTCTATCAGGATTTGTTCGATACTAAGGAACATGCCTCCATAACCCAGCCGGTGAGTGGAGAACCACGATGGAAGAAAGTCCTCGTCGTCGATGACATTGCTGATTCGGGAGCGAGTTTGGAAGCAACGGTTAAACACTTAGAACGTCGCAAGGTTTCTGAAATACAAACAGCCTGTTTGCATGTTAAACCTTGGGCAGACCCCTTGCCCAACTTTTATAGCAAGAAATTAGATGCCTGGGTAATTTATCCATGGGAAGTGAAAGAATTTACATTTTCATTTGCTCATCAGTTGTATTCAAAAAATATTGAATATCAGGAGATTAAATCACAATTATTAGAGATCGGGCTCCCTGAACACCCAACAAAAGAGTTCCTCCGGGAATGGAAAGCAATCATGAATTAGACTCTCTTGTAGGCTGTAGAACAAATCGTGACATCTTCGTAATTGAGAGAACGACAAGATTCGCTTCATAAGTATGAGTCAAGTTATCGACAACGTCAGGAGGTAATCCTTGGCTATTCAGGGTTTTCCGAAAGACACGTATTCCATCGTTAGCAAAGCGTTTTCCTCGCCGCAACGCAATCCAAGAACGAATTGCTACTCGGAGTCCATAATACATGGTAGCAACGATTTCTCGGGCATTCATTCCTCTAAACGCCTCTTTTTTTAATGGTAGGAGGAATGAGAGAGAAAGTATCTGACCTGGAAAATTCGGCCAGATGATTTCTCACTCCATTCGGCCTCGTTCTAGATACTCTCCTTTTCTGACCGTTTTTTCTCAAGGGCACGTTCAATTTTGATTTCCAAGTCTTTGGATTTCCGTCCCGTGCTTAATCCTTCGCTCATGAAATCCTTTATGTCTAAGACACTCATGTATTTCCGGGTCATATCAAGAACTAACTCATCTGGTAGGCCTTTTTTCTTAAGTCCTTGATACAGAGAACCAACGGATTCAGCGATGCTTTCCGCAACTTCGGGAGAATAGATTGCTTGAACGAGTTGGCTGATGAGGGCAGGTACGGTTTCTTGAACGGCTTCAAGAATATCTCGAACCTCCTCGACATCAGTTGATTTTGGGTCCTTGTCGCTCATAATTGTTTACACCAACCTATACTTGTGTGGTCAGAGAACAAATACTATCTGCGAAAAAGTGACCAGATTTCGGTTCACAAACTCTATTTTCAGCTTACAGGAGGTCATCTGTGAGCTTGTAATACGTGGCCTTCTTATCGCGATGAGCTTCTTTGATGAGTCCCATAGCTTGAAGTTGCTGAAGCCGTTCCCGGACAATTCGACGAGAAGCGGTCCCTCGACCACGTCTGACTGCAACTGTCAATTGGCTGATATTTTGAGGATTACCTGGTTCTAAAGCATCCACAATAAGCCGGCTTATCTCATCTTTTGCTAGAGTAGGGAATTGCTTTTGAAGCCGTTGACGTCCTGAAAAACGACCCATCATCTCAAATAGGTTGCCATAAAAGTCCATCCCATCACGAATAAGGCGGGTGGATTGTTGAAATTCACCCATCTCGGGTTCAAGCCTCGCTAAGACCCGTTCAATTCTGGTTAATCGGGAAGAGATGTCTTCGAGTTTGGCTTGAAGGTCTGCTTTTTCTGGTTCTTTCTCCGACTCCGGTTTCTTTCTTTCATTCTCGGAGTTGGTAGATTTTGTCATTAGCTCCAGCCTAATCCTCTTTGGTAGTTAATGCCTTTATACATAATTATTCATGAATCCAAAGTCAAATCACTTCTTCGACTTCGAGCTTGTTGTGAGGCGGTTTTTGACGATAAGCTTTATAGACTGGTTAGATACCTAGCAGTATGGCAACCAATTTTGAATTTGTCTGGTGGGAACGCCTTTACGAGCTCTGTTTTACGTTGTATGAGAAGATTATGGAATCTAATTTTCAACCTGATGTTATTGTGGGTGTGGCTCGTGGGGGATGGATACCTGCACGAATTCTCTCAGACCTCTTTTTCACACGAGATACTGCAAATGTCAAAGTCGATTTATATCGAGGAATCTATGCGCGTGATCAAGAACCGCATATTAGCCAAGAAATTCCGAGAGATATGAAATGGGAGGCTCCGCTCCTCGTTGATGATATTTCTGATACTGGAGATAGTCTTCTCATTGCGGGTCAGCATCTACAGCACCGTGGTTATAAAAATCCACGGACTGCTACAATGCATATGAAACCTTGGACCAAACTCGTTCCTGACTATTATGTGGTGGAAACCGAAGCCTGGGTCGTGTATCCTTGGGAACTCAAAGAATTCACCTTCAATCTTTCAAGTCAACTCGCAAAGGAGGGAAAGACCCGTCACGAAATTGCAGGGTACCTCTTCGAAGTTGGGGTGCCAATCCATTATGCGAAGATGTTTTTGGACCAATGGGTAAAACGTAATGAGTCCAGCCTCAAAGAGAGTAAGGCGAAAACTAAAACGAGAAAATCCAAATCAAGAAAGACTTAGACCCTATTTTGGCTTAGGCTTGTCAACGTGTTTGAGCTTATACTCCTTCTGACCTAGCCCAAGTTCGGTCGCATAATCTAATTGAACCAGATGACACTGGGTCGGCGTTCTCTCTCCCGTATGTGGATCAGGCCAGGGGGTAGCAACAGCTAGTTTATCCTCACCCGGAGCGATATCTCCACACGCAGAACTAGCAATAGGAAGAGCTTCATTTAGTTTGTCCACGCTTGCCGCGTCAATGGCGACTGGATCTCGAGAGGCAAAGATGCCTAAATCAGGTACTAGGGCTTGAGGACCTGCTGGCATACAATCACACCATTCACTGATATCCAAGGCGACGTTAAAGTAGTAGAACCGGTCACGTCCAATTCCATCCATGACGCCGAGGGCGTTTTCTATCATTCGTTCTGTCGCAACTGGGGGGTTCTCTCCCCATTTGGCTGTGATGGCTTTCGCATCGGCTTGCCGACATGCAGAGACACAATGAATACAATGAATACACCGTTCAAAGTCGATTTTCACTTTAGGATTAACCGTGATGCACTGAGTGGGACACACACGCACGCATTTACTACATTCAGGGCCCTTACATTCATCAGCATTGACAATCGGGTTTTGTGGACCATGCATCATTGTCTTGCTGTATTTGCCGACACAACCAATCCCTAGGTTTTTTAGGGTGCCTCCCATGCCAGTTCCACCGTGACCTTTGAAGTGAGTCATTATTACAATAACATCAGCATCACGCAATGCCATTGCAACCTCGACTTTGTCAAGGTGTTTTCCCTTAATGGGCATCGTAAAGGTGTCGGTCCCCCAATATCCGTCTAGTAATATAATTGGTGCCCCCATCGTACCAATGGAATAGCCGTTAGCTGCAGCCATCTTATAATACTCAGCTGCAGTGGTGCGTCCCCCATATAATCCAGCGCCATAACCTAACCCTGCAGATTCAGCAAGAATTGGCCATGCTTTTTGAGCTTTTACGAGATCAACTGCCTTCCTAAGAAGAGCAGGTCGCAGGTACATGAGGTTGCCATATGCCCCGAAATGAGTTTTGATAATAACCCGGTCATCTTCCTTGATGGCTTTATTCAAACCGATTTTGTCCCAAAGGACTTCAAGTTTATCGAGCATAGAGTACCGCGGGAACACAGATCTATCCACATACAATACTTCAGATTTTGTCATTATGCTTAAACCTCTCTGAACAGCTTATTTCAAAAGAAGGCTGGTAACCCTTATTCCCTTTATTCTTTTGTAAAAATCAACCACCTTCTCACGGAATCACACTTGAGGTAAAATGGGAAGGTTTTTGTTGAGTGTAAACAAGCCTCAACGAGAATGAAAGTTCTCTTTTTCTCAGATCTTCATGGACAATCACACGCAATATCGCACATCAGAACCCAGTTAGTACAGGTCGATGTAGGATTTGGTCTCGGAGACTTTGCTAGTTTCGGAAAAGGACTAAGCGACATACTCAGATCTCTCGAAACAGACACCTCAATCTATTTCATACCCGGAAATCATGATGATGCTGATGAACTAAAATGGCTATGTCGAGAATATGATAGTTTTCATTACCTTCATGGCGACCATATAGAATTGAAAGGAAAAACATTCGCTGGTTTGGGTGGAGGCTTACCAGGTCTGCCCTTTGGACTTACTGAAGAAAATGTCCAAAAGATATTAAGTCGATTCTATTATCTCAATGATCTAATTCTTTGCACACATACTCCTCCCTACGGCACCGCCGTTGATGTAACCTGGGGTGGGAACCATATCGGCTATCAAAGCTTACGAGATTTCGTCACAGAAGTCCAACCGTTGGCTGTGTACAGTGGACATGTCCATGAGGCAGAAGGCAAACATGATAATCTCGGTTCAACCAAGTTGGTTGCCGTGGGCGCTCATGGTTTCAACATCGACATCTGACGAAATGAATCCTATTAAACCATGCTAGCCGGTTTCCTTTCCATTTGATGAATGTCTATATTTTTATACTCCTTTGCTTCTACACATTTCAAGCTCTTTGGACCATACCAGAAATGAGTCGGCTCAATTAAGCTGCTTTATTCTTCTTTGAGCAAGGATGCCATTTCTGCGAGAGGTCGATTGGAGGAGCCAAAAAAATGAAACGAAATACACTCATAGCCGTTATTCTAATAGTGATTATCATAGTGGTTACAGTCGGCGCTGCTACCTTCTTCTTCTTCTTCCCACCGATTCCACCTGCTCCTGTTGATAACCCGCACGAAGTAGCAATTGTTTTTGCTACAGGTGGTCTTGGTGACAAATCATTCAACGACGGATGCTATGCCGGTGCTGTAATGGCACACAACGATTTCAACGTCAACTTCACCTTTGTTGAGCCTACTGCTATCGCTGAATACGAGCCCTTCCTACGGGCCTATGCAGAACATGCAGGATTAGCTAATCCCTATGATCTCATTATCAGTATCGGATTCGACCAAGCTGATGCCATTATGGCAGTTGCAGAAGATCATCCTACACAAGAATTTGCAATTGTGGACATGTTTATCGATCCTGTAAACTATACCAATGTTCGATCAATTCTCTTCTCAGCAAATGAGGGTTCTGCCCTTGTAGGCGCCCTTGCTGGAATATACACAGCCACTGGTAACATTGCCTTCGTAGGCGGAATGGATATCCCACTTATCCGCGAATTTGCTGCCGGATACTTCTACGGAGCCAATATCACTGTTCCTGGTATTGCTATGAACGCAACTCAAACATCCTTCGTAGACAATGCATGGGTCGGTGACTGGGCTAACCCAGGTTATGCAGAAACCCTAGCGGACGGTCTATATACTACAGGTTTTGATATCATCTTTGCGGCAGCTGGACGATCTGGTCTTGGTGTCATTGACTCAGCAGTTAAGAACAACGCCACGATTGGTCCTGTCTGGGCCATTGGGGTCGACAGTCCACAGATGTATCTTGGCACAGCTGATCCAGATAATCCCGTAGCTCCAACAGCAGTTTTAACTTCAATGTTGAAGCGTGTTGATGTTGCTATTAACCAAACCATCGTCCAAAAGGTGATTGGCGGTTCAAGCATCGCTGGACTTTCCTTCTGGAACTTAGCAAATGGTGGTGTTGGTTGGGAAATGAACAACACACTGCTCGGAACTAACTGGGCGGTTTCAACAACTGACCAAAACACCATTGCTATGATCGCACAAGGCATTATCAACGGAACTTATACTGTTCCAACTGATCTTGTTTGGCTGTAGTTGATAAAAGAGTGGGCCAACAGGCCCCTCTCCCTCTCTTTTTTTCATTATTTCTTTTTGTTCACGAGCATTGAGATTAAATACTAGAAAATGGCACTTTTGTATAATTCGACGTTCTGTAATGGAATGTTCGCACCGACACTATCCTTATGGAGGCGATTTGTATGGACGCCATCGAACTCGAAAACATCTGGAAAGTATTTCCTGGTAATGTTCAAGCCAACAAGGACATCACCTTACGGATCAAAGAAGGTGAAGTTCATGGGTTACTCGGGGAAAACGGAGCTGGAAAGACTACATTGATGAATGTGTTATACGGTCTAATCGAACGAACATCAGGAACAATCAAAGTTCGAGGACAAGAAGTGAATTTCAGATCTCCTCATGATGCAGTTCTGTGTGGAATCGGAATGGTCCATCAACATTTCAAGCTTATTCCTAATCTAACCGTTACTGAGAACGTCATCTTAGGCGCTGAACCAATGTATCTGAATCTTACAGCCAACTTGCGCGTCTGGAAACCTAGCATTAATCCAATGATGCCAACGGACTTCAAAGGGGCAGAAAAAGAAATTAAACGCATTAGCAAAGAAAATGCTCTCAACATCGATCCTCGCGCCAAGATTCAAGATCTTTCAGTAGGCCAACAGCAACAAGTTGAAATTATTAAAATTCTTTATCGCCAAGCAGATATTCTCATTCTTGACGAACCTACTGCTGTTTTAACTCCACAGGAAGTCGATGAACTTTTTGAAACATTGGAGACATTTCGGAATGAAGGAAAAACAATCATACTCATTACTCACAAACTACGCGAACCAATGGCTCTTTGTGATCGCATCACAGTTCTCCGTGATGGTGAGCTTGTTGGAACAGTGAATAAGAAAGACACTTCACGAGAACAATTAGCTGAAATGATGGTTGGACGAAAAGTTGTCTTCAGGGTGGCAAAAACACCAGCCAAACCCGGTGCTCCTGTGCTTCGTGTAGAAGATCTCTATGTTCGCGATGATCGTGGTCTTCCCTCTGTCCAAGGGGTGTCTTTTGAAATAAAATCAGGAGAAATTCTTGGTTTGGCAGGCGTTCATGGGAATGGACAACGCGAACTCGTTGAAGCCATCTGGGGGCTTCGAAAACCCACTAGTGGTGAAATCTACATCGAAGGTGAACGAATAACTAAATACAATCCTCGGAAGGTTCGACGAATAGGGGTTGGATACATACCGCAGGATCGACAGAAACGTGGTTTAATTTTAGATTTCTCAATAAAAGAGAATCTCGTCCTTGGTGGTCAATATCGACCTCCATTTGCTATTGGTCCTATGAATTCATTTCTGAATGCTGCCAACATTGATGACTACTCCAATCACCTTGTAAAAGATTATTCAATTCGACTTCGAAATATCGATGAGCCGGTATCTACACTCTCGGGGGGAAACCAACAAAAGGTCATTGCAGCACGAGCGATGGGTCCAAATCCGAAATTACTCCTTGCATCAAATCCAACTCGAGGTCTTGATGTGGGGGCGACTGAATATATTCACAATGCTCTCATTCGAATGCGTGATCAGGGTGTGGCAATTTTTTTGATTTCAGCTGATTTAGATGAAGTGCGTAATGTAGCGGATCGAATTGCGGTCATCTTTGAAGGAAAGATCGTTGCAATAAGAATGCCTGAAAAAACAGATGAGCGGGAATTGGGACTCCTGATGGCAGGAGAAACTGGGGAAGTAATTTCAAAGGGGTCAGCATAATGAGTGATGATACAGTTACTCCTGATTTTGAAACAAACGTGGATGAAAAGCATTTGCAAAGTGGTGGTATTAACGAATTCTTTCGGGGGCTCTATTTCCAATTCATTGGCTTTTTCAGATGGTCTAATCTTCGGAGAGGGCTCATTCAAATCGGATGGGCAATTATGTCTATCTTTCTCGCGATTTTTGCTACCTCCCTAATAATGCTCGCGACAGGGTATAATCCATTCATTGCATTTCGAACATTGATTCTAGGGGCATTTGCCCGAACTGATCTTATTTTTTGGTATGCCACTCCCCTCATCTTCACAGGTCTTGCAGTGGCTTTAGCCTTCCAAGCGGGGCTCTTCAATATTGGTGCAGAAGGCCAGTTGTATATGGGGTCAATGGCTGCCACGGTTGTCGGTTTCATGATTTTACTGCCACCTGTAATTCACCCTGCTCTTGCTTTACTTTTTGGCTTCATTATTGGTGGTTTATGGGCTCTCGTTCCAGCGTTATTAAAGGCATATCGAGGCGCTCATGAAGTCGTAACTACGATGATGATGACTTTCATTGCGACTCTCTTTACTCAATGGCTGGCTGCTGGACCTCTTCAAGAACCTGGACAAGTTCAGCCACAAGCCCAAACTCCTCTCATCTTTCCCACAGCTGAGCTAGTTAAGCTCTTTGGCTCGAATTTTCTTAATTTTGGCTTTGTAATTGGCATCTTTGTTGTTATTGGCGTATGGATTCTTCTCAGAAACACGGTTCTTGGCTATGAGATGCGAGCTGTTGGTAAGAACCAGTCTGCTGCTCAAGCTGCAGGAATTAATCCCAAGAAAATGATTGTTATTTCGCTTTTCCTAAGTGGGTGTCTTGCAGGGCTTGCTGGTGCCGTTGAAATTCTAGGCTACTATCATCGGTTCCGTGATGGCTGGTCAGCGGGTTTAGGTTTCGACGGAATCACTGTTGCAGTACTTGGCGCTAATAATCCCATCGGTGTTCTCTTAGGTGCTATTTTCTTCGGATTTCTCCGTGCTGGTGCGATTCCAATGCAAACAATCGGAGGAGTTCCTGCAGAAATGGTGGATGTCATCCAAGGATTAGTCGTCCTTTTCGTCGCTGCTCCGAAAATCGTAATTTGGCTAGCGAAGAAGGGAGTCACATGGGCGAAAAGGCTTGTAAAAGACCCTATGAAAGCCGTTCCCATCTTCATGGGATCGATTATAGCAATAATTGGTAGTATTGCTAGCATCGCTATTGGTGCGAGTATGTTCGGTACCCTTGTCCAAGCAGGGCTTATTGGTGATATCTTTACTTTGATACTCACCGAACCATTCTTTGCGATGTATATAGGGCTAGCATCCCTTGCAGTGATAATCGGTCTCATATCGCTCTTTGCATTCTATGGCCTTATGACAACTCAGAAATGGTCGACTATTGCTCTCATACCTTCCGCGGTTATTTGGATAATCATTGGCTATATTACAATGGTCATGTTAGGTGCTACACTCCTCATTCCGCTCAGCGTCTTAGGAGTGCTAGGTATCATCTTTGGAGTATGGAGTTTCATTCTCCTGTATCGACAAGGTGTTACCTTTGTGGAGGTGAAAACTGATGCAGATTGATCCAGCTACACTCATTCTCTTCGGATGGATACTCAATTCAACCCTTCAAGTGGGAACTCCACTCGTCCTAGCAGGACTTGGTGGTATGTTTTCTGAAAGGTCAGGAATCGTCAATATCGCCCTTGAAGGCATCATGCTGATGGGAGCATTTGCTGCTGTCGCTGTAACATACTTCACAGATAATCCGTGGTTGGGTGTCCTCGGAGCCATTATAGCAGGCGTACTAGTTGCCGCAATCCATGCTGTAGTAACTGTCAAATTGAAGGGAAACCATATAGTAAGCGGTACAGGCATTCTCTTATTTGCAGCTGGTTTCACAACATTAATGCTTTTTGTAATCTGGGGACTTCGCGGAGTGTCTCCTGGAGTTACACCGCTTCCTGAGATTTATCTTCCCGGGATAGGCTTTCTCTCTCCACTAATATTCATCATGTTCGCGCTGGTTCCCATTTGCTGGTTCGTACTGTATCGAACACCCTTTGGACTGCGGCTCCGAGCTGCTGGAGAAGATCCAAGCACACTCGATACCGCGGGAATTAGTGTTGAAAAGTACCGAATTTACGGAGTACTTCTAAGTGGTGCGCTAGCTGCAATGGGTGGTGCTCAAATGTCGATTGGCTTTGGATCGTGGTTTGGAAAAGGAATGACCAGTGGTGCTGGCTTCATTGCTCTAGCGGCGCTAATCTTTGGAAACTGGAACCCCATTGGAGTTCTGATAGCAGGACTTTTCTTCGGCTTCACTAGTGGCCTTAACTACGCCTTACAAATTGCGCCCGGCTGGGACTTCCTCGTCGGAGTTGGTAATTTCATCCAAATGATTCCTTATGTCTCAGTCATCATTGCTCTGGGTATTATCAGGCGGTCAATACCACCGAAGGCTATAGGTGTCCCATATATCAAAGAGAAGGAAAGCTAAGGTTTCAACAGAGACAATTGGTCAAAGAATCACCAAGAGAAACGTTTAATCAGGTAGTTCACAGGTACTAAACTAATAGGAACGTGATACTTTGAGTTCAGATGATGTCTGTCAAGCATGTGGCAAGATGGTCCAAACACCCATTAAATGCTCTAACTGTAACGCCTCATTCCACCGTGCCTGCGTTTTTAAGAAAAAGAAATACAAATGCCCAGTTTGTGGTCACGAATCAGATACCCATGAACTTCGATTCGGTTGAATTCCAAAAATCGTGGCATTTGTCATAATGCTTTTAATTTCTCCGCAGCTTCCTTGATGAAATCAGGTGCGGCCTTCATGCGGGCCGTGGAAAGAATCATTGCTCGATAATTTCCGAATTGATCAGGTGCAATATCAAGTTTCTGACAGACCTCTTGAACAAAACTCTCTGTGTCACCCTTGAATTCAGTTTCTACAACTATTTTCGCAAAGGTCTTTTGACTAGGCGCTACTGTACGTTCACTTCTCGGCTCACCAAAACACGCAGTAACAGCTGTAAGCTGCTCATCATCGGACACGCGGATATGAACTTCAACCTTCATAACACCTCTATCCGTTGTACTGGCCTGTAACTGTGCCGAAAAGGTGCGGTCCTCCGACCGCGCACTTAGCCCACCTCCCATATCAACTTCTTTGGGTTGGATTCCTAATCGATCACACACACATTTGAAAGCTTTCTTAGCGGGTGGTATTGACGTAAATTCGTAGCTTAACTCCTTTCGCAATAGACACACCTTTCTGAAACTTCTTAAAACCACTGAGTGATTGAGTTCTTAATTATCTTTTGCGCTCAAAGTCGTCAGGTGTTTAGCATCAGAAAAAAACCCTATTTCTTCTTCTCTGGGTTTTAGTCGGCTTCTAGAAAAAGCACAAGGCTATATAGCTAAATACTCTCAAAACTGTACACTCTATCAATTCAATCAATGGAGTAATGCTAATGCGGCGTACAATCATCCCACAATTACTTCTGCTAATAATAATCGGGCTCATGACCTTTGCATTCTTTCAACCAGTTGCTGACCCTACATTAACGGTTAATGCACAGCCCCCGCTTGATAAACCTGCATCCATTTACACCGGTTCCGCAACTGTAACCTGTTTCTCATCTCCGGACTCGAGTTTTGACATAATCACAGATCTTTTACAAAACACAGAGAATGAAATGCAAATCATGGTCTATGCTCTAACCAACTGGTTTCTAATTGATGAAATCCACGATGCCCTTGCACGAAACGGAACTATGGAAATTACTATCATCGTTTCATGGAAATGGGCCTCAATTGCTGAACGGAGCCTTACAAAAGGTGCTTTCTATAATCTGTCACAAAATGCAGCCTTTGGATCCAATCTACAACTCTATTTCTCAGAAGATACATACCTTGAATTTACTCACGCTAAATTCATGATTTTCGATCAAGAGGCTGTCGTTGTAGAAAGTGCCAACTGGGCAAAATCAGGAATTCCACCTGCAAGTAGTGCTGGTAATCGTGAATGGGGCGTTGTAATCGAACAACCCGACGTCGTTGATTATTTCTATGACACATTCATGCATGATCTGCTGCTCGACAACGTAGAGCCATACGTGCCGGATATCGCCGATGAAGAAGATTTCAGTGAAAACATCGATACTGGATCCTACCCCGCACCTTTTACCAGTCAATCCTTTACAGGTTCAATGAGCATTCAATGTGTGCTCTCTCCAGACAACGATGTCTCTGCAATCAAGGCTATGATTGATTCTGCTACTTCAACACTCATGGTACAGCAAATGTACTCGAAAATGGATTGGGATAGCAATCCAAATCAGTTCAATGATGCTATTGTTGCTGCAGCTGCTCGTGGTGTGGATTGTAAAGTTATCCTAGACAATCGCAGCTCGGGTATGCAAGCTGTTGCTGAGATGTTTCTAGCAAATGGTGTGGATGTCCGGTTTAGTAACCAATCCTATTTTGGATGGACCCACAACAAGGGCGTCATTGTTGATGGACAAAAAGTACTTGTTTCAAGTATCAACTGGAGTTATGAATCCACCCACGAAAACCGAGAGGCCGGAGTGATCATCACTCATTCTGGAATCGCCAATTACTTCAAACAGATTTTCGACTGGGACTGGGATGTTGGCGTTCAACTAGGCGCACCAACCACTCCTCCTCCACAAGAACCCATACCCATCGAATACATCATCATAACAGTCGTAATTGTTGTAGTGATAGCCATAGGTGGATGGGTTTACCAGCGTTACATCAAGAAATGATAAATTAAAACCTGAAATGTCCAAGGAGAGGGTACCCCAGCGGATGGGCATCCTCTCCTCAAACCTTCTTTTTAGCAATGGTTGAACTATAATTTAGTCATAAAATGGGATATCCCCACTGAGAAACCTGTAGACAAAACGCTTCAAGGCGGCCTCCCCTTCTTCTGTGGGGCCTGCACGCCAATGAAGTCGACAAGCATAATCAAGTAGTGGGCGGAGCCGTTGCACCTGACTGGCACGAAGCATTGCTGGATGTTGGATTGGATCACGGTGTGGTTGTAATTCACGGAGTACCTCCCAGAGAATGCGTTCGGATTCCGCTTGAGGTTGAATGAGTTGTGTCATCTTTAGTGATGCCTCCACCAAGCAATGATTCATAACATGGCTACTAAAAGGCAGAGAGGGTTTAGGATAAGTAAAGATATCATTCTCAATACACTACATCACCTAGGATGTGAAACAGAGCATCGACACCTTTGAAAACACATATCAAGGATGACCCTCTACCTTTTTGGTGAGGGAAGTTTCTATGGATGAACCGCTTCCACCCTCGTCTACTGACATGAGAGGCTGGTGGATCGCCTGTGTCCTAATTCTGCCTATTTTAGTCTTTATTTTTATCTGGGTGGTAGCGATTGGAGATGTAATCGTGATATTTGGCGCATTTTTTATCATTGCTATTGCCCTTGCAATTTTTGGTATTCCGCTCTTGATTGATGATGAATACAGGAAGCGATTTTTTAATCGTCTTCGTAGACGAGTTCCACCATCAGAAATCTTTCAATGTAATGAAGAGATTAGATGGGATGAGATACCTCTATTGGAAGTGTGGCCAACCATTCGTTCTGAGACAGGTGACACCGTATCAATTCCTCCCGATTACGATTCATCAGTGTCTCAATTGCTTCCCATTAATGTAATTCAACAGCATATATCGGAGTTAGAAGCTGCTGTTGAAGAACTAGACGCCAATCTTCATATGATTCCAACGACCTACGAGTCCCCCACTCGGGTGCATGAACAGCTCCTCATTGAACGGGGTGCTGCTAACTTACTATTGGCATCATTAATCCTTCAGCGTGGGAAAAAAACCATTGCACCAAAATACTATACTCGTAAACGCCGGCAATTACTTCGCACTATTGCACGTATTGATGAAAAGATAGATGAGCTTTCAGAGCTTATGCGTGGTTAATCTTTTTGTGAATTGTGTATTAATCAATGAGTTTTGAATCAGATTATATGTCCCTGAATATCACAAGAGTATAAGTCAAGGAATCACAATCTTACTTTGAACTTGCCTTGTAGGATGGTGTAGGATGCCGCCACTTCGAAGAATAATTCTTGTTAGTCACACTCACTGGGACCGGGAATGGTATCTGCCCTTCGAGGATTTTCGATGGTTGCTAGTGAAGACCTTGGATCAGCTCATTGAATTGATGGAGCGCAACTCAGAATATTTACGATTCAACCTAGATGGTCAGACCATCGTCCTCGAGGATTATTTAGAACTGCGACCAGAAAATCGTCCTCGACTCAAGCAACTCATTGAACAGAATCGGATACAGATTGGGCCTTGGTACGTACTTGCTGATGAGTTTCTTGTCAGCGGCGAATCGCTTATTCGGAATCTGCTCTTTGGCAAGCAGACGGGTAGTGAATTTGGCGATGTAATGGCAATCGGTTATGTGCCAGATGCCTTTGGTCATATTGCACAACTTCCTCAAATCCTGCGAGGATTCGATATTGACAAGAGTATCTGGTGGCGTGGGCTAGAAGACCATGGAAAAACACTCCCTACTGAACTCCGATGGCGAGCGCCAGACGGGTCAGAAGTCCTCCTAGTACATTTACGATCAAGTTACTCCACCGCAGCTAACCTGCCTGATTCAGTAGATGCCGCACTTGCACAGGTTCTTATGCCCCTAAACGTCCTTTCTCTGCGGGGAACCAGTTCTGCCGCCCTTCTTATGAACGGAAGTGACCATCTACCCCCACAATCACATCTCCCCCAATTGATACATAATCTGAACGAACGTTTCCACTCAGGCGACATTCTACAGGGCAGGACTGTTACCCAACTCCTCGAGACTTACGGAAAAAGCCCAATTGAAAAAGAGATAACTGGAATGGATGAACTGAGTCCTTTCATCAATCAGCTCTTCGCAGACTTCATCACCGAACTCAAGGACGTCACTGTCCAACATGGCACCTTCAAGGATTACTTCGACATCATCAAAAATGAAGTGAATCTAGCGGAAATACCTGTCATTGATGGAGAACAGCACGCCAGCAAGTACGTCCCCATTCTCCCTGGCGTGTTTTCAGCCCGTATGTATCTGAAACAACAGAATTTCTCTACTCAACAATTACTTGAACGCTGGGTGGAACCGTTTTCAACCATTGCATGGTGGTTGGGGGCGAAATATCCATCTGTTCCTTTACGGCGAGCATGGCAGCTCCTGTTACAGAATCATCCGCATGATTCAATTTGTGGTTGTAGTGTAGATGCTACACATGAAGACATGGAACGCCGCTTTGCATGGAGCCAGCAACTCGCGCATCAACTCCTCAGCGAAGCTATCCACTATATCAATACACACACGAACTCAAATCCATCAACCAAAACTCCCCAATCTCCCATTGTAACCTTCCGTGTTTTTAATCCCCATCCATGGGATGCAACGGATGTGATCCGGGTTCTCCTTAACCTCCCGACCTCATCTGATAAAACATCCCAACTAGCCCTTTATACAGCTAGGGGCGAGCAAATCCCATTCCAGATGATCACAGCTCACAAACTAGATCCAATACTTCAATCCCTACTTGATGTCCACACACTTCCCCCAATCTATGACGGAGAACCACAGCTGCCAGACAAAACACGCCAAATCATGATAACATTCTGTGCAGAAGCCATTCCCAGCCTCGGCTATGCAACCTTTTATCTAGCGTCTGCTCCGACCGCTTCCAACGGGTTACAAAAATCCGAATTACGGGTTCAAAAGAAAGGCGAATTCTATATCATCGAAAATCCCTTCATTCAACTGCAAATATCTAAAAAAACAGGGACCCTACGCCTGCATCATAAACCCTCCAAAAAGACTTATCATAACGTTTTGATGTTGGAGGACACCGGCGACGTAGGCGATGAATATAATTACTGCCCACCTCACCAAGATCAACGGATAACCAGTCATGACAATATACAAACTAGGGTCCTGCTTCATGAAAAAGGACCAGTTACCGTTACCTTAGAAATTCAAACGCAGCTCAAAGTTCCCAAAATGGCCCACAAAACCCGAACCCGTCGCAGCTTGAAAACAATACCTCTTTCAATCCAAACTCTTATCACGGTCACCTCAAGTTCACCACGGATTGATGTACAGCATACCATCCAGAACACCGCAAAAGATCACCGCCTCCGAGTTCTTTTTCAAACCGGCATCAACACAAACACTGCTTGGGGAGATACTCCTTTCCACGTAACCGAACGTCCCCTTGAACCCGCCCCACAGGAGTGGGGTGCCCAACTGTATCCCATGATGATGGACTACTACCTCACTTCAATTCTCAAACGACCCAATATTCCTGGCAAACCCATGGGATGGTTCGAAGATTCAGCCACTACTCACGCCCTCCAAACCTTCCTTGATGTCAACGATGACAAACAAGGCCTACTCATCGCCACCCGTGGTCTTCCCGAATATGAAGTCCTCGAAGATCCGAATCGCACAATCGCCCTGACACTGCTCCGATCCATCGGTTGGTTATCCCGTGATAACCTAACAACCCGTCGGGGACATGCTGGTCCGCCAATGGCTACACCTAGCGCACAATGCCTTGGACAATATCATGCAAATTATTCAATTATACCTCATTTAGGAACGTGGAAGACCCCCACTACTCGCCAACACACCCAACAGTATATCACCCCTCTGAAAGCCATTCAATTACACAAGACCACAGACGGTCATTTAGCACCCTCGCAAAGTTTCCTATCAGTTTCCCCGGGAACCTGTACCTTCAGCTGCCTTAAAAAGAGTGAACAAACCGACTCCACAATCCTACGCTTCTACGAAACCAGCGGCAGCTCCTCCAAAGTCCAAATCACATCCAAGTTTGCAATTAAGCAAGCTGTATTCGTCAATTTAGCTGAAAAACAACTTGAACCAATCCCTATGGCAAAGTCTAATTCGAACCAGATAGCAGTCTCATTCTCCCCCTTTCAAATACGTACACTTCAATTACAATTACAAAGCAGTTCAAAAGTCAAGAAATGTGTTTAAACGAAAACAGCTTTAATAAACTGATTCATTAGAAAGAATGGAGGCGGAAGGCAATCAGCTCAATTGCCAAAATAGCATATTCACAAATTGAACGGCGTATTAATCCATGGATCATTCTCTCACTACTAATCGGTTTTACCATTTGTCTAATAGTTGGATGGTATTTCTTAGATCTCGCAGCCTTCTATAGTCCATATCTTATCAGTTTTGGCAGTTATTTACGATTACTCGGCTTCTTAGCAATATACATCGGCGTAATACAGCTCTTCATCTTAGTACTCGCCCATATAAGCACCATTAGATCCTAGAAAACATTGCATCTAAAAACCAAATAAAAGAATAAGTAGATAAAAAACTAGGTTAACCTGGAGGTTTGGAGGCTATTACCACCTTTTCGGGGCTCTACAGTAGAGATCCACGAACCATTAGAGTGCCCAGTCGTCTACCAGTCCGAATCTCGTTCGGAATTTACCTTTTCCTTATTTTCCTGATCTGTCTGATATGCGGACTATTTTTCCTGTATATGGCCCCCATCAGCCAATTTAATGACATATGGACTATTTTTCCTATTTACAATTATTTCTTCTCCCCGCTATATCTTGGAATAATATGTCTTCTCATTAGTGGAATCCTCGGAGGAATTCTCATCATCAATGGGGCATTATACCTCTTTCAAAGGAAACATAGGAACCGTTTACGCCGTCGACCGCGTAGATGGCGTCGTCCCCAATACACACCCATGGAACATGAACCCCAACCACCTTCCTCCCAGTCAGACGACTTGATTCCAACTGCGGATAACATTGACGACATCGATCTCTCATACACGAATATACCTAGTTGGTTAATCCCCCTTTTGAAAAATCGTTCAACAGCGATGGCAATTCATGAAGATTTGATTGCATCATCCAAAACCCCAGAAGAGGCGGAATCTCAGTTTCAATCGCGAATTGATGATTTAGACACCGTAGTAATCACTATCTATCAGCATCGCCAAACCGAGGCCCAAGAACCTGAACCATCAGATGGATCTCCGATGAGCCTCCTCACCGAAACTGAAATTGAAAAAGAAGCCGTGTTGGACCTCCTTGGAGCCCTGGAACTCCAATACAGGAATGGTAAAGTCACCAAGACTTTCTATGAACATAAACGGGATCAATTGCTTGAACGCCTTGCGAAAGCTATTCGTGATACAGAATAGGTGTTCACACCTCTCTTGTTTTTTCCCCATTCTTTAATTTGATGAGATGAAATTTAGACCAAACCTTTTTATACTTGCAGTAAAAGGTGTAATTTAATTACAAATTACACAATGGAATGGTGAAATAAAATAACCGAAACACAGCAGGAATTATCAGACCTTATCGACACCTTCGATTCCTTTGAATTGGGTGAACCTATTCCAATGGGAAATGCCCATTATGTCCCCATACTCACAGAAAGAGAGGATTTTCCTCGGGAGTATATTACAGTCCACGAAGCCCTTGAGCAAGGGTTAGTTGAGCTCCAAGATTCTGGACGGATTGATGCGGCTTGGGTAACAAACAACGCCAGGAAGTCCGTCCTCTTTATCGCGGGTATGGATGTTCATGCTCAAGGAACTCAATCGCGCATTATCATTGGGAGTCATCTTGTGCCTCCCAAAACTAAAGTTGAATTACCCTGCCGATGTACCCATGATGTTCATCCGATTCGACAGTATCAATGTCTGATGACCGATGTCGAACATTATATGGTGGCCTCTCCAGGTGTTCGTGGGGCATCCATCGCAGGTGAAGTCGCTGCTCAGGACCACGTCTGGATGAAAGTCAAAGCACACCGAGAAAAACTCAAACATACATCTATTAGAGGTAAACCGCTACTAGATAAAGCGGAGAGCTCATCTCGACTGAGTATAGTGCAACAGAAAGCAGCGATGAATATTCAAGCGGAAATTAAAGAAATCCAACCGCTTCCTTGTCAGATTGGGCTTGCCGTAATTAGTGAGGGAGAAGTTCAAGCCCTGGAGGTGTTTGATAGTCCCATAACTTATCGTCACTTCCACAAGCATCTGATCGGCCGATTTTCGTATGAAATTGCAGCCCCCAAAGCCACACCAACACGGAAAGTAGCAGCACTCCGAGCGAAGATGCTGCAAGAGGTGCAACGTCTTAGTCAGCACTTGGATATCGAGGACGGCAAAGGAACTGCCCAGTGCAAAGGAAAAATTCTTGGGACCCTACAGAACAAGAATCACCGGCTTGTTCACTTGTGTCTCGAAAAGCTCTAAACTGATTTGCTAGGACGTGCTCTGGGCAGTTCCTCTATTTTTTTATTCGTCAAGACCAAAGAATTTTGAAGCTCCAACACCAACCTATTCAAAGTAAGGTTTAGGAGCTTCGCTAGTGAACTCTAAGTTACGATTAACAATTCGATGGCTCTTTGTCCTGTCCATTCTTCTGAGTTCGCTAGGCTCCTTCAGATTTCTAGTCTTAGAATATTCTTGCACTAGTTTCCAATCACCCGAAAACCCCCGCGAAGGTTGGGCAGTGTTGATGGAAATGAATTATTATCCATCTGGATCCAATCTAGAAACCGGCTATAGTGACACTCAAAAATGGAATACCACTCTTCTGGCTCTGGGTTGGCAATCCAATCACATTTTGATTCATCAAGGTCTTATTGATCAACAGGTTGGTTTGGCAGCATTTGATTTTCTGTTTGCCAACGTTGATACGAACGATGTTGTGCTATGGTTTGTGTTTGCCCATGGCAACTATCTCCTCGAAAATATTGATTGGCAAACCTGGTTTCCGGACCACTGGACGAATCTCCAGAGTCAAGAAAAAATCTTCATTGCTTCTGCATGTTCATCGGAATTTCTCATTCAATCCCTCTCTGATGATGGAGTGCCCCATGTATACATTTCCTCTTCTGAAGCCGATGAATATTCCTGGGCCGGATTACCTGAAGAGGGGTTACCAATAATCGGAGAGGTATTCAACCATTTTCTAACCAATGCTTTACTAAATGCGTCAGCTGACTCAGATACCGATGGAGAAGTAACCATGGAAGAGGCTTTCTTTTTTGCCGCTCCTCTTAGTCGAAGTTACATCTCTACGATTGTCTTTCCAGCTTTTCCTGATTTCGCTGAAATGTGTAACAATACAGCCCCTAATCCAGTTATGGATGATACTTATGAAGGTAATTTCTCTTTGCTAATTGAAGACGGAGCACCTCCAATAATGGCACCCTGGGTACTTCCAATTGAAGTAGGCATAATTATCGGTTTTGTGTGTGTAATCATAATTATTCTCATTACATTTGCGCTTGTTATTCAAAGACGAAAAATTCAATCCTAATCGTTACAGTTTGTTTCGAATACGATTCGGAAGTGGATCCAAGATAATTTGATTTGTGCGTCTAGCTTGACGAATGAATTCAAGCGGTGTCTCGCTTCGCATTAGAAAGCGTAGGGTTTCGTCATCTGTGAAAAATCCTAATGTTGGGGATCCAAATTTTCTAGCAACAACTTCGAGTAATTTTCCATAATCGGTTTGCCAATCTTTAAAGGTGAATCCAAGCGGTTCTAAGGCTTTCGTTGTCGTAATCCGTTGAATTCGACCATCAGTAACCTGAAGGATTAGACTTGCCCATATGGTGTTTTCTTCGAAAATTGTGATAACACTCACGAAATTCGTAGGGAGTTGATCTAGCGCCATTCGGATTCGTTGAAATAACGAGAATAGTCCTTTCTCCCAAAATTCTCGAGGGAAGACATGAAATCGCCGATTGAACTCCTTTTCTAGACTTGAGTGGGCGATTTCAAGATATTGGAAGATATCCATTTCAGGGGCAAAAGCTGCTTGCATTCTTGCTAACAGGTATACAACTAATCCTTGCTCAACCATAAACACGGCATCGATCCCTTTTCGTTGCTGCATCTGTTGTCCAATAATCGATGGGGTTGAGAATGGACCCGTTAAATCTGGTCGTAAACCCTGTGTTGAATGGAAGGCATGAATAATTTCACTGTTCTGGTACAATAGGAAAAGGATTGCTCGCTCGCTAGTGAACTGTGGGAGGGTGGATATCAGGTTGAACCAATGGGTGGTCTCAACATTTTGAAACTCATAATTATCATCAAGACGTCTCATCGTACCACCTCAAAGATTCGAAAATCATGAGCGTTCAATGCAATTTCCTGAGGACCCTTCTGGGTTAATTGCTCGCCTGTCCAAAGATCACGAATCACCGCCCGTTTAGCAACCATCAAGGACACTGACTGAGGTTGATTTGTTGCATTCACTTGAAAGATAATGCGAGGAGCACGGGTGCCCCAATAGACTTCATCAACAGATGAATTCCGGGCATCGCCAACAGCCGAGATATTCAGATGCTTCAAGGATTTCGTTAATGCTGTCTCAGCTTCAATGGCATCCTCTCGGTCGAGGGTAGGAGGAAGTGTAATTCCAAGATACATAATCTTGCCTTTTCCAAGATCGGAGATACCTCCTGCAACTCGATTTCCTACACGTACTTTATTGTCTGATAGGCTAAAGGGATCGTGTAAACCCACTAGGGGACGGCGAGTTGAAGTCGGCTGAATGCCAGCTCGATCAGCCAGAATAGTACAACCTCGCATATCTGTACCTAAATAGGGAATTTCTGGGCCTACGATTGCTGTACCTCCACGTTCCACGAAGTCACCAATTTTCGACTGTAATGCTTCAGACATAAAATCAAAGCTGGGAATAATGAGTGCTTGATAGCTATTTAGCGCGGGAGGATCCATTTCGGTGTCCCCAATAACAAAGGGAATTTTAGATCGGGTAAGTCCCCAATAGAATGCATTCCATAAGGCAGGATAGGCTTTTTGGATTGTTTCAGTATAGCTAAATGTTCGATTACTAAGGAGCAACTCATCCGGAAGACCTAGCAAATGGCTGAGCCAGTTGGAGTTTGTGCACATCCGGTAGAGCCGTTCATATTCAAGATTACGAAGCAGCACAACCGGCACATTTCGTTGTAATGAATGAAATTCCTGTGACTGGAGGATCTCCAGTATACGTTTTAAAAATGTGAATTGGGTATCATCGATGATTCCTTGCTGGGAGATGGGGCTTCCCAACCACCGGTTTCGTCCAACTAGCATGTGCGTATTGAACCCACGAAAACCATACATCATTGCGACAAGTAATGCAAATTGCTGGTCATTTGCCTGTAATCCTGGACCCCATGGCCAAATTCCCATGCCACTCTCAGATAAATAGGGAAATCGACTGACTGTGCTAAGGTACAGAGCACTTCGGCGAATGTCATCATAATGCGATTGGCTGAGGTATAATCCAACACCTTGAAAGTCTAACTCCCGTTCAGTACGATAAACATTGAGAGGCAAGGAAGGATAGGATGAACGGATGCTATGCGAGGTGGGGATACCCCGAACTCCTCGAGACCAAAGAAGGCTGGCAAGGACACTGAGGGAGAGTGCCACATAATATTCTTGGAATTCCATCCAATCAAGGAATCGCGGAAGGGCTTCACGTTCTGTTGCAGCCAATGCCCGTGGAGGTTCAATATCAGTGAATTCGTTATATCTAGTTCTATATGCTCGGTTCAATCCTCCAATGGACGGATACTTACTGGTCAAGAATTCGTGGTACCACCGAATAGCATGTGCTGAGTAATCCGCACTAAACGCACCATTCAAGAAAATCCGAGAAATATCATTATCAATCTGAACGCTGATGATGGGACCTCCTGGTGCCAGATGACGGGTAATAATGGGACACACGACATCAAAGAATTTTGACACTTCATCATAGAATTTTTCGCTGGCATAACTTGGCATGGGAAACGGGTTGGGTACTGCGGGGATGATTACCCGGGTCCCATAAGCGGTTTGCGCCTGAATTTCCGCATCATATAAGATGCGCTTCGGATATCCAAAATAATTGAGTTCCTCGTTTACACAAGGTCCTGGTCGGACAATAACATAGAGCCCTCGATTCCGACAGAGGGTGAGAAATCCCTCTAGGTTCCGTTGTTTGTTCGTTGTGCCAAAATCAAAAAGACCACTAGCTATCTCATGGATATTCCATGGAATAGCCAATGAAATGATGCGAAATCCGATACCAACGATTCGCTCTAGAATCTGGTCCCATTTTTCTGAAGGAATTCGCCAGTAGTCGACTGATCCACTATATAGAGGAAATACTTCGCCCTCGACCCTAATCGTATAGCCTTCAAGCTTTAGCGATGGTTGCAGACTTACACTAGAAACCTCTGTTCCAATGCTGTTCTGTTCCATCGCGCTATATCACCGCATCCACACTGGTTCGGTTATCCGAACCCCGATATCCTCGTAACATCCCACTCAACATTCAGTACTTGCTCATATTGAAATAAGTTGCCCTGCACGCTAAATTTCTGCTATTTGGTTGTGAAATCAAGCTTCTTTACGGGTTCTGGATACATTTGTCCTGGTTTCATGTACTCAATTTGTTTCGGAGTAATTTGGAGAAGCGTGAACTTCGGATCATCTGCTGATTTGAAGTAATTTGAAAAGAATGAGGTTGCACTTGCCAATCGACTTCGTATCTTTTTGTCATCGATAATTCTCGCAATAGCTGAAAAACGAACATATCCTCCACCATCTTCAAATCTGATTAAACGAACAACCTCGACTTTCTCATTTACCTTGATTTGCGCGACTTTCGCATCAGCAGTACCAGTAAGGACGAAAAGCTCTCCTTCATTTTCAACTAGGGTTACTGGCCGCACACGAGGTTGATCCTTCTCTGCAGTTGCGAAAAAGATATTGTTTTCACCTCGCAACAAATCCTCTACAGTTGGGATATTCATACATAGTCAACCTCCTACGGTTGCCATAACTGAGTGAATCCATATACTAAATCGATAGCGGCTTTGATGTCGCTTAATCGGAGCAGGGAAATGGCTGAATGGATGTAGCGACAGGGCACAGAGACAACACCTGTTGGAATCCCTTTTCGGCTCTGCGAGATTGGTCCCCCATCAGTCCCACCCCCTAATGGCTGTTTGTACTGATGTGGGATCTTTTTCTGCTTTGCAACTTCTTCTAAGGTTGTCAAAACCTTTGGGTGTGTAATCAAGGAGCGATCCGCCACAGTAATTGCTGGACCTTTACCAAGGTCTGTCGGGGATTTGTGTCTGGGAATGCCAGGCATATCACCCGCGGATGTACATTCTAGCGCTATTGCGACATCGGGATCTAAGGTATAGGCCCCAGTTCGAGCCCCACGGCCTCCTACTTCTTCAGCTACTGCAAAATTCACTGCGATAGTTGATTTGTGTTCTCGTGACTTTGCTAACCGCTTCAATACTTCAATAATAATTAGACAACCGACTCGATCATCAAAGGCTTTGCCTGATACTGTGTCATCGGGGAGTTCGATGAAAGGTTGCCACACTGTTAAAGGCGTTCCAATACGAATACCCATGGCTTCAATGACATCCTTTGATTGAACACCAATATCCACGTATAAATCATCAATCGAAATCACACTTTCCCGCTCTTTGGCTGTTGTAAGATGAGGGGGAGTTGCCCCAATTACACCGAAGATCTGTGTGGTAGGATCGGATCTTTGTGGACGGAGTATGACTCGATGTCCGGGAAGAATGCGTGGATCCCAGCCACCAATTGGGGTTAAACGTAGGAATCCGTTCTCATGTATATAGCGAACAATGAATCCAATCTCGTCCACATGGGCATCAAGCAAGATTCGTGGCTTCTCCTGAGCACCCTTTCGGATACCCAGCAGATTTCCCAGCGGATCAATCCATGCTTCATCAACAAAGGCCTCGATTTCCTGATGAATGATAGATCGTGCGTCAGCTTCAAACCCTGAGATTCCTATCACTTCAGACAAAGAACGTAGAGTTTTACGTAGTGCCTCATCAGACATTTTCGGGTCACCGGAAATGGTACTTGTTCTACGTCTTTGTTGCCTAGGTTTGATTTAAGACTAATGTCGTTTTCTGATTTTGATTCGAAGATTTTTCTATATGGTTGCGGAAACCTTTAATTGCTTAGAATCCACGCTAACCTTATGAATCTCCGTTAGGGACTTTGGCAAAAGGGTGGTGAAACTAATGTTGCACTCGGTATTCATTTTTCTTCAATCCGGTGAAACCCTTGTCTCACACAGTTCACCAGTGGTAAAACTCGAACAAACGCTCCTAACGGGACTTCTCACTGCTATCCGCGAGTTTGGACATGAAGCAATTGCTGAAGAAATTCGCACTATCGGCGCTGGTGAATATCGCTTCCACTACGACGTATATGATAAAACATCTTCCTCAGCTTCTCAGCAAGAAAAACCGCGTACTGCAAGTGATGCCCCGATTGGTCTCATTACTGTCGGTTTAGCGGACGGAAATGCTGATGAACTCGAGGTCCAAGCCGTCCTCCACAGTCTCAATGTCCTCTTTTATGCTCAGTATGAATCACTTCTCCAGAAATGGAATGGTGATGTAAAACCTTTCCAAGCCTTTCTTCCCATCATCAATGATGCTCTTGAAGCGCATAACGAACGATCACAAGTTGCCAAAAGGCGAATCTCATCCGCTGAATACATTCTTGAAACCTTCGAAGAAACACTGGACGTGGTCCTTCTTAACATCCTCGTTGGAAATGCCGTCATTATTACAGGTGTCAAGAATAAGAAATTTGAAGAACTTAGCGAAGCCATTGATAATGTGCTCCCATTCACTGTTCCCAACATGCTTGGGATTACGGATCTTGAAACTGCCCAGGGGATTCTTCAAAGCCGCGATGACCAACAACGCAAACGTCCAACACTTCTTGGTGTCTCTGAGAAAATCTATCGGAGCTTAACCACTCCTAAAAACTTGGAACATTATCTGTTTGTGAACCTCTCCAAAAAATCACCTGTCTTTATTGCTCCCTCAAATCAGCCAAGTATGGATTTAGCCAAACAGGCTCTTGAAATGGCGAAGGATGACGTAGCAATCCAGGCAAAACTTCTTGAACTACAACTTGAAACTCTCCGAGCTCAACTTGCCAGCTTCATGGAATTTCGACGCAGTGCTCAACACTTCACACTGGAGCACCTGCGAGCATTAATGCACCTTGATTCTGAGCGTTTCCGGTTACTTACCTATTTATCTCAGGAATCTATCCTTGTCCAACCAGCTGACCATGAAGTTTCTACAGTTTCAGACGATGATTCGTGATTTGGCGCGCTAACTTTTCATCGGGTTTTCTGGGAATTTCTCTGTGCATCTTCTCAAAAATTAACGGGGCGTTTTAATGTTCATTTAGTCCATTTAATGACCGACTTAATTTTATTTTTTTAAAAATAACCACTAATTAGCTTTTTTATGGAATTCTCTTCCATGACCTTTTTGTTCTGAATGTTAGTTTTTTTATTTTTCTTAATTATACGCATTTCTAAGCCCATTAGACGACGTGGAGAAAACATGCGAAGCTTTATATGTGCAAAAATGAAAATGAATGAACATCAATGAAATTTAATGAGGTATAATGAGAGATGGCAACCGAGAAAGCGTCGGCGTCTGGGAGAGCTCAAACGGACGCGCTGACTCGTCTCCAAGCACCCAGCATCGAGGAGCAACTCAAAGAAGCGATGCCCTTGGTGACCGCGACGCTCCGAGTGCGGATTGCCCGAACAATTGCACAACTTCGTGAAGACGAATCACTAGCCAAACAAAAAAGAGGAGTGAGGAATTCGTGAGCGACAAAGCCAAAGCGCTTCAACCCAAGCTACGACTTCAAGAAGCTATGGCCCAACTTGATGCCGCAACCGTACTTGAACTCATCACCCCCACCACCCGGACCTTCCAATGTCAACGTAATGGTCACTTGGTCGATGGCGGGTATTGTGCCCTCTTCTGTCCAATTGGAAAGGAGATGGTAGTCTATGATCCCACCGGCGGCATTGAAGTCGTCTGTCCCTTCGCTTTCAACAATTTCTTGGGGCGAATGGGAGACGGTACTTCCAGCGATGCATAAGGTAACCGGATCTGGGAGAAGTGTGGAAAGAAACAATCTGGTGCTGAAAACACCTCAACCATTGGTGAAGGAATATGTTCGCTTTTGATGAGCGATTAAAAAGTCTAGGCTGGTCGGATTTTCCATTTCGTATTGATGTTATGCCAGAGGTGTTTGCAGGGCACAAGCGTCTACTCAATCCCTTAACGATTCAACTTCGAACAGGGAATATCATTCTTATTGAAGGCGGTCGCGGTACAGGGAAAACCCATGTGCTTCGATGGATCAATGATTCATTAACCAAATCAAAGGGGATGGTTCCACTTCTCATTTCGGAACCCCTCGATTCATCCATTCTCAGTAATGCCTTAATCGGATTGATGAATCACCGACTGATACAGAAGAATAAAACCGTGCCAACTCTTGTCGACGTGATGGTAGCAAAGATCCGAGAGTTCTACCAACAGAGTTCCCAACGTATTGTTTTGTTAATTGATGATGGGCAATCCCTCGCGCTTGGTCAAGACGATTCTGAAGTCGTTGAAGTTGAAAAGCGAAAAACGGTTCGCTGGTTACGTGTCCTCAGCGATTTGCAAGCGGTTGTGGTGTTTATTGCAGGGCTCACGGGGTTTTCTCAGGCTCTCACCAGTATATTTCCCCCTATTGCTGAGCGAGTAACCTTGGAATTTACCTTAGAGACCGAAGGACCTGACGGTCTCGAAGTTTTAACTGTCAAAGAAACCGAGCAGCTCATTCGAGACAGAATCAAACATTTTGGTGGCAAGGGATTAACACCCTTCAACGCTGAGGCTATTGAAGAGATTCATCTCCATACTCGTGGGTATCCACGAAGCACTTTACGGTTTTGTGAAAACATCATTTCCATGGCCTTTCAAGAAGATACCCCTGCTGGGGACCGGATAACCCGAGAGTTTGTCCAACAGGTCATCAAACAACGACCCAGTCCACCACCTGTCACTACATTGGCACCTTCAGCTCTTGATCAAACACGGTTTGTTGAAACCAGTCCAGCGGTTGAGGACGAAGAGTGGTTTGAAGAATTCGATGAGCTCACGGCTACTCAACGTGAAATTCTTGCGATTACCAAGGAGTTGAAACGCGTCACCTCCGCAGTTGTAGCCGAAGAAATTGGAATTACTAAGGGTACTGCTTCAAATGAACTCAAAAAGCTGTACGATATGCAGAAACTACAGCGACGGAAAGGTTATCGTGGTTTTGAGTATCTTCCTCGCTAATACTTTTTACCATCTCGCAGGTTTCTCCAAGAATCTCCCTAAGAAGCTTTGAGACACATATCTTTAAGTGACACTTCCACAGAAATAAGATTAGAAAATCCTGTCGCCGGGACCAGCCTATGTCACACGATGCCTTCGATTACCTTTTCAAAGTCGTGCTAGTCGGTGACGCAGAAGTTGGAAAGACAAGCCTCACCACCCGCTTTGCCTATGGCACGTTCACAGATGGCTATATCTCCACCCTCGGCGTTGACTTCATCGTAAAGTCACTTCCCCTCAACAACTACATAGTTAAACTCCAAGCATGGGATACAGCTGGACAAGAACGGTATGCTGGTGTACGCCCGATTTATTATCGAGGGGCGAAAGGTGCATTATTGGTCTTTGATATTACCATGCGTCAAAGTTTCGTGAATGTGGATAAATGGTATGATCAGATTCGGAAATTTTCTGGGAATGACGTTCCTATCATTTTAGTAGGGAACAAGATTGATCTCGTGGATTCTCGAGTTATCAGTACTGATGAGGTTCAGGCGTATGCGGCACAAAAAGGAATGCCCTACTTTGAAACCAGTGCAAAAACCGACTATGCCGTCAATGAGGTATTTCAGAAACTAGCAGAGGTCATTCTATCGAAGGAACTTGGCTGAGAAGTGACAAAAGAATAGCAGGGTCCTTTGCAGTAGAATTTCAGGGTCGAATTGTGATGTCTGAGGATACCTCCTCATCAGAAGTTCAACCACCCAAACGAATGTGGAAACTCTTAGAACAATATCTAGCCCTGAGTGAGAAGTATGATCAACGGACTCGAAAAATCGAAGATGATGCCAATCAGCGGCTGGTACAATACTTCCACGAAAAATCACCGGAATTAAAACACCATCTCATCGATACCAACACGCTGACTGAATATTTGGATGAATTTGCTAAACATTTGCTAATTTATTATGGTTATTATCGAAGTGTTCGGCGAAGCATGGCCACGTTATTTGCATCTATTGGGATCACGGATCATCGGATGTTTGCGGAAATGGTTCGTGCAACTAGTGATCCCCGTGTGAAGGTTCAAATCAATGAGTTGGATTCACAAGGCGTAGCGTGGTTTTTACGTCAGTTTCTGGATGAGTACCAAGCAGTTGAACGGCATATCAACAGGCTAACGGGATATTTACCGAAATTAGATGAAGCGGTAAAACAAACTTACAGCGAAAGTATGCGCCGGTTCCATGATGTCCTGGCTTATGTGATATCAGAGGAATCTAAGGCCTTACGAATGGCAGGTCATGAAAAGGTAGAAGCAGCGATTGAAGATGATGATCTAAGTAGTAAGGCTAATCTTGTGGTCGAAGCTATTGAATACTTTGTAAAGGATGCGCAAAACCATCCAACCTATATTCTCACTGAATCCGTTGGCTATTTTGGAACTGCTGAATTGGAAGAATTCGACAATAAAATAACTTCGTTTAAGAAGGTCCATGAGCTGTTTAAAGAGCATGTCAGCCTTTCTAATCGTACGCGGTGGATCTATGAACGTCATCATGCAACACTCTTTTCAAGTATTTTCGAAGGGTCGCATTTCGAGCTGTTGGAAATACGAGATCACATCCGAAACGGCGCGAATATGAAAACCTTTCAACAATATATCCGAGATTGTCCTGGCATGCTTTTAGGCGTTTCACAGGCCTATTCTCTTTATCTCGAGTATAGTGCTTATTCAAAACAAATGCTCACCTTAGTTGATGCATATCGCGAAATGTCGGAATTCCTTCAAAGTGAACTTCTGCTAATTCTTTATACGATGGAATTGCAAAGGAATCATTTGTACCTGGAGATTCGAGATGATTTCCGGCAAACCTTAGATGAATTTCAACAAACCCTGTTAGAAGTGTGTTCATTGAATCCTTCTGAAGACTAATCTAGTTCTACTAAAGGTCTTATTCATCGATTTTGATAGTTTGCTGTATTAGCAAAGAATATAACAAGAAATTTCCCTTCACAGGAATAAACTCAATGATTGAAGGGATTGTACTTGCGTCTGTCTCCCATATTTTTACTGGCTATCTTTTTCGTAGGTTTGATTCCTGTAATCTATAGTCCTGTAAATTTGGGATTTCACTTCATATCCAGAATAGACCAGTCTTCATCAGATCACGATACTTTATCCTCCCCCCTTTTTTTTCAAAACAAGGAAGTACCAAAAAGATCAGAAAAAACTTCAGTTCCTTTACCTGCTCCTCCAGATATTCAAGCAATTCTCGATTTAATCACTCCATCCTCGTTTGGTGGGGTTGTAAGCACTATCTCTAATGGAATAGGGAGCCGTGTATATGGGTCAGAAGGGAATACACAGGCAGTAAACTATGTCTCACAGAAATTTGAAGAATTTGGGTTAGTTGTAAATCATCATGAATTTTCTTCAGCTCAGCCAAATGTTATCGGCACTCTTCAAGGAGGAAGTCTGAAGAATAACCAGTGCATTATCGTAGGTGCCCATATTGATACTTATCCAGCTTCTTCGCGAGGTGCTGATGATAATGGATCTGGTATTGGAGCAGTATTAGAAATCGCTCGAGCCATGTCTCAATATAGTTATAATTATACAATCTTATTTGTTGCATTCAATTCAGAAGAATTAATGATAGCGGGAAGTAATGCCCTTGCTGCCGATCTTGTTGAAGCCAATGTTTCGATTGCTGTTATGTATAACTTTGATATGATTTTGTGGGATAGTCCTCTTTCTTCTGAGAATCTCAAGACTTACATTGTTCATAATGGAGGGGCAAGTGCATCATACGCTTCACATGCAGAGAATATTGGTAAAACCTGGTTAGACGCTCCTGTCCAATCTCATCTTGAACCCTATTGGGTCCACAGTGACCATTCCGCCTTCTGGAGCCGTAAAATCCCTGCAGTTTGGTTCTTTGAACACGACGGCTACAGCAATCCGTACATTCATAGCATCCAAGACACAACATCTCAACCCTCCTACTCTTACGAAATAGGATCTTTAGCCACAAAAACGGCCGCAGCTGCTGTAGCCGATTTTGCTACAATTGTATCCAATCAAAATGGTTTTCCTGATATCAACTTCATTACACCGGAGAGTGATACTTTTGTTCGCCCCTCTGATCAGATGCCAATTTTTCTTTCAATCGATGATGCCGATAATGATGTAGAATATCTTGAAATTTCCATAGGTGGAGGGCCTTGGATTAACGCTACTGCTGGTCTAAATTCAACTCACTGTGAATATTTTTTGAATACAACAGGAATGTATGGGCCTGTCACAATTTATGCCAGAGCCTATGATGCAAATGGTTGGATAGCTAGGACATCAACTTCCTTTACAATTGATAGAGGTATTAATTGCAGTATTTTTAGTCCCTTAGATGGAGAGGTTTTGGTTCAAGGTGAACAAACCACGATTTGGGTGAACGTGACTGATCCCGATGGGCGTTATGTTCCAGCGGTAGAAATCCGTATTAATCAAGATGATTGGCATCGGGCATCTGAACATGTTCGAAATAAGGAATACTATTACAATTTAATCCCGTATGAGGTTGGGTCAATAACTATTGAAACTCGTGTGATAGATCTGAATGGGAATCGAAATAATTCGATGGTTTCTGTGACGGTGACAAATTATCCTCCAATCATCACAGGAGTTTGGATTAACCCGATTTCACCATTGAATACTGATCCGGTCCAGGTTTATGCTGAAGTGACTCAAGATAGCCGTGGCTCGGGAATCGATAGTGTATTAGTATATTATAGTACAGATTATTCTCTTTGGCATCCACGTGAAATGGATTTGGTAGATAGCGATATTTCATTCGATCTATACATGGTTACACTTGATGCTGTTCCAGCGGGCAGTCAAGTGCGATTCTATATTCAAGCCCGAGATAATTTTGATAACATCGTTATTAATGACAACAATGGCCTCTATTATGAATATTATGTGGCTGCAAATCTCACAATGGTCATTTTTGCAGCTGCAATAATCAGTATATCTGTTGTAGCTGGTGTATCGTACTACGTTCTTCGATACCGACGACGAGAAAGACCTACACCCACTTAATTTCTGTATAATTTCGGATTATGTCATACTGTTCAAAAGCTTTTTTAATTAGAGGTCCGTCACTCCTTCTCAGCAGTATAGAAGGTAGTTTGGTGTGGGGTTTAAAAACATTCAATCTAGCCAGTGGTTCCGAAGCTATACGCAAAAACTCATTGCTATTGCCTTTACCTTGGCCATTATCTTCTCTTTTTTCCCCATACTAATCGGATATTTTGTTCCGCAAATTGCTTCTGTGTATCTTTATAGCGCTTATATCGTTGTATTTCTAACAATTTTTGGAATTTGCCTTATTCTATTTCAGTTTCACAATCCCATTGCGCGACGGCTCGCTTATATCATTTCAATTACAAGTCTATTAGGGGCATTGGCTCATTACTGGATACTGATTACGAATCTGTTCTTGGGAATCCCACTCACTTATCCTAACCCAACAGCTTACATCGCTGCAGCAGCAAATTTAGTCATGCTTGTTGGGTTTGCCCTTGTATCCATTGAACAGCGGAGACGATCCTGGCGACAAATCGGAGGCTTTGTTCTCATCACCGGATTATTTGCAGTATGCATTCTCTCCACTTACTTGATGAATCTAACCTTTCACCCCCCAATAATTCCGGCTATCGGAACAGGATTACGAATTCTTATCGGATTCTTAACTGCCATCTTTGCTTGGATTTTTTATTTCAACCAAGACCCCCCTCCGGAGGTTATTGGACGAAACAGTCGCCTCCTCCTCGTCCTTGCAAGTCTCGTTCTCATCTTAGGTTATACTGCATTTGCTTTTCAGTATGCCATGGAGTGGAACACACTCTCGGTATTCTATTATGCTGGATCAATATCAGATGCGATAACCCTCTTTGCCATATTCATCTTCCTCATCGCCGTTCTTGTCACTTTCACAGAGACCCTCGAAAACATGGCTTCAAGCCGTCCGTTATCAATCAGTTATGAAGTCCTTAATCGGGTGGTCCTGATTACATCACTTATCGTGGTCTTGACGATTTCAGGAGCAATCGCTATCACCCTAATTGGGCGGGTCTTGCTAGTCTATCTCTCTCCTATTGATGCAACTATTGCCTTACAGACTATAGGAACTGGTTTACTCATTGGATTGGGTATAATCATAATCATTGTTGCAGGTGCTGGCTACTATCTTTCTCGGTGGTTATACCAACCTCTTGCGTATCTTGAAGCCGAAACCGCTGCTGTAACCGAACCTGGAATTATCTCATATTCGGAACCTCAAGGTCTTGTCTTGACTGAATTGCAGGGCGTATCTGATAGCTTTGCGAAAATAATCGATGAATTAAGCCGTGTTCGAGCGGAGCTTCGCCGCTTCACCATAACAGAAAGTCGGTTACGAACCCCCTCAACATCCCAACTTGCTAAGTTGGACTATTATCTCGCAATTATAAATAATTCAGTGACCAACCGAATCCAAACCATAATGAGTCTTTCTGAAGCTAGTCGAGATCTCTCAGATCCTAAAGAACGTGACCACATTTGGGACATGATTCAAACCGAAATTACCGAGATACATTACCTTTTGAAAAGTGTACAATTGCTTCGTCTTATCGACACTCAAGCTCTTCCCGAGTTCCATCGAATTGATTTAACGCCTTTGCTAACTGAACTGATCACAAAATTACAGGAAGTACTTCCTAAAACCACAAGGCAAATCGCGATATCTTTACCTTCTGAGAAGGTCAATGTTTTGGCGAACGAATACGTGTCTCATATCTTTCAGCCCTTAATCCGATTAGTTTTGGAACGGGATGTCGGTGGACCAGCAATTATTGAAGTGACATTTACTCAGGTGAAAGAATCAGGAATCGATTATTGGCAGATAGATATCACCCATCCAAAGTGGGTGCTCCCTGATATTGAAAAAGTACTTCTCTTTCGTTCAGACCCCGAACAACCTCAAAAAGCGAACCCCAATCTATTATTGGTTCCTAATCTGGTTGAGTATTTCCGTGGTAAATTCCGTGTAAAGAATATCGTGATTGATGATCCTCAATATGGCACGGTAATTCAAGTTCTCCTCCCCCGAGCAAATCGTCGCCGAGGAAAACCTTCACCTAACGATGAAGCTGAAGAAGAGGACTGATATTCATGTCAGAAACGGTGATGGTGATTTCAGCCCAGAACTCTCTTCGTTATTCAATTGAGACTCTCCTTGCACAAGGAGGTCACACCGTCTGCCCTGGGATTGACAATCTTGGGGGTTTTCGGCATGCGCTCAATGCCTCTGAGAATATACCCACTTTGATCTTACTAGATTACTGGCTAGGACGGTCTGAGACTAGATCCTTTGTAAAAAGTTTGAAACAGCAAGGCTTTGCTGTTATTTTAATGGGGAACACCTTTTTAGGGCGAAATGTGGCTGCGACTGAGGGTGTGGGATTTCTCGAAAAACCATTTACAAAGAAGGAATTACTGAAGGCAGTTTCTCAAGCTAGCCGCTAAGGTTCTAGATGAGGACTAGCTCTCGCTTTCCTGACTCCATAACATGGAGTGCTTTACCAGCAATCGGACCGCGATACTCTCGACAAGAAAATAGACTGAGTACACGGCCTTCGAAAAACTCGTGGAATCCATGCGGAAAGACTTCGTGGGCTCGTACAATAAGTTCGACTGCATTAAAGTCCATGAACTCCTCAGTTACATCTTGTCCAAAGGTTCGAATTCGACCTCCCCGCATGGAGGGGCCAAAGCCTTTGAGCGTTTCACGTGGATCATTCCATAGCAGTTGATATGCAATCTGATTTTCAATGGTAATTTCTCGTGGGAGTGAATCAATTTGCTTTACATCCCTGAGATTTTCCGGAATCCCGCCATGAACAGCAAAGATACGGTGGTCTCGACTAATCCCTGCCAATGGAAGATTCGCAAAGGTCTCCCAGTATTCTTGGAGTATATCCCCATACTTGGCTTGAACCACGTCATAGAAACCATAAGCTCGATTGACCCATGGCGTTTCATGGTTGCCTCGAAGAAGCATCATTCGACGTGGAATCTCGACTTTGAGTCTAAACAAGAAATTCATGTTTTCGATTTGAAAAGGTCCTCTATCTACGTAATCACCCAAAAAGACAAAGACCGAGGGGCTATCCCAAAACCGAGTTAGAATGCGCTGTGTAGCATCCCAATCGCCATGTGTATCTCCGATGAACACAAGCGGGGTATCAGGGAGTCGCAATAATCGCGGTTCTTGGAGTAAAATGGGTTGAACCTCCTCAAGAAGATTAAGGGCATCTTCTTTGTTGTATTGCCTGATGGCAGCCGCTGTTTTGGCGATCATATTCAAAGAACCTCCTGATTTAATTACGGAAACTTGCCGTTAAGGATTTTGAAATCAGGAATAGACAATGAGCTAGTCTGGAACGATGTGTGTACCAGCTTCTCCGCGAATCGCGTGAGCAATATTTTCAGGGGAAGTAATAATTGCCAGTTCCCCGCCTTGTTCGAGGAACTGAATAACGGATTCGATTTTTGGTGCCATGGATCCAGGGGCAAAGTGTCCTTCTTTCAAATACTGTTTCGCTTCACTAACCGTCATTCGATTAATTGCCCGTTGATTTGGTTTTCCAAAATTCAAATACACCTTATCAATCGATGTCGAAATAAGAAAGCCTTTTGCATCCAAGGCTTTACACAATAGGGCTGAGGCTCGATCCTTATCAATCACGGCTGCTACTCCTCGGAGATCCCCATCCTCTCCCTCAATAACTGGAATACCACCTCCACCCACAGTAATAACCACAAAACCATCATTGAGGAGATTATCAACAGCCTGACTCTCAATAACCTTCTTGGGGATTGGTGAAGGGACAACACGACGCCATCCACGTCCAGCATCTTCCACAATATGCCATCCCTCTTTGCTTCGCCGTTCAGCCATGTCCTTATCCATAAACGAGCCAATCGGTTTGTTCGGATGAATAAATGCTGGATCCTCTTTGTCCACTAAGACCTGAGTGACAACGGTGACCGCTAGCTTGTTCATCTTGCGGCGTCGAAACTCGCCTAAAAGGATTTGCTGGAGCATATACCCTATTGCACCCTGAGTGTCTGCGCCACAGAAATCTAGAGGTACTTCATGAAGCTCATGTGCGGATAATTCCGACCGGCGTAAAATGAATCCCACTTGGGGGCCATTTCCATGGGTGATAGCGACATCCCACCCTTGCTCAACTAGATCTACAATAAAGGGAACGGTCTCCGCTGCTGCAGCATATTGATCGGGAACGGTTTTACGTGCAGCATCCTTGATGAGGGAGTTACCACCAATGGCAACAACAATTCGTTTAGCCATTTTCTTTTCATCCTTGGGTCTGATAACGAAGGAAGCATATCTCACATGCTGGGTTGATATAAAGGCTTCTCAACCAAAGGTCTAAACACTTATTGTGTACCAAATACAAAGAGACCTTTATGGTGTCCTTAACTGATGTGAAGGAAGCGTATGAACGGATTCGACGGGCAAGCATCCAAACCCCCTTGATGACCTCCCTCACAGCGAACCGCTGGACCAACTGTAGTATTTTTTTCAAATGTGAAAATTTCCAACGAATAGGTGCTTTCAAATTTCGAGGGGCTTACAACGCAATTTCACAGTTGACTCAGAAAGAAAAGGATCGTGGTGTTATAACACATTCATCAGGCAATCATGGTCAAGCGGTTGCCCAAGCTGCAAAGATGCTCGGAATAAAGGCGACTATCGTGATGCCCACAAATTCATCCCCCGTGAAAATCGCGGCAACCAAAGAATATGGTGCAACCGTTGAGTTCTGTGACCCTGATCAGAAATCAAGAGAAAAGGTGACAAATGCGTTAATCAAGAAGCACAGGTTTGTCTTGATTCATCCATATGATAATCCACAGGTGATTGCTGGTGCAGGCACTGCTGCGTATGAGTTAATCAGCGAAGTAGGTGCCTTAGATGTAATGTTTGCTCCAGTTGGTGGGGGAGGATTGGTAAGTGGCACCGCCATCGCAACCAAAGGCTTATGCCCAACGGCTAAGGTCTTTGCTGTCGAACCAGAACAGGCCGATGATGCCTATCGGTCCTTCAAAACCGGCACTATTGTACCTAGTGAAAATCCCATCACAATTGCTGACGGCTTACGTACTTCATTGAGTGAGCTGACTTTTTCAATAATCCAAAAACATGTTGATGACATCATCACTGTATCCGAAGAAGAAATCCTAGATGCAATGAAATTCTTATGGGAACGCATGAAATTAGTCATCGAGCCATCTGGGGCCGTGCCCCTAGCTGGGCTGTTTAAACTCAAAGATCTCTTGGATAATCAACGAATCGGTATCGTCCTAAGTGGCGGAAATGTTGATCTAACGAGTTTCTTCGATCAATGGCGAAAAGAAATCAAGGAAAACTAGTTTCTATTCCATTAATCCCGCGTCTTTGAGCATTTCATCCAATCGATGTTGAGTTGGATCCCGATAATGACCTCCACGATATTGCTGGGGTATCAGATAATCTGTTACTGCTCTCACATTAGGGATCTCCCGAATCTGATTAGTAATCTCTTCTATTTGGGTTGGATCATTTGTGAGCAGAGTTACAATGACGGTGGGCTCATCTAAGAAAGTACTGGCATGCCAAAACTCGCCAGAATATCGCAAATATATCCATTCAATTATTTCCTTCGGTGATGTTTTCAAATCATCATAGCGAATTATGTATTCGAGTTCAACATCTCCCAATGCCAGATAGTTCATCCGCATCGTGAAGTGAACACCACCCCCTTCCCTTAATTCATGGAGAATTTTGCTGACTCGACGAGGTGTCAGGTCTGTATGTTTTGCGATATCACCGATTGACATTCTGACATCGTGGCAAAGGCATTGTAAAACTCGAAGTTGGTTATAAGAAAAAGTGACTTTCTGCCCCCGGCTGCGAACCTTACTATCTGGAGGGGCGTCGGGAACAAATGTGAATATAGGGTGGATATCGACTTTCTGAACGGCTGGGACGGATTCGAGGTTATGCTTCAGTTCAAAGAATTCGGTGGTCCCTGTAACAAAGGCAGCTCCGGCATATCTGTTTGAGCCCGATCGATATACATATCGGACCTGATGCTGACTGCCAATTTGGTCCATAAGGGCGTTAGTGTTTTCCGAACCATCGGTTTTAATTAAAATGAGTAAGGGTTCTAGATCAAGCATTGCCATGCTTAACTCGATTGTATATTCTTGGATAACACCTGCTTTTTCAAGTTTTTTTACTCGATTCTTAATTGTGTTGAATGATTGGTTGTATTTTTTCGCTAAATCTTGGAAAGAGACTCGAGCATCACCAAATAATTCCCAGAGCAATGCCTTATCCAACGGATCCATGACCGGAATCCCTTCTTGGAATTGACAGAAGTCATCGGCTCATTTCCTGGTTAATGATAGCCTAAATGATGCCTCCTTCCCAACCGGTTATGCAAATATAATCGATGATATTAAAGAATTCCTTCTTTTTTGCATGAAATTGCAGAGTTCAATGCAATAATTAGCGATATTCTTTGGTTTTACTGCGTATTATTGCAACCTCGATTTGCAATCAGTTCAAAAAATCTGCGAAACTATTTTGATGCGCTGAAATCCCGGAAACCTTTGGTAGCTGGGAATTAAGCACCTATAGAGGATTTGCTGGTCTTGACGACCATGGTTTCTAGCAAGTATCAGGGAGGTGAACAGTCTGAATAGATTACGAATCCTAAGAACAACAGGAGTTACTTTGCTAATTCTATCATTGATGGTTCCATTGTTTTCAATTGGTGCAACGCAAGCCTGTCGTTGGCGTGGCCCTACTATCGGAAACATGGATCTTGCTTTTCTTGGGCGACAATCGGAATCGGGTGATCCAGGATACCCCGATAGCGTACTAACTTGGGACGGTACAATCAGTAGAGATGTCACTGGTCATATGATCTTCTGGCTATTGAAATTCGAAATGGAGGGTCCCAATCAGGATTGGACTCACTTCTGGGAAATCTGGCAAATCTTTGATGACGCTGGAACATTACTAATGCAAGGCAACGATGAAGGCTATGCCGCACCCAATGGCAAGTATGCTATGATTGGTCGCGTAACCTACGCCACGGGACCTTATTCACGTTTAGAAGATCATATAGTGTTTATGTATGGGACCATCGATTGGGTGATTCCATTCATGGAAGGTACGGCACCAGGGACCTTCATAGTATTCTAGTGGCACACAAGCGATTTTCAGAAGGTCTCTTGGAGCAATTCAAGAGGCCTTCATCCTGTTTTTTACAAAATACACAACGCTCTATAGAAACCTCGCAGCTTCCTCAGTCTCTTGTGTAAAGATGAAATAGTGGGAGCGAACCCTTTAAGGTCAAACTCTTATCGAATATATTCATCTGGCGAGAATTATGCCAAAAATGTCAAACCGCGATCTTTTGCAATTAAAGGTGGCCTTGCTCACCCGGGGAGTCGTTTTTCCATCTGATGAATTAAGTGGACGCACGGGTGGCGCAGGACCAACACTAGGTCGGTACTTTCTTCTTAATGACAGTGTTGTTGTAAATGCTCCGGTACGGACGAAAGCGCAAGCCAGAAAATTTCATGCTCTCCAAATTCAACACGCCAATAATGACCAATATGAAGTTCATTTAGACGAAAGAACCTTTCTAATAACTCTCGTTAAGACCCCTCAATATTATCGGAGGGAGTTAGAGAATGGTACGCCTATGACTCACATCGCATTAGTGCATGGAACTGACTGCTTAGCTACAACATTAGTTCAACATTGCGATTATTTTGATCGGGGGTTAGAGTGCCAGTATTGCAGCATTTCCATTAGTCTAGCTCAAGGAAACACCATTCTCCGAAAATCTCCATCTCAATTTCTGAAGGTACTTGAAGCGGCTCAAAAAGAAGGTTGCGCCAGCCATCTAACATTGACGATGGGTAGCCCAGATCGTCCAGATCGGGGGGCAAAGGATTATGTAAAGTTTGTTTCAGCGGTTCGTCAACAAAGTGACGTTCCTATTCATGTACAATTAGAGCCCCCTGACTCACCAACACATCTTCGGGCATTGAAGGACGCAGGCGTTGATACTGTGGGGATTCATCTTGAAATTTATGATGATGTTCTTCGGAAGAAATACTGTCCCGGCAAATTTGCCCATGCCAGCTTTTTTGAATATTTCAGCTCCTGGCGAAATGCTGTACGTGTCTTTGGGAGAGGACAGGTAAGCACATTTATTCTCCTAGGTCTCGGTGAAACACCAGAACAATTACATCAAGGCTTCAAGACAACCATTGAACTCGGTGTCATTCCTGTTCCAGTTCCTTGCCGACCCAATCCGGGGTCACACCTGGAAGATTATGTTCCACCTTATGTTGAGGATTTGGATAAAATCATTGATATCTATCTGGATTGTGCTGAACTTTTATTTTCTCACAAGCTTGATCCTTCCATTCATCAGGCAGGATGTATTCGATGTACGGGGTGCACTGCACTAATGGAAGCCTATCGGGTTGTCCAATCGGAGTATCAAGGCAAGCATTGAAAAATCTCAAATTCACATGTTTGTTACTATGTCCCTGTCACCATCAACCCGTGATTTCCCCGAAGAGGATGCCGATATCCACATCGTTGAATTCACCTCAGAAGATGCTCCAGAACTCTCTAAGTTGATGGACCTTGTCTGGTCCCAAGCGGCACATATCCCTCGTGAATGGCGGCAAAAACGTGTTCTAAGCCCAGATGCTATCATTGAGGAAATGGGGCATGGATTTCATTACTTCGGCGCTCGGTTGGAGGGTCAGATTGCTGGATTTTACAAAACATTTCTCAAAGCTGAAGGATTGGTGGGGGAACACCAAACAGTGCACCCAGATTTTCGACATCGTGGACTTGTCCGGGCGATGTATCGTCAATTCATTTCCTATGCAGAAGAACTCGATGCCCCAGCGAATTTATGCAATATTCTCTTCGACCATGAAACGATGAGGGCGCTTGTTGAAAGCTTCGGGTTCCATCCTGAAGGTGAGCCATATGAACAAACTCCTGGAATGCGCGTTCAACTATACAAACGTCCTCGCTAAGGCACAACCATCCCCCTAGCAACCATTCCTGACATTCAGTGTTCTCACAGATATAAATTGGGTGAAGGGCGGTTCCCAGCCGCCCTTCGGTGCTGGTTCGCATTGGAGGTTTCTTCCCTAGTTATAGCGGACGCGTGGATCAAGAAAGCCGTATAACATATCGGCGATGAAGTTCGCGATGATTACTGTGACGGCCATGATGTAGAAGATGGCTTGGAGGACAGGGTAATTGTGTCCCATGACCGATTCAAAGATGAGTCGACCGAGGCCATACCAGTTGAACACAGTCTCGGTGAGGGTTGCTCCGGTGATGAGGAAGCCAAAGGTCAACGCAATCATCGTGACAAGGGGTAAGATGGCATTTCTCAAAGCATGCTTGTATAGGACAGTACGCTCATCAACTCCTTTAGCCCGCGCCGTGACGATGTAGTCTTCGGTGAGGACATCAATGAGGCTGTTGCGCATAACCAGCATATACCCACCATACGATACCAAGGCTAGTGTGGTAGCAGGCAGGACTAAGTGCCAAGCCACATCCATTGCAATGGCTAGGGGGTCGGTGGGTGCTGGCACGGATATAGTGCCGCCCATCGGAAAGAGGGGGAGAAAGAATCCAAACGTCATGATGAACATCATGCCAAGCCAGAAGGTGGGAACCGAGTAAAGGGTCAAGGCGCTGATCACCATTCCAATATCTGCGCTACCTCCACGCTTTGAAGCGGCTAAGATGCCCGTAATAACGCCTATGATAATTGTGATAATCGCGGCTGTCCCCATTAATATGAGGGTGTTGGGAAGTCGAGCTGCAATCATTTCAATGACTGGACGAAATCCTTGGCCAAAAGAAATGCCGAAGTTAAACGTGAACATGTTTTGTAAATACACGACGAACTGGATCGGCAAAGGGAGATCCAATCCCCACATTGCCCGAAGTGCCGCGGCTAAATCCGGTCGGTTGGCCACGATCTGACCACTTAGGATAATCGAGACTGGATCGCCGGGCATCATACGGAAGACAAAGAAATTGAAAGTAATCGCTCCAAAAACTAGAATGACGCTGTTAATTAGCCGTCGAATCACAAATTCACGAAGACCCATTTTTTTTCACCAGGCCGTGTAACTATTTGGCGTTTGATGTCAGTTCATCACACTATCATAGACTAAGGTTTGCGTTGCACTTTATCCTACATATTAGAACGGGGCTAGACGGCGTGTTCTATGGTTTAGAACGGCTTAGGATGAAATGGTTTTCTTGCTAACTAGGGAAGTGTAAATTTGTTCAAACGAAACTAGTAAGAACGAAAAGCCTTATATACTTCTTTATGTAAACAATTAACAGAGTTAAGATGTTGTCGAATACTGAAGCACTCCAACATAGCACCCGGAGGAAAATCATGCACAAGCTTTCCAAGGACAAGGCCTTCCTCCGTGAAATCGCCAAAGATTTGAACATCCCCACTTCAACTGCTGCTTACCACTTAAAACGACTGACCCAGATTGGTCTCATCAACGAACGACGAGGCGTTTATCATGTTTGGTTTGATCTAACGGATAAGGGCCGACAGCTGCTCGATAGCGAAGCAGCATAAGCTGAGTAGGAAAGCACAGCGTGATTTTCCACTCACCGTTTTTTCTTCATTGATTTTTCTGTAAAGTATAGCTATATTTCATTTATCCAAAGCACCACATAATCCTCTTCATGAGGGAAGTGGTATCATAATGGCAAATAAAGTAAAATCTCATGATCGTGATAAGCTCTCTGGAAAAATTAATCCAGATACAATTCTAAAATCGGTACGTGTTCATTAATGTCAGTGGCGTGAAGCGGATTTATCTTGAAACCCTAATAAAAGTTGCAATTCTAATGGCATCATACAGATTGTGGGTCGTTGGGGTATCTGATTGAGGAGATCCTCATGGAAAGAGAAGAATACTGAGGTAGCCTATCCTTCCTCATTATTAAGTTCGATGCCACTCCCCCTCTAAAATTTATATAGCTAATCTTGAATAATAGTTCGCGGTTAGAGGGTGTATTGGTTTCCAAGGCATCGCAGAGTCACACTACTAGTTCTCAACCTCAGTTAGCCAAGGCTTTCGTACACCTCTAATCACCAAGGAAAGGAATAATCATGAAACGCAATCAAAAAGCAATCTGTGCCCTGTTCTTTACCCTCACCGTGTTTTTTTCGGTAACCATCGTCTTACAAACGATGGCCGTCTGGCCCCCACCAGAATTCGGCATTGACCCACCCAGCTTTTCGAACGTCCAACACACTGTAGACAACTTCACGGCGGTCACAGTTACATGGAATGTGGATTTTGATCCACTATCCGAAGCAAATTGGATGACCTTCTACTGGCGTCCTGTAGGCGGAAGCTGGACGGGCCTTCAAACTTGGAATCCTGCCTATAGCCAAGGCTACTCTCGCACTATCAGTGGTTTAGATCCAGGAACTTATGAGTATAAAATCACAGCCTGGTCTCGAGACTTCATCGAGGATGTCTATACAACCACAACAGGACCCCACTCAGTTGACTGTAGCCCCATCAGTATTACTAACGTGCAAGCAACCCAGCGACCTGCTCCTGAAGACTATATTGTCGATTATAGCTGGGATATTAACTGGGATCCTTCACTGACCAACCATTCAGTCAGTTTCTACTTTAGCAATATAAGCACTCTAACAGAAAATGATATTATACAAACATGGAACATTGATAACTCAACGTTCGATTATTCATATCCAGTGCCATATTTTGGTACATTCTGGTACCAAATCAAAGCCGAGGCAATTAATTCAACCGAAGTTATTCAAACTGAAACCAGTGTTGCTGAAATCCAGGTGAATTTACTCCAGCCTTCTAATGAAGATGTTCTCGTCTTCGAAGATGCACATGTTAAACAATCTCATCCAAATACGAACTACAACGGTGAATCCCTAATTGTCGCTGATGAACTCCCCGACCCTTTTGAAATACAGCAAATCCAGACTTATGTGAAGTTTGACTTGCGAGGTGTTTTCGATGTCACGTCTGCTGAATTAACACTCTACGTTCAAGGAGTCAGTGGCACACCCGAGGATATTCATTGTAAAGGTGTAACCAGTAACTGGTTTGAATCAAATCTCACATGGAATAACCGACCTTCAAGTTTTCAAACTTCTGAAGATTCGATCATTCCAATAGTAGGACAATGGGTAACATGGGATGTCACAAGTTGGCTGCAAAGTCATGAAGATCGAGTTGTAGCTTTCGTTCTCTACACAATGTCATATCAGACTATTACTTTTACAGCAAAGGAAGGTGGTGATTATCCCATATCAGGGAATATCCCCTATTTGCACGTAGAAGGTAATTATCGAGCACATCACTGGGAAGCATATGATTATACTTACTCTAATTCCACGCCAGTCCCACCAAATCCCATGAATCCGCTTCCCCCAAATTATCCCCTAGATCCACCAATCTATCCTGGTTTCATCGTTCCACTTTATACACTTTATAATCCACCAGGAGACCAAAGTTACCAGAGAATCACACATTCCGAAGAGATGAATTTCGACTTGTCTTTTTCAGTTTGTGCAGAAGTTGGTGTCGGAGGGTTTATGGGAGGAATATCGGGTGAAATAGATGTGAAATGGATGGCTGGTGTAAGTTTTTCAGCAAAACAATCTGTAACAACTGCAACCTCTAGTGATTTGTCTTTGTACCCAGAACTTCTTGCTGATGCGGGTGGTGATACAATCGTAGGACTTCGCTATACAGCTGACATACTAGGATTTGGGGTTACTCGAGTTAGTAACGAAGGTTCCATTTCAACTGTCTACCATGTCATATTTGAGAATGTTCAATATCAAGGCGAATTCCAAGGATTCAGAGGATTTTCGAATATGTGGAGGATGTTCGTCGTAGATGAAAGTGCTGATCCGAACTTCATAGAACTTGAAGATTTGAGAGGTGTTGAAGGACCCTATACTTATCCCTCAAATGATGGGAATTACTTCCTTGATCCCTGTCAAGACTTTGATTTCGTAATTACTAGATCACTTAGTGCAGGGTATAAAATTAAACAAAGTTTTAATTTCGAACTTAAATTTCCAGTTAAGGTCAAGATTAAACTTGGATTCGAGATGGAGGTTCAATCAGAATCAACATTCGAAACAGAGGTTCATATTGAGGATTCTTACCGTGGAATTGCATTCAATATCAATAGCTGGAGTAGTATCTTGCTTAACGAAGGTCTTCCTCGGTTCGGTTTTCAAGTCAATGATTGGATTTATTGGTTTAACAGTGAATACTATACGTACTTCTAGCTTCTTCTTTTTCGAGGTGAGTGATTTCAGTCGAATTCACTCACGACTCCTCTTTTTTCTATCAAAACTTGAAATGTGTCATAGTTAATCCCATAGCTGTAATAAATTTATAGACAAAAATGGTGGGAATAATAGGTTTTATCAAAATTAGCGTTCTCTAGTGGAGATTGCTATCAGGTAAAATTCCAAGCACTAGTGTTCTTACATTTTCCAAGGGATGCTGTAATTTTTTATGGGCTATGAGGTATTTCTTTGTAAGTGAAGTAATGCTATCCTTGCCTCGTGCGCTACGATTTCATCAGAATCAGTCTCGGCTACTTCTTTTAGAAGGGGGAAGGCTCGCTGATCACCTAGGAAGCTTAATCCGACGACAGCTCCAGTTCGAACGGTGGAGTGTTGTGCTTTCAATTCTCTCTCTAAAAGATCATATGCATCTGCGCCACCGAGGTGACCCAGTGCTCGAAGAATTTGGTCCTGTACATGGATGGTTTCATTATCATAACGATGTAACAATTCAGGTGTTGCACGAGAGTCTTTGAGGAAGGCTAGCGCGCTGATGGTTTGGAATCGAACTGCCTCCTCTTCGTCATCGAGTAAGGGGAGCAGATACTCGGTCTCTTCTTTAGTTCCAATAAATCCAATGGCGATGGCTGCCTCGAGGCGCGTGATAAAGTCGGTGTTGGTTAGAGCTTTTCGTAATGCAGGAAGAGCCGTGCATGCTTCTGATCCGAGTTGTCCCAGGGATCGGATGGCTTGACGACGTATCTCTTCGTCTTCGTTAGTCACGTCTTGGATTTGCGAATTTATCTGATGAGTTCGATTAGAGCTTGATGATTCAGAGGAATGGTGTGGCGCCATTTGAGGGAACCTCGCAGGTTCACGGTAGTGTGGTTATTTGTATCTTCCGCTATGCGTAAAGGTCGAAGAAAAGGGTGGCTAGTAGCGTTTCTTCTTTTTCTTCCGTTTAGTCTGCTTGCGTTTAACGCGTTTTCGTTTGGGCAGCTCATCAGTGGGGATGCGCTCAGGTCCCGGTGGGAGTCCCAGATCATCGGCTGGTGGATAGATGATTTCAGCAAACAAGGCGCCAAGTTGCCCTCCGACGCCGGTGATGACGCCTCCAATAAGGGCGACAAAGAGTTGTGGGGCTGGTATCAGTTGTCCGACAAGAATCCAGGCGTTAATGAAGGCGTTTGTGCTACTAGCGGCCATAATCCCGAATAGAGTGAGCCAGGCAAGGAATCCGGCTAGGAAGCTGATAATGATGGCGCGGAGGGTATTTTTCATGAGAAAGCCAGCAAGGATTCCTGCGATGACGATGAGGATTCCTTGCCCGGAAAATTGGATGAATAGGGCAATGAAGAAACAGAAGAGAAATCCTATCAGGATGTTGTGTTTCCTTCGGAAGAAGGCTCGGACATTTTCCATGCTAATTTCCCCAGACATGGTATCACCCCGGAAGAAGATGGAAAATTGAGGTAAACTCGGTTATTTCCCCGAGTGCTGAATGATATGGTAAAATATGATATTCTCCGACGATCCATAAACCCAGTTGGTCCTGATAGTTTTGTGAATACCCGTTGCTCCGTTGTCCACCAGGTAATACTCCACGGCAGTTCGTGAAATCTGCAACATCAATAATCAGTCGGTAACTGGCTCCAGTTGCTACAAGATAGCCAGGAGCGTAATTTACGGTATATTCGCTACCGTTGACTGGAACTCGAGGACCATTAAGATAGGCAAAGTTATCAGCCATTGGATGTTGTATCCAAAGTAAGTGAATCTGTCCATACTGCCAAGCTGCCGTATCAGGACCAAGATTTTCTGTTAGAAATTCGATGGTCTCAGTGAAGCTCGCTAGAATGATGTCATCACGGGTTTGGTTCCCTGATTGTGACACATCATTGAACCAACGATCATAGTTCATGATCGTGAAATTATCTAAGACTGCAATAGATGGATACGGACCATCAGGTATCCCAGCAATGAAGTATTCGTCATAAAAGGTTGCGTTCAGGAAGGTTGGAGAAAAGCTGGACCATATAGTCGCACCGATGCTCTCTGTATCCATGCTTCCATCCCAGGACTGAAGAGCGGTGGCTGCCGCATGCGTGATTGGTTCTGAGCTGGCAGAAACTGTTGCAAGCACTACCGATGCGACGATATCTTTGATCGCCATGGCGTGAAGGGATAGGGCATCTTGCTGGATAACGCCCATATCCAGAAGTGAATAAGTTGCTGTTGTGTTTAACAGGTTTGTAATCCTGTTTGCTCGATAGGGAGTATCAAAATCATATCCTAAATAGTAAGGGTAGCTAGAGTTGACAGGACGATTATTCGCAGAGACAAGAAAGCCAGATGTAGGATTCAAACTTTGGGGAAGTTGGTTGAAGGGGATAAAGCCTTGCCAACTGGTAGTTGTGTCTGAACCGTTGAGGGGGCTGGGTCCTTGTCCGGGACCTCGGATGGGTTGCGCCGCAGCTGCGTGGTAGGCGATGTTTCCGGTAGTATCAGCATACAGAAAGTTGAGATTTGGGGTTTCGATCTTTTGGATGGCAGAAAGAAAGCTGGCATGGTTTGTGGCGAGTCCAACCTCATAGAGAGCCTCGGTGGTTAGGGATCCATTAGCCCCAGTCCATTTTAGGGCAAATCGACCGTTCTCTTCATCAAAGAGGGGTCCATGGACGGTGTAGTTGAGGGTGACTTCCACAGGAGCAAATCCGCCTTCGACACGAGCTACAATGGTGATGTTGCGTTGTTCAATGCTATTCCAGCCTCCATTCCACCAGTATTGGCTGGCATCACTGGGGTTCCACAGATAATAGTAGAAATCACTCACATCGGAAAGCATACTCGTCCATCCCCAGGCAATGTTTGGATTGTGTCCTTGATAGACGAAGGGAATGCCTGTGTAGGTAATTCCTTGGACATTGTATCCTGGGGTGACTAATTGGATTTCGTACCAGCTAGGCGGCAGGCTCATGGTGAGATGGGGGTCCGTTGCCAATATCGGGGCGCCGGTTGTAGTATGAGAACCGTTGATCACCCAACAATTACTCCCAGCACCCGAGAACGGAGCAGGATTCTCATTTTGCACATCTTCGAGTCGTTGGCCCAGGGATGCAGCGGCTGTCTTGAGGTGTTCTGGAAGAGCAGGGGAAGGAACGATGAATCCATCATTATATTGGACTTCGGGGAACAAATCCGTGAAGACTAGGTCCGCTCCATAAGTATCGATGAGGTTGGCCATCTCCAAATCTTGAAAGGCATAGGTTGCTGAGAGTTGCCAAGCCATATACCGTTCGATAGCTAAAGTATCCGTCTCGTTCCATGGTTCAGGGAAGTAGCCAAGCACTCGTATCTCTAACGGGATTTTCGAACCAATCGTTTCTATATACCGATTAATACCTGTGGCATAACTTTTCAATAGATCTACAACCGTAGGATCGAGGAGTAGAATCGAGGCATTAGCAGCAGCACCAAAGCCTAATTGGCGATAGAGTAGATCCAATTCAATGTAAGTGGGGCCATACAATTCGGATAGTCTTCCTAATGCAATACGTCGGAACAAGTCCAACTGGAACAGGCGGTCTTGGGCATGGACATAGCCACAGGCTAGATACAAATCATTGATATCATTGGCAAATATTTGAGGTACGCCCCAGGCATCACGAACAATATGAACTTCATCCGATAATCCGGGTATGGTCTCAGCTGAGTATGGTGGAAGGTTTGCCCAGGGAATATCAGCCCACAGACCACCGTTGGGTTGAAGCCAAGGTACGACGCTAAACATCATCCCTAAAATCAAAGAACAAATCAGAATGATGGTGATGGTTTTGCAGGTAAACACTTTGCGTTGACTTGACACACAATAGCCCCCAAGGGACGCCCAGTCTCATACATTTTGTGACTGCTGAGGCGAACTCCTTTCCATTGGGTCTTATAAAATGCGTGGTTCCAGAACTATCGACAGAATCCTGAAATGACATCAGTAACTAATGAAACAGGCTATCTAATTATTCGTCGATCTTGTTTTCAGTGCTGTTTTCTTTCTTCTGACGGCGAAGCCGACGTTTCGCGTGCTCATAAGTCTCTTCAATGACTCGTCGTACAGATCGGCGTTTTCGTTCTTTCATGGGAACCTCAAGGTGAACAACACCCTCTTCACCTTCAACAGATGCGATGATATGGCCTGTGGCATACTCAGGAAGCGGACGGAATTTGTAGGCATAGCGAAGGACTCCCGTTCGTCCGGCTTCACCAATACGGCGAAAGACCACCTGGACGCTCAGACCAATCTTCAGTTGCTCGAAATCTACATCCACGATTTGCGAAAGAACGAGAGGTCCTTCATCAAGTCGGACCAGTGCAATAGCATATGGGGCTAAATCTTTGAACCCCGTTGGTGGATCGTGAATAATCGTGTATGAGTAGATTTTTCCTAGTCCAGAGAATTGCGTATCAACAAAATCGGTTTTCCTTCGGCATTTCGGACATAAAGGGATGGGCGGGAAATATTTCGTGCCACATGTTCGACAGTGTCGACCAACAAGATTGTAAACGTTTTTGATTCGCCGCCATAACATTGGAACACTTTGCTCTGACATATCTCATTCACCTTCTCTTATTCGCGATTCAGGACATGAAGCACAGCAGTGGAGCCGGTGCCTCCGAGATTCAGCGTAATTCCGCGTTTAACGCCTTTCACCTGGCGTTTACCTGCGGTTCCACGGAGTTGTTCAACAATTTCACAAACTTGAGCGATACCAGTTGCCCCGACAGGGTGACCTTTGGCTTTGAGACCACCACTGACATTAGTAGGAATTTGCCCTTTCTTGTCAAAGAATCCATCCGCAATCCTTTTTCCTCCTTCACCCTTCTCAACAAAACCAAGGTCCTCAACGGATATGATTTCGCTGATGCTGAATGAATCGTGGAGCTCTGCGATTTCGACGTCCTCCGGTTTCATCTTCAATTTGTCATAAGCTTGTTTTGCTACACTTTTCACTGCACGAAATGTCGTGATGTGTGGTCGGTCATGGATTGCAAGTGTATCAGAGGCTTGAGTGGATGCATCAATCCAAATGGGATCTCCTTCAAATTTCTCAACCAGATCTCCTCGAATAATAATTGCTGCTGCAGCACCATCAGAGATAGGCGCACAATGGAGCATATGCAAGGGATCTGCAACAATGGGTCCCCGAAGCACTTGGTCAGTACTTATTTTGAAACGAAATTGAGCATAGGGATTATCTACGGCATTCGCATGAGCTTTCACTGCGGGGGCAGCAAGCTGTTCTTCAGTTGTCCCATAATGATGCATGTGACGACGGGCGAGGAGTGCAAAGAGGGCTGGGAAAGTGGCCCCAATTTGTCCCTCCCATTCACGGTCTGCCGCACTCATCAGTGTGTCTGCAATGGCTGGTTCAGAGATATCGCTCATTTTTTCGCAGCCAATGACCATTGCAACTTTGTGTTCCCCAGATTTGACTGCTAGGTATGCATGACGAACAGCCACTCCTCCACTTGCACAGGCTGCTTCGACTTCAGTGGAGGCGATGGGGAGAAGTCCACCAGAGTCCGCAGCCATGACAGCTTGATGTTCTTGCTGGATGAACGAACTTGTCGATGTGTTACTGACATATAAGCAATCAATGTCGTCACCACTGACTCCGGCATCAGCTAGACAGGCAGTGGCAGCCGTTAATGAGATTCGGCGAATACTTCGGTCCCACTGTTCCCCAAAGGCAGTTTGACCAATACCGATAATTGCAACACGATCTTTTACTGGAATTTCTTTCGACATAATTTTCACTCCACTTTGATGGTGCGACGATGCTTCGCATATTGAGCGTAGTCAATGTAGACCTTATCGTTAATGTAATCTTGCACCATGGGTTTACGCTTGCGTTTTTCTTTAATGGATTTCATTACCTCAATATGAAACGCGTCACTCCCTGCACCTGACCCATACGACACAACGAGGATTTTATCGCCAGATTTTGCCACATCGAGAGTAGCAGCCAACCCTAAGGGTGAACTCCCAGCATAGGTATTCCCCACATAATCCACAACTAAGGAAGGCTGTATCTGGTCGTCTTTGAATCCAAGTTGTTTTGCGGCTCGCCGCGGAAATTTGCCATTCGGCGAATGGAATACACCATAATCATAATCATTAGCTTTGGTTCCCATTTTTTCAAAGAGACCCATAGCAGCTTGTTGGACATGGCGGAAATAGGCGGGTTTACCGGTGAACCTGGACCCGTGCTCTGGGAAATCAGTGCCTTCCCGGCGCCAAAAGTCAGGAGTGTCACTGGTATACGAATAAGTTCCATCAAAACAGGCGACCATTTCCTCATCCTTGCCAATAAGAAACGCCGCTCCACCTGCGGCTGCAGCGTATTCAAGGGCATCGCCAGGCTTAGCTTGAGCCGTATCAGCCCCAATCGCTAACCCGACATCCACTTCCTGGGACTTGACCAAGCCGATGCAAACTTGCATGGCTGCGGTTCCAGCTTTACAAGCAAAGGAAAAATCAGCACATTGAAGACTGTTTGGAGCGTTAATCGCCTCCGCGACGACGGTTCCGGTGGGTTTTGTAGCATACACATGGGATTCGGAGCCCACATAAACTGCCCCGATTCGAGTTGGATCGATTTGAGCACATTTCAAAGCGTTCCGAGCGGCTTCAACTGAAATCGTAGTCGTGTCCTCATCGAGTCCAGGTACACTCTTTTCAATTAATCCGAGCCCTTTTCCGATAGCTGCTCCATCTTTTCCCCAGACTCGGGCGATTTCTTCCACTTTAATGCGATACTTGGGAATGTATCCGCCATAACCTAATATTCCAACTTCTGGCATGGCACTCTTTGTCTCCTGGCGTTTTTGGTTGCGTGAGATATCGCACTCCGCTATGTATCGGCTTTTCAATCTTCCGCTTCGTAGTTTTACTATTTCGGCAATCGGTTAATCGTATCGGATTAGACAGAACGGAATCGAATCCTCCTACATGCGTGGGTGAATACTCCAAAGATTGGAAAGATACAAAATGCTAAATCTAGCTGAACGCAGCTTTGACCTTACGTCCAATTTCTTGTCCATATTCAAAGCAGCGCTTTAAATCTTCCTCGCTAGGACGAAACCGCACATCTAATGGATCCATCACTTCACCAAATTTGAATTCCTTCAATTGCTCGGTGAGAACCCGCGTCGCACCACCACCCCAACCATATGACCCGAAGGCCGCACCGATTTTGTTAGTGGGGCGAAGATGTTTGATATATGGCATGAACGCAGCTGTGGGATAGTACGGATCGATGTTATACGTCATGGCACCAACCACAATGGCTTTCGCTTCCATAGCAGCCCCTTGAACACGGCTGTGGTATTCTCGTTCAAGATCATAGATTTCAGCAGGAACACCGACGCTGGCAATGCCTTCACGAATGGCTTCTGCCATACGTTTAGTACTCTTCCAAATTGTTGAATAAACCACTACAGCCTGTTCCTGTTCAGGATTACTGGACCAACGATGATAGATCTCAGTAATTTGGTCAATGTTCTTTCGCCAAATCGGTCCATGCGAAGGGCAGATAATCTTGATGGGGACTCCTTCCACTTTCTTAAAGGCATTTAACACAGACTTTGCGTGGAATCGTACGATGTAGCTGTAATAGGCCCGGAGCGGTTCATACCAATCTTCAATTTGATCGGCAAACCGGTAGGGTGTGGCAATCTGCATGCCAAAAGCATCATTACTGAACACTAGCTGTTCCTCAGGCATATAGCTGATCATGGTATCCGGCCAATGGACCATGGGAATTTTCACGAAGGTCAAGGACCGTTTACCTAAGCTTAGGCTGCCACCGTCCTCCACAATTTCAAAAGGAAACTCGACGCCCGGATAGCTTTCTTTCATAAATTCAGCACCTTTCTCAGAAGTGATGATTTTGGCCTTCGGCATAACATCCAGTAAATCTTTGTAGGCTGTGGAGTGGTCAGGCTCAGCGTGCTGACAAATGATATAATCAATTTTTGCGGGGTCAATAATCGTGCGGATACGGTCCAAGAGCTCCTCAGTAAAGTTAGGAGCCACCGTATCAATGAGGGTGACTTTTTCGTCATTAATCAAATAAGCGTTATAGGTGCCACCTTTTGGCGTCCAGAGGCCATGGAAGTCTCGGAGCATCCAGTCAATCGCACCTACCCAATA
>JBHLPH010000021.1:0-30894 GCA_048939625.1 Promethearchaeota archaeon
TCTTACTTCCACAAAACCTGAGCATCGTGGACATATCCTGTATGACATCGTTCGCTCCCACCAGCGGATTCCATTACTTGGGATTTAAAGCCTTTAGGAGAGCCTATGATAAATGTAAAGAAAGAACCAATACACCTCTTATCAGATTGACAAATTTAATAAAGGAAAATTTCTAGGGGAGGATTAGGGTGATTGGGATTTCAAAGGAAAAAGAGACTAGACCCAGACTAACGACAAACCAAAAACGTCGAGAAACCTGTATCCTAATACTACTATTATTGTTTTCACTATTTTTCCTATATCTCCTCCTTCTAAATCCCCTTTTCGCACTACTCTGGGGCTTTTTCTGCATCCTATTTGTTGTGTTTATGGCACTTCCCCCAGATCGGGTCCCCAAGGATTTAGAACGAATCAGACGTGATATAGATCGTCGAACGCATTTTAGATCTTTTGGCACAGGCTTACTTCATTTCGAAAACGGTGGACCTACAAAACCTAAACCACATGAAGATGATTACTAATATCCATTAGATTTCAATAAAGATCTCGTTTATCTAGGTGACATAATTTTCTATGAGATACAGTAATTCCTCTTCGAGCGTGGGAAGAATTTGAGGATTCTCGATAATCCGCGCAATCTCGACGCCATCAGGTGTGTATAGGAGAATGGTGGGAATGGCTTTAATTTTCAGCTTGTTGACTTCCGGAGGGCTGGGGGGTACAGCCCATTTGCGGTTTGGGTTGAGGGGGTCGGTTTTTACTCCATCAAGGATATAGACAGGCATCCCGGTCTCTTCATGGATTAGGTCGAGGACCGGAATATTCGCAACACAATCCTTGCACCACTCAGCCCCAATAGCTACAACTACAATTTGATCGGCAACCTCTTTGAGACTCTCAAGTGTCTCAGGTTTCAGACTATATTCCAAACGTCGAGCCTCATACTTAGGGCGACATTCGTCAGAGCAAGTATGCATATATTCTTCGATTGGTTTTGCATGATCCAACATTTCTTCAAACTGCTTAAGGTTCATCATTCATCAATCCCAAGAGATTCTTCAATTCTTCTTACAATGTGATGATTTGGGTATCTCGAGGAACGATGATCTTTCCAGAATAGGAAGTGCGAATGCTACGTAAGGCATCTCCTAGTTCCTCTAATAACTCTGGGTACAAATGAACTAAGACTAGTGCTTTGACTTCTGCTTCCGCGGCAAGCCGTCCCAAGTCCCCGGGGGTTGTGTGTGTTGTGGCAATCTCTTTCATTCGATCGGGTAACGAGCATTCATGAATCAACAGGTCGGCACCCTTCGCATGTTTGATTACTTCTCGACAGGGTCTGGTATCCCCCGAATAGACAACCCGTTTCCCTTCAGCCTCCATATGGAAACCGTAAGCTTCGAAATCACCATGATCTACAGGAAAAGCGAGAACCGACCAGTCCTTCACCTTCACCAAGAACCCGGGTTCCACCTTATGATACTTGAGTTTGACTTTACCCTTCAGGTACGGAAACACATCCGCAAGTGAAAAGGCCATTTTCTGGACCGCTTCAGGTCCATACACATTCAAAGTCTTGTCATATCCCGATAGCCACAAACTCTGCAAGAATGCGACCAAATCCGAGACATGATCCACATGCAAATGGCTAATGAACACATGTTCGATTTTAGTGATATCCTCAAGACTACATGAAAGCCGGTGAAGTACACCCGCACCCATATCAAAGATCAGGGGGTCTCCTGCGGTTTCAATCATTAAACCAGAAGATACACGGTCCGGAGAAAGCAGAGACGCCCCACTGCCAAGAATCGTTACTTCCATAGGTCTCGACCCTACACAGCTTCAGGTACACGCCCTTTCATTAACTTTACCCAAAAGTAAAAAATTCTTAATCTATTGAGACTAGCGACACAAAGTTGAAATAGCTTCGACCCCGATTAAGAAAAGTAAGCGGAAGCCACTGTCAGGGGATCCGGATGATACACCACGTCTACATCATTGACGCCCGCGACGAAATGGTCGTCGAGAAAAAATTCTGGATTATCACTGTCAACATCAAAGAAATGCAGGATTTTGCTAGTCGTGTTAAGGAAGCCCAAGACACCATCATCGAAGAAATCGGTCCCATCAAATATATCGGCAAACCCCTCGGTCGTGGGATCGTGGTCCTCTGTGCGGAAGGCGTTGACGATGACGACACACTCCGCGAAAAAATCGACCGCGTTACCTACGAGTTCCGCCGTGTCATCAGCTACGAAGTCGAATACGAAGCCTTCATGGACAAAGTCGATGACTACGTCACTACAACTCTCAAAGTCAGCATCATCGGCTACGGTGGCGTTGGCAAAACCACTTTAGTCACCCTCCTCAATGGAGGAGTTCCTCCCACAAGTTATGTCCCAACCATCGCGATTGACATTCAAAAAATCGAAGGTGCTCGGATTGGCACATATGAAGTTTCCACTTGGGACTTTGCGGGGCAAGATCGATTTCGGAAGTTATGGGAGTTGTACTTCCGTGGTAGCCGCATTATTCTTCTTGTTACGGATTCAACCTTGGAGAACGTACTAAACAGTAAAGATATCATCGATCTTATTCGCCGAAAAGATATTGCTGCTCAGCTTCTAGCAATTGCGAATAAACAGGATCTTCCTGGAGCATTATCCCCACAGCTAGTGCAACGGATACTGGGTATCAAAGCATATGGAATGGTGGCGATTGACCCAAATAACAGAGAAAAGGCCTTAGAAATCATAAAGGAGGCCTTGAAGCTTGCAGCTCCGAAGGAAGAACCAGTAGCACCAAAGCCAGAAATGGTTTTTGATTAGGCTGGATTATAGTCTGGACCTTATATGCTTCTTTGAAATAATCTGGTTCTTCTTTTGCTTTAGATTCTGAGGGATGGATCAAATGACTTGGATAATTTTCCTTCAACCTAATTTTCGTTAATCGGCATCCGTAAATATTCCTGAATAAAACAAACTGCTCTTTTTCTATTAGGTACCTCTAGTAAGGACCCTATTTTGAAAAGAATTGGCTTAGGGACGGACGTTTAGGCACATAGCTCTTATCAATTTGACCATTCTTAAGAAAGTCCCGAATCAAGCCTGCTTGTTCTACTCGGAAATCTAACCCATTCCGGTCATCAGATTTTGATTCACAAACAATACTGACTTTGTTAATGAAATTCTGTTCCTGAAGCACGGAGAGAAATAGCTTCCATGGAACATTACTCCCACCATCTAAGGGGGTATGACGAACTTCTCCACGACGATTTGCAAAAATTCCTGAAAGATGCACGGGGAGGCGCCACCGCGAAAGGTCGATTTCTCGTTCAACTAATTCAAGGCGACGAAGAATACCATCCTCGTTAGTGACATCGCCTCCACGGGCAAAATCATGCGCAAAATCCCAGCAAAACAAGCATCCGGCATCACCCGCTGCATGGCAGACCTCATCGAAGCTTCCAAATCCAGCGATTTTACCTGCCACTTCCGGGGCCGGCACAGCGGAAATGCCTTCATCCTTAACCTTAGTCATGATCTCTTTCAATCGTTGTGTGACGCGATTTTGAACCCTTGCTCCGCCTTGTCGCGAACCAGAGTGGAAGGTTACGTGAGTGGCACCGACTAAATCAGCAATATGCAAACACCTGGTCATATGCGCTCGACTCGTCCGAAGTTTCCCTTTCTCTGTTGTTGTTAATGAGATGATATAGGGCCCATGGATGCTGACGTGAAACTCCTCTAGATAAGATCCGATTATCGCAGCTCGTTCTTTTGATGGATACCCGGGAAGCCCTCCTCGAGGATTACCAAGAACATTCGATAAACAGAGTAGTTCAGTTGCTCGTAACTTTTCTAATCTTAACCGCGAGGTGACTTTTTCAAGAACAGAATCTGAAGTGAAGGTGTTTAGCGGGAAGGCTGCGAGTCCCACGATGGCTTTAGACTTTGATGGCACCATGTGTTCGCCTGAAAGTGCATTCAACAAAAGTGCCTTTAAGTGTGCGGAATGTATTCCTCGAAGACCTTTGGGTTGAAATTGGGTTCTGCTTAAATTCGAAAGGTTTATATTGGTGAACGATTTTATTCTAATTCAGAACGAAATATTTCTATCGTTTAGAAAACGGTTCCAATCGTAAAAAAACCGAACGGAGTCGGATAAAATGAATAAAAAGAATTGTAATGAAAACAACCCTCGTGAAAGAATGTATGCGGAGATTTTCAAATATCGCCGAATATGCTAGGAGCTGAATAAGGAAATGTCCTGGTTTGGTTGGAAGAAGGATGAAAAAGAAGATTCAAAGGATGAAATTCGTAAAGAGATGAACCGGCTAGAGAAACAAATGCAGGAATTACGGAAGCGTCTCGAAAAAGAAGGCAAGACCACCACTCGTGAGGAACCCACAAAATCAGCAGATCCATCAAAATCAAAGCCACGGAAAGGTGTCCGAGTTGAGTTTGATGATGAGCAATTTGGAGAAGAGATGGCGGAGTTTGGTCGACAGATGGGTGCTGCAGGCAAGGAACTGGGTGATTATATCAAGCTGGTTGTTTCTGATGCTATGCGGAGCGCGAATCGGGCAATGCGGAGTGTGTTCATTGGTCCTGATGGGGAACGATTGAATATCGATGAGAATGGTGTGGCCTTTGGCAAATCAGCTGCGGAACGTGTTCGTCGCGTTCCTGCTGAAGACGCGGAAAAATTACTTTCTCCGTTGGCGAGTGCTGAACGAATAGAAATCCTCTATTTGCTTGCTGAACAACCCCGTTATCATCAAGATCTAATGGACCTTTCTGGACTTAAACCAGGCACGCTTCCACATCACCTCAAGCAACTAGAGGAAGCGGGTTATGTAACGCAAGAACGTGTGCGTGGTCGCTACCTCATTACTATCCCTGGGCGAATGGCTCTCAAACTTGCTGAATATCTCCACAACCAAATGGTATCTGGACTTGGGAAGGACGAAGATTAACTGAAAAGGTGAGAAGAAACATGAGTTCAAGTTCAACATGGGGATACCGGAACCAAAATTTAGTACTTGGTGCACTCGCAGGAAAGGTTACCCATCCTACCGATCTTGCCCGATCAGAAAAGGCTCTACTCAGCGTTAATGAAGGCACCCTCTATTTTCCGATCTTTTATCAGAACAAGGAAGTAGGCGGGATCTTCATCGGATTTGGGCAAGCAATAATTGATGCTATCGCAGAAACCCATCGTGGGGCAGTCGGACAAAGTCATGACTTTAACTGGAACGGAAGTCTTCTTTTACTTAGCGAAGATGGAGAATGGACGCCACCTGAAACATCTCATATCAAAGATAAAGAATTAGCTAAATTCCATCTCGAATCATCCAATGATGCATATCAACGGGCCCACGAAATATTCAGTCGCTTCTTTTCCAATAATCGTAACTGGTTCACTGATACATTTATTCAACGGCATCATGGGTGGGTCGCCACAATCTTGGATATCAACTATGGAAAATGTGGCATCATCGCTAGTGAGGATCGGTTGGTCTTCAAGCGAGGCGAGTTAAAAATCGTGCTTAGTGGAAACAAGCTGGTACAAACTGAAGGTCGAAAGAAAGTCTTTGTCGCTGGAAGAGCTGGAAAAATCGTCCGCTTCGGATGAATGTGCGTAGGCCCGAAGCGGACCCCTCTTCCTTTTCTTGTTCTTTAATCTCCTTTGAGCAGAAAGGAAAATGCTAGATACTCCTCGGAGTGGAAGAGCTTTTGAGGAGAAACATCTATGAACAGAAGAAATTCGTTGGCATCTACTGTCCTACAGTGTCAGCGAATCGGACTTGAAGGAGCACTCCAAGATGGCATCGTTAGATCATGACACTTTGGTGAAAACTTATCGAATCCTCTTCCAAAAAGCCAGAGATAATCTTGAGGATATTGCTAAGCATTTGACAAAAGAGAAGGGACAAGGCATCCTAGATATCCTAGTTCAAATCGACGAACTCCTCCAACGTATTGAATCTGCATCTGAACCTTCTCAATTAGAAATCGAAGTAGCTCGCTCAATTGCTCGGGACTTTGACACTATCGCGACCCGGTGGCGCGAGCTGGAACAATACTTTGCAGACCAAGTGCATTATGATGATTACGTTTATCGTTCTGATGAGGATAGAGCAGATGCTGCAACCAAAGCGCATGAAATTATTCGTAATCAAGCTCTGGAGGCTCTCGATGCTGCAGGAACGATGTTTGGCGTCGCAAAAGAATGGCGTCGGGCGGCAAAAAGCTTCAGCACGGTTGTCCAAGCCCGAAAAGCTGAGGATTCATCTCTCGCAGCGATTCCTGCAATAATACGTGAATATCGCTGCTATGAACAACTTGATGATGCAGCAAATGTCCTCATTATCGGACGAGCAATTCAAAAACTGCTCAGTAACGTGTCTGATGAGCTTTCCGATCGCGATAAAGCCATGCTCACTGAGGCAATGGAGTTTTTCCGAAAAACAGCAATGACTGCTGTTTCCCACCGCCAACAAGATCCTGATGTGAATATTCCATTGGCTGCGACTTTCTTGTGGAATGAAGTCGAGGCCTTAGCGCTTATTGCTGGTTCAGACGATGAAAATACTTTGAACCGATTTCGTGCTTTAGCTGAATTCTTCGAGCAAGTCGGAAAAGAAGAGCTTACGAAACCAACGCCCTCCATCCAACGTTTCGTTGCTAGTTATATGGAAGGTGCATTAGCTTATCTTCGAATTACACAAGATATCGATGGCTTTTCACGTGAAGAAGCTAAACAAAAAAGCCTCAGTCTAACGCAATATGCCGCTGATTTCATTCTCACTTTGCTTGAACGGCTTGGCTATCAACGCATAGCCATTGTGGATGATTCCGCAAAAGCAGTTAAAGGACTAATCGCTATCTTTGAGATGGTAAAACGTGGCTATGAAGGGTCACAAGCATTTCAAGAACTTGCGAATCAAGCAGGTGCAATACTCATCCAAGCCCAACAACGACAAGATCAACCGGTTATTGATTTAGCCATGGTCTTTCGATGGCTCTGTGAAGGATCTGCTCGCGGACTCTATGTTATTTGTTTGAAACTCATCTCGGATTTGTATCGTGTGGGAATTGTCAGCGATGTGTTGGATATTGGGTCCAAAGAAGAGCTTCGCCAGCGTGTCTTTGATCTTTTAGTCATTCCCGACCAAGACGAATTATTTGATTTGTTAATTGATGCTGAAGTCGAATTCGGTGATGTGGTTGACCTTTTCAAAAGTTTAGGTTTATACTGGGTTGCAGCTATCTGCAAACTCAACCAGGGTCAACTCCGGCAAAATCTCAGCTATCTTGAAGCTGAAACTGAGACTGTCATTACTCCTGACCAAAGTGAAACTCCAGTTGATGACATTGTCGAACCAGATGCAATGCCTTTCTGGGGCGCAGCCCCTTCAAACGATTTTGCTTCCGCTGCAGATCTTTTTTCGAAAGCTTATCGACTCCAACTCAGTGCTAGTGAAAATCGTATTGGAGGATCTAATGACACTTGGATACCCTATCGAGATCCAGAAGACATACGGCGACGTGCTGCATACAGCAGTTGGCTTACTGGACTTGCTCACTTGGAGGAAGGCAATGAGGAAGAAGGGGGAAGAAACCTCTTCCGAGCGAAAAATGCCTACGAGCTACTTAATCGTCACCATGAAGCAATTGCATGCTTGGAAATCTGGCTCCGAGAACTAGTAACTACAATTAGTGAGGAAGAAGGAAGTGGTGCCCGTCCAACCGGAGAACGGCTCCAAGAGGTTCTCAATGTTTGTGACGAACTTGTTGGACTTTATTCTATTCGTCGAAGGACCCCTGACACAGTAGCAGATATACTTGATATAGTCGGGTTTCTTCAAACCCATGTGGGAATTGAAAATTGGACACTCGCCGTGTTTCTCCGAGCATTAGAATATACTCGTGAAGCCTTAATCCTAGCCCAACGACTCAAGTTACCCGAACCTGCTCTTGAAAAAATGCGATTTCTACGCGAAGAACTCAAAGAATTCCTCAATGGCGAGTTTGCTATAGGCATATACCCAGATTTTGCGACAGAAGCAACGATTTACTTCGAAGCTGAAACCCCAGTAAAACTAGCCGTCCTCAATATCTCGGATAAGAATTCAACTAATATCTCCATTCGACCCTTGGGGGTTCTTCCCCATATTTCCCCAAGCACAACTCAACCTTGGAAGTCATCAAGAGACATTTCACAAGTCACAATGAAGAATTTCTACATCGGAACCGATGATGAGGCTTATGAACTCGATGGACAGACGGCTTATGGCAAACCTGCTGATGCCTTCGGTCCTCCCCGACCAATTCCTGTAGTTCTCGCTAGTATGGCCTCACCTGATATGGAGCCAGATTCACCCTCCGAACAAATATCGGGAGAACAACCATGGCTGGGTGTTATGTGGACTGGCGACTATAGTGGAATGCCCTTAGGCATCCTCAAAGGGGCTTCTGAAGAAATAACAAGTTCAGAGTCTTCTATCTCAACCATTGATGAATTAACTCAAGCCGCTTTCTTCACTGTGTTTACCAAATCCGCCCGTGAAGGAAATATCCTTCCTGGCCAAGTATTTCCAGTTAGCTTTGGGATATATCAACAAGGAACGAACGACCTCCTCGCCATTCAAACCCTATTTTTCAAGATTGCCAGCCGTCCAAAGATCCTGAAGGCTGAAACAAATTGGGCACAGGAATTAGGTGACAAGTGGGAAGAAAGCTTTGGAATAACATTTGAGGAAGGAGCCCAGCTTCCCCTTTATGTACCTCGATTCGCTCCCGAATATGAAATCAAAGACTATGTCAATCCCCACACTCTTACTCCTACCATTACGATAGGTTCTGAAGCGGTTGAACTAACAAAATATCTCAAACATGTGCCCTATCGATTCATCCTCAGATATAATGGAGAACGCGAGTTCCAATCAGGTAATAATTACCAAGTCACCAGTAAAATTTCGCTTGAGATGCCCGTTCCAGGAACCATCGGCGGTGAATATGAATTCTTACATATCCGAACCCCCCCGCGAATCATGACCGCTGAGGAACTTGCAATGCCTCGTCTCCGGAACGGTGTAAACTTCCAAGAACTTTTCTATGGAACTGTCTTCATCGGAGACTCCAACTACGATGGCGAATACTACATCTATCGCCTCTGGGTCTGTTTCGAACCAGGCGAAAAAACTCCAGCACCGGGAGCCAACTATCGACAAGGGTGGACCAATCATCGACTAGACATTTTTCTCGATCCGAAAACATGGAATCCAAAACTCCTCATTACCGATTACTATGTTGAATTTGAAGATGGACGTGGTGAATGGGTCGAAGCTCTATTCACCTTCAAAGCTGCCAGTTCAACTCTCTTCGGCATACGTCGCCTTACTGCTGATTTTCATCGCGAAGCACCCCTTGATTCCTACCCTGACTCTTTTGAATCCGAAATTCGATACGCTTTAACTTCACTCGGAGTTGATGCTGACACCCCGCTAACAATAACGGGTTTTGCCCTTGGTCAACGTTTAGGATTCATTGAACTCATTCGTGCTTGCTGGGCACGTAACAAACAAGATGGTCCAGTAATCTTCAAACCACCCCGTGCCCACCTGTTCCGCGACTATTGGAGTCAACGATACGAACATGGTCTCTACCGTGATGACTGGCAAGGTGAATATCAAACCAATGAATATGAACTAAAAGGCAACGACCGTAGTGGCGGACAATCCAAATACATTCGCGGTTTCCGACAACGCGCCTTTCCTCATGAAATCGGTATCATGGCTCGTGAAAAAGACCGCTGCGACCTCATCATCAACCCACCTGGTGAAGGCGAAACAACAATCATCCGCAACCTCGTCAATCCTCGAAAAATCGAACTCTGGACCCGACCCCATGTTAGCTTCAGCCGTCGATTCAATTTCATCGCCAAATACTTCGGACGTCCCCCCAAAATCCACACCGCCAGCCTTTACTTCTATAGCACTCGTCGAGAACTCAATCCCTATTTCAAAACTCGAATCCGTGGAAAGGACCAATGGATACAATACCCCGAAGCCCGATATTGGACTGGCAAACAATGGCAGCCAATTCCTCAAGACTTCCATCCTGCTGCACATCCAGAAAATCTAGCCTATGGCATCAACACTTGGCTGGAAGCCGACGCCTATTGGGTCTACCGCTATGTCTGGTTCTGGCCCCTCGAATTTACCTTACCCCTCCCTCATGACGACTGGGAACGCGCCGATATCTGGGTCAACGCCCGAACCGGTAAAATCGAATGGATTACGAGTGATTACCATTATCGTGAACTGTGGTATCAAAACGCTGTGAAAGCGAGTGGAGTTAATCCGATTATTGACTTTCTGTTTAACTGGAATACTCCTGAACCATTGACAGTTAAGGACGGTGCCCCAATACATCAGTCTATTGCAGACTATTTTGTGGAAGGAAAATCCATTGGATTATTTGCAGATCAACTCCCATGGATGTTTGCCCGTTACAAACACAGCACTGAACACATGCACAAACTCCATGCCTCCTTCTGGGGTCGTAACAAGGTAAAAATCGTCTATGGCACACTCGGAATTCTTATCACTTTACTCATCCTCCTACTCATTCCACAAACTCGGACGATTATCTTTCAACTCCTTGGCTTACTCCCATAAGCTAACTTCCAAAAGCAAGGTTAAGCTTTAAGAACATCAGGTACCAACCTCCGTACAAATCTATACACTATACTAAATTTGCATGGTGATAATGATGAAAGCTGAAGACGTAAAAAACATCACCGTCCTTGGGGCAGGACTCATGGGTCACGGTATCACCCAATCCTTCGCCCAAGCCGGGTTCCCTGTAACTATGGTCGATATCAAAGATGAATTCGTCCAAAAGGGTCTCAACAACATCAAATGGAGCCTTGGCAAATTCCTTGAAAAAGGCAAAATTTCCCAAGCTGATCATGATGAGATTCTCGCCCGCATAACCATCTCGACCGATCGCGATGAAGCAATCAGGGAAACCGATTTGATCGTTGAAGCCATTCCTGAAATCCTTTCACTGAAACAAGAAGTATTTGCTGACATCGAAGCAAAAGCACCAAAACATACTATCCTCGCCACAAATACAAGTTCACTCCCCATCACCGACGTGGCGAAAGCAACGAAACATCCAGAGAAAGTTGTTGGCATGCACTTTTTTTCACCAGTCGTTCGTATGAATATCGTTGAAATTATTAAAGGTGAGAAGACATCGAATGAAGCGGCTAAGGTGATTTACGGTCTCACAGAGAAGATGGGGAAAGAACCAGTAATGTGTAATAAGGATGTGCCAGGTTTTATCGCGAATGGTATTCAGATGTTCCCTCTAAATTTTGTGGGACAACTAGTTGATACTGGTAAATTCACTCCTGAAGAGATTGACTCAGCTACAACTATGAAGTTGGGGCTTCCAATGGGTACCTTTGGACTCTTGGATTTCGTTGGGATTGATGTGGTGTATAATGTACTAAAATTCATGACCACACGGATTTCCGGCATGAAGATGGCTAAATGCATCGAAGAAAAAGTCCAGAAAGGAGAATTAGGCGCGAAGACTGGAAAAGGCTTCTATGAGCATCCTGGGAATCGCTGGCAACGGCCATCAGTTTGGTCCCAAGAGTTAGCTGAAAAGTTTGATCCTCAATTGGTCGTTGTGGTTGGCATCAATCGGGCTGCTGAATTGGTAGCTGATGATGTTGCTACTCCTGCGGATATCGATAAGACGATGAAACTGGGGTTCAATCAACCTGTAGGCACTTTAGAACTTGCTGACTCTCTGGGCATCGATGCTGTGGTCGAGAAACTCGAATTTGTCGCTAAGGAATATGACGACTTCTATTCTCCTCATCCCTTACTGAAACAAATGATTAAAGATGGCAGGCTTGGAATGAAGACCAAAGAAGGCTTCCATAAGTACTAATCTCTAATGTAAGGGCGTGAAGTAGACGCCCATTCGTCTCCTTTTCTACTTTGCTCGAACCTTAATGGGTGATTGGGAGTGCGGACAACTATTCAGCTAGGCATGGGTTCCTTTGAATTCATGATCAATGCCCGTCGGGCGATTTTCTATACCTTCCTCACTTTATTCATGGCTGAAGTGCTAGGTGCTGATTTCATTCAACTCGGACTTGTGATCACTTTGCCTATGCTTGCAAATGCAGCAATGCAAACCTTTGTGTGGGGTCGGTTAAGCGATCATATACGCAGGCGCCGATTACTCATTGTGGTGGGAGAAACTACTGCTGGAATTGGTTATCTACTGATATGGACTAACGTAACAATCTGGACCATCATTATTGGTCTTACAATTACCGAAGCTATCTGGTCAATGTCTAACACTGGCTGGTCAGCACTTTTCGCAGACCTAACTGAACCTGGTATCCGATCAACGCTAATGGGGCGAATTAACGCTGTTGGCATTATTGGTCGAATTTTTGGTGCTACGGTTATTGGGTTTCTCTATGACTTCCCACTTCCTGGTGCAGGATTCTACTGGGTTTTTCCTATTGCTGCGGGTATCATGTTTAGTAGCGTGATAACTCTTGTCGCAACTGTCCCGGAAGTTCCTTCAGTAATAACCTCAGCCTTATCGAACAGTGGTTCTCAATTAAAAATAACGAAGCCTAAATGGCGAGATCGTTACCCAAGTAATTATCTTATCTTTCTTGGTGTTTGGGCATTTATTACAGTAGGTTGGGTCTGTTACCTTTCTCTGTTCACCATATACCTGCGAACTGGTCTCAATCTCAATTCTATTGAAATTAGTCTTGTACGAAATGTCAATTCGGCAGTGGGTCTTATTGCTGCGCCAGTGGCGGGTGTTCTTGGGGACCGCATTGGTCGAAAACCAATCATTATTGGCACTCTAATCATTCAAGCCATTACATCGGTTTTCTATGGGTTTGTCAATACTCTTCTTGGGATGTTAGTGGTAAATAGCGTAAACGGAATTGTTCGACCGACAATCCATACACTAGGTTATGCACTTGCTGCGGATATGATTCCTGAATCTCGACGAGGTGAACTCTTTGGCTTATACAATGGTGTATGGACTATTTCCTTTGGATCTTCTCCCACAGCTGTTGGGGGAGTTTATGCCACTTGGCGTATGAACGATTATCTGAATCTAGGGATCCCACCTGAAGTTGCAGCGACCCAAGCCATCATTGATACCTTTCTGCTTTCGGCTGGTCTCGTTTTGGTAGGGACCTTCCTCTTTGGATTAATAATCAAAGAACCAAAACAAAAAGAAGGTGAAACTGAAGTAATCCATGAAGATAAACCAATAGCGGTAATGGATACGCTAGACTAAAATCATTCAACGCATCATAAGACATGCACTATCTTCTTGAGGCGCCTTTGTGGATCCTTTTATCTTGTTTCTTTTCGGTGTTATTCTCATCTCTTTTAGTGGAGCTCTGGCCCCAGGCCCACTTCTCTTCACGAATCTATCCAATGCTTCAAGGTGGGGCTGGAAAGGAGGCATCTGGCTCTCCTTAGGTCATACCTGTGTTGAGTTACCCGTTATTCTTCTCATAGCATTTGGATTAAGTTATGTCATTTACATTCCACTCATACAATTTCTCATAGCACTTCTAGGTGGGACTGTATTGCTGATTTTTGGAGCATTACAAATACGCGAAGCCTTAATGTCAGTTGATAAAATTACACAAACTGATTTAGCAAAAACAAAGCCAGGTCAACACCCATTCCTAATTGGTCTTATCTTTTCAGCCCTAAATCCTTTCTTTATTGTCTGGTGGTTTACAGTAGGAGCTAATATTGTACTCACAGCACTCCTCTTTGCTGCACTTGCTGGCGTACTTGTCATGTTTTTATCTCATGTTTGGATTGATTATGTATGGTTAGCAGGAACTGCTTTCGCAACACAACGCGGAGCTCATTTGATAGGATCAAGAGGTTATAGAGTCTTCATTGCATTCTTTGGGCTGCTACTAATCTACTTTGGTTTGCTCTTCTTCTACAATGCACTTCTTCTTGTGGGGCTCCTTTGAATCTTTATGATGTAGAAAAACCAAAACTCTATCAATTATTCCAAAGATACTAAGTCCGACGATGCCAATTCGAAATATCAGATATAACTTACCGTCTTTGATCGAATACTACGAGATTTGTTAATTCGGTTTTCCGTATCCACCCCCACCTGGTGTTTGAATACTAATGATATCTCCATTTTCTACCGATAATGTTGCCTTTCCAGGAATTTCTTTCCATTTTCCGTTATGCCAATGACGATTTTTTCCAAGACGCCCAGAAGCCCCACCCTTCAAGCCCCAAGGTGCGAAACGACGACGTTCGCTTTGAATCGAGACAACCGCACGATCAGCTAGGATCTTGATGTCCCGTTGGATTCCTTGTCCACCTTGATACTGTCCTTTGCCACCACTTTCTGGAATCAGACGATAACATTCGACTCGGAGGGGGTAAGTGCTCTCTAGCGCTTCAATTGGTGTATTTGCAGTATTTGTCATGTGACTGTGAATTCCATTAATGCCCTCCTTATTAGGTCGAGCTCCAAGTCCTCCACCGATGGTCTCATAGAAGGTAAAGGCTAGAGATGTGCCAGGAAAAACTCCACCAATTGTCAAATTATTCATTGTCCCTTGACTTGCTGCAGGGATGTGCCCAGGAAGGGCATTCTGCAAAGCTCCGAACAAAACATCCACGACTCTTTGAGATGTTTCAACATTTCCAGCTGAAACAGCAGCTGGAGGGCGGGGATTAAGAACTGAACCTTTAGGGGCTATCACGGTTAATGGCGAATAGCACCCGGCGTTTACTGGAATTGTGGAGTCGGTGATGCAGCGGAGAACATAGTATGAACAAGAAAGGGTCACTGCAAGGGGTGCATTGATATTTCCTTGGGTTTGTTCAGCGCTTCCTGAAAAGTCAAAGATAATCTGTTGAGGTTGAATCGAAACCTTAACTTTCAATTCTACCGGTCTGAGTGAAATTCCATCATTATCCATGAAATCAGAGAACGTGTATTCACCTTGGGGCATTTGTGACAGCTGTTGAAGCATTCTTTGGCGTGAATATTCATGAAAATCAGTGAAGAAAGATGAGACGGTTGGTGCTGAATATTTGGCTAATACGGCTTCAAATCGCGAGACTCCAGTTGAATTCGCTGCAATTTGGGCTCGAAGATCTCCTTGTCTTTCAAGAGGTGTACGAACATTAGCTAGTATAAGTCGCCAAATGTCTTGGTTTACGGTCCCTGCATGGAACAGTTTGGTAGGCGGTATTCGTAGTCCTTCTTGATAGATTTCAGTTGCGGCTCCAGGCATCGAACCCGGCGCTGCACCACCAACATCCGCGTGATGAGCCCGATTCGCAACAAATCCAGCAACCTCCTCCTCATAAATGACTGGTGAAATGAGGGTGATATCCGGAAGGTGTGTGCCTCCCTCAAAAGGATCATTTAGCACTATGACATCACCTCTCTCCCATTCGTACACTGGAAAAAGCGCTAAGGCCGCCTTAACGGATTCAGGCATAGCTCCAAGATGGACAGGGATATGCTCTGCTTGACTCACCATCTGTCCTTGACCATCAAAAGCAGCCGCTGAGCAATCACGTCGCTCCTTGATATTCGGTGAATAAGCTGTACGCACCAGCGTAGCACCCATTTCCTCAGCAACGGAAATGAAGGCATTTCGCAGAACTTCAAAGGATATAGGATCCGTTTTCATTTAATCCACTCCAAGATGATGTTTCCTCCTTTTCGAACCACTGCTTTTGTGTTCGGATGCACAACCGTAGTTGAATCAAGCTGTTCGATAATCGCTGGACCTTCAATTTCAGCTCCTCGCCCTAACACTGTCCGTGTAAACACTGGTGTGCTGACAAATCCCTTAGCTTCCTCAAAAAAGACCTCTCTCCATGATTGGATTTCAGGTGCTCCTTGTTGTTTCGGAATTTGAACTAATTTAAGATCGGGCATGGGTCCTTGAGCAATCACGCGGAGATTTACAAGAGTTACCGGGGCCGTGGGTGCAGCGAACCCGTATTGCTGTTCATGGTGCATATGGAAGGTTTGATTCAATCGACTGACCCAATTCTTGGTGATACGTCCCTCTGGAACTGGTACAATAATCTCATAGGCTTGACCGGTATAACGGAGATCAGCAAGGCGTTGAGATCTAATGGTATTTGAAGCAACACCTTGTCGTCGGAGTTGTCCTTTGAGTTCTTCTTCTAGGCGCTGATACAGCACGTTGATTTGGGTTAGGTTTGGAGACTCGAGGGATTCAAGTAGCGTTTGACTTTGGTCAACACGAAGATTGGTAGCTAGTAAACCTAACGCAGAATGCAAGCCTGGAGCAGGTGGGATGATGACCCGTGGAATTCCCAGGTTTTTAGCAAGGTCCCAGGCATGCATCGGTCCAGCCCCCCCAAAGGCTATTAAAGCAAAGTCACGTGGATCAAAACCCCGTTGAATTGAAACCACCCGAATAGCTCGTTCCATGTTTGCATTAACTACTCTGACGATTCCAAACGCACATTCCGCAGAGGTTAAGTGAAGCTCATCTGCCAATATCTTCATAGTATCAGCTGCAAGATCTACCTTCAGTGAAATCGCTCCGCCTAAAAAATTCTCAGGGTTCAAACGCCCTAGTATTAAGTTAGCATCCGTTACGGTAGCGTCAGTTCCCCCCATTCCATAGGCAGCTGGACCAGGATTAGCCCCAGCGCTTTGCGGTCCTACTCGCAAAATTCCGCCTGTATCAATCCAGCCAATACTCCCACCACCTGCTCCAACGGTTTCTACATCGACCATTGGAAGTCGACAAGGTAATCCTCCAATATGCCCCTCAGATGTTTCTCTTATTATGCCATTGCTAATGAGTGCCACATCAGTACTCGTTCCACCCATGTCCAAACTGATAATTTCCGTTTCCTTAAGAGAAGCACTGGTGTATGCACCCCCCAGTGTTCCTCCTGCCAGCCCGCTGAATAATAAACGGGCGGCGTGTTGCTGTGCAACTTTGGATTGAAGAACACCTCCTTGACTTTGCATTATTAATAGAGGTGTGTTGATTCCTGCTTTACTAAGTGCCTTATCCAAGCGTTGAAGGTATTTGGCAATTACTGGATTGACATAAGCATCTAAGACCGTGGTGGACATCCGCTCATATTCCCGGTATTCAGGAAGGACAACCGATGATATACTCACTGATAAATCTGGATTGTGCCTTTGGAGTTCTTGAAGTAGGCTAATCTCATGTTGTGGGTTCCGGTAAGAAAATAGTAAACAGATTGCCACAGCATCAATGTCCACAATTGCTTTTTCGACTACATCATTAACCTCCTTCCTAGTCAGAGGTTGATGCACTGTCCCATCCTCGAGAATTCTTTCCGGAACCCCAATAATATGGTCACGTGTTACCAGTGGGGGAATACGCTCAACGAAAATATCATAGAGATTTGGACGTTGTTGGCGACTAATTTCTAAGAGATCTTCGAATCCTTTTGTTGTAATTAGACAGACCTTGGCTCCTTTCCGTTGTAAGACGGTATTCGTCGCCACAGTGGTTCCAAGTAGGATATACTGAACTTCATTTGGAGGAATATTTGCTAATTCTAACACCTTTTGGAGCCCCTCTAAAACTCCTATCGAGGAATTATCGGGGGTCGACCGCACCTTAACATGCCATTGTCTCCCAGTTGAATCGATTAGAATGACATCTGTGAACGTACCTCCAATATCGATTCCAACTCGAATTGGTTCAGAATTTCCACTTTGGTTAAGCATCCTCTTCACCATCTTCCAAGGCGATAAAGGGGATAAAGTCTTCCGACACTTCCATAAAAGACAAATTCTATATCATAAGGGAATCGTTAACAATAGGAGCCTTTTTCTTTTCCTACTCCCATGCTCGATTGTGACGATTCTAATGAAACAAAGAATACATGTGCAAAAGGAAAAGTGGCACAAATTCGATGGATTAACTCCAGTCCGTAAAGGGCCCTCTCCGTTGCGGTTAATCAATTATCGTGCTTTCATCATACCGATCATTATGATGGTGATTGGAGGACTAATTTGGAGCTTAACCGCGTTTTATCAACCCTGGAATTTACAACTTATCCTTTTGGGTCAAATCATCTTCATGATCGGTATGTTTGTGGCAATTATTCTCGGACTATGGATTATGACAATTGTTCGCATGCCCGTTCGCTGAATGCCTATTCTGCTTCAGATTCGGGTGTTATCTCGCCATTAACACCTATGCGTAGTTTGTGTTTGGGTGTCTTGATATCCTGCCAAGCGGGGCCTATCCATCGACCCACAACGACGCCAAGCATAATGCCGACTAGTTGAAGCATTATTACTCGCACAATATGGAAAATACCAAAGAGTACAAGGATTTCGAATAGCTCCCAGGTGGCAAAAAGGATTATTGGTAGGACAATTACTCCATAAAAAATGAGGAATGCCACAAAGATACTCATTAGTCCTGCAAGAATGGCATAATGAATTTCTTCGCTGAACATTCCAACAAGTATCCCAATAATAATCATCAAGATTGTGAATACTGCTCCATCTGTAAGACCGACTAAAATAGTGAAGTTGGCAAAGGTAATCATCACTCCACCACAGATAGCAGCGACGAAGAATCGGATTATGCTGCCAATCTTCTCTTTTTGTTTTGCTGATATTTCCATTTTTTAGATACCCTCAATGACTCCAGTATAGTACGTGGAGAGATATGACATGGCAATATACAACCAACCACCGATGTAGATACGCATTGGATAGCGGATATACCAGTTCCACTGACCGCTAGACTCAGCGTCAATAATGGTGTTGACGTACAGTCCGGTCACTAAAATCCGGACGACAATCGTGGTTTCTTGACCAGGTTGCAAGAAAATATCTTGAAAAGTATCAACTTGACTTATATATTCGCCATTCAACTCTAAGGAAACCGTGTAGCCCCAAATATGCACCAGCCTAGTGCCATTATTTTGTACTAGAATATCAACTGTGATAAGTCGTTCACTAGCGCTTGGAGTGGACTTTTCAACGCTCGTGATTGTTGGTCGAAAATGGTTTGCTGTATCATAAACCGCAAAATATTCTACTGATAAAATGATGCTTCCAATTCCAAGGGCAATCGTGGTAACGATGAAAACAACTGTAACAAGGTTCCGATAAGACGGTTTGTAGAGCGTTTGTTTCAATCGCATCATAACAGGCACCAGCTGTTTGGCACAAAGGAACTTCGTTCTAAAAGCTTTCCTCTCCATGCATTTTGAGAATAAATTCTCACTTAATAAGGAGAGGTTACCTTGCACCATAAGCAAAGCTTATAAAAGCCATTACTGCATTGGGCAACGAGCTTTAGAAAAAGCTGGAGGCAAAGCTTGTGGGCCTACGCGAGTTCGTCGTACGACGTATAATTAATAGTTTTATCCTTATTTTAGGCGCTATCACCTTCAACTTCTTCGTTTTCAGGCTTATGCCCGGTGATCCGGTTAGGATATTAATCAGTGGTAATTTACAAGCAAACCAGCAAGAGCTCGCTGCTGCTCTCCGTGCTATGTGGGGATTAGATCAACCCCTCCCAATACAATTCGTGACATATCTTGTGAATATGTTTACCTTCAACTTTGGGCACTCTTTTACGGAGGGCTATCGACCTGTGATTGAATCCATCGCTGCCCGACTTCCAAATACGCTCCTCCTCATGGGTACCGCCGCAATAATCACAATTGTTCTCGGCGTTATCACTGGCATCGCTGCTGCATCAAAGCGTGGAGGATCCTTTGATATGGGCATGGTCGTCACTGCTCTAACCTTCTACTCGATTCCGACATTTTGGTTAGGGATGATGTTCATCCTCATGTTTGGGTTCTATCTTCCACTCTTTCCATATGGAGGAACTGTCTCGGTACCAGTTCCTGAAGATCCTCTTGCTTATGCAATGGATGTTGCGTGGCACCTTGTACTACCCTCTTTGACACTAGCATTAGTCTCGTATGGGGGATACATGCTTGTCATGCGAAATACCCTCATTGACGTATTAACAGAGGACTACATCGTAACTGCTCGGGCTAAAGGCGTGGACGAACGCACCGTGTTGTATAAGCATGCTCTGCGAAACGCAATTCTACCTCTGGTTACAATGATCGCGTTGACTTTCGGTTTTCTCATAACTGGTGCAACGCTAACAGAAACAGTGTTTAACTGGTATGGCTTGGGTCGGTTGATATTCGACTCAGTGATGCAACAAAATTACCCAGTGCTACAGGCAATCTTCTATATCATGGCTCTGACCGTAATCATAGCCAACTTCATTGCCGATATCCTCTATGGATTCCTTGACCCCCGGGTCAGATACGATTGAAACTATGGTGATTGCAGATGGTAAGATGGGACGAATATTATCACCGCTTCATGGGATTCTGGAGAGAATACCGAAAGAGCAAGATGGGAATCGCTGGACTAGCCATTATCCTATTCTTTCTCGGTATGGCATTGGTTGCCCCTTTGGTGGAACCCTGGCCAGCACCAATTCTTGTTAACCAAGCACCACGACTGTCAGCTCCAACGTGGTTATTACCAATCGATCCTTTCGGATTTCAAGCCATCTATCCAATAAATAACTCAGAGTTTAATGATAATGCGGATAGCTGGCAGTATAATGAAGAACTCCGTGGAGAAGGATTCATTACTGTTCAAAATTCACGATTTGATGCTGATGCTACGGGCTGGACCTTTACACCATTTGGACCGGGTCAGAGCATTATTTCGGATTTCGTAAATCTCAATGTTGGCTCCACCACTGCTTCGGGAAGTGGGCCAGGCTGCTATGAAATCCAATACAACGACTCGAGTACATTGTCTGGGTATGGAACTACTGATGTTTACTTCGATTATGACTTCCTATTTAATGCAAGCCTATTTCCCGTCGGTTTTACTACCCAGTATCCATCACGAGTTTCAGTCTCTTACAGCATCGAATTCATTATTGACAATACGCTTACAACACTTGGGGATGCTGATGCCATTTTCCACATTGAAATTTCCAACTCCAGCGGACCCGCCATTGATATCTATAGTCGTCAATACCGAAGTCCTGGCGGGCTCGGGTGGTCCTCTCGGGTTCGCGAAATGGACCAAGTAAACATTACAAAAACCTTTACAACGACTGACACAATGACACTGAGCTTTCACATCGAATTTCGGAATCCCATTGCCTTAGATACTCCTCAGATGATTTGCCGATTGGATGACCTCCAATGCCGCATCGAAGCCCTTTATACTGAAACAACGAATAATCAGTTAATGACAGGTTCATGGGACGGAACTGTTGGAAGTAACGTTTCCGGACCTGGCAGTTTTCTCTTCACCTACTCTGATCCAGATCCTCTTGAGTACTATCTTGGGTCAACAGCGTCCATCCAAACTGATTTTACTTGGGACTATTTTGGTCGACCAAAGGAAGCCTACATCCGCTACACCTACACAATTGAAAATAATGATCCCGGTGGATGGGGTGATGCCTGGGTAAACATCATCCAAGAATGCTATGTCGAAAATTCCGGTAACATTGAACAAATCTTCCGTGGAGATAACCTCATACAAGATATTCCATGGACTGCTTCTCCTGAGAAAGTCTGGGATGCCTTCATGCTAACCAACACCTTCGAACAACGAGGTAAAATGTGGATCATTATCCGCGTGGAAGTAAATGATCCAACTCCTGAAGACACACCTGATATCCGTATCAACTTTGATGATTGTACCTTCGAAATTCTCGGAGGCTATTATGGTGAACTCGGTGCTGGTCAATACGGAGAAGATCTCTGGGCACAACTCCTCTGGGGATCCCGTATCGCGTTAGTCGTCGGACTTACTGCCGCATTTATCTCAACTTTCGTTGGCCTCATCGTCGGACTCATCTCAGGTTACTTCGGTGGCTTAGTGGATGAAGTGCTAATGCGTGTCACAGACTTCTTCCTCATTATACCAGGGCTTCCCCTGATGATTGTACTGGCTGCCATCCTGTCACCGCACTGGTGGAACATCGTCTTAGTCATTGCACTAGTTGGGTGGACAGGAACCGCCCGACTAGTTAGAGCACAAGTTCTTGCTGAACGACAACGAGCCTATGTTGAAGCCGCCCGAGCCATCGGAGCAAGTGATCTCTACATCATCTTCCGACACGTCCTACCCAATGTCACCCCTCTACTCTTCGCCCAAATCACCTTAGGTGTTGCTGGGGCAATTCTATCAGAAGCAGGTCTTAGTTTCTTAGGGCTTACACACCCCCACGATGTTAGCTGGGGCCGAATGCTCTTCCAAGCCTCAGGTGCGGGAGCATATTCTGAAGGAGCTTGGTGGTACGTCTTCTTCCCCGGACTATGCATTGTCCTCTTAGCCCTCTCGTTCACATTAGTTGGCTACGCAGTCGACGAGATTCTTAATCCACGACTCCGAATCCGGAGGGAGTAAACCGAAATGGCCGTATTAGATGTTAAAAATCTGAAAGCCTACTTCTTCGTTGAAATGGGCGCAGTCCGTGCTGTTGATAACATAACCTTTGCCTTAGAACGTGGTGAGACCTTAGGCCTCGCTGGCGAATCTGGGTGTGGAAAATCGACAACCGCTTACGCCCTTCTCAATCTTCTTCCCTATCCTGGAAGAATCGTGGACGGAGAAATTATTCTCGATGGCGAGGACCTTGTCAAAAAATCCAAGGATGAAATGCAGGAAATCCGATGGAAAGAAATCTCCATGGTCTTCCAAGGAGCTATGAATGCCCTGAATCCCGTCCTCCGGATTAGTGACCAAATCGTCGAAGCAATCATGCTCCACGAAGACATCTCCACCGATGAAGCCTTCAAGAAAATGGAAGACATCCTCGAAGTGGTCGGCGTTGACCCCACCCGCGCTACCAACTACCCTCACGAATTCAGTGGAGGAATGAAGCAGCGTGTCATGATCGCCATGGCTTTGGTAACAGAACCCAAAGTCCTCATTGCTGACGAACCAACCACAGCCCTTGATGTGACTGTTGAGGCACAAGTTTTGAAACTCCTGAAAAGCCTTCAACAGAAATTCCACCTCTCAGTGATTCTCATTACCCACGACCTTGCTACCATTGCGGAAGCTTGTGACCGAGTCGCTATCATGTATGCGGGGCAAATCGTCGAATTTGCCGATGTTGTCACCATCTTCAAGGAACGACTCCACCCCTATACGGAAGGGCTCATTCGGTCAGTTCCCAGTCTCTTAGGATCAGAATATCTCGTTCACATCCCTGGAGCACCTCCTGGGCTCATCAATCCGCCCTCTGGATGTCGGTTCCACCCCCGGTGTCCTATCGCTACTGAAATTTGTATTCAAAAGGAACCGGAGTTCCGAGAAATCAGCGAGAAACATTTCGCCGCATGTCATCACGCTGACCAACTCTGGGGGAAGAACGTCTGGAAGTGATCCAATGACCACAGAAGAACCTCTATTTGTAATAAGAAACCTCAAGAAGTACTTCCCAGTCCGACGTGGTTTAATCGCCCAACTCTTCAGCCGCGAAAAAATCTGGGTAAAAGCTGTCGACGATGTCAGCTTTGACATTTACAAAAACGAAGTCTTTGTACTTGCTGGTGAATCTGGATGCGGCAAAACCACCACCGGACGCACTCTCCTCAACCTCACGGAACCAACCGAAGGCACCATAACTTACGGAGGCGTAGACCTCACTCAAATAAGTAAGCAAGAAATGAAAGCTCTTCGACCAAAACTGCAGATCATTTTCCAAGACCCCTATGAATCCCTCAACCCACGACTCAGCATCCACGACAGTATCGCCGAAGGACTTCAAGTCAACCGCCTGGCTGATTCGAGAGAAGAACTTCTTGAACGGGTCAAAATGGCTATGGAAGATGTTCGGCTCATTCCCCCCGAAGATTTTCTCTACCGATACCCCCACATGTTAAGTGGTGGTCAACGCCAACGTGTCGTTATCAGCCGTGCTATTGTAACGCAACCTGAATTCATTGTCGCGGATGAACCTGTTTCGATGCTTGACGCCTCGATTCGTGCTGAAATCCTTAGCCTTCTCAAAGAGCTTATCAAAAAATACGATTTGACCTATTGTTATATCACTCACGATTTAGCCTCAGCCCGGTATATTGGTGACCGAATTGGTATCATGTACCTGGGCAAAATTGTTGAGTATGGGCCAGTGGGTCAAGTGATTGATAATCCGAAGCACCAGTATACAGCGATTCTCGTCTCTGCGGTGCCGATTCCTGATCCCACTTTGACACATACTAGGCGTGCACCAGTTGGTGAAGTTCCATCTCCAATCAATCCTCCTTCAGGGTGTCGTTTCCATCCCCGATGTCCAATGGCAGACGAAAAATGTCGGCTTGAAGAACCACCCTTTAAGGAAGTAGAAAAAGACCATTATGCTGCCTGTTGGCATTGGTTCGATAAATCCCAATGGGAAAACGAAAAATAGGATTTCACGTGTGGGTGAAACTCCTATTCCCCCTTTCTTTTAACAACACCTCTAAATTTCATTAAATTAAAAAAAGTAAAGTCTGATGTCTAGGGATAAAGGCGCTGGATGATTTTAGGTGTTTGGGGGGTACTCCGTTGAAGATATCTGTCCTGAGCAAACATTTCAAAGAATTTAGCAATTTCTTTAAGTTTACCCATTAGATCGATTATCGTCTTCTTTTCAATATCTTCTTGGTAGATAGCTGCTTCAATATTATAGAAGGTAGTTTCAGCAAATTTTGTAGCAGCTTCGTTATTTCTTGGGACCTGGTTATTTGCAAGGCTGATGAAGGTGTCAGCTAAGTCAAGATAAATTGTTCTGATGGAGTCCAAAGTTGCTGAATATTGTTTCCCTTGGAGCAGCTGGTATGTAATTAGGGATTGAAAATTCTCTAAGATTACCTTGCCATCATCTTGAAATTCAACGCGAATTTCTGGAGGTGGAAACAGGGGATCAATGAGGCGGAGAGCATACATTTCAGCCTCTGACCGGTCTAGTCCGTCCAGAATAAGGGCGTTTTGCATCTCCTCACGCGCAAAGCGCCATATGATTTTCTGATTGATTTGTTTAGTTTGGGGAATAAGAATAAAATGCAGGCTGATACCAAGACCGTACTGGCTTTTGGGTCCACTTAACATAAAGGGGCTTCCCGTATCCAGAGGGATAGTTTCAGATATCTCTGCTTTCTCTCGTCGATCCTTCTGATGGGTAGTTTTGAAGAGCTTGAGTAGAGGTACAAAAATCGTTGAAGAGGGAGGTTTAGGTTTACGGCGATAGAAAAACAGCATCTTAATTCGCTCAGGAATAGAGTAGTGGGTGGAGTTGGCGGCTGTGAATAGAAATAGCTACCGGTTCATGCGGCGTTCCACATGAAGCATAAATAGGGTCTGTCGAAGATCGGTGAGGTTTGGAACCCGCGCAACGACACCTTCAGCGACGAGTCGTTTCAAGGCGTATCGGACAGTGCGTGGGGCTAGATTCGTGGTTTGGACTATCTCTTTGCTAGTCATTGGACCTTTCGATTCAATAACGCGAACGATTTTTGAGGCACTGGGGGGTTCCCTATGACTCCTAAACCATTTCACATTGCCACCCAATAGCTTTTCAGAGCTTGACAATTAAAAGGGTTTCGAATCCTGCAACGTCATTAGTCGATTTTTGCATCGCATTTTCGTGGTTTCTTTATAAAGGATAAAACTGGGGGCGCAAAAGACACATTAACCTATAAAAAGCCCTTATACCTCACTATTCGGGAACCTACTGCAAAGTAGGACAACGGATGGAATTTAACATGAAAAAGGCATTGCCTTTTAAAAAGAGAAATCTAGCGTCTCTAGCACTTCTATCAATTCTTGTTTTTTCAATGTTTATCGGCATCTCTGCATTACCATTTCGAGCCATGGCAACCAGTCTAAGTGAACCAACAATCGCACGTGAGGATTATGATACCCTCTTTCCAGAAATCGGGTCACAATCTTCATCCTCCGAAGAACCAGTGATGAACATAGCCTCAAATCTAGATGAATACCTAGCCACTGGCACTATCCCCGATGCTCTTCGTTCAGTAGATGGCGCCCTCGAAGTTTATGCTACCGCCAATCGTCAAACCGACCTTGTGGGACTAAGCGCTCACATGAAGATTGTCAACGTCATCACCCAAGAAGTTGGCTTAATCATTCAAGGCTTCGTCTCAGATCCTAAAGCAATATATGCAATTAGTGATTATCCTGGCGTCGGTTTTGTTTGGGGTAATGAATATGCCAACAGGGTGTTGAACGAACGACCAATTGAAGGGCCTTACACCGACAATTTCTTTGCTCGTGCAATCATGGGCATTGACCAAGTCGAAGCCGATTTTCCTGCCTATGATGGTACAGGAACCGTAATCGGTATTGTCGACACTGGTGTTGACTTTGGTGTAACAGATCTTGTTGATGCAATTGCTCTTGATGCCTCCGGTCAGCCAACCAGCTTTGATCCGGGTGGATCAGGAATTGCTATTACAACTTATGCTCTTCCAGTAGTGGGTGGGTATCTACTCACTGAGGGCTTAGACTTCCGCATGTTCCGCAACGATGGAGCCTTATGGTGGTCCAACAGCACCTACGGGGTCTACACAGAAAACATGTACGTTGGTGGAATCACCAGTATGAGCGGCTTCTACCGCGTTGGTATGTCAGTCCAAATTGCTGAAGACTTATCTTCACAACGAGCATTCTTTATCTACATTCTTGTCGACTCGACAACTCCTTTTGTCTATGACACATTATATGTTGACTTTGAATCCTCATGGGCTGTAACAGCCGACTATGCTGGAATTTCAACCAGTGTAGCAGCTGATTGGGACTTCACTAATAATGCTCCCCACATGTTCGACTCGAATCCAATTCTTGCCGAAGATTTTGACGGTGATGGAAACAATGACTACAGCATGGGCAGCCTCTCAAACACCTTCGACCTAACCGGTCAAATCACCGGCGACCTCATCTCCGGTATTGATGCCCAAGGTCGTGGATTCGCCTTCATGTACGACAATGGTGGTCACGGAACTAGCTGTGCAGGTACTGCCGCTGGACGTGGAATCACCGAATTCGACGTGTATGGGAATGGCACCTTGTATACAGTGCCTGGTGTTGCACCTGGTGCAAAGATCATGGCATTGAAGACATTCACCATCGCTGACGATCTCTGGACATGGTATTGGGGCTGTGGATACCGACCAACTGGATATCCATACAGCTTCTTCGAAAACTGGACTTACGTCGGTACAGACAAAGCTGATGTTCTCAGTAACAGTTGGGGTTGGTCCTCATTCCACGAAGGAACACGATATGATATGGTCAACAGCTACGACCTATACAGCATGACCATGGATTATCTGACCTATGAATCCGATACCCTCTTCTGTGTCTCAACCGGCAATACTGGTCCAGGTTACGGAACAGTCAGTCGACCAGACTCAATCTTTGCCCTAATGGTTGGAGCAAGCACTACCTCCCACATCTGGCAAGGCTTCTACAGCAACTACTCCCAAGGCTACGATACTGTGGCAGACTTTACCAGTGTAGGTCCTACACCACAAGGCTACTTAGGAATTGACATTTTAGCCGTTGGTGCTTATGCCTTCGACATTGCACCACTTCACATCGGTGATGGAAGTGAATCCTGGACCACCTTCGGTGGTACCAGTCAAGCCTGTCCCTTTGCTGCAGGAATTGCAGCAATCGTGACCCAAGCTGGCTCTCCCTCAGCCGATTCAACACGTGCAATGCTCATGAACACCGCAGATGACCTCGGTTATGACGTCTACCGCCAAGGCGCCGGACGTATCAATGCCTACAAGGCAATTCACATGGCCTTCGGTAACGCTACAGATGGTACCGATCCACTCCCCGCAATCGCCACCTACGAAAGTTGGAACGCCCAATACTGGGGTGATAAAGGCGATCCATGGCGGGGCTGGTATATGAACATGTACTACAGTGGTGACGACTTTGGTGAGTACTTCTATTTCACTCAGCTGTATCACATGAGCTGGTATGATCCTTACGGCCTTGTTGATGGAGCCGTCTTCCCTGGTCCCATTTATCGTGGTGACTCCTATGCGTTCAACGTTTCAACTAGTACCGCTGACATGACAGGTGTCGACAGTCTGGCTGCTTATACCTATCAGCAAGCAGGCTCAGCTTCTGCGAATCTCAGGTCCACTTCTACCTATACCACCTGGCGACTTGCAGACCACTTCTCTGTTGCCGAACTTGCATCTATGCTAAGCTCAGAATATATGGTAATTCACCTTACCTATCCACAGTCGAACCTAGATGCGCTCTACGATCTTTCCGGTCAAGGCAACTATGTGTTCCTCCATGACTGGTATGACTTCAACGGTAACGGAATCATCGACTTCGAAACAGCGACAACCGCTGGTGAAGTTCGACGAGTCTCCTCAGACACAGCCTATTCCAACAGCCACACCATTTGCCTGGGTAACCCAGCAAGCCACTTCCTCTGGGACCCAACGATCTACTACCGCGATATCGGTGTCGAACTGTTCCTTTGGCGAGAACTCAACGTCAATGTAACCATCACTTGGTATAACAGCGCTCCATGGACCTGGTTCACCACCAGCCAATACATGGCTCCTGACCCAGGATATCCAATGATGTGGAACGTCAGCATAGACGTTCCTGCTGACGCTATGCCTGGTGCCTATGAAGGCTATCTTGCAGCCGTTAATGGTACGGGTGTAACTCACATGCCAATCAGCTTCCGAGTTGACGCGATCATGGATGCTCCAGGTGCGGCTGGTGCCGTCTCATGGGGTGGAGCTCAAAACCTGCCCTACGACAACGGTGCTACCTATGGAAACATCCAATATGGTTACCGACCACAAGTAGGTGACTGGCGATTCTGGTTCGTCGATGCGAATCGCTGGAATGCGACACACGAGTACGAATCACCACCCAGCTACCTCATGGTGAACGTTACCTGGATGGATCCTGATACACGACTCGACGTCATGCTGTACTACTCATCCTATGGTTACTTCATGGATGAGACAGACTCTGCCTGGACGAATGCTCAGTGGCAAGGAACATCAACTGGTCCAACATCACAGGTCATTCTCCTCGATGTCTCTCGTCCATATGGACCAGCTTATGGATGGGATTGGACCTGGTTCTCACGCGGATACTTCGGCATTGCAGTACGCACCAGCACGTTTGGTGCCTCAACCGGTGGTGTCGAGGACATCTATGTCACCTGTGCCTATGGCATCGATAACCATGCAGGCGGTGACGACGGTGTCTCCACGCCTTGGGCTGGAACTCCATTTACATGGGGTCAGCCTACTGCCTGGCTGAATGGATCCGACACCATAACTACCATGGCGCCGTTGATGGACAACAGCAACTGGACAGGTCCAGCAGCGACCTTCCACGTTAACTGGTCAGCACTTAGCATTCCTGAATTCCCAGGAATTGGTATCGTCTCAACATCACTTGACCTTCTCTCCACGGTTTCCCACCAAAACTACGGTACAATCGTAGAACCGGTCGTACCGGGTTGGAACCCCGACTTGAACCCACGAGAAGACTATGACTACGTGGATCTTCTTGCTGGTCAAACAGTGACAGTGACAGTTGACTTTGGTACTTGGGATGCTGAGGAAGGCGGGTCGTTGACGCATGCCGGTGACATCGACGTATTCGTGTGGGCACCGGGTGTCGCACACACCTATGCCAACAGTCTCACAGGAGGGACGACCGCAACTGGTGCGAATCCTGAAGTAGGAACCTTTACCGCTCCAGTCTCGGGAACCTATACCATCGGATTGGACTACTATGACGGTCCAGTACCCATGGCCTGGACGACTGATGTCTATGCCTTCCAAGCTAGCGGTGTTACAGCAGCAGGGCTCTCTGTTGATCTTGACACTTCGATGACTAATACCAACGCCCGATACGACGTTCGTGCCAGCTTTAGCACGGAAACCACCTTGGACCTTGATCCGAGCTTCAACTCTGTCTTCCTTTCTAACCTCGGAGTGGAGAACTTCTTCGCACCCTCTATCGATTCACTTGATCCTGATGGAGGCGAAACCCTCGGTCCTGAACCGTTCGTCATCTCATGGACGGCTTCTGATCCGAACGCAGCCCCTGGTAGTTCACCATCTCTCGGTGAAACCATCGGGTTCTCCGTTGAAGTCAGCAATGACTCTGGTGTTACCTGGAAGGTAGTCACATATGGTACGACGTTAAACAGCATCACCTATGATCCCAATAGTGCCTACTATGGTCTAGGCGCAAGCGTGACGTGGCTGGTCCGTGTGAACTGCACCGATGGTATGTTCACCGTAAGCCGCACATCGGCTGCGACCTTCATTGTAGAACCGGAGATCTTCATCCCAGCGCCACCGTACGAGCTCTATGTTGTTATCGCTGTGATTGTCATTGTGATCATTATTTTGTTGGTCACATGTCTACTCAAGCGACGACAGACAGCTGCCAAGTAAAACTCAACAAGGGGGTTCACACCCCCTTTTCTCTTCTTTTTTTTCGCTTATAGTTAAGTTCATGCTTGTGGAAATTCTCGGATATCAAGCTCTCTTGACCGTAGGGAAGGATTAAAACAAGAAATGTGACTTTGTGAATATCGGTGGATCTTTGTGCCTGGGCGTATATCACAGATTGGAGTATTTTTGGTTGCACATCTCATTTCCGGGATACTAACCTTCTTAGCCATGTATGGAGTCGCAAATGTCGGCATTGCCTTCCAGGTTATCTTGTTTGAAGTCAT
>JBHLPH010000049.1:0-9173 GCA_048939625.1 Promethearchaeota archaeon
GTGGCGGCGTCCACAAGTGCCATGGCGAGTTCTCCAATATCAGTAGCTGTTAGATGAAATGGTTTCACCGTAATCCCCCGAGTAATCAGGGCATCGATGAAGTAGTCGACCATTTTTTGGGTGCTCCCCCACATGGAGACATAGGGTACAACAACCTCATTTTTCACTGCATCAGATGTCCAGTCTTTGTAGGCATTCATGATGAAGTCGGGTCGATTAAAAAGGGGACCATGACTTGGAGCGATGAGATCAATTTTGAGTGAAGCAAGTTTTTCTAGGTGTTTTTTGATTTGTGTACGGAAGGGCATCATGATTTCGGCATAATATCGCTTCGCAGCACGGTAGACGACAGGTTCATCGACAGCATATAAATCGCTGGTCGCAATATGGGAGCCGAGAAAGTCGCAGGGGAAAAGTATGCGTTCTTCTGGTAAGTAGGTGAGCATGGTTTCAGGCCAATGAACCCAGGGAGTGAAGATGAATTCAAGGGTTCGATTACCCAGTGATAATTCTTCTCTATCTTCAATCGTCTTAAAGCGTGATTCGGGAAGAAGCATTGAGTCCATGAGCATGGTTTTGCATTTGGTGTTGGTGACAAGCTTGGCTTCAGGGAACTGTTTGAGGACTTGAGGGAGGGTGCCCGAGTGATCTTGTTCAGCATGGTTCGCGACAACATAGTCAATGGTCTTGACTTTGACTTCTTTGAGATTGTTCAATAATTCATGTTTTTTTCGGGGATCAACGGTGTCAATAAGTGCAGTTTTCTTTGAACCTTTTATCAGATACGCGTTATAGCTTGTGCCATCGGGTAAGGGGATGAGCTCGTCGAAGAGCCGGCGATCCCAATCAATGGCGCCAACACAGTAGAGGTCTTCTCTGAGTTTTTGAACAGCCATTATTCTACCTCCTAGACTTGGATGTATTTACTAATTGGCTAAAATCTTGTCTATCTTGCATGTTCAGGTAGATTCAGTTTTTTGTGTACAATGAGCAGGTAATTTTTCAGGCTGTTATGTGCGAATCTTATTGATTTCGATGACATACATGCGATTTCTTAACAATGATGTGAAAGATGATTTGTTTCATATCATTGTTTTTTCTCAGAGTTTAGTGGTTCTTCGTCGGATATGTACTCCCAGAACAGCAGCTAGAATGATAATGACAACAATTAGTGTAATGGCTATTCCTAGTACTACAGGATTAATGGGGGGTGGAGTTACATGACCTATACTGCTAAGCAAGTATTGACCAATATCAATGTGGTGCATAAATGTTGGCAGCGTCGCCGCGGTGTTGTGGTAGGCAAAGACAGGGACTGGGGCAGCTGTATGAAGGGTAGTTGAAAAGTGGTATTCTAAAGTGGGGTTGGACATATTCACCCAAAGGCCACCGGTTTCGTGGTCACCTGTGACAATGAGAAGCGTGCGTTCAGTTTGTTGGGCGTATTCATAGGCTACTTGAACAGCTTCATCGAACGCAATAGTTTCTCCGATGGTCCGATTGATGTTCATACTGTGGGCCGCATAGTCGATGAGAGCCCCTTCAATCATCAGGAAAAAGCCATTTGCATCTTGATTAAGAATCTGGAGCGCAATGTTGGTCATTTCAGAAATATGGGGTTCAATCAACGGATTGCGGTCATATTCATAACTCATCTGCTCATTTGCAAAAAGACCTAACAAATAGTCCTCAGTTGCTCCTGCGATCATATCTGTTCGATTATGAACGATCTGGTAACCCAAACTTTCTGCAGTATCTAAAAGAGGTGAATAGTAGCGTATTCCACCACCTAGCAACACCTCAATGCCTTGAACAAGCTGTTGCTGGGCGATTTCATCTTGATTATCTCGATCGGGAACATGAGCCGTGAACGCAGCCGGTGTCCCATGAGTAATGGGAGAAGTTGTGACCAAACCGGTTGCTTTTCCTAACCGCTCCGCTACCTCAAGAATTGTTGGGAGTAGGTCACCATTCGGCAACATTCCCACCATCCCGTTGTCGGTCCGATATCCCGTGGCAAGAGCCGTTGCCGCTGCAGAAGAATCGGTTACAGGCGAATTCAAGGAATAAGTCTCAATAACACCCAAGTAAGTGAGTTCTTCCATGGTAAGCGTCTCTGTAGTCCCTAGCCACTTCTTAGTAGCGTTAATTTGCCCCCAGGACATACCGTCACCAATCATTATGATGATGTTATCAAAGGGAGTAGTGGGCGTTTGTTGAACCGTGTTTGACGATTGACCACTTAGATAATCCTGTGACCCTGTGCTAAAGAATGAGGAAAATACCAATTGAGCACAGATAATGAAAACAATAATCGAAAACAAAGATCGCTTTTTCATCAGTATTCTTCCGCGCCATCTCCTATCCACCTCACTTTAAATAAATCGAAATGAGCAACGGATATTGCAGAAACCCAATTTCAGATGGCTTATCTTCCTGTAAACAGGATAACGAAGATGTATATGCTGTTTCTTATCAACGATGTGAAAGATGATTTGTTTCACGTCATGTTTTTTTCAGCCATTCTCGTAAAAAGACAAGCATCCGTTTGTAAGCGAGTGAAGCGGCATCTGCATTGTAAGCGTCCTTTACATCTTCTTCGAAGAACCAATGGGAAGTTTCAGGATATTCATGAAAGTCGATTATCCCTTGTCCTGCAGCTAATCGAGTCTTGAGGTCCTGTACTTCATCGGGTCCTGCACCATATACATCGTTCTCTGCGAAATGCCCTTGAACAGGAATCGCAAAGTCTCGGAATGATCCGCCTGCGACATCATAGTACACAACAACGGCACCGATATCGCTTGGATGAGTTCGGGCAAGATTCATCGCAAAGTAGGCACCCATTGAGAAACCGATGAGACCGATTTTGTCTCCACTGGTAGCAGGATGAGATTGCAAAAACTCAACAGCCCCTTGGAGCAGTCTCTCTGTATTCCTTTGATCCAGGGTTTCACTCAGCACTTCGGCTGTTTCTATTGTCTTAGCAATCTGTCCGTGATAAAGGTCTGGAGTTAAGGTGACAAATCCTTCTCCAGCTAATCGTTTCGTGAGGTCTTTAAAGAATTCATTTAGGCCCCACCATGCATGCAAAAGCAAGAGGCCGGGTCCTGATTGCGCTTCAGATACAGCTAGAACTCCAGGGACAGGGGCATCAAGAATCTGGAGAATTACGGGGGAAGTCATGAAATTATTCCCTCAATCACACTGTTATTGCTTATTGAACTATTAGTCTAGTGGACATTGTTGCTTTTTAAGTCTCAAGCAAGCCATTTTCTCTGTTGTTATTTGTTTTTCCATTGACCTTCGAAGACATATCTGCAGTTCTTTCAAGCGATGTGAAAGATGATTTGTTCACGGCATTAGATCCAAACACCAAATATCATAGTCGAAGCTTTTCTTACAATGATTTTTACCGATTACAAATGGCATATTAAGTTCAGGGGTAGAAGAAATGTGGTGGTTGAATGGAATTAGAAGGCTTTAGGGTGTTTTTGAAAGAACGAAAGTTTGAAGAGGAGAAACTTGAAGCAGCGATAAAGATTGTTGGGAAGTTTGATAATTTTCTTAGAGGGCAGAAGAAATCGGTTGAAAATGCCTCCTATGAGGATTTGTACAACTTTTCAGATTTTATAATGGAGGCTGGACAGAACACGTTTGATAATTTTGTTGCCCTCCTACGGTTTGGTCATTTCAAAGGGAATAAGGAGGTTGTGATTGGAGCTTTAGAGATTCTTGATGGGAGCGAAATGATAGCTAATTTTTCAACCCGGTTGCAAGAGGAATTTGGTGAAAGATTGCGGAATGAAGTTTTTAGGGGAATAGGGATACCACCATTGGGGATACGACCCGAACAAAAGGTGGGGATAACTAAGGAATTGGTTGAACGTTTTCTTGCGAGAGTTGATTACGAGAAATGTAAAACGTTCTTTGAGGTTGGGCTGAGAAATAAATACCCCCAGTCTTATGAGAAACCCATTGCGTTATTCCGAGAATTAAATAATCTTGATAAGTTTCTAAAAACACAACATCAAAACTTGGTCAAGACCCTGAAAACCCATCGAAAGGACGACACTCTGTTCTTTACCCAAGAGGTGACTGATGAGGTTATTTCATACGTTAAACGTGATCAAACAATCGAGGCAGGAATCCGGCAAGGAGACCAAGTTTTCATTACCAAAATTCCGTATTCAGCAAAAGAGTTCATTCACGAAACAGATACTCGAAAGAAACGATACTATTACTGTCATAATCCTTGGATTCGACACGCATTGTTAGAAGAAGACCAACCGATTGATCCTGTCTTTTGCGGATGTAGTGCAGGGTATTTCAAAAACTTCTGGGAAGCAGTATTAAACGAACCAGTCAGGGTCGAGGTGCTCAAATCATTCATTAAAGGTGATCAGATTTGTGAATTCGCCCTGCATTTACCAAAAAAAATACCCTGAAATGAAGAGCAGCAAGATACCATAAAGATAGAGAAAGCAGTTTACCAAAGTGCTATAGGTCATAATGAATAGCTTCGAAGACGGATCTGCAGTTCTTTCAAGCAATGTGAAAGTTGATTTTTTCACCCTATAGACGAGTAAATCTGCGATTGATATAGATATTTTGTGACTACCGTTCTCAATTTTAATAGCCAGTCTAGGATATACAATATCTTATGAGAAAAACAAAAGTTATGAAACCTGAAGAAGATGCTGTAGGTCAGGAGATCTGGGCGTATTATCAGGGGCACGAGGTTCTTGAAATTTGGGAACGGGATGACGGTTACATTATTGCGTCTTCTACGGAGCCGAAGAGATATTTCTTAGAATACGATGATTGGACGTTCCATGAAAAACAGGCTATGGAGTTTGCGAAGGGAAAGGTTTTGGATATTGGTTGTGGAGCCGGTAGACATTCACTATACTTACAGAAACAAGGCTTTGATGTTCTTGGGATTGACAGCTCGCCTTTAGCAGTAAAGGTTTGCAAATTAAGAGGAGTGAAGCTTACCAAAGTCATGGAAATTGAAGATGTGGTTTCCGAGTCTGGCTCGTTTGATACAATTCTCCTGTTGGGGAATAACTTCAGTCTATTTGGCAATTTCAAAAAGGCACAAAGGCTGCTTAAACAGCTTCATAGAATAACCTCAAAAAGCGCTCTGATCATTGCTGAAACTCGTGACCCTTACAAAACAGATAACCCTGACTATTTAGAATATTATGAACTCAACAAGGAAAAAAATCGAATGAGTGGCCAGTTAAGAAGTAGAGTCAGGTTTAAGCGATTCGTTACTAAATGGTTTGATTGGCTTATGGTTTCCAAAAAAGAAATGAAAGAGATTCTGAATGGCACAGGATGGCAGGTTCGAGAATTCATCGATTCAGGCAACGCACAATTCGTAGCCATCATTGAAAAACTAACCTGAAGCTCTTCACTTTCAATAACTACCTCATTTACTACAAATTGTTTTCTAGACGTTATGTGCCATTATGTTGTGTTTCGAAGAGGGCAGAGCTATTTCAACAAGTGGTAGGTTCAGTTAGGGCAGTTCTTTTTGTGCTCGTGTTGTTGGATGACTTAGAAGACCAATCGCTTTTTAATGGTCGACTTCGCAAAGAATTGAATGGTGAAAAAGATGACCAAGTCAAAGCGTATATTCGAAGTGGCTCGAAAGAAAGTTATTACATGTCACTTGAATGATGCCCTTCCTGTTGTTGCTAAAAAAATGGTTGATTCGTGGGTTAGTACTGTTTTAATCGAAGAAGAGGGGAAGCCAGTGGGGATCGTGACGGATGGTATCATCTTCAGGTTGATTGCCAAGGGGCGTAATCCAATGGATTTTGTTGCGAAGGACGTGATGGTAAGCCCGGTCCATACGATTCATATGGATACACCAATTAATCAGGCTGAGGAGGAATTTCTGAAATCCAAAGTGAGCAGATTAGCCGTTATTAATGATGAAGGGACACTTGTCGGTATTGTCAGCCAAAAAGATGTAGATCGATTTGCAGCGTATTCATATGCTGAACGTCTTGTACACCATCGACATGAAGTTCTCGATTAGTGTCCTATATGAATTAATTTCAAGATAACATAAATTAAGAAAGACACTTCAGCATAGATTCACGATTTTCTTGGAGTAGGCCACTTTACCAAGTGTTATAGGCTCTTTGAAGTATTTTCGAAGACACAAATGCCTTATCTCGAACCAACGATATGAAAGATAGATTTGTTTCTCGTCGTTCACTTGGTTGATATCATTGGATTTTTCATGTGATAATCCAACTATTTCCGCATAGATTGTAGAGTGGACCTGTTCGCAAAAGAGAGTTCGTTTTCTGTTTTACAATGCTGTTTCGAACCCAAATAACAAAAAGGAGTAGGAGAAATGGAGTACTGAATCCGAATAAGGAGATCTTGATTTCGTGGAAGATATTATCCTGAGGTATACTACAGCTGACGACGAAAAGGTACAGGTTCAGATTCCTCCAGATAAAACTGATATCGCGTTCTATGGACGCGATATTGTTGAGTTGGACCTCTCGCCTATTAACCGGCGTACCGAAATTGAAGAGCTAGATTTGCGAAGAAACCAATTGACCAAAATTAATCTTGAACCACTTCAACACTGTCCGAACTTGAAGAACTTGCGGTTAAGTGGGAATCAGTTAACCCAACTCGATCTGAGTTCGCTTGAGCATTGTTTGCGATTACGGAGGCTGGGATTAAGTAATAATCAGTTAGTTGAGATTGATTTAACTGTGTTACAAACATGTACGAAACTCCGAGAACTTCATTTGTCAGCTAATCAATTACAGAAAATTGATCTATCCTCCCTTCATCAATGTACGGACCTTCAAGAAGTGCGTCTTAATTGGAACGCACTTCGAGAAATCGATTTAACCCCAGTTAGGCAGTGGAGTCATCTAGAGGATTTGATTCTGGATCGGAATCAATTACGGGAAATCAATTTGGCACCATTAAAACAGTGCACAGACCTTCGAACGCTCAAATTAGGGGAAAACCAATTGACCTCTATTGATTTAGAACCACTTCAAAATTGCCCAAAGTTAGAACTCTTGTATTTAGCTGCTAATCCTTTTGAGAAGATTGATTTATCACCGCTCTTTTCGTGTCCAGTCTTAGGGCTTTTTTCACTGAGTTCAGATATTGAGTTAGTTGCAAACGCGGCACTCAAAGACGCGAAAACCATTCCAACAGCACTTCAAGATCTGAAAGACAAAATCACTTGGCAGGAGTGAATTACATCGTTTTCAGGTGACTTGTTTCACTCAGCATATGTCTATTGCTGGTCTGCCAGTCCAAGTGCGTTAGTTTTGTAACCGCAGATATTACAGCCGTAAATCTCTCCCACACTATTCTTCTTTGTCCTCGTTTTCGTACTCTTCAGACCATCCGATATCGGTTCGTTTGACACGTTCACCGGAGATTAGCACAAATTCGCGGTTCTTGCGAGAGCGAGGGCGTCGATGTAAATCCCGCATCACGCGTCCTTCTTCATTCTGTTTTTTAGTATTTGATTCTTCATTCATTTTCTTTCAGCTCCTGTAATGTAACATGAGTAGCAAATCAATCTCTGGTTCCTCTTTTCAGCGGATTTTGAGAATAATTCGATTGAAGTTGAAGCACTGAGATTGATATGGTTGTGAGTTGAATGCGTGGTTTATTCGATTTTGACGTTGGTGGCTTTGGGGCCACGGTCGCCTTGTTCGATTTTGAAGCTGACATGGTCACCTTCTCGTAACAGACGGGCGCCTTCGACATCGCTACCATGTACAAAGACATCTGGTCCGGTTTCACGTTCAATGAAGCCGAAGTTTCGGTCGGCGTTGAAGAATTTGACGGTTCCTTTTTCCATACTGTTCACCTCGATTCACTTGCGTTGAGATGGGGTTATCTCTCAGGGATAGGTGGCTGTGTCACGCAACCGTGCTGTTCCAGTGAATGTTATTCAGGGGAATAGCTGCCTAGCACGATAAGCTAAAGTTTTTCAAAAAACGAAACTCAATCCTATTTGCTAACGAAAAGAGGAAGCGCGAGAGTGTTTATAGGTGTTGCCCTTCCGAGATTGCGAAGCGAGGGTTCACTTGTTTAGATATTAAACCCAGTTTCTAAGGGCGTTATTTGTCGCTAGACATGAATGTCAAAGACATAGATGCTGGTTTTTCAGTAATGAAGTGAAAGATGATTTGTTTCACATTAATTCCTCAGGAAATCTTGGGGTTTTGCTAAATTTCGTCTAAAATATGCTAAACGCTTGCGGTGCGTTTTTATGCTAGCTCATCTATTTGATATTAACCCCCTTTTTGGGAGAATTCTATTATGAGAAATTCTAGGCTTATTTCAGTAGTGTTACTAGTATCACTATTTGTTCCAATGTTCATTGTGCCTGTTGTTCCACTTCTTTCGGCTGAAGCACGTGCTGTTGATACAACATCTGCTTCACAGCCAACCAGCCTTTCTAGTGTTCCACCGATTCCACAGGTTCCACGGACGGTTCGTGTTGCCATATACACTGAATCCAATCTAACGCGTCCATCATATGCGACAACTGGAGCATTGGCATTCAATGGACTGGACAACCTCTCCTCTGTGCTCTTAGGTGCTGGCTATCAAGTCACGAACTTAACCACAGACAATATCGCAAATCATCAATTATTGACCAGTAGGTTTGATGTACTAATCATACCCGATAACCTACCCCGAGAACGTATCGTCAATCAAATCAAAGAATTTTGGTTGGGCGGTGGTGGCATCCTCAGCTTCGATAGTGCCATCAGCTATGTCTGTTATGCTGGTATTCTTCCTCATGAATCCGAAGGGAATGAAAATTATGGAGTCTATTGGACCTATAGCCCGTTTGTTAGCCAGCATGAAGTTCAAGTTCGTCACCCAGTGACGAAAGCCTATCAGGTGAATCAACTTCTAAATACAACAAACATGGATTATGGCGCATTTGATTGGAGTGCCCTTGGGGCCACGTCCGCTGCCGGCGAAGTTGTACGTCTTGCCTATAAGACCGGTTATCCGAATTGGGCGAGCCTTGTCGCTTATGATTCCAGCACGAAGGGTGGACGCTTTGTGCAAGCCCCCTTACTGGGACCCGTTCCTGCAAATATGGAAGACCTAGTAGTGGATGCCTGCGATTGGCTCTGTCCACGACC